>JAYQWA010000001.1:0-307532 GCA_038148755.1 Gammaproteobacteria bacterium
TCTTCTGACTGCTCAAAAGCTGTATAAAGATGGTTAACCCTTGGGCCAAAACCACCGACATCAGGCAGATTTTCAACAGCGTTACTTCTAAAATATGGCATGGCAGCCTCCAAACTTTCATGCTTGCATTTACGTTCAGCTTTATCAGAAAACACTCACAAAACAGTGATTTTTTCAGAATAAAGCTACAGGACAACCAAAAAACTATTGCTTTTTTTAATCAACATGGATATTAAATCACGCATTTTAAATTTCATTAAGCTATTTATAGATTAACTTACTGAAAATTAATATAATTTTTATAAAAGAAATGAAAAATTTAATATCAGTATGATATTAATTTACTATCGTTTAATTAAGCTAAAATGCAGGCTTTTAGTCTTGCACTTCAACCTTATCGACTTTTTGGAACCCTCTGGGTAATTTATTGCCGCGCCTGCCTCTCTCTCCTCGATAATGCTCAAGATCCTGCATTCCCAGACTAATATGACGTTTACCTGAATAGATAAAAAGGCGCTGGTTAGCTGTCATTACAGCGATAGCAACAACAAACTCTATTCTTTCAGCTACTCTGGCAGACGGAATATTAATAATTTTATTCCCTTTACCTTTTGCCAGTTCGGGTAAGTCTTTCAACTTGAACATAAGCATTCTGCCTTCATTGCTAATACTGACAACTTCACTCTCTTTGATATCAGCAATTGGTGCCGGGGCTAACACTTTGCCTCCTTTGGGAACTTTTAGCACTGCTTTGCCTGAACGGTTTTTACTGAGAAAATTCTCCATTTTAGTAATAAACCCATACCCTGCGTCGCTAGCTACTAAATAATAGCTGGATATTTCGCCAATCATTAAGCCTTCAAAAGAAGCTCCGGATGGTGGATTAACACGACCCGT
The DNA here is from genome assembly GCA_038148755.1 of Gammaproteobacteria bacterium. Taxonomy (GTDB): domain Bacteria; phylum Pseudomonadota; class Gammaproteobacteria; order Pseudomonadales; family Pseudohongiellaceae; genus UBA5109. Next base: position 898 of record JAYQWA010000001.1, read on the forward strand.
CAGAGGTTCACCTTGTCCGCGGGCTGAAGGCAAAGTATGAGCAGGGATCGTATAGGCCCTTCCTGTTGAATCCAGAAACACTGCACTTTGATTACTTTTACCTTTCGCGGCAAACTTTAATTTATCACCTGACTTGTAGGCCAGACTCTCAGGATCAAGGTCATGACCTTTTGCTGCACGCACCCAGCCGGCTTCAGAAATTACAACCGTTACTGGTTCTGACCCGATTAATTCTGTTTCACTAAATGCCTGTGCTTCTTCACGCACCACAAGGTTGGAGCGACGTTCATCGCCAAAAGCTTCTGCATCTTCTTTGATTTCTTTTTTAATCAGCGTCTTTAATCTGGCTTTAGAGTTTAAGGTTTCCTCCAGGCCTTTTCTTTCTTCAGCCAACTCTGACTGTTCAGTTTTAATTTTAATTTCTTCCAGTTTGGCTAAATTGCGCAGCTTTAAATCTAAAATAGCTTCTGCCTGAATATCAGTTAATTTAAATCGTTTAATCAGCACTTCCTTGGGCTTGTCTTCAGTACGAATAATTTCGATAACTTCATCAATATTCAGAAACGCGATTAATAAAGCATCCAGGATGTGCATCCTGGCATTGATTTTTTCTAGCCTGTATCTAAGCCGACGGGTAACTGTGGCAATTCGAAATGCCAGCCATTCTTTTAGCAAAACATCCAGGGTTTTTACCTGAGGCCTACCATCGACACCGATCATGTTGAAATTCACCCGGTAGTTTTTTTCCAGGTCTGTTGTCGAAAAAAGATGCGCCATTACTGCATCGACGTCGACTCTGTTTGAACGAGGCTCGATCACGATTCTCGTGGGATTTTCATGATCGGATTCATCTCTCAAATCAACAATCATGGGCAGTTTTTTCTTCTGCATCTGGGCTGCTATTTGTTCGAGCACTTTAGCGCCAGAGACCTGATAAGGCAGTGCGCTGATTACAATATCAGCATTTTCTTTATGGTAGACCGCACGGCATTTCACCATGCCCCTACCTGTCTCATAGAGCTCCTGAATATCTGCTTTAGGTGTAATAATTTCCGCATTAGTCGGAAAATCCGGCCCCTGGATGATCTTGCATAATTCAGCAGTGCTGGCTTTGGGATTATCCAACATAAAGATACAGGCATCGGCGACTTCTCTCAGATTATGTGGCGGAATATCTGTCGCCATACCAACAGCAATACCACTTCCGCCATTTAACAAGACATTGGGTAAACGTGCCGGCAGAATAACCGGCTCTTCCAGCTCTCCATCAAAGTTGAGTTTCCAGTCAACCGTATCCTGGCCAAGCTCAGCCAATAGTACTTCCGCATAATGACGCAAACGGGATTCGGTGTAGCGCATGGCCGCAAACGACTTCGGATCATCGGCTGAACCCCAATTGCCCTGACCATCTACAATCGGGTAGCGATAGGCAAAAGGCTGAGCCATAAGTACCATTGCCTCATAGCAGGCTGAATCGCCATGTGGATGAAACTTACCAATTACATCACCAATAGTGCGTGCTGATTTCTTATATTTTGAACTGGCTTTCAATCCCAGCTCTGACATGGCGTAGATAATCCGGCGCTGAACCGGTTTCAGACCATCACCAATATGCGGCAGGGCTCTGTCATTAATGACATACATGGAATAATTCAAATACGACTGTTCGACAAAATTGCGTAATGCAACCTGTTCCATGCCTTCTTCATTCAGTGTGATCATATCGGTCATAACTGGACTCTTGCTCGATGTTTATTACGGTTCAAATTTACAGATATACAGCCTTATTAAAAATTAGCCTGATTTCCTTTGAGTTCAAGCCAATCCTTTCTATCCCCAGCGCGTTTTTTTGCCAGCAGCATATCCAGCATTTCTTTGGTTTTATCGGATTGATCAATGCTGAGCTGCACCAGACGTCTGGTATCTTTATCCATTGTCGTTTCGCGCAACTGTAAAGGGTTCATTTCTCCCAGTCCCTTGAAACGTTGTACATTTACTTTACCTTTCTTCTTCTCTGCCACTAGTCTGTCAAGAATTCCCTGTTTTTCATCATCATCCAGGGCATAAAAAACTTCTTTACCAATATCAATGCGATACAAGGGCGGCATGGCGACATAAACATGACCTGCTTCAACCAGTACTCTGAAATGCTGCACAAACAACGCGCATAACAGAGTAGCAATATGCAGACCATCTGAGTCCGCATCGGCCAATATACAAACTTTTCCATAACGTAATCCGGTCAAATCTGTTGATCCTGGATCCACACCTATGGCGACTGCAATATCATGTACTTCCTGTGATGCCAGAATCTCGCTGGAGTCGATTTCCCAGGTGTTCAATATCTTGCCTCGCAAGGGCATAATTGCCTGCGTTTCTCTATCCCTTGCCTGTTTTGCTGAACCTCCGGCTGAATCACCTTCTACCAAGAACAACTCCCCTGCCATCACGTCCTGGGTTGCGCAATCAGCTAATTTCCCCGGCAAGGCTGGCCCTTGTGTAATTTTTTTGCGAACAACTTTTTTACTGGCTTTTAATCGACTTTGCGCATTTTGAATACACATCTCTGCAATAAGCTCAGCTTCACTGGTATGCTGATTTAGCCAAAGGCTTAATTTATCCTTGATAACCCCGGAAATAAAAACAGCACACTGTCTGGATGACAGTTTTTCCTTGGTCTGACCAGAAAATTGTGGATCCAGCATTTTTGCAGAAATGATATAGCTACACTTATCCCATACATCTTCAGAACTTAATTTTAATCCACGGGGAATAAGGTTTCTGAATTCACAAAATTCGCGAATCGCTTCCAGCAAACCTGTGCGGAAACCATTAACATGAGTGCCACCCTGCGCTGTTGGAATCAGGTTTACATAGCTCTCAGTAATAAATTCACCACCTTCCGGTAACCATTGAACTGCCCAGTCAACCGCTTCATCATTACCTTCCATTGCGCCGGTAAAAGGTTCTGCAGGCAACGTTTCAAAACCCGTCGTTGCCTGTTTTAAATAATCGGCCAACCCGTCTTCAAAGTACCATTCATTGCTTTGAGACTTTTCTTTGCTGACAGTGTTATCTTCAAAGACGATGCGCAGTCCCGGGCATAAAACCGCCTTGGCTCGTAACAGATGAATCAGTTTGCTGATCGAAACATTGGGTGAATCAAAATATTTTGGGTCGGGATAAAATTTAATTATTGTGCCGGTATTTCTCTGACCAACACTGTCAATCACTTTTAAGTCACTGGCTTTATCGCCATTTTTAAAAAGCATGTGATAAACCTTGCCATCACGCTTTACAAATACCTCTAGTGAAGTCGACAAGGCATTAACAACAGAAACCCCTACACCATGCAAACCACCTGAATATTTATAATTTTCGTTGGAAAATTTACCACCGGCATGTAAGCGGCTTAAGATTAATTCAACGCCGGGAATTTTCTCTTCCGGATGGATATCAACCGGCATGCCGCGGCCATCGTCATTGACTTCAATACTGCCATCCTTATTCAGGGTCACAGTAATTTCCCGGGCATGTCCTGCCAGGGCTTCATCCACACTGTTATCCAACACCTCCTGAATCAGATGGTTTGGGCGCGTGGTATCGGTATACATGCCCGGTCTCCGTCGTACCGGATCAAGGCCACTTAATACTTCAATAGACTCAGAGTTATACTGTTTACTCATCTTGTTCCCACTAATGGCTATTCATACTGTTTATTTTTGACTGAAAAAGGAAATAATTCCGGGTCGTCTTTTAAAATTATAATTCCGCAAACGCTATCATCTCAGGGAGATATTTTTCAAAACTTTCAAACCTGTGATTACCGCCCTGAACTATTATCTGCTTTGCTTGTGGAAACTTATCCAGCGCCTGTTTGTAGTCCAGCACTTCATCGCCCGTTTCCAGCAGCAATAAATAATTATCCTGTTGTTTAATATGCGCCTGTTCCAGAGTCAGCAGATATTCAGCATCTGACAGTTCAAGATCAAACTCTTCGCCCGTGTATAAATTAGTATGATGCCCAAGAAAACTATCTGCCAGACTCTCCTGCAAAGCAACCAAAGGGTTGACCAGTATGGCCTTGCAAGCAAATTTTTCAGCCAGGTAAATACTGTAAAATCCTCCTAAAGAACTACCAATGAACACCTTTCTGGTGGAACCGGAAATCAGCTTTTCAATTTGATCAATAGCTTCCTCCGGCTTAGGTGACAATGCCGGAACCAGTAATTCAAGCTTACCCTGGCTTATCAAGTCATCCAGCTCAGTTTGAGCATAATTAACTAAAGACAAGGCCTTTTGTGATTCCGGAGAGCTAAGAAATCCGTGAAGATAAATCAGGCGAGTGCTTGGATTTAAATCATCACTCATCAATCGAATGTAATCTCAATAACTTTTTCAATAGCCTTTGCTGCTAACATCCAGTTTATATTTCTTGCCAACCACACGACGCACACCTGTAGCAACCGTACCATCACTATGCAAACTCAGCCACCTGTACCCAGGATTTTCTTTATCCAGCGAAAAGTAGTCATGTTCCGGGTGAAACTGGATACTGGTGGAAGGCGCTCCCAGCATCAACACTTTTTTTCTTGATGTCTTGAAATCCTGGTGAATATGACCAAAAACAACGGCTTTTATTTTTTGATAGGCATCGATGATGTCGAAAAAGTCCTCGGTATTTTGTAATGAGTGATTTTGTAGCCACTCGGCATTAACTGGCACAGGGTTGTGATGAATGGCAACTAGAATATAACGGTCTTCACTTTGCATGGTATCGAGCTCAACCTTCAGATGGGTCAACTCCTGTTCCGACAACATGCCATAAATGTGCCCTTCAACACATGAATTGAGCATGATAATGCCCCAATTCCCAAATCTGAATGATTTTTGGAGTACTTCTTTCTTTTTACTAAGCGCCTTCTCCATGCTGGCCATGATGTCGTGGTTTCCAGGAATCCATAAATGTGGCGCTCCCAGTTCCTCTATATGCGAAGCAAAACGACTGTACGCTTCCCGACTGGCATCCTGCGCGATATCGCCAGTACACAGAATACAGTCAAGCTCTTCTTCATGTTCTTTAACCAGCTCAATGACATCTTCCAGGCCTTCCTGGCAATTCATGCCAACAAGCTCCATGGCTTTATCGGAGAACAAATGAGGATCCGTTATCTGAATGACTCGATAAGATTCTGTATTTTTTGTCTTGGGCAAGTTCTTATCCAAATAGACTTTTATTTCAAGTCGCTACTCATCAAGCTGCAGTCTTTGCTGGTAGATTTTCCGCCAAAGAAACATTGGAACACAAGCCTTCTCTTAGGCAAAAGCTCAGCCATTCACCCAAGAAAAAATTTATCTGCTCTTTTTCATCCGCCTGATACATATGCTTATTCGGCAAGGGATATCTGGCTCTAAAATATCGGGCTTGCTGATAGGAAATAACCTCAGCGGTCTTTGCATCATGGTACATTCTGACCAGCATTTCAGGTGCTTGATAATATTCAGCTTTAGCAGAACCCAACTGCTCAAAGGCATTAACGATACGAATCGTGCTGGTGTACTTGAAACTTTCAATGACTTCTATTGTTGTTAAAAACTGATTTCGGCCTTTCACCCCACCACTTATTCTACTAGTGTTTAAGCCAAGCTCTGTGGCAAAGCTAATCTCACGTTTAAGCCCTTGCTGTAAATTCGGTAACAATTGAAGAATGCGAATGAAATTAGCGTCACAAACTGCCATCTGTGCGCTTAAATCTATGGAATAAGGCCTCTTTAAATTCATCTACTTCTACCTATCAAGGCTGCCTTCTAACTTTTTTCGGATGCTGACATATTACCGGCAAAACCGCCCTGAAACCATAGCCAAAACTGATGTATTAAACAAGCCTGAAGCCCATCAGCTTCCTTTGTCAGCTACTACAACACTCACCAGAAACACGCACTCATACGTTATTCAAACTATTTTCACTAGAAGAACGTCTTAGCAACTGAGAAGCAACTAATAACTCTATCCAAAGTTTTTTATTTACTACTTTTGAGGATTTAGCCAAATGAAAAAGTTACTTTTAACCATTGAAAACATCCTATTAGGTTTATGCCTTACTCTGATTATTTTCAGCATTCCCATAATCACAGTGACTTTATCTGTGTAATACCCCTTTATATGGGGAAATAAACCAGATCCCAAAACCAAGACCGCCAGCGCTTATATATAACTTACTGAATTTAATAAATTTTATTTATTGGCACAGCTATTGCTTTGCATAAGAGGGTATAAAAAGGACAAACATTTGCCAATTTCAGATAGACAGGTACGCTCGCAGATAAAAAGTAAGTTTAAAAAAGCATTTGCAGAAGAAATGCATTCTGCTTCAAGCTATAATTTGTCACAGGAAATAATAAAAAGGACTCGCCTGGAATTTGTAAAATTCCCTGATACCTGCACCGTAACCAATTCTGAAATTTTTTATTAACCCTTGAATCGTTTATGCAAGCACTGGAGAAATAATGAAAATGCCAAGCTCCAACCTTCGTTTAATTAAATCACTTAACAAAATTAGCATCGGAGCACTTTGCCTGTTCCTGATCAGCTCCCCGGTGCGGGCGGATGATCTGCTTGAGATTTTCAACCTCGCAGTAGCCGGAGATCCACAGATCCGCCAGGCGCGTGCTGAGTTTAATGCCACCCACACCAATGTCGCGCAAGGTTTGTCCCAGCTATTGCCTGAAGTAAACCTCACAGCCAATACCTCACGTCAGGCACAGGGCCCGTCAACAGCACCACCAGGCTCTCCATTTCCAGCCTACTCCTATGCCAATGGCTTTAATTCAAAAAGTTACGGCTTGAATATCCGACAGAATCTGCTGAATTTTCAGGCCTGGTACTCTTACCGCTCTATTCGTAAGGCCGATGAAGCCGCTGCAACCAATCTTGCCCGTTCTGAACAGGAATTGATCCAGCGTGTAGCCAGCGCGTATTTTGACGTATTGCGCAGTAAGGACAATCTGGCAACTTTTGAGGCTGAACTGGAGGCCAGTGCCCGAATTCTGGAACAGCAACAGGAACGCTTTGCTGTAGGACTGGCGCCTATCACCGATGTCTATGACAGTCAGGCTAACTATGACCTGGCCCGGGTGAATTTACTCGTAGAACAAAACACCCTGAATCAGCGCTATGAAGCATTGGAAGCCATTACCGGCCGTCAGCACAGTGATGTATCAGACCTTAGTGAAGACTTTCCTATTGAGCCTTTGGTGCCAAGCACCTTGGAAGAATGGGTAATGACAGCCAATCAGAATAATCTGGATGTACGGGCGGCCCGCCTAACGATGGAATCCAGGGAATTTGAAGCAGATGCTGCCAAAGCCGCAATGTATCCTACGCTGGATATTATGGCTGGCTATAACTGGACTGAAACCGGCGGTATCAACTTCTTTAATCTCACTGGTGCTGGCGGTGATGCTGTCAATGAAAACGCCAATGTCACGCTTAACTTCAGCATCCCAATCTTTGCCGGTGGTCTTAACCGGGCTCAGGAACGACAGGCTTTCTATAATCTGGATGCCAGCGAAGAGGCTTTACTGAACACTCAGCGCACCAGCACCCAGAGTGCACGTAACAGTTATCGCAATGTTGAAAATGATGTACTGACTATTGCTGCCAGAGAGCAGGCCGTCATTTCTGCACAAAGTCAGCTGGAAGCAACACAAGCAGGACTGGAGGCCGGCACCAGAAACATTGTCGATGTGGTTACCGCCCAGCGTTTACTGTTTCAGACCATGCGGGATTATGCCAATGCACGTTACACTTATGTAATTAACACCTTAAATCTGAAACAGGCTGCTGGCTTATTAAGCCCGCAGGATATTATTGATCTGAATGAGTGGCTTGTAGAATAAGCTGTTGTTGTTTTTCCGTCGCGCCGCGATTTCCCAGAACCGCGGCTCTGGCGGCTTCAGCCATCTTTTGGCACTGCTCTTTATTCTGAAATAACTCCAGTACCTTCCTGGCTAATTCCTCTTCATTAGCGATAACCTGCATTGCGCCAGCAGCAAGCAAGAGCTCGCTGACTGTTTGAAAATTAAATAAGGATGGCCCGGTAATCACTGGCAAACCCAGTGCAGCAGGTTCAATAATATTTTGACACCCGGTATTGACCAGCGAACCGCCAACAAAGGCTATATCCGCACCGGCATAATAAAGTTGCATTTCCCCCAGGCTATCACCAAGTAATACCTGTTTATCCGCAGAAATTTTTTCTCCACTGCTGCGGCGTACAAAGTTAAAACCCTGGCTCTTTAACAGCTCAGCGGCTTCAGTAAACCGGTCAGGATGCCGCGGCACCAGAACCAGCAGCAAGTCCGGTATTGATTTAAGCAAAGTCCGGAAGGCACTCAAAACTTTGATTTCTTCACCTGCCCTTGTGCTGCCTGCAATCAGAACCGGGCGCTGTAATTCCCGTTTCAATTCAAGACCGGCTTGCAACTGTTCCTGATCTATTTCCTGATCGAACTTCATCGTGCCACAGACCTGCAAGGATTTTTCTGACAAACCCAACTGACGGAAATAGTCTGCATCCTGCTCGAATTGTGCAGCGACAACATCAAAGCCTGACAGCATGTCTGAAGTTAAACGGAGATATTTTTTATAGTTTATAAAAGACTTTTCTGAAAGCCGTGCATTCAACAGCAGAAGTTTGCAGTTAAATCGCTGAGTGCAAAACAATAAATTTGGCCACAGCTCGGTCTCCATGATGACCAGCAGCCTGGGTTTAACAGCATTTAAAAAACGCTGTACTGCTCCGGGAAAGTCATAAGGCAGATAACAATGCTGTACCGAATCACCAAAAATTTCTTTTACCCGGGCTGATCCGGTAGCCGTTGTTGTCGTTAAAGTGAAAGTCCAATCCGGCAATGCAAGCTGACAAGCCCTTATCAAAGGGACGGCAGCATGTAGTTCACCTACTGAAACCGCATGAAAGACAATGCCCGGTTGTTCATGATTAAAACTGTGATCAGGATAATAAGCTAAACGTTCAGGCCAACGTTGACGATAGCGTTTATCTTTAAAGGAACGCAACCACATCCGAAAAAAGATTAACGGCGATGCCAGATAATAAATGATAGTATATAAAGTGCGATTCACAAAACAGGATATTACGGAAGCCCCCTGTCCTTGTCCATGCCGCTTGAATTAACTGCTATACTAAGCACCAGTTTTATTAAGCAAACCTGCTCACTACAAATGCCAATTGTTATAGAAAAAGATGCTTTGATAATAGGCGGCGGAATTGCCGGCCTCTGGATGTTAAACCGTCTGCGTGCAGAAGGTTATGATGTCATGCTACTGGAGCAAAACAAGCTTGGTGCCGGACAAACTATTGCATCTCAGGGCATGATTCATGGTGGCATCAAATATGCGCTAAGCGGTAATTTAAATACAGCAAGCGAAGCTATTGCCGAAATGCCTGAACATTGGAAGAACTGTTTGGCAGGCAAAGGCGATGTTGATTTGCGCGGTACCGCTGTTTTATCCGAACACTATTACATGTGGCCCCGAAGCAGTTTACGCTCTCGCTTCAATGCCTTTCTTGGCAGTAAAGCACTTAGAGGAAAAGTAACAAGTGTAGCTAAGAAAAATTACCCGGCTTTTTTCCAGACTCATATCAAAGGTCCACTCTATGAGTTAAAAGATATTGTATTGGATGTGCCTTCTCTACTGGCATGTTTAAGCAAGAAACACCGAGCAGATATAAAATTTTTTGACAAGCGTAAATGGTGGTCTGTGGAAAAAAATCCTGCTGGTGAATTTAAAAGCCTGAGCATGGAACATGATAACGAAACCTTCACCATAAAAGCCAAGCACCTGATCGTTAGCAGCGGTGAAGGTAGCAAGGATTTTTTAAGAAAATTAATTCCTGACAAAGAATTGCCTGCTGATATGCAAATGCAATTACGACCTTTGCAAATGACCCTTGTTAAACATCAGCACCCTGACCCCATCTATGTGCACTGCGTTGCTGATCAATTAAGCACTACACCGGAAGTGACAATCACCACCCATCACTGTGCTGATGGCAGTTCTGTCTGGTATTTAGGCGGTGAACTGGCCGAAAGCGGTGCGCAACGAAGCCAGCAGGAACAAATTAAAATCGCTCAGCAAAAAATCAGCGAACTTTTCCCCTGGTGCGACTTTAAAAAAGCAGAATGGTCCAGCTTTTATATTAATCGTGCTGAAGCCCTGACCAAAAACGGCAAGCGCCCGGAAACTGCAAGCATTCACCAGTTTAAAAATATATCCCTATGCTGGCCAAGCAAGCTGACACTTGCGCCCGAGTTAGGTCAGCAGATTGTGACCTTATTTAATGAAAAAAATATTAAACCCGCTGCCTATAACAACCCTGAATTAAGCCGCTTAAGCTTCCCCGGCATTGCGACTCCTCCCTGGGATGCCATGCCATGAGCTTTTTGCGTCCACTAGGCAGTACTGGCATTGAGGTTTCAGCACTCGGTTTAGGCAGTGTAAAATTTGGCCGCAATGAAGGCGTAAAATATCCTGATACTTTTACTATCCCTGATGACACGGCCATACTCGACCTGCTGGTTCAGGCTAAAGCGCTTGGTATTAATTTTATTGATACTGCACCCGCTTACGGTAACAGTGAAGAGCGTATTGGCGCTTTGTTATCCGGGCGTACCGACTGGATAATTTCAACCAAAGTTGGCGAAGAATTCGTTAATGGTAAATCCCATTTTGACTTCAGTGCGGAGCATACTAAATTCAGTGTTGAGCGTAGCCTTAAACGCCTGAATACGGATTATCTGGATATTGTCCTGATTCACTCGGACGGTGAGGATGAAAAAATACTGCTCGAAAGCGACTGTCTTGAGACCCTTAAAAAACTGCAGGAGTCCGGGTTAATTCGTGCGCTCGGCATGTCTACAAAAACCATTACAGGCGGCCTACTCGCCGCCAAACTGGCAGATATCGTGATGCTAACCTATAACCTGGAACAACAGGACCAGGCAGTAGTTGATTACGCCCAACAACACAATAAAGGCATTCTGGTAAAAAAAGGGTTAATGAGCGGACACGTGGATAAAGCTGGTGAGGACCTGGTACAGGAGAGTTTGGCTTTAATTTTTTCCCAACCAGCCATCAGCAGCATGATTGTAGGGACAATTAATACTGAGCATTTGGCAAGCAATGTAAAAATTGCCAAAGATTTATTGTCACAGCAGGATTAATTTTTTTCTTTCTGAATTTTTTCGACTATTCCTGTCGTCGAGCAATTATCCAGAAAGGCCAGTACCTTAACTGCTCCGCCATAGGCCTGCACAATATCCGCACCCACGACTTCACTAATGCCGTAATCTCCACCTTTAATTAACACATCAGGCTGCAGCGTCTGCAGTAAAGGAATGGGCGTGTCTTCATCAAAACTGACAACCCAGTCGACGGCTTCCAGTCCGGCAACCACGGCCATCCGACGTTCAATAGGGTTAATCGGCCGGCCTGCACCTTTAAGTCTTGTGACTGAAGCATCGTCATTGAGCGCAACAATTAAACGGTCTCCCTGATCTTTGGCTTCCTGCAGGTAGCCAACATGACCCGCGTGAATAATATCAAAACAACCGTTAGTGAAGACGACCTTCTCACCATTGGCTTTTGCGTCTGTCACCACCTGAACCAGTTGCTCCCGGGTCATTACCCCACGACCAGAATCATTATCTTTCTGTATTTCACGGCGCAGCTCCGGTCCGCTTACAGCGACAGTGCCCACTTTTGATACCGCAATACCCGCCGCAATATTTGCCAGCGCCACGGCTTCCGGTAATGCTTTACCTGCTCCCAGAGAAGCAGCCAATACAGAAATTACCGTATCACCCGCACCGGTCACATCAAATACATCCCGGCTTCTGGCTGGGAAATGCAATTCAACGTCATCCGGACGAATCAGGCTCATACCATGTTCGCCACGTGTTACCAATAAAGCTTCCAGCTCCAGCTCCTTGATTAAGGTCTGTGCTTTACTGACCAGTTCCCCTTCATTGGCACACTTGCCAACAACGGCTTCAAACTCGCTCAGATTCGGGGTTAACAGAGTCACGCCTTTGTATTTGGAAAAATCCTCTCCTTTTGGATCAACCAGTATTGGAATCCCGGCGGACTTTATTTGGGGAATAAAATTTTTAATCTGCTGCAGAGAACCCTTTTTGTAATCAGAAAAAATAACCAAATCGACATTTTTTAATAACTTGCTGATCGGCTTAGTTAACTGTTCAGAATCTTCCTCAGAGAATTGTTCTTCAAAATCCAGCCTGATTAATTGCTGATGATGACTTAATACCCGCAGCTTGGTAATTGTCGGGCTGGCTTTGGAAAGATGGAAGTCGCATTCAATTCCGACGGCTGTCAGTGCCTGTTGTAAAGATTGTCCAGCAACGTCATCTCCGATGATACCCGTCAGATTACAGGCCACCCCGAGTGCCGCGATGTTTAAGGCCACGTTGGCAGCACCACCGGGGCTGTCTTCACTATTGGTTATTTTTACGACCGGGACAGGCGCTTCCGGTGAAATCCTTGATGTATCACCATGCCAGTATCTGTCCAGCATGACATCACCGATAACCAGAATTCGTGTTGCATCAAAGCGAGGAATATCAAGCTTCATCGTTTGCCTATATGTATTGTCACCAATTTCATTTAAAGAGCTGCATCATACCATACCGATTCTGCTAGAATGAGCGAAATTCTGTACAAGCCAGTTCCGTGTCTCAGCAAAACATACCTGAATTAAGCGCTTTTCTCTCACCAAAATACTGGCCAACCTGGTTAGGCCTGGGGCTGCTGGCGCTGATTACTTTTTTACCTGGTCGCTTACGACTCTTTTGTGGATCGGTCATAGGCAGGGCCCTTTATCTCATCGCTAAAGAACGGCGCTATATTGTCGCAACCAATATCCGGCTTTGCTTTCCTGAATTAAATCAGGCCGAACAGGATAAGCTGGTAAAAGATTGCTTCATGGAAAATGGCAGAGGACTGGTTGAAACACTGGTTGGCTGGTTCAGAAATCCAAAACATTTTCAGCACATGTTACGTTTTCTCAACCGGGAAGTTATTGATACAGCTCTGGCTAAAGGTAAAGGCGTTGTTTTATTGGGCGCACATTACACAACACTGGATTTCTCCGCGAATCTGGTTTCACTGCAAATACCTTTTGCAGTGACTTACCGACCACATAAAAATGCACTATTTGATGCCTTTATGTTGCGTGGCCGCTTAAAAAATACCAACGGCGTTTTTGATCGCTTTGATATCAGAGGCACTATCCGCCATCTGAAAAAAAACAACATTATCTGGTATGCCCCGGATCAGGATTATGGTGAAGATCATGCCGTTTATGCCCCTTTCTTCGGTCATCCTGCGGCAACCATAACGGCTGCCAACCGCCTGACCAGATTTAACAACTCTCCCATTTTATTGGTGCGCCACCACAGGAATGATGAGGCTAAAAAATACGAAGTCGAGTTTTATCCTTTCCCCGAAGATTATCCCGGTGACGATGATGTTGCCGATGCTACTTATATGAACCAGCAGCTGGAAAAAGTAATTCGTTTATATCCGGCACAATATATGTGGACACATAAACGTTTCAAAACGCAGACCGGTGGCAAGCCCGATAGCCCTTATATCGCTATTCGAACGCCCGTTAAAAAAGCCAGTAAGGAACATTTCAACACCATGCTGGAAGGCTCCAAGATCATCGAAGAACAGCATGTCAGAAATTTAACCCGGCTATTGCACAATAACGCCTTGCTAAGGGTTTTTCCGCTTAGCAGTACCCGGTTTTTTGAAAAACCACCTATGCAGCTTTTTGATAGCAATGCCAGATTACTTCGCCTGAGCGGCATCAATTCCATTACGATTGATAATATTTTTAAAATAAAAGGGGCGGATTTTATTGCAGCAACTTACTTTCCTCTCGATGGTGAACCCTTAAGTAAAATTTCCAGGGATGAGTTGCCTCTGGATGAGCTCGCTGATTTTTTTGCCAACTTTCATCAGCAAGGTTTTTTCTTTAATGAAATAAAACCAGCTAAAATTCATTACGCAAATAATGATTTCTCTGTTGCTAATCCTGAGGATATTAAAGCCTTTCCGACATCTATCTGTTATGCCGATCGCTTTACAAATATTCAAACTTTACTGAATAAGCTTGAGCTCGCCCAGAACCTGAGAACCCGGTTCATCGAAAATTATACAACAGCAGCAAAACTTGAGGATGTGCCCGCTTTTACTCAGTTGTTTTCAAAATTATTGTCTTTTTAGTTAATTGCGTCGGGCTCTTTTATTCATATCCCAAAGATTTGCATATTTCATATAGTTGTAAAAGGCAACATTTACGCTTGTCAGTACACCACCAAAGCCATCCAGAAAATGCCCCTTGAATATATAAGTACGAATAAAAGCCAGCGGAAATATTAACAGTACAACCAGTATATTGGTCGTGTCACCTTTATCGAATTTATCCTGTGCTTTCAGTTTTGCATAGAACACCGTTTTTTCAATGCGCTGTGAATAACTCAGATTTTCATGGTGCAATATCGCGACATCAGAATCTTTTATCTCGCCGTTAATGCTGATGCTTTCATGTACCTGCCTGCTGTCATAGTGGCCACAGTCTTTTTTGAAAAGGCGAATTAAGTGTTCATCTTTACCAAAACTGCGAGGCCGACCCCCCCAGCGCAACAGTATTCTCGTACTGCGCAGAGCAATAAATTTATCCTGCTTAATAAATTGTTCAAGTTCCCTGATGAAAGCATCGCTGAGTGTTTCATCAGCATCCAGATTAAGCACCCAGGGATAGCTGCATAGCGATAAGGCATGTGCTTTTTGTTCACCGAAGCCCGGCCACTGATTAAAACTGGTTTTGGTATTTGAATAGGAATCAGCCAACTCTATAGTACGATCTGTACTGCCGCTGTCGACAATAATGATTTCAGCAAAATTCTGAAGATTATCCAGCAAGCGAACAATATTGTCTTCTTCATTCTTGGTAATGACATAAACACTGACTGGAATGAGTTGCTGCTCTGTCATCTGTTTTTCTGCCATTTATGGCCCCTTTTTTAAGCTCATGCCATTATACATGGACTTGTCAGTTCACTCAGGTAGAATTCTTATCTGAGAAATAACCGGATTCCTGTGACTTTGACTAAAGTTCCTGCCAAAGCCATTCCAACAGACTACCAGCGTATAGTCTTGTTAAACCCCACCCGTTATCTGGGAAACTTAATGATTGCCGGTGGGCTTATTCAGCTCTTCCTTCAACACTGCCAAAAAAATAATATCCGCTGCCTCTTTGTCATAGATGCTGCGTATCAGGAACTATTGCAGGATTCTTTTCCGGCAGAGACTTTGCTGTTCTACCCCCGTAAACAAATAAAACAGTCTGCTTTTTTCAGCAAGGCCTCCTCTTATCTTAAATGCCTTTTCGCTATCCGAAAGTTCAAAGCAGATATCGCGTTTAATATTGAGGAAGACAGCGTTTCACACCGTCTGACCCAGCTATCAGGAGCAAAATTTAAATTGGGCAGCAATATTCAACGTAACCGCCACGGTTATGATCATGTGCTGGATATCAATTATGCAAAACGGGATGCTTCACATAAACACCGCTGGTATGGCTTCGCAGAAGTCTTTGACAAACTTGGTCTGCAAGCTACACAGAGTTCCTACCTTAAACTCAATATAAATAGCCTCTCCGCTTCCTTAAAAGAAAAATTTGCAAAGCTCGGGGTAGACTTGCAAGCACCTTTGATCGTAACACATGCCAGTGCTGCCAAAGATTACAAGAAGTGGCCTGCCATTTATTTTGCTGAATTAATTTCACTGCTCAGCGAACGAGGCTACAAAATGGTATTGATTGGCGCCGGCAACGCAGATCAGCTGGCCAATGACAGCATCATTGAAAACCTGAAAGGCTTTGCGAACACGATCAATTGCGTTGATCTATGTAACCAGCTCTCACTGTTTGAACTTGCCAGTCTGTTAACCCAAGTCAAAGCCATGGTAGGTAACGACAGCGGACCTTTTCACCTGGCTGCAGCGCTTGGTGTTAAAGGCTGCGTGATATTCGGACCTACAGATGTGGAACTGTGGCGCCCTCTGGCAAAGGATACTCTTGTTTTGAAAAGCAATGAGACTTGCGCGGCGCAATGCACCAAAACCGGCTGCATTTATGAAAATCGCTGCCTGAAATCCATCACGCCAAAACAGGTGATGGAAAATTTACAGTCTCTATTGTGAGCACCATTGAGATTTATTGCGAATGGACCCGTGCCGCCTGCATCAAAAGATTAACAACTGTTTGTGGCATTGAATAAAGATTCTGCTCCCGACCATAAGCGATACCGTTGGCTTTCCAGATACTTTTTTCATCGCTTAACAACATATACTCAAGTTGTTTATTTAAATATTCCTGCTCAAAGGGCATAGGACAAACGATACCTGCCTGAGCTTGCTCAACGTGAAAAGCGTAACCACAACTTGAGGTGGTCAATACTGGCAAGCCTGCCACGATGGCTTCAAGAATAACCATGCCAGCGCTTTCTTTAAGTGAAGGGTGTATTAATAAATCTGCCGCCTGCAGTAATTCTGGAATCTGGGTACTGCCATTGATAATTCTGAAACGCCTTCCTAGCCCTAACTGTTCTGCTTCTTTTAAATATTTTTCCGGCGCATCTTCACCGACAACAACAAAGCGGGTACGCTGCCTCAGCTCTTGCGGCAGCGAAGCAAAAGCTAATAAGGAACGATTCAAGCCTTTGGTTTTAAAAGCTGAACCAATTTGCAGTAAAAGCAATTCATCAGCAGCAACAGATAGCTCAAGACGCATCTGTTGGCGTTTTACCGGCGCATCAGCCCCAGCCATCCTGTCTTTTTTTATCCCTGGTGGTAACAGAATTAAACGATCATCGGTTGTCTGATAGTGCCTTACAAATTCTGTGCGTTGTTGCGGTGACAACAAGAGGCTGACTGTTTGCTGTTCTTTGCCAAACACAGCTTCTTCAAATTCCATATACTGCTTGGCTCTGGGCGTCAAACGATATAAAAATGACCGTTCATTCTTGGCTTTTTCGGCAAAGCAGTAATCTGCTGCATAGTAATAATCGAGTCCAGGCATCTTGTTAAATCCCAGGACCAAATCAAACTTATCGAGAGTTTCTTCCAGCATGGCCTCTACAAATGACTCGCGCTTTGCCGTTTTTGTATAACCCTGCCCCGGTAAAATAACTACTTCTACATCTTCAGGTTTTTCTCCTTCCCATTCCATGCAAAATATTGTGACATCAATATTTTGAAGCTCACATACCTGCAAAATTTTAAGTAAATCCTGCTGCAGCCCACCGTAGGGAAAATATGAATAAAGTACGATAGCAAATTTCATATTAAGTTTAGTGCGCGGCCTGTGTAAGACTTTCAATGTTCTTCCAAACCCTGTCAGGTGCTACGGTCGAAAAACAGGGAGGGTCTACAGCAAAAATGCTTTCTTTTTCAGTTTCATTTAAATCCTGCCCCTGATAATGACATTTTCTATTTAAACAGGGGCTACAGGAAAGTGATGCACTTAAATGAATCTGATTCTTACCATAAGTTCCAGTCTTGGCCGGGTCGCTGGCGCCATAAAGTGCAACTGTTGGTCTGTCCAGGGCTGCAGCCAAATGCGCTAGCCCGGTATCCACTGCAACAATAATATCCGCCTGTAATAATTGTCCGGCAATTTCAGTTAAACTTAATCGACTCATGACTGTCACGTTTGGAACCAGGGCTGCAATATGATTTGCCCGTTGGTGCTCCTCTTCATTTCCCCACAACAATTTAATCTGATAACCCTCGCTTACTGCTTTGTTTGCCAGCTCAATCCAATATTGTTCAGGCCATAGTTTTGTTTGCCATGTTGTTCCGTGCAAAAAGTATAAGGATTTACCTGAATTATTTTCTTTCTGTTCGGATTGCTGCAGGGATATGCCATAGTCCAGGCTTAGACCATCCAGACCATAACCAAGCGCCTGGGCAAAAAAGATTCTGGTACGTTCAACTGCATGCTGCTGACGGGATACCGGATAGCTTTCATCATAAAAGCGGTTTGCTGCTTTTTCCCTGATGCTTTCTTTATCCAGCCCTACAACTTTTTTTCCCTGCGCCATGGAACAAATGAGACCACTCTTTAACAGCCCCTGCGCATCAATAATCAAATCATAATCTGTTGATTTGAGATTTTTTTTGAAGTTTTTATATTCACGATTAAACAGCATAAACAAAATATTTTTTTTCCAGCGGCGAAAGGCAACAGGGATAACCTTGTTCACCGCTTTATGCCATGCCGGTATTTCAGTAAATGCTTCTTCGACAACCCAGTCGAATTTTATTTGTGGAATAGCACGCATTGCATCGGTTAACGCAGGTAAGGTATGAATAACATCACCGAGTGAAGATACCTTGACGATCAGGACATGCATATTCAGGCTTCAGCGTTCTCTGCGTTAATTTTTCTGATGGCATTCAGAACAAGATCCGGTGCTAACTTGTTCAGACAATCAAGATGGCCCAAGGGACACTCCCTTTTAAAACATGGACTACAGGGCAAACTTAAATTTAATATTTCCACCTGTTCAGCTAAAGGCGGCGTAAAATCCGGCGACGTTGAACCATAAATTGCCACCAGCTTTTTATTCAAGGCTGCAGCGATATGCATCAAACCGGAGTCATTACTTACTACCGATTGAGCCAGGCTCATCAAGTCTATTGCCTCTCCAATATCCGTTAAACCGGCAAGGTTTACAATATGATTTTTATGCGCAGGCAGCATTATATCAATAATGTTGTTGGCTGTTGGCCCATCATTTTTTGAGCCCATCAGCCAGACCTGCTTACCTTCATCGATTAAAGTTTCAGCCAGTGTTGCAAAATGTGACTCCGGCCACTTCTTGGAAGCACCAAATTCCGCGCCGGGACAAAAAACAGTTACAGGCCGTTCAAGGCTTAACTCAAACTTTGCAACAAGCTTGTCTGCTTCTGCCGATGCCATTAAAGCTGGTTGCAGCAAGGGTTTCGTCAAAGCTGCGCGCGCCGGGAACGCCAGCGCAACAAATCTTTCAACCATTAAAGGATACTGCTGCTTATCCAGCAGACGACAATCATTCAATAGCCAGGAACGGGCTTCACCACGCCAACCCGTACGTATAGGTATTTTGGCAAACAGAGGAATCAGTGCCGACTTAAAAGAATTGGGCAACACTATGGCCTGTTGATAGCCTTCACTTTGCAGGGCTTTTCCCAAACGATGGCGTTTACCAAGCGCCAGTTCGCCGTGATCGATAGGCATGCTGATAGCTCGATTAATTTCCGGCATTCTATCCAGCAAAGCCCGGGTCCAGTCAGGGGCAAGTACATCAATAATGACTTCAGGGTTCAGACTGCGTAGGGAGCGGAACAGGGATTGTGCCATTACCATATCGCCTATCCACGATGGGCCGATAATTAACACTTTCACTCATTGCCCTCCCGGAAGAGCGCTTTGTCTCATCAATGACCTCTTCCTGACAGGTGATGCCTGTCGGTAAATCTAATGCGTCTCTGGAGCAACCCGGAATACTTCATTAATTGTTGTTATGCCGTCTGCAACTTTCAATGCCCCGCTATGCCTGAGGCTCGACATGCCTTCCTGATAGGCTTGCTGTCTGAGTTTGGGTAAATCGGCCTTGTCTTCAGCGTAGGCCTGCCCGGCTACTTTCATGATTTGCCTTAGTGTGAGAAATTAAAACAGAGTTTATACGCCCAGACCTGAATTACAAGGGGCGGCAAGTTGAAATAAGAATAGAAAAATTAAGCTTTAAGCCGTTTACTTAAACTTTGAATGGCTTTCAGAATTTTCGGGTTGTCCTGCGATTCCTGCCGCAACTTGCCGACAGTTGTTGATACTGTGCCATAACGTTTCAACCCGAAACGGCTGGCAATATCCTGCAATGTTGCTGCTGAGAGTTCCTGGCAAAGATGCATGGCTACCCAGCGGGGAACATTTTTGCTGCCCGGCCCGCGTGCAGCCTGATAGATACTACGTTCTGTCACTTTGAAATACTTGGCCACTTCCTCCACCACTTTTTTCATCGACGGCCTCAAACGAGCCAACTTGCCTTTACCCAGGCCGCGCTGTTTTGTCGGCTCAACTTTAGCCTTAACACTGTTTTTAAATTTGGTATCGCCCAGAACAGACAGCCGATTTTTTCTGGCATAAAATTGTTTGGTTTCCGAATCAACACCTTCGGCGAAAAAAGCAAGATATCTGGCATAAGGCCTGGCGCTTTTTTTTGTCGATTTGTTTCCTGCTTTTTTCGATGCGGCCTCAGCAGGCAGCAAGTCAAAAATATCTTCTCTCACTAACCACTCCGGCGCTTTAACTTTATTGCCGAAAGCTGCCAGGCTGGACCAGTCCGAAAACACCTGTTTTCCCTTTCGCCTGGCCGAAGCGTCCAGACTATGGATATAGCGCGATACTGCCAGCAAGCAGGCATTAGCCTGAACTAAAACAGCTTTATACCGCGATTGAAAAACTGAGCCCTGTTCACTTTTTTGATTCTGATAAAACTGCGTGTATAAACCGTTTAACTGACGCATGAAACGACTTAAATTTCCTTCCGGTGTTTTCAGTAATAAATGATATTCGTTTCGCAACAAACAATAGCTGTGTACTTCCACATTGAAGCGCGCGCAGGCATTACTCAGTTCTGTCAAAAAAGCTTCATAGTATTTACTGCCGGGGAAAAGCGTAATGCCATACTCGCCTGTATTACTGACGTGGTAGTAAGCGCCTGGATATTCTATTCGCAGTGGTCTGGCCATGATTCTCCCTGTCCCAACACATACCCCACGGCCCATGCGTCAGGGTAGTAAGGCAAACTCTACATCATTTACATCTATAATTTACAACTATAAATAGGCTAGTCAGATAAGCTCAGACTTTTAGAATAAACAATTTTTAACTAAGTTTGAACCTGTAAACTGCTTTATGCACGAGTTATTTTTCAGCGATAAAAATAGACCGTTTCGGTGCCGGCAATCCTTCTATGGTGAGCGAGGGGGCTTTTTCATTTAATGCCTGAGGCAGGGATTCAAAATTCATCCATTCAGTGCTGCGCTGTTCTTCTATGGAAGTAGTACAAACATCTACCAACCTGACATTTTTATAACCGGCTTTCAGCAACCAGCTTTCCAGGGTGGCACAGCTCGGTAAAAACCAGACATTCGGCATTCTGGCGTAACGTTCCTGAGGTAACAGCGTCATACCATCTTCGCCGTCAATCACCAGGGTTTCCAGCACCAGTTCTCCGCCTTTGCGCAGACAATCTTTTAAGGCATACAGGTGATCAATCGGAGAGCGTCGGTGATATAACACGCCCATAGAGAAAACCGTATCGAATGTTGCCAGCTGCTCCGGCACTTGCTCCAGCGCCAGTGGCAATACATAAACCGGCGGTTCCCTTAAAAAATGTCGGATCGCCCAGTACTGCATACTGAACAGTAGATGAGAGTCAACGCCAATTACCACTCTTGCGCCGGCACCTGCCATACGCCAGCAATGGTAGCCATTGCCGCAACCGACATCCAATACCTTGCGATCAGTCAATGGGCTGATTGCCTCTTTCAGGCGATCCCATTTCCAGTCAGAACGCCATTCCGTGTCTATGTGCAGACCAAACAGATTAATAGGCCCTTTACGCCAGGGTTGCAGGCCCAGCAACAAATTTTTTAAGTTTTCTCTGTCCGCATCACTCAGTTGCTCAGCTTCACCGATCCGCAATTCATCATTTAATTCATAAGAAGCAGGAGAAATCTCAGGCAAGGCATCCAGCACCTGCTTCCAGGCCGGGAAATCACCATGATTAATCTGTGCCAGAAAAGTATCTGGCACCGCATCAGCCAGTCTGGCAAGTTTGGTATTTTTTACTCTCTCTTTTAATGAAGAGTAATCAAATATTTCTGGAGAAGTATGCATGATTTTTAAGCTGGATTATTTCACCGCAAACATTGAGGTGAAATTAAAACACTGAAACCAAGGCTCAAAAAATGAAAAACCTGCTGAGCTAATTCTGTCTCGATGTTGTTCAATGGTTTCCGGAATCAGAATATTTTCCAGTGCAGATCGCTTGCGACTTATCTCCAGATCTGAATAGCCATTGGCTTTTTTAAACTGATGGTAGAGCTCTATAAACAAGGAATTTTTTTCTTCATTGGTAAACATGACTTTTTCAGAAATAATTAAAATACCACCTGGCACTAAGGCGTCGTATATTTTTTTAATAATGGCATCGCGCTGCGCTGGTGCTATAAATTGCAGGGTAAAATTCAAGACCACCACTGAAGCGTTTTCCAGTTGCGTTTGCTGAATATCTTCACAACGCAGTTCTACTGGCAGACATGCCTCTTTTTTATGAATAGCCAGTGATTCTTCACAACGCTTAATCATCACTGGTGAGTTATCAACGGAAATAATATTACTGTTTTCAAGTTTGAGTTGTTGCAGCAAAAAAGTAACTGCTCCCAACGAACAGCCGAGATCATAAAGTTGTGTATTATTTTGCGCATATTTCTCGGCCAGCACACTGATCATTTTTACGATCAGGGCATAACCCGGTACCGAACGGTTGATCATATCCGCGAAAACTGCGGTGACTTTGTCGTCAAACACAAAATCCGCAACTTCGTCATAAAGAAAAATATTATCTTTTTCGGCGTTCATTGATAGGGATCAGGAGAGATAAAGCTTAAACGTCAGCTTCGGAATAACCGCGCGCCTGCAGGGATTGTTTAATTTTTTCTGCCGTGGCGGCCAGTCTTTCCGGAGCCATTTCCTGTGCCAGACTGAAATCCAGATCGCCCATGTTGTCTATCGGAATTAAATGAATATGGGTATGCGGCACTTCAAGACCAACGATGGAGACACCAATTCTTTTGCAGGGGATAACGCCTTTTATGGCCTTGGCAATTTTTTGCGCTACCAGCATTAAATGTGCGGCCGTTTCCGGTGGCAGATCATCCCAGTGATTGACTTCCAGTTTGGGAATAACCATGAGGTGACCTTCCCTGATCGGTTGTATGGTCATGATGGAAAAACACAGATCATCTTCCCAGACAAAATGGCCGGGAATGTTTCGCTTTAAAATTTTAGTAAAGATGCTCGCCATAGCTTTGCCTGTTGCACCGTTGTTTTTTATCGGAGCAGAAACTATAGCACAGGCCAAAGCATTGGAATAAATTGAATCAGTATCCGTTATTGGTTCAGTTTGAAACTTTAAGCTCTTTGCCGAAGTGAGTCGTAGTTCGCTCGCTTTAATACTCCTCACCTACGACGTCACTCCGGCTCAATTAGCCTCAAACTATTCAAACTCAGCCACTACTGAATATTTGTCAGTTAATCATTCCCGACCGGCAATCGGGTTGTACTGATGACCTGCCTGAGCACAAAGCTGGAATGCACATCGGTTACGCCGGGAATCTTGGTGATTTTGTTGAGCAGGAAATCCTGATAGACCTCCATATCCTGTACCGCTATTTTTAACAGATAGTCTGCCGACTGCCCGGCTATCAGCAGACATTCCAGCACCTCAGGATAGCTTTTAACCATGTTTTCAAAATGCTCAAAGCGATCCGGCGTATGCTTGTCCATATTGATCTGGATAAGCGCCATCAGTTTCAGGCCCAGACGGGACGCATTCAGTAAAGCGGTATAGCCTTCAATAATGCCGGAATCCTCAAGCTGTTTAACCCGACGCAGGCAGGGTGATGGTGAGAGGCCAATGGCATCAGCCAGCTCCAGGTTACTGATACGCCCGTTTTTTTGTAACTCGGTCAGTATGCGCCTATCTGTTCTATCTAATTTATCCAATTCCATCACTACAAATTGCTCTTTTTAATATTAAATATGCCGAATTATAATCTATATTTAGCATTTTAATCTAATTATTAAATTTTTTTAGCCATTTATTTTAATAAATACCCTAATATTCACAATATTAGCAATATGTTAGCGCCAAAGTTCCTGTACAATGCCTGCTCGAAACAACCAACAGAAGTGGAACAAGATCGTGAGTCGCTACAACCATACAAAATATAAAGCCTTTCAGCCTGTTCACTTGCCAGACAGATCCTGGCCGGACAAGGTCATCGACAAAGCACCGACCTGGTGTAGCGTTGATTTGAGAGATGGTAACCAGGCTCTGATCGAGCCCATGTCCGTTGCGCAGAAGAAAAAGATGTTCGCCCTGCTGGTGGATGTCGGCTTCAAGGAAATCGAAGTGGGATTCCCGGCCGCCTCTCAGCCGGATTTTGATTTTGTGCGCTGGCTGATTGAAGAAGACAAGATTCCTGATGATGTCACCATCCAGGTATTGACGCAGGCCCGCACCGAATTGATTGAACGCAGCTTTGAAGCGCTGAAAGGCGTTAAAAAAGCCATCGTGCATCTTTATAACTCCACCTCGGTGGTGCAGCGCGAGAAAGTCTTCAAGCTGGATAAAGCCGGCATTGTTGATATCGCCGTTAAAGGCGCCAAGGATGTCTTGCGCAATGCTCAGGCCGCACCGGAAACCGAATGGTTCTTCCAGTATTCACCGGAAAGCTTCACCGGCACCGAGCTTGATTTCGCTGTGGAAATCTGTGATGCCGTGACTGAAATCTGGCAGCCAACACCAGAGCGCAAGGTTATCCTTAACCTGCCTGCCACCGTTGAAGTTGCCACGCCCAATGTTTATGCCGACCAGATTGAATGGTTCTGCAAACATATCGGCAAACGCGATTCTGTGATTATCAGTTTGCATACCCATAATGACCGTGGTTGTGGTGTTGCCGCCTCCGAGCTTGGCTTGATGGCTGGCGCCGAACGGGTTGAGGGCACCCTGCTGGGTAATGGCGAGCGTACCGGTAATCTGGATGTCGTTGTGATGGGCATGAATATGTACAGTCAGGGTGTTGATCCGGAACTGGATTTCAGCGACATGGACCGCATCTGTACCGTGGTTAAGGAATGCACTCAGATTGAAGTGCATCCGCGCCAGCCTTACGCAGGCAGCCTGGTATTTACCGCCTTTTCCGGCAGCCATCAGGATGCCATTAAAAAATGTCTTAACATCTATGAAGAAGGCGCACCCTGGGAAATTGCCTATCTACCGATTGATCCGCGTGATGTCGGCCGCACCTATCAGGATGTTATTCGGGTAAACAGCCAGTCCGGCAAAGGCGGTGTTGCCTATGTGCTGGATAATAAATACGGCTATCAGTTACCCCGCTGGCTGCAGATTGAATTCAGCCGTGTTGTGCAGAAAGCCGCCGAAGACAGCGGTCAGGAAATCGCACCGGAAGAAATCTGGAACTTGTTTGAACAACATTATCTGAATGTAGCCTCACCATTGATGCTGAAAACTTTTTCCATTGAGAAAAGCGACGGCAAAGAAACTGTTTCAGGCACTATTGCCCTGGAAGGCCAGGAATTTAAGGTACAGGGTCAGGGCTCAGGAATGCTGGCTGCCTTTGCCAATGCCCTGCAAAGCACCCTGGATATCGAATTTCAGGTGCAGGAATATGGCGAACACGCGTTAAGCCAAAGCTCAGCAGCCGAAGCCGTGACCTATATTCAGCTGAAATATCAGAATGAGCGCTATACCGGCATTGCGGTTAATGAGGATATCGTCACGTCTTCTGTGGATGCTCTGCTCAATGGTGTTGGTCAGATTATGCAGGCCAAGAAACAAATGGCAGCTTAAAACCTGCCATTATTCCATTATAGAAAACCACTTTTCCTCTATATAAGTTATAAAATTGGATAAATTTCCCACTTTTCCTTTTGATTTTGAAATAAAGCGCTCAAAGCGCAAAACTCTTGCTATAATAATAAAAAGTGGGAAAATTGAAGTAAAATCACCTTATTATGTATCTAAAGTGGATATTTATGACTTTATATCCCAAAAGCAGAGCTGGATTAACAAACACCTGACTGAGCAGGAAGTCAAACTCACACAAAGGTTGGTTATCGGCGATGGGCATGAGGTCATGTTCTTCGGCAAACCCCGCCGCATTGAAGTTATCTACGCAGCAAGACCTAAAGTCGAGATCACTGATGACAGCCTGTTGATCTACAGTCGCAGCAATGAACCCGAAGTGCTGGTAAAGCATTTCTCAAAATGGCTCAAGAACCAGGCCAGCGAATACATGACCACACAAACCATCAAAACAACGCGTGTGCTGGGCGTAGAGAATCGCCTGAAAGAAGTGGTGTTTAAACGCACCAAAACCAAATGGGGGCACTGCTGCTCCGACGGCACTATCCAATACAACTGGCTCACCATGATGGCGCCCAAACCCGTAATCGATTACCTGATCGCGCACGAATGCAGCCACCTGCTATATATGGACCACTCTAAAAAATTCTGGAAGACCGTGGCTTCCATTTGCCCAGACTATAAAAATTTGAGGGACTGGTTAAAAACTTATGGCCATCGTTTCTGGACTGAATAAGCAGGAAAATCAGCAAAGATATAAACCCTACACAGAAAGTGATATAAGTCCCATCAGGTCGAGATTGTAGAAATACTCAGAGAATATGCCTCTACTATCTAATTAT
Source organism: Gammaproteobacteria bacterium (assembly GCA_038148755.1). Classification (GTDB taxonomy): domain Bacteria; phylum Pseudomonadota; class Gammaproteobacteria; order Pseudomonadales; family Pseudohongiellaceae; genus UBA5109. Next base: position 27,576 of record JAYQWA010000001.1, read on the forward strand.
TAAAACACAAAAGACTTTAGAGTGGCTGGACAATACCCGGACAAAATAAAAACGCTACCGCTTTATGACGGGCGCTTCGATGCCTATAAGCTGGAAGCCAAAGACAGTGATGTGCTGTTTGCCTCTTACCCTAAAGGCACATCCATTCCTCCGCACACGTACGATACGGACAATTATGGCGTGATTACCCGGGGAGAACTCATTCTTACTATTAATGATGTAGCTCAAAATACGGGGTTGGTGATTGGTATCATGTCCCTGCAAATACAGAACATGCGGCAGAGTTTGAAGTCGAGACAGACGAAATTGAATTCTGGTTTAAGCATGACAACTCATCACAAAATTCCTGACAAAGGGGGACATCATGAGTATTCAGAGACACGGACTTTCCATTGGCATAGAACGATTTAACATTGAGTTTTTCTTTACCCTGAAAGCAATCGACAAACTGACTCACGAAGACTACGAAACCATTACGCCCATGCTGGATTCAGCTGTGGCAGAAGTGAAGCAACCTGAAATTAAAGCCCTGATTGATGCGACAGAGCTGGAAGGCTGGGGACTGAGGGCGGCCTGGGATGATTTTAAACTCGGCCTGAAACATGGCAGACAGTTCAAAAAAATTGCCATCGTCGGCAATAAAAACTGGCTGGAAATGTCAGCAAAATTGGCTCGTGGTTTGTATCCGGTGATCTGGAATATTTTGACAACGAAGCCGCTGCCATTACCTGGCTCAATGAAGAATTGAATGAATAATCTTCCGCCTGTCTAATTACGTGCTGATAAAACAAATAAACTATGGCAGCCCGGAATATCTTGAGGCCTTAAAGCTCCGGACTGCCATTCTCAGAACCCCTCTGGGCAAAACGCTTTCAACAGAAGATACGGATGGCGAAGAATCTCAGCTGCACTTCGGCTGTTTTTCTGGACAGGATCTGCTTGCCTGCGCAGTCATCAAGGCTGTTACTGAAGGGCTCTGTGCAAAACTCAGGCAAATGGCTGTTGCAGACAGCGCACAAGGCAAGGGTGTTGGCAAAAAGTTGATAGCCGAAATAGAAAATATTTTGCGGGAACAAGGCTTTAAGGAACTGGAGCTGTCTGCCCGCAAAACGGCACAGGGTTTTTATGAAAAACTTGGTTACCATGCTAGCGGAGACTATTATCTGGAACAGGGTATTAAACATATTAAAATGCATAAGACCGTCAATCCTGGCAACTTAATTTAAGCACCTACATTTACCCTGCAAAACAAACTATGGAATTTTTCCTCTCGGTTTTTATTTTCTCGGCATCGGCAACCATTACACCCGGCCCCAATAATATTATGTTGATGACCTCGGGTTTGAATTTTGGTGCGCTTAGAACGCTGCCACATTATCTGGGCGTTTGTCTGGGCTTTCCTGTGATGGTTGTTCTTATCGGCCTTGGCTTTGGCTTTTTATTTGAACGCTTTGCGCTATTGCACCAGATTATTCAGGTTATAGGCATTGCCTATTTACTCTATTTAGCCTGGCTTATTGCCAATGCCGCACCCAGTGCTTTGAATGCAGAACAGGTCAAACCCTTGAGCTTTCTACAGGCTGTTTTGTTTCAGTGGGTTAATCCGAAAGCCTGGATTATGGCGACAGGCGCAGTTGCTGCTTTCACTTCAGGCAATACGGATATTTTCATACAGGTATTATTTATTGCCTTAATTTTTTTACTGGTTACTTTCCCCGGCTCCGGTATCTGGCTGTTTTTCGGGGTATGGTTAAAAAAGCTGTTTAAAGAGCCATCGCATCAAAAAGTATTTAATATTTCCATGGCAGTTTTGTTAGTGCTTTCAATATTGCCAGGTATTTATGATTTAATTAGGCCTCTTATTGCTTGATCACTATTTTAGGGAAGAAAGATTGTGCCCCGTATTGCAATTTCCGATACAGAAATACTGAACTGCTTTGACACCGTGGCAGAACTGCGACCGCACCTGAAAAAAGACCAATTTCTTGCGACGGTTCGGGAAATGGAAAAAGGTGGTTACCAGCTGCTTTATATTGAAGATGACTCTGCAGTTGTTGCCGTTGCCGGTTTTCGTATTGCCCGCAACCTGCATATGGGCAAGCATTTATATTGATGATTTAGTGACGGCTGAAAGTCAACGCTCGAAAGGCTATGGCGAAACGCTGGTGCGGTGGTTAAGAGAACTGGCAATAAAAGAAGGCTGCACTTATCTGCATCTGGATTCCGGTACGCACAGGGGTCGCGCCCATAAATTCTATTTTGAGCAGGGTTTCACTATCGCGAGTTATCACTTTAGTGAAGAGCTGAATACTTAAATAATGCAAATTCGAATAGCTCAGATAGATGACTTTGAGCAAGTAAGCAAACTTTTACTTCAACTGAATCCCAGTGACCCTAAACTCAGTTCAGAGAGCTTTACTACTTATAAAAATATTCTTGATTCAGAACACCTTATACTTTTGGTCGCTGAAGAAAATGGAATTTTATTAGGAAGCTGCTATCTAAATATCATTTTGAATCTAACTCGTGGGTCAAGACCATACGCTGTCATAGAAAATGTTATTACCGATAAAAATTACCGTAATAGCGGTATTGGCAAAGCATTAATGGATAAAGCACTGGAAATAGCCTGGGAAGCAGATTGCTACAAAGTCATGCTGATGACTGGTCGCAAGGAAGAATCTATAGATGCTTTTTATAAAAAATGCGGATTCAATGCTGACGAAAAGCAGGCCTATATATTAAGAGCTGAAAAAAATGGCTAAACCAGGGAAGGAAGAGCTACCACTGGCAAGCCAGTCTGATATTGCTGAACTCGCTGAAAAATATGAAGCCTGCACCCTGCCCTATAAAAACTGGACACATCGGGCCCATCTGGCGCTGGCACTTTTTTATTTGAAAAATCTATCGCTACAGGACGCTACAGACAGAATCAGAAACAGCATCAAGATTTACAATGTTAAATGTGGTGATGGTGCCGGTTATAACGAAACCATTACCGTGCTGTTTATGAAAAAAATATTTCATGAGCTGCATCAGCCAGAAAGTTGTCCAGCGCTTGAGGATGAATTGGTACGCCTGCTGAATATCTGCACAGTGGACTGGCTTTACAATTATTATTCCAAAGACCTTATCTGGTCTGATCAGGCCAAACATCAATGGATGGAGCCTGACATTAAAGCCTTTGACTTTCGATTAAGGAATTTTCTATGAGTACCTATTGTGAAGCCTCTGTCGGCCATCCTTTTCACGCTCCTTACCATGATCAGGAATATGGCTTCCCCCTGGATGATGACAATCTGTTATTTGAAAGGCTGGTTCTTGAAATTAATCAGGCTGGCCTTTCCTGGTTAACCATTTTGAAAAAGAAAAGCGCTTTTCAAAAAGCTTTTCGGTATTTTGATGTCAAAAAAGTTGCCCACTTTAAAGAAAAAGACCGGCAACGTTTACTGAATGATGCAAGCATTATTCGTAACCGATTAAAAATTGATGCCGCCATTGCCAACGCGAATACCATTCTGACTCTGCAAAAAGAATTCGGTTCATTTCATCAATGGCTGCAACATCATCACCCCTTGCCTAAAGGCGAATGGGTAAAACTATTCAAAAACACTTTTCGCTTTACCGGCGGTGAAATCACTGGTGAATTTCTCATGAGCACCGGCTACCTGCCCGGCGCACATCATGCCAAATGCCCGGTTTATAAAAAAATTGCAAAACTGAATCCGCCCTGGATGCAAGTTTGACGTTGAAGAAGTTTAAAACTTTAGTTTAAACAGGATTTCATCAAGGCTCGGCTGCCATTGAAATTCAGCCAGATTTACACGGTTTTTTATTACCGCCACGCCTTCTTCCTGCAACAGGCCGGTTTGCTTCTGACTGCCGCTTGAGCCAGCCTTGAAGGCAAGTTGACCGTTTGAACGTAACACCCTATACCACGGCACCTGTAATTCTTTTGGCGCATACCCCATACATCTACCGACCAGCCGGGCTCTGCCTGGCAGACCTGCCAGATCGGCTATTTGTCCATAACTCGCCACCTTGCCTGGCGGAATAGCCAATACTGTTTGCCAGATATGTTCGTAATTTTTATTGTTTTGATTCAAAAGAATGGCTGCAAGCAGCTACCAGAATATTAATTCCTGATGGTTAAATCTGTTCGTCGTGATCGGCCCAGATAAAACCAATAGGGTTTTTGGCTCTTTCCTCTTCCTCATCACCGGCTTCATCCAGGGCTATGGCATAACAGACCAATTGAATAGTGTCCTGGTGCGCCAGCATCGAACAGGGAATATCATCGCCCATGGTGCCTTCAATGCGGATACCGTCAAAGCTTACCTGGGCCAGTGTGCGAACCTGGACCTGAACCCCGCCATGCAGGATAGCAACAATGGCAGGACGAAAATTTGGCGGCAGTTGCTCACTCCAGGCTCTGGCTTCAATTGCCAGAGCTTCCAGCAGTACACCAGCACTGCGAAATTCATTTTCGTCTTCGCGCGAACAAACATTTGGGTGTTTTAGACGATTTTCTTTGGCAAGGCCCGGTGGCTTGAACCCTGGCACCTGAACCATCTGGTTTGGCAGATAATTCATTTGCGGCTGATAATCCTGATTATTATTTTTATCTGTATCCGACATGAACGTCCCCTACTAGCAAAACAGGCAACAACTAAGATCTATCTTCTTCAGCTTTCTCAAGTTCTTGTGCCACCCCAGCTTGTAATTCTTCAGCCACCTTGGAAATAAATTCCGGTACTGATTTTTCACTTGGCGACAGCCGAATATCATAACGCTGCACCAGATTATGCATGGTTGGCTGCGTACTGAAATCCGGCACATCAACAATATCCTGCACGGTACGTATGCCGAATATAGTCCAGGCTACCCCTATGCCTACAAAAGCCGCGCGCTTGACAGAGGTTGTGCTGATGGCACGCATCTGCCAGGCGATAATCCAGGCAAAAAAGATGCCGCTGAAAATAAGTATCAGAAAATCTGCGATGCTCTGGCTGGTGAAAAAATAACTGATCACACTGTTGAGTTCCTCGGTTAACAGAAACACCAGAGACCCGAGGCTTGCCAGTGACAATTGCAAAAAGTAACGCCAGCTATGTAAAAACACCCGGCTGATAAAGCTCATAACTGTCGCAATAGCCACAGGAATAGCGAAGTACAACAAACGATTTACCAGGATCTCTGTCCAGTCATTGTTCAGTGAAAACTGCTGGTAAGCAAAATAAAAAGTCAGCAGCATATATGCCAGAGTCAGTCCCAACGCCAACCAGATGGTTGATGCGATTTCCGATAAGCGCGAGCTTCTGGCAATAATTAGTGTCGGTTCAACCGGAGAGTGTGCTGCATGTAAATCAAGGTGTGTCCTGCCAATATTGATCGTCGTTGGCACGCTCATTTCATATAATTCATGCTCACCATCAGCCAACCTTGTTTTACCTATCCAGGTGCCATTTTCATCTGCAAGACTTTTTACCTGAAAGCCATTTTCACTGGCATGTAATTCAATATGATGGGCTGATACGGTTTCATCAGCAATGATCAGATCATTGTCATAGGCGCGACCAATGCGGAATGGAAATTTCTCTGCCTTGTGAAAAACCGGTTGGCTTCTGCCTCCCCTGGAGACACGAATTATGAGGGATTCCATTCCACCGCTCCTAAAAATTTCTCCAGTACCGCAAGACCGTTTTCAAGTGAAACAGTCGAGAAGTCCATGGTAAAAATTACGCCTTCCTTGTCATGCCCCACCAGTGTCATAAGCACCATAAAATCCGTTAACTCCGGATAATCCAGATACGGGCGGGCACAGATATTGGCTTTGAAATCCTGCCCGGACAATTCGATAAATTGCGTGGAACAGCTGAAATTGCCAACATCTTCTTCACTTGGTCGTGAAGGAAAGCGGCTACGACTGCTGCGCTGATAAATCTGGTAAAACGCGGATGGCGATAACTGTTCGGAATCCAGCCAGTAGAATTCATAGGAAAACGCACCAGCACGTAACTGCTCGGAAAGATAAATTGAATCCTGCCCCCGACAAATCGCGGCATTGACGGTATAGCGGTTAGTGCCTTCTTCAAACTGGTTATCACTCCAGCAATCCAGACGGTCAAACACGCGACCCGGCACGGATAAATTTCCCAGTGAAATATTGCGCCATTCATTACTGAGAATTTCATCAACCAGAGACTGTTGATTATCGGTAAGCTGGTTGCTTATGCTGGTTGCCAGATCGGTTTCAGGCCTGAAGTCTGTTGCCCTGACATCAGCCAGTAATTTATCCAGATAAGTCGCCGGTACCAGATAGCCTACTGCTTCCCCGCTGGTAGCGACATTAATGCCAACCACCTGACCGAAGCGATCAAGTGTCGGTCCGCCACTCATGCCTGGATTGATATTGCCGCTAAAAAGAATTTTCTCGTAAAGCGAGCTGGCTTGGATGCCATTATTGGTGCCACTGACGATAGCCAGATCCAGCGCCAGAGGGTGCCCCATCGAAAACAGGGAGACCCCATTTTCCGGCAGGTCTGTAATCTGCATGGGCAGGCCCATGGGTTCTTCCGCCTGCAATATGGCCAGGTCATGGACAACATCTACAGCCAGGACGGTTAAGGGGCCGCGACGTCCATCAACACCTTCCCACTCCAGTCGGTAACGATCAGGCTCATTCACAACATTTGAGATAACATGGTAATTGGAGGCCAGAATGTCATTACGTCCAATCACAAAGCCGGTGCCGACCGAGGCTTTATTTTCTATACCCGGTGTTACCACCTCAACACGGTAGACCGAAGACTCATATCTCGAATAAAGCTCTTCAGCAATGTCTTGTGCTCCTGCCAGGCTGGCAAGGATTATCAAGCCCATTGTGCTAACAATTTTTAAAATCAATTTTGACATCTGCTTATTCCTGTATGCGGCCGAAGAGAATAAACATCCCCTTGCTATTAGTCCAGCGCGAGACTAACCTTCCTGCATAAATTCATTTTTCATACACTTGGAAATAATTCCTGCACAGTACAAATTCAAGGGAGCGCCAGATGTTGAAACCGGTTCTTTTTTTCCTGACTGCAGTAACAACAGTGTTAAGCAATACTGCCCTGACAGCTGATAATCCTCCTGATCCCTTTGCCAATCCGCCTGTCCCGGCTTTCCCCGGACAAACAGGCGCGCCGCCTGCGCCTCAATCAACTATAGGGACAGAACTTGTGCTCTCAGGGCTGCAGGGCTCACGGGCACTGGTAAGCCTGCCGGATAACAGCGTATTGGTATCTGAAGGCTCAGGTAATATCCGGGTGATTCATGCTGATGGTTCCGTTACTGGCCCGATAAGCAACATGCCACCATTACGCTCAGGTGATGGTCGAATCCTGATGGATATTGCCGCGGACGCAAACTTTGCCCAAAACCGCCGTATCTTTTTTGCTTATGAAGCCGCCCCCCCTGCCGGTGAAGCAGAGCCTGTCGGGCAGATTGCCAGCGCTACTTTATCCCGCGATATGAGCCGGTTTGAAAATATTCAGATACTGGGGAACTATTCGGGCCGACGACTGGCCTCAACGGCAGATGGCAAGCTCTACATTACAACCATCGGTTATATGGAGCGAAGGCCTGAAGTGCTGGACTTAACGACTTATACGGGCAAGGTTCTGCGCATTAATGCGGATGGCTCTGTCCCTGCTGACAACCCTTTTGTCGGGCAAACCAATATCAAACCGGAAATCTATGCCATTGGTCACCGCGATCAGGATGGCATTATGCTGCACCCTGCCACTGGTGAACTATGGTCTATTGAGCATGGACCCATGGGTGGCGATGAATTGAATGTCGTGCGGCCCGGCCTGAATTATGGCTGGCCTTATGTCACTTACGGCAAAAATTATGATGGCACTGAAATTGGCCCTTCACAATGGGACGGAACCGTCCAGCCGCTCTACTACTGGTTTCCTTCACTGGCACCTTCCGGTCTTGCCTTTGTGCAACAGGATACTTTCCCGGGCTGGCAAGGCAGTGTGCTTGCCGGCTCTCTCAGCCCTGCACAAGGACGGTTTTTAATCCGTCTAGTCATGGATGGTGAACGGGTTGTGGCTGAAGAACATTTGCTGGTTGATCGCGACCGCCGGGTGCGGTCTGTGACAGAGACACCAGACGGCAGTATTTATATCCTGACCGACTCAGAAAATAATACTGAAGCTGGCCGGGTATTTCCCGGCGAAGTGCTGAAATTAATACCGCGCTAAAGCGACTTTTTACTCTGGTACCCGCACGGGCAGATTTTGCAGCCAGCGGTGAGCCATCCTGTGGCGCCAGTTGAGCTTTCCTTCCTGTAATTGCATCCCCGGATAGTGTTGCAGCAACGCTTTTAAAGCTGCCTGCTTTATCTCCTCAGCAGCGTCTTCACCAATTAGGATGGACTTCACACCCGTTGCTTTGAGGAAATAGCTGAATTCACTTTTGGTATAATCCGGGTTCAGGGGCACAAACACCCCGAAGGTACTGATTGATAAAAAACCGAGCAGTATTTCCATGCCCTGCGGCAGTACAACTGCAACCCTTTCCCGCGGCTTGATGCCGGCACCAAGTAGCGTCTGTTGGCCGTTATGGATTTGTTTTTGCAGCCGCTGAAAGCTGGTGCTCTCACCATTAGGGCCGATGAGCGCAGGACTATCCCCGCATTGTTGCGCTAGAGCGCCAAACAGCTCATTCAGTGTTTCCGGTTCACCGACATTACTCACATGCTCCGCATGACTTTCAGGCAGTACTTCCAACATTTTCTGTTCTGTTAAATTCCAGGAAATAACCCATATTTTTTGTGAAAGGATAGCATTAAGCCATTATAAAGGCATGACTCTACTCAGAGCTTAATTTAAAAGCTACAGACAGGCTGAACTCCAGCTTAATATTCCTGAGCTAAGGTCTTGAAAATGAGGCAGTTTACCATCAAATGCGATACTATAAATTTCACAATAAGCATGGAGATGGCTACTATTTCGTAGCTTGTTAACAACAAGTGGCTAGCAAAACGCTCATTATGAAAAAGTACATTCGCATTATTTTTGTCGTTGCTTCAGCCTTGAGCTTTGGCTCAGTGTATGCTGCTGAAGAAGAGTCGGCTGGAGCTGAGACAGCCACTGAACCAAACACAGAGGAAGTTGTACTGAGCCAGGCTGACAACACTGATTCAGAGGAAGCTGCTGCCAGCCAGGAAGGTGATGATGATTTTGTGCCCAGCGCCCAGATATCTGAGGATCTTTCCGTATCATTTCCTGTTGATATTTAACGTTGGTTTTTGGGTAAGTATTAGAAGATATTGAGGATTCGCTATGAAACAGAAAGGCCTTGTCTCTGATTTAGTCTATCAGGTCTTTGCGCTGATCATTTCCGTGATCATTGTGCACGCCATCTATGTAGCTGTAATCCGGCCGAACGCCGAAGCCATCATGGCGCAACAGGCAATCCTGCAGGAAGCCGACCCGGATTACATACAGGAACGTTCGCTTTATGTTGTGATGCGCGACTACGAACAGGAAACCTGTATTATTTTAATGTTCTGGGCGCTGTCCATTATCGGATTGAAAGTCTGGCGTAACCGCAAGGAAAGCAGCCTGCTGGAGCGTTCCTTACTCAATCTTTCTGAAGGAATCAGCATACTGCCTGAAGACGCCCGGAACTATGCACGCCCGGTGCAGGCCCTGCCTCCTCATGAGCGGGAATACCTGCTCCCCAGAGCACTGATATCTGCATTGCAGCGCTTTAATACCACGCGCAGTATTCAGGATGTTTCCAGTGTGGTCAAAGATGTCTGCAACACGGAAGCTGAACGCCTGGAGAGTGAACTGAGCATAGTGCGCTACATTGCCTGGGCCATTCCATCCATCGGCTTCCTTGGTACAGTTCGCGGGATCGGGGAGGCTCTGGGTCAGGCCCAAAGTGCGGTCACCGGCGATATCCTTGGCGTAACCACCAGCCTGGGTGTTGCCTTTAACTCAACCTTCATCGCGCTGGTGGTCAGCATCATTATTATGTTCGTTCTGTATCAACTGCAACTTTTACAGGACCGCCTGGTACTGGATACCCAGGACTATTGTGACAACTACCTGATTCGGCATTTGCAGGTGCCGGATCATGGAAACGATTAAATTAAATGACCACCTTCATCGAGCTGCATGACCATAATATCCGTATCAGCTCCCCACAGGGCCTGCTGGGAGAGAGTCCCGGTTTTGCCAATACTTTTGAAAAACCACCGGTGTTCGGCACAGATGCTTTAGCCCTTACCCGTTTACATCCGCAACAAAGTTTTAACCAATTCTGGTTTCAGCTGGGCCTTGACCCCTTAGTGAATAAAAACAAGCTTTTTCGTCATCAGGCTGATCTTGCTTTTGGTCATCTGGAAAAGATTACACAACAATTCGAACTTGATGGTGATGCGGTTTTTGCCGTGCCAAGCCATTACAACACAAACCAGCTGGCAACTTTGCTGGGGCTGGTCAAACACTGCTCCATTGAAGCGACGGGCTTGGTTGACCTTGCTCTGCTTGCCATGGCCAGGTTGCATGAACATCAACAGGCCCTGTTCATGGATGTGCAGTTACACCAGACGGTGCTAACACTGGTTAGCAAACAACAGGGAGAAATAATCCGGGAAAAAGTGTTGCCTGTTCCCGGCACCGGCTTGCTGGCCCTGCATGATGCCTGGGCCAATACCATTACTGATGCCTTCATCAAGCAGAGTCGCTTTGACCCCTTACATAATGCTGATACGGAGCAATATATTTACAGTGAACTGGAGAGCTGGCTGAAGTCTGTTGCAACAAACAAGGAAATACTGATCGAAATAAACAACAAAGGCACGATTTATCAGGCCAGTCTGACATTGAAAAATTTTGAGCAACGTGCACAAGCTATTTTTAAGCGGGTAGCGCAGGAAATTGAAGCTATTGCTCCAGTCGCTGTCCCTGTTTATTTACTGGAACGACTATTCTTTTTGCCTGGCTTACAGCAGATTATTCCTGGGATAATCACGGTGCCTGACAATAGCATTACAGAAAATGGTTACCAGCACCTGGAATTAATCAAAAGCAGCGATCAAGCCTTAAAGCTGGTTTCAAGGTTGCCCGTTCCACAACAACAAAAACCAGCTCCCAAAACAGCCATAGTCCAGCCAACACATTTTTTATTTCAGCATAAAGCCTATAACCTGCCTGACATCAATCTGCCCGAGCTGAATCTGAGCACGCCGATTACTGTTAGCCCAGAAAATGAAGGCTTCTGCTTGCATAACAACCCTGAGCTTGATTTGCGTTTAAATGACCGGGCCTTCTCTGAGCCAACCTTGCTGAAACTCGGAGACCGCCTGACCATCAATAATAAAAACACCATAGACTTTATCCGGGTCCAGTAATGGCAAAAGATAAAAACAGTAAACGCAGTTTTAATCCGATGAGCCTGGCTTTTCTGGACGTGATGTCCTGTGGTTTTGGTGCCGTGGTATTAATATTTTTAATTCTGGATCACTCCACATCGGATGCGACTAACGTCACTGATCCCAATCTGGCGGCAGAAATAAATTTACTTGAAGAACAGATTCTGGTTGGTGAAGAAGGCCTGGTAAGAGTCCGTAACACCATTTCTGACGTTGATCTGCAAATTGTCGAAGCGCAGGGTCTGGCTCGCTCTATTGAAGAAGAGATTGATAACTTCATGGATCGTTTGCGTGATCTTGAAAATAACAACACTTCAGGCCAGGAAGACATCATGCGTCTGCAGCAACAGATTGCTGAGCTGGAAGCTGAACTGGAAAACCTGCGTGAAGCGGAAGATCAGTTTGCCGGCAATAATATCCGGCGTTTTATCGGTGATGGTAACCGCCAGTACCTGACCGGTTTGATACTGGGCGGTAATCGTATATTGGTTTTAGTTGATACCTCCAGCAGCATGCTGGATGACACCATAGTTAATATTATCCGCCGCCGTAATATGTCTGATGATGCCAAGCTCAATTCAGAAAAATGGCGTAATGTGCAGGAAACCGTTGATTGGTTAACCACGCAAATGCCTATCCCCAGCCAATACCAGATTTATACTTTCAGTGAAAACGTGAACAGCCTGATTCCCGGTTCGCAAGGGCGCTGGCTGGAAGTGGCTGATGAAGCACAACTTAATGAGGCTATTGATAACCTGGATCAACTAATTCCGGATGGTGGTACCAATCTGGCCGGTTTGTTCCAATCCATACAGGGTCTTTCTCCGCTGCCGGATAATATTTTTCTGATCACCGACGGCCTGCCTACTCGTGATAATCGTGAACCACGGACAGCAACGATTTCAGGGCATGACCGTGAACGCTTATTTGAACAGGCGCTGGAATATTTGCCGAACGGAATTCCGGTTAACGTTATTTTGGCACCGTTGGAAGGAGACCCACTGGCTGCTTCTTATTACTGGCAACTGGCTGTGGCCACTGGGGGAGCATTCATGAGCCCTTCAGGGGACTGGCCTTAAACTGACTAATCGTTAACAATATTTGAATTATGGCAAAACGCAGAGACAATGATTCTTTCAACATCGCTTTTCTGGATGTGATGTCCTGTGGTTTTGGCGCCATCATTCTTTTGCTGATGATTACCCGCGTATCCGCGCCGATACCGCTGGAAACATCCGAAGTCAGCAATACCGGTTCGGTATTGGAGATGCAGCGCCAGTTGTTTGAAATCCGGGGTGAAACCAATATTTATAACCGTGAATTGAACGCTAAGCATGAACAACTCTCTGAATACGACGAGCGCATAGCACGCCTGCGCCGGGAATTGAGCTCCCTGGAAGATCAGTTAAGTAACTCCAGCCAGCAGTCTTCTGTTAATGCCATTCTGGAAGGCCAGCTTGCCCTGGCTCAGCAACGCCTGACTGAGGAAATGCAAAGACTGCAGGCCAATCAGGCTGAGCTCAGAATGACAGACTCTGTTGGTGGCGTTCCGGTCGACAGCGAATACGTTATTTTTATTATTGATACTTCCGGCAGTATGTTTAATTACAGCTGGTCCCGCATGCTGGAAGTCTTTATCGACACCCTGGACATATACCCTGAAGTGAAAGGCATTCAGGTAATGAATGACATGGGAGAATACATGTTCAGCCAGTTCCGGGGTGATTGGATTCCGGATACGCCGGCACGTCGCTCAGCTATTTTACAGCGACTGCGCACCTGGAACCCTTTCAGTAACAGCAGCCCGGTAGAAGGCATTACCACTGCCATCCGAACATTTTATGAGCCTGGAAAAAAGATCAGTATCTATGTGCTGGGTGATGACTTCTCCGGCAATTCCATCGCCCAGGTGGTCGACACGATAGACAGAATTAATGTAGAAGATGCCGACGGCAACAGGCTGGTGAGAATTCATGGCATTGGCTTTCCGGTTCAGTTTGCCCAGCCCCGGATGTTTCAGGCTGGCGGTATTCGCTTCGCATCCCTGATGCGCGAGCTGGCCAAGCGTAATGGTGGGACTTTTGTCGGCCTCAATGATTTTTATTAAAACTTAAATCCGAACTATTGATGTCTACGTAAACAAGAGTAACATTGAGTTCCGTTGGAGTCTGTAACAGCAGCCTGAGCCCGGTCTACACAGACCAAGCAATTGAGGGTAGGCAGGCAAAAAGGCTGATAAATACTATGATTGGCAGCATGCATAACCTTAAACAGATGTTTAGTGGGTTCAGATCAGCCACCCTCCTCGTTTTATGTTGTGCCCTGTTCAGCTGTGCATCCACCAGCATGATTACGATTGAGGGCTCCTACCCGGCACCTTTAGTCAATCAGCTCCCCGTTACCCTGGGCGTCATCTATGACGACTCGCTGAGTGCCCATAGTTTTACTGAATTTGATGAATATTCCGGTGAAGAGCAATACATCATCAATAGCGGGGCTTCTCAGATGACGCTTTTTAACACAATTTTGCCGGCGGTATTTTCCGAAGTTATCTATTTGGACAGCGCCGATGAAATTGCCAGCTATCCTGAACTGGATATGATTTTTGAGCCCGCCATTGATGACTTCCAGATTGGCCTACCACAAAAAACTCGCCTAGATATCTATGAGATATGGGTCAAATATAATATGCGCTTGTTTTCTCCCGATGGCAGCTCCATTGCAGATTGGGTTATGACGGCGTATGGCAAATCACCACAATCAACCTTCGGGTCGGTTGATGCCGGGGTCAATGATGCTGCCGTTGAAGCTTTTCGTGATTTGGCCGCAAGCTTTTCCCTGGGTTTTGCTTCTATACCGGAAGTAAATAATTGGTTACAAATGAATAATGTATTGTAAGATATCAAAGCATCTGTGATTGTCGGAGACAGCCATGAAAGATCACAAACTATCAATAAAAATACCTTTGCTGCTTTGCATTCTGGCAGGTCTGAGCGCTTGTACAACAACAGAGATTGACCAGTTTCGCCAGGCCGATACTCAAATTAACAGCGATGAAAGTATCGTCATTCTCGGCAGGCGGCACAGTAATTCCTATGAAACGGAATTGGACTTCGTGGAATGTGTCGGGAACGTAGTCGCATCTGGCAATGATGGTATCAATGTTATCCCGGAATCCGTCTTTCTTGACGAAATGTTCCCCTTCTTCGAACCCAGAACTGCGCCCATGCGGACAGACCACCTTGAGCAGCTGATGCAGCAGGATGTCGCTGCGGAAAAACTTGAAGACTTCGGCGTCGAATATATTGTCTGGGTGGATGGTTTGACTCAACGTTCAGGGGAAAGCGGTTCCATTTCCTGTGCTGTTGGCCCTGGCGGGGGTGGCTGCTTTGGTTTTGGTACCTGGACTGATGATTCAAACTTTGAAGCGGAAATCTGGGACATGGATACTTTATCCAGTGCCGGCGCCATCAGTGCTGATGCCAATGGACAGTCCTATTTACCAGCCATTATTTTACCAATCCCGTTATTAGCCAGAGTTGAGTCAAATGTCTGTAGCGGTATGGGTCAGCAACTTAAATCCTTTTTAAATGGAAGCGTTTAAGACATGCCTTAGTCGCAAATCTTTAAGCCAGGATTAAGCTTCAGCACGGTATGATCTTGCTCATGATACAGCTCCATAAGCTCTTAAATTTCTCGTCCGGCTATTCTGTAAAATCTTATTTTACTGCCGGATTATGCCTATATCTGCTGACTTCCTGTGCCGCCAACCCTACAGGCGGCATTGATTTTGTTACGATGAGTGAAAGCCGGGAAATAGAACTTGGCGCAGAGCTGCATCAGCAAATATTACAGGAAAACCCGGTTTATCAAGATCAACAGTTACAGGATTATGTTAATGAGATCGGCCAGAAGCTTGCAGCTGTTTCTCATCGCCCTGACATAGAATATACCTTCACGGTAGTAGACAGTCCTGACATTAACGCTTTTGCCTTGCCTGGCGGTTTTATCTACATCAATCGCGGCCTGATGCTTTATTTAAACAGTGAAGACCAGCTAGCCGCGGTGCTGGGTCATGAGATTGGCCATGTTACAGCCCGCCATTCCGTCAGACAACAGGCAGCCAGCCAAACTAATAGCGTCCTGGCTGGCGTTCTGGTGGTTGCTACCGGAGTCAGCTCTTTGGGAGAAACATCCTCCTTGCTTGGCGGTGCCCTGCTCAGCGGCTATGGGCGCGACATGGAGCTTGAGTCAGATGGTCTCGGTGCAGAATATCTCGCTGCAGCCGGTTATGATCCGCTAGCCATGGTTGAGGTTATTGGCGTTCTGAAAAATCACGAAGACTTTACCAAACGAACTTCATCCGGCGGTGTCAGCTATCATGGCGTATTTGCGACTCACCCGCGCAACGATACCCGTCTGCAGGAAGTAGTAGGTCGGGCCAATGAATTAGCCAGTGAAAACGAGTCTACTGTTGATCCTCAAATCTTCAGAGAACGAATGGATGGATTGACACTGGGACAAAGCATGCAAATGGCCGGCAGTGAAGCCCGTAATCGCTATTATCAAAACTTATTGAACTATACGGTGGTCTTCCCGAATGGCTGGACCTGGAATGAATCGACAACAACCTTAAATGCCAGCTCGCCTGACGATGCCCTTGTTTTTGATATCACTGTACAACGTTTACAGGAATACAAAGAACCACGCTTATTCATGCAGGAAGACCTGGCTTTATCCGGTTTACAAAAAACCGAAGCGCTAAGTCAGTTTGGTTTACAAGGATATACCGGGATTAATCCCGCCAATAATTCCCGCGTGGCGGTAGTCTATTATGGTCCACGCGCCTTTATTATGGCCGGGCAGGAAGTTAACGGAAATTTGAGTGATGACAGTGATGCCGTATTCCTGGAAGCCATTCGCAGTTTCCGTCCCATTGCCGCCAATGAACGCAATATAGCTGACCCTGTCAGCATTGAATATGTTCGTTCAGATGGCAAAACCTATGCACAGCTGGCAGCTGAAAACCCCTTCGACACCTACGCAGAAGACTTGCTGCGTCTCTACAACGGCGACTACCCACGTGGTGCGCCAGTCGCCGGAGAGTGGATTAAAATCGTCCGCTAAACTTTTTTGTAAGCGCTTTTACAGACTACCTTCACGCTGGAACAAATGATAAAGCTGATCGTAAAGCGGATCGTGAATAACGCCTTCTGTTGGCACATCAGGTTTAAAGGCTCTGTGGCAGGCCAGACAGGAATTTAGTAGCTCATCTCCAGCTGTTTGCAGTAGCGCTTTATCCTGCAGACGGGCTGCATTTAAAGCTTTCATCGCTGCATTGCTCATATCCATGGAATAGCTTAACCATTGTGGCGAGGAGGCCCAGGTATTATCAAGCTCACCGGTGCCGCCAAGTGTTATTAAAGGCCCTGCCGCTGCTAACTGAATGGAATAATACTCAACGGCCAGCCACTCATCTTCAAGGATCATGTCTTCCAGAGCTGCATAATCCCAAATGTAATGCGCTGAATGGTCGATCATGTTAACCATCAAGGCGTTAACACTGACCGGCATGGGAAAATCCTGACTTTCAGCAGCATCTACCGAGCTTGATAAAGTCATACTTAAAACTATCAGAACCGCCATCAGCAAAACCAGGCTGGCAATCAGGGCTGTAAAGTTTCTTTTGAGTGTATTCATAGTGTTCTCCCGTAAAGCGTTGTAGTCTGCTGAGTATCCCACTAAGGGAAAAAAGCTTGTTGATATGAATCAACAAAATCGCCGGGCATATTTCACATGACTTTTTCCATCTGCGGATAAAGCTGCTTATAATCATGGCTGAATAACAGGAAACACTTATGCACACATGCCCACACTGTAATCAGGAAAGTATCAGCACCCGACAAAAGCTGCTTGGTATAGCGCCCTTACTGGTCAGTTGTAATAACTGTCATCAGGATTCTTATATTCATATTGTTTATGCTCTGGTGGCCCTAACGGTATGGATAATAATGACCTGGATGCTGATTGGTCTGGCTTACTGGTTTCGAATGTCTTTTTTATTGTTTGGCTCAATTCCTGCGATGGTGATAGCTGTCGATTATTGTCTGGTAAAAGCGCCTTTATCGAAAGTACCCGCCTGATATGAATAAACACCCATCACGTCTGATTGTAGGAATAAGCGGAGCCTCTGGTATTGTCTACGGCATCGAATGCCTGAAGCTGTTGAAAGAGGTCAAGATTGAATCCCACCTGATTGTCAGCAAAGCTGCCTTGCAAACCCTTAAACATGAAAGCACCTTGAGCTATGAAGAATTAAAGGCTTTGGCAGATGTGCACTATTCCAACAACGACATTGGCGCAACCATTGCCAGTGGCAGTTTTAGAACCATGGGCATGATCATCGTCCCCTGCTCGATCCGTAGCATGTCAGAAATTGCCTCTGGATTCAGCGCTTCCTTGTTAAGTCGTGCGGCGGATGTTGTGTTGAAAGAACGCCGACGCTTAGTGCTGATGGTAAGGGAGACCCCTTTACATGCCGGACACCTGCAAAGCATGCTTGATCTGACAAATATGGGGGGGATTATTATGCCACCCGTTCCTGCTTTTTATTCAGCCCCGGAAAGCATTGAAGATATCGTGATACAAACTGTCGCTCGGGCACTGGACCTTTTCGATATAGATTGCAGTGTTTTAAAACGCTGGCAAGGCTAGATATTTTTTATCAGGCACAAAAAACCCGCCAGCTGGCGGGTTTTTACAAACCGTAAAAAATTTACTTAATTTTTGCTTCGGTATAGATCACATGCTTACGTGCAACCGGATCATATTTTTTAATTTCCATTTTATCCGGCATGTTGCGCTTGTTTTTATCAGTGGTATAGAAATGCCCTGTTTTAGCGCTGGATACTAATCTGATTTTATCTCTCATCTCTGTTTACCTGACTATTGTCTAATTACTTAATTTTTTGATCTAAACTTTCACGCCATTCGCACGAATATCAGCCAATACTGATTCAATGCCTAGCTTGTCAATGATACGCATACCTTTGCTCGACAAGCGTAATTTAACAAAGCGTTTTTCTGATTCTACCCAAAATCGATGCGTATGCAGATTTGGCGTAAAACGACGACGCGTACGATTTTTGGCATGAGAAACATTATTGCCTGTTTGTGGTCTTTTACCGGTAACCATACACACTCTAGCCATTGTTCTTGCCTCTGTCCTACTTATATTTACTGATTAATTTACTTACTTAAATAGCCTAAAAAAGGGCTACTTAGAATTCTGTGGAAAAAAAGAGCTGCGATTTATACCAAAACAGTCCTTTAATAGCAAGGATTTCAAGCCATTAGCAAACTTTGGAATATCTTGTATAACCCTGCCGATATCGCTCAAAGTAGTCCTCTTTCTGCCATGGACGTGACAAGAGTATCACCAACCACCAGGTGATCCAGAGTCTTGATATCGACTAACTCCAAAGCCGATTTCAAACGGCGGGTAATGGCAATATCAGCTTCACTGGGTTCCGCCACGCCTGAAGGATGGTAATGCCGTTGCATCAATTCCTGCACAGCCTGCAATTGGACATATTTACTCAGACCCAGGCCATGCTGCTGACAAAACTCGTCGGCTTCTGCCTCTAATATTCCTCGTATTCCTCCAAAGCGCTTCAGCAACAACCTGGCCAGATCCAAAGCTGAAAACCCTTTTGTGCCGGTGCGTAAAAATATGGCCAGCAATTCAGCATCACTTAGCGATGCTGCGCCTTTTGTTAACAGCTTTTCCCTTGGACGTTCCTGTTCCGGCCATTCCCTGATTGTCATCACTTTTTCTTCCATGACTGAGGGTGGTGAGAATCATTCCCTCCTTCTGCTCCACTTAAACCCTACTTAACTATAGTAGGCTTAACAGAATTTTTTAAATCAACGCAGCATCGCAACGACCCGGGTATCTTTCCCGTTCCTGTTAGGATTAAGGGCTTGTCCGTAATTCAGGCCTGTACCAGTATTGTTGATGGCATGCTGTACAGGCATCATCTATAGCGCCACCTGCCTCGGTATAGGCATCCAGATTACGTTCATCTATAGCATTAAGCGCTAACAAAAGCAGTAGCCTGAAGCCCCTGGGCAAAACCAACCCATGAGGCGCGGTCTGCTTGCAATTTCTCCTCAACCTCAAGGGGCTCATACTCAGCATCAGGATAATCTGTGGTTGAGCCAGGTGGTGCAACCCTGCGACCTGGAATCATTAAGGAATTTGCTCCTTCGATAATGCCTATTGCGCTCTTGCGAAGCACTGCCCAGTCCTCATCCGTCTCTGGCCTTAACTCAACGATGCCGCCGTCAAGAGAAGCGTCATAACTGACTGCCTCCCAAAAAATGTCGGCATTAGGATCGATAAACGTGTTCATCACATCCCGAATGGTCATCTGGACGTTGAATTCAGAATACAGATCGCTACTGCTGGCATTCTGGCTATCCATAGAAGGAGCATTTATTTGTGCAGCTTCTTCCTGCTGGGGACAGGCCTATAGCGTCATCACTGAAATTAAAACCACACCATATAAACTTGATTTCATACTAAACTCCTCCGCCTGCTTTCAGGCTGAATTATGGACTTTTATTTTTAATACCCTATTGAACATAATACGCCTTATTTTTCCTTTATCTGACAAATTAACTGTTTGTAAACGGTTTTAGCTTGTTAACAATTTGTTAAATTCAGGCCACCTTACTTTTTAGCCCCCAGAATATGCCAGTGTTCTCAGATGTATCCTGGCCGTGAACTCATTGCAGAAAATTGAATAATAGATAACTTACTGCTAGGCTTTGCCGACCTTAAATCACACCAATATTTCATGCTGAGTCTAGCCAATAAACAGATACTCCTGGGTATTACCGGTGGCATCGCTGCTTACAAAAGTGCCGAGCTTTGTCGACTCCTGATAAAGGCCGGAGCTGAGGTGCGCGTGGTAATGACTCCGGCTGCCTGTGAATTTATTACACCTCTAACCATGCAGGCTTTATCCGGCAACCGTGTGCATACAGAGCTTTTGGACGAAGAAGCCGAGGCGGCAATGGGACACATAGAATTGGCACGCTGGGCTGATCTGATTTTAGTTACCCCGGCAAGCGCAAATTTTATTGCCAGATTAGCGCATGGTGAAGCTAACGATCTGTTAAGCACTATCTGTCTGGCTACCACTGCCCCCATTGCCTTGGCGCCTGCCATGAATCAGGCCATGTGGAAAAATCAGAATACGCAAAATAACCTGGCCGCTCTTGAAACCCGCGAGGCAAAAAACTTTCATATTTTAGGCCCGGCTGATGGTGAGCAGGCCTGTGGCGAGAGCGGCCCTGGCAGAATGCTGGAACCATCACAACTGCTGGAACAAACTGCAGAACTTTTCCAGACCGGTGCGTTGGCCGGTCTGAGTGTTTGCATTACTGCCGGACCCACCCGAGAAGCAATCGACCCTGTACGCTACATCAGCAATCATAGCTCCGGGAAAATGGGCTATGCGTTGGCGTCTGCTGCAGCCGAAGCAGGTGCTAAAGTTACTTTAATTTCTGGACCAGTTAATCTGTTTCCGCCACCGCATGTTGAGATAGTTAATGTCGAAAGTGCGGAACAAATGTTGCAGGCCGCAACGGAAAAAAGCTGTGATATTTTTATCGGCGTCGCTGCTGTTGCCGACTACCGCCCACAGCAAAGCGCCAGTAATAAAATAAAAAAAACTGAAGACAATTTGCAGTTAGAACTGGTGAAAAACCCTGACATTCTGGCCAGCATTGCTGCTCAAAAAGCCAAACCATTTTGTGTCGGTTTTGCTGCAGAAACTGAGAATTTAAAAGCTAATGCGCTGGCAAAACTAAAGAATAAGAATATTGATCTGGTAATCGCCAATCACGCGACAGAAACCTTTAATAGTGATGAAGCTTCAGTTAATGCTTACTGGCATAATGGCGAAAAAACTTTCGCTCAGGAACGCAAGGAAATTGTTGCCAGAAAGCTTATACTGCTGATTAAGGAATTAATTTAAAACAATAATAATGACCTTAGCTGTACTTCAAGAAGAAATTTTTCGAGCTTATGATATCAGAGGCATTGTCGGTGAAGGCCTGACTGCCGATGTCATATATTGGTTGGGTAAAGCCATTGGCAGTGAGGCTCTGGATAAAGGAGAACACTGCTTATTGCTCGGATCTGACGCCCGTTTATCCAGCCCCGAATTTGCCGATCAGATGAAGTCCGGCATCCTCGCTACCGGCTGTAATGTTGTCGACCTTGGCCATATACCAACGCCTTTATTGTATTTTGCAACACACGTCCTGGACATGCATTCCGGCGTTATGATTACGGGCAGTCATAACCCTAAAGACTATAATGGCGTAAAAATTGTTTTTAAACATCAAAGCCTGAGCGATTCACAAATTGCTATTTTCAAAGAGCGCATTCTGTCCAATAATTTTCATGAGGGCTCAGGCCGTTCTACACCATTTGATATTAAGCCGGCATATCTGGAGAAAGTTGCCAGTGATATAACGTTTAATCGTAACTGGAACGTTATTATTGACTGCGGTAATGCCATTACTTCGATTGTTGCACCAGAGCTTTTTTCCGGGCTTGGTTGTAACACTACAATATTATATGGCGATATTGACGGCGCCTTTCCCAACCACCATCCAGATCCAACTGTTGCAGAAAATCTGACTGATTTAATCGAACGGGTTAAAGCAGAAAAAGCAGACCTGGGTATTGCTTTTGATGGCGATGGTGATCGAGTCGTTCTTGTCAGCAGCACTGGCGCCATTATCGATGCGGATAAATTATTAATGGCTTTTGTTTCAGACATTCTCCCTCAAAATACTGGAGCAAGCGTAGTTTTCGACATTAAAAGTTCACGCCATCTTGAAGCTTTAGTGAATGAGTTAAATGGCAAGCCTATTATGTGTAAAAGTGGCCACTCTTACGTTAAAAAAGCCATGGTTGAATCCGGCGCACTGCTTGGTGGTGAATATTCCGCTCACATATTCTTTAAACACCGCTGGTTCGGTTTTGACGATGGAATTTACAGTGCTGCCCGTTTTATTGAACTAATGGATAAAAATAATTTATCTGCTGATGAAATTATTGGTTCTTTAGCTGTCAGTATAAATACCCCGGAAATATTTATCGCTGTTTCTGAGCAGGAAAAATTTAAATTGATGGAGACACTTTCTAACAATTTTAATCTCGATGGTGCAGTAATTAACATGCTTGATGGAATACGTATCTCACTTGAATCCGGTTGGGGCCTGATCCGCGTATCCAATACAACACCAAATTTGATGTTGCGTTTTGAGGCCGACAACAATGATAGCTTGCAATATATCCAGGCTTTGTTTCGTGCAGAAATTTCGCGCATTCTTCCACATTTAACCTTACCCTTTTAACTGTTTAATTATTTAATTATTTAATTATTTAACTATGACTCAAAACGCTAATTTTTTCTTAAGCCTGCAACAAGGCATTCAATCTTCCCCAAACAAGCCCTGTATTACCGGGCCCGATTTTTCTGAGCTCAGCTATGCTGAGCTTGAAAACTTGAGCGCTCAAGCTGCGAACCTGTTAAAAGATATTGGGATTAAAGCCGGAGCCAGGATACTGGTACAAACACCAAAAACCTCTCTTGGTGTTGCGTTTTATCTGGCCTGCCTGCGAGCAGGTGCTATCTATGTACCGCTCAACATTGCTTACACCCTTGAAGAACTGGATTATTTCATCAGTGATACTGAACCCGACCTTTTTGTTTGTGACTCCGCCAAGAGAGGAGCGCTGCAAGATTTATTTTCAAAACATGCTATTCCAAACGTGCTTGAATTAGATGCCTCGGGTCAGGGTAGCTTACTTGATCAATTAAAGCGTTATCCGGCAGATCATGAAATTGTTCCGGTTGCTACTGATGATACGGCGGTCATTCTTTATACTTCTGGTACTACCGGCAAGCCCAAGGGAGCAATGCTTAGTCATGGCAATCTTGACAGTAATGCCCGCAGCCTCTTTGAAATCTGGGGCTGGCAAAAAGATGATGTGCTGATACATGCTTTACCCATTTTTCATATACACGGTCTTTTCGTTGCCCTGCATTTATCCCTGCTCGGCGGTACCAGCATGCTGTTTCTATCCCGCTTTGATGCTGAACAGATTATTCAACTTATCCCCCAGGCAACCGTGCTTATGGGCGTGCCGACCTTTTATACCCGCCTGTTAAAGCAAGAAGCCTTAAACCCCGAACGGTGCAAGAACATGCGACTTTTCGTTTCCGGCTCCGCCCCTTTGCTGGAAGAAACTTTCAATGACTTTGCCGAGCGTAGTGGACACCGTATTCTGGAGCGCTATGGCATGTCTGAGACCGGTATGCTGATGTCCAACCCTTTGGACGGAGAACGGGTTCCCGGTACAGTTGGATTTGCCTTGCCTGGTGTCAGTTATCGGGTCTGTGATGATGAAGGCAATACAGTAAAACCTGGTGCTATTGGTACTTTACAGGTCAAGGGGCCCAACGTTTTTAAAGGCTACTGGCGTAACCCGGAAAAAACCCAACAGGAATTCAGCGATGGTTTTTTTATCACCGGTGACATGGTTAATGAAGGTAATGATGGCCGTATCAGTATCGTTGGCAGGAATAAGGATTTAATTATCTCGGGTGGCTATAACGTTTACCCGAAAGAAGTTGAACTGGTCATGGATGAGTTTGCCGAAGTATCTGAAAGTGCTGTCATCGGCGTACACCACCCGGATTTTGGTGAAGCCGTGGTTGCCGTTATCGTGCCGTCAAATCCTGATCAAAATCTGGATGAGTCAGCCATGATTGGCGCCCTGAAAGATCAGCTGGCATCCTACAAGGTGCCCAAGAAAATACTGGTCAAAGATGAACTGCCACGAAACACCATGGGCAAAGTGCAGAAAAACCTTTTGCGGGATGAGTACGGCAAGCTGTTTAGCTGATCCGTCAGAATAGTCTCGCAGATGAGGAACGTTATTGTGAGTAAACACGACTTTCTTTGACCAGAATATTCCTACAGACTCATCTTTAAAACTCTTCTAATTTATCGCATTGCTTTGCAAGACTGAAATATTTCCTTATAATTCAGCAAGCTATAAGTTAGTAAGTATTCGCTTATTTTTTCAGTTGGAAATTTTATGACGCTTGATCTGGACGCAGCCAATAATATAGCCGGTGTTCTCACAGAGGCACTGCCATATATTCAGCGCTTCACTGGCAAAACCATTGTCGTCAAATACGGCGGCAATGCCATGACAGATGAAACACTGAAGAACAGTTTCGCCCGCGATATTGTGCTGATGAAGCTGGTCGGTATGCACCCTATTGTTGTCCATGGTGGTGGACCACAAATAGGTTCACTGCTGGAAAAACTGGATATTAAAAGTAATTTCGTTGATGGCATGCGTGTCACTGACAGCGCCACCATGGATGTTGTGGAAATGGTACTTGGTGGCCTGGTAAACAAGGATATTGTTTCCCTGTTAAACAAAAATGGCGGCAAAGCCATCGGTTTAACCGGTAAAGATGGCGACTTTATCCGTGCCAGAAAATTAAAAATGTCACGTCAGACCCCTGAAATGCAGGCGCCTGAAATTATTGATATCGGCCATGTCGGCGAAGTGGAAAGCATTAACCCTGAAATCATTGCCATGATTACTCAGAGTAATTTTATTCCTGTGATCGCGCCTATCGGCACCGGGGAAGACGGCTCATCCTATAACATCAATGCTGACCTTGTTGCCGGTAAACTGGCGCAACTGGTGCAGGCAGAAAAACTGGTGTTATTAACCAATATTGCTGGCGTGCAGGATAAAGACGGCAATGTCCTGACCGGCTTAAGCACGCATGAAGTTGATGAACTGATTGCAGACGGCACTATCCACGGTGGCATGCTGCCGAAAATACGCTGCGCGCTAGATGCCGTTAATTCCGGTGTTAAAAGTGCACAGATCATTGATGGGCGGGTGCCCCATGCCGTTTTGCTGGAAATATTCACCAATAAAGGCATCGGCACCCAGATCAGCAACCGGCTTGAGTCTAAAAACTGATTCGGAAATCCGTTATGGCAAGCAACGACAAAATCTCCCGCCGCGATCATATCCTGCAAGTGCTTGCCCAGATGTTGCAGGACAACCCTGGCGGGCGTATTACCACCGCAACCTTGGCCGATAAAGTCGGCGTTTCCGAGGCTGCGCTTTATCGCCATTTTCCCAGCAAAGCCAGAATGTTCGAGGGTTTGATTAACTTTATCGATACAACCCTCTTTTCCCGCATAAGCCGCATCATCAATGAAGAAAGTTCGGCCTTAACCCAATGTGAAAAAGTTCTGTTTTTAACCCTGACCTTCGCCGAAAAAAACCCGGGCATTACCCGTGTACTTAATGGTGACGCTCTGTCCGGGGAACCGGAGCGCCTGCGTGCCCAGGTCAGTCAGATTTTTGACCGCCTGGAAACACAGCTAAAACAGTTAATGCGCGAAGCAGAACTCAAGGAAGGCTTAAGAACCAGGCAGACAACAACGGCAACAGCCAATCTGTTACTGGCTTATACCGAAGGAAAAATTTCACAATACGTGAGAACTGATTTCAAGCGTTTGCCCACCGAGGGCTGGGCAGATCAGTGGTTATTACTGAAAACAAATTTATTCTATACCCCGTAAGCCTCTTTATAAGCCTGCATGGGCTGCAGGTATTCCTCTAGGCCAGTTCCTTCGCCAAGACTGAGATAGTCCAGGATTTGCTCGAGATTGATGATGCTGATTACCGGCATATCGTAATCCGTTTCAATTTCCTGAATGGCAGACAGCTCACCCTGCCCCTTCTCCTGTCGATCCAGCGCTACAACAACCCCTGTTGCTTCAGCTCCGGCATCTTCAACTAACCCCATGACTTCACGGATAGCCGTGCCTGCCGTTATGACATCATCAATAATCAAGACCCGTCCTTTTAGAGGAGCGCCCACAATATTCCCGCCTTCACCATGATCCTTGGCCTCTTTGCGGTTGAAACAAAAGGGCTTGTTAATGCCAAAGTCCTGGCTCAAAGCGATGGCGGTAGTCGCCACCAGAGGGATGCCTTTATAGGCTGGGCCAAACAGGACATCAAAATCCAGATTTGATTCTGCTATGGCAGCAGCATAACTCCTGCCGACCTGTGCCAGTGAGGCGCCGGAATTGAACAATCCCGCATTAAAAAAATAGGGGCTCTTACGGCCGGATTTCAGGGTAAATTCACCGAAGCTCAGAATATCTTCACTGGTGACAAAGTCTAAAAACTCTGTTTGAAAATGTTTCATCTTATGCGCTCAATGCTTCCTGCTGAACTGAAAACAATTGGACAATACCATTTTGTGCGAGCGAGATCAGCTGGCCGAGTTCTTCCGCACTGAACTCTCCATCTTCTCCTGTCCCCTGCAATTCAATAAAGCCACCGTTACTGGTCATGACTACATTCATGTCCGTTTCTGCACTTGAGTCTTCCAGATAATCGAGATCCAGCACGGGAACACCTTTATAAATGCCAACCGATACTGATGCAATCATCTGCTTTAAAGGATCCTGCTTGATAAGCCCCTGCTCCCGCATCATCGCCAGAGCATCAACCAGAGCAACGCAGGCGCCGGTGATTGAAGCAGTGCGAGTGCCGCCATCGGCCTGAATGACATCACAATCTATTTTTATTGTGTTCTCTCCCAGTTTCGCCATATCAACAGCGGCCCGCAATGAACGACCGATTAAACGCTGAATTTCCTGTGTCCGTCCGCTTTGCTTGCCTCTGGCGGCTTCACGGTCCATACGCGAACCCGTGGAACGGGGTAACATGCCATACTCTGCTGTTACCCAGCCCTGGCCCTTGCCCTTCAAAAACCTTGGAACACTGGCTTCCACACTGGCCGTACACAGGACTTTGGTATCACCAAACTCAACCAATACTGACCCTTCAGCATGCTTCGTATAGTGTCTTGTAATTTTGATTTCGCGTATTGCGTCAGCAGCTCTGCCACTGGGACGACTAAAGTCAGACATAAAATCCCCAATTAATATTGTATGAACACTTCTCTTGCTTTCACGCTTTCATTGTAAAGGCTGGACTCTCATCTGGAAATGAATTTTATAAAATGGGGTAAATCAGCTATAGTGCAAGCCTTGATTTTTGGCACCGAGCAGTAATATGACACAAAGTATGACGGCCTTTGCGCGACAGCAGGCCGAACAGGAATGGGGCACTTTGGTTTGGGAAATTCGCTCCGTCAACCACCGCTATCTCGAAACGAATATCAGGCTACCCGAATCATTGCGAGCAGCTGAAGGAGCTTGCCGGGATTTGCTGCGAAAAAGCCTAAGCAGAGGCAAAGTGGATGCACAATTAAAATTCAGCCCTAATGTAGCAGCGGCATCCATCAGCGTTAATCAGGCTCTGCTTGCACAAATTACGACCGCGAATGCGGAAATAGCCAGTATCATGCCTGACTTACAGCAACCCACAATGCTTGATGTACTGCGCTGGCCCGGTATCGTGCAGGAAAGCGAACAGGATGCCAAAGCCATCGAAACAGCACTTATCGATTTATTTAAAGATTGCCTGCAGAGCTTACAGGAACAAAGACAGAAGGAAGGCGCTCATTTAAAAAGCTTTATTGAACAGCGGCTGGATAGTATTGCAACAATCGTTGACGATATAAAAAGCGCGATGCCTGATATCCTGCAAAATCAAAAAAACAAGCTTAAAGAAACGCTGGCAGAATTATCTGAAACTCTGGAGCCAACCCGATTGGAACAGGAAATTGTCCTGCTGGCACAAAAAGCGGATATCTCTGAAGAAACTGACCGCCTGCAGGCCCACCTGCAGGAGGTAAGGAATATACTTCAGCAAGCTGGCACCGTTGGTCGCAAACTGGACTTTTTGATGCAGGAGCTGAACCGGGAAGCCAATACCATTTGCTCAAAAGCAGTTGTCATTGAAACCACCCTGAATGCCGTTGAACTCAAGGTATTGATTGAGCAAATGCGTGAACAAATACAAAATATTGAATAACTGGCGCAACATCTTATGTCTGCAGGTTCTCTTTTCCTGATTTCTGCTCCTTCAGGGGCAGGTAAAACATCTCTGGTAGATGCCCTAATAAAAGCTGCTGATAACGGAAAGCAGCAAAAGCTTTGCGTTTCTGTTTCTCACACCACTCGCCCCAAACGACCGGGGGAAGTCGATGGCACCAATTATCACTTTATCAGTCCACAGGCTTTTTCCCGAATGGTGACACAAGGGGATTTTCTGGAACATGCAGAAGTCTTCGGCAACTATTACGGAACTTCTAAAGCCTGGGTCAGTGAACGTTTGCAACAAGGCTGGAATGTCATTCTGGAAATTGACTGGCAGGGAGCAGCTCAGGTCAAACAAATCATGCCGGAAAGTGTCAGTATTTTTATTCTACCGCCTTCGCTAGAAGCATTACGCGCAAGGCTGACATCCAGAGGACAGGATGATACAGACACCATTGAAAAACGCATGGCTGAAGCGGTTAACGAATTATCCCATTATCAGCAGGCCGATTATTTGCTGGTGAATGATGACTTTGAACTCGCTCTGTCACGACTGCAGGCTATTATTGCCCATGGCCACTATCAGCCATCTGCCACAGAGCAGGCTGCCATCGATGCTTTGCTGCAAAGCCTGCTACCATAATTCCCATAAACACTTTATAATTACTGCCCCCTGCAAGTTCAGGGCTTTAATTAAACTGCTCGCAAAGCTACACAGGATATAAAATGGCTCGAATTACTGTTGAAGATTGTCTGGAACATGTAGAAAACCGCTTTGAGTTGGTCATGGTTGCCAGCAAGCGTGCCCGTCAGATTCAAACCGGCGGCAAAGATCCTCTAGTCTCTGAAGACAACGACAAACCTACCGTTTTGGCTTTACGTGAAATCGCGCAAGATCTTGTGAATGCTTCAATTTTAATTGATACTGCTCAGGAAGAAGCACAAGCAAGCGTTGCAGCTTTAGATAGTGCGGAATCTGCTGTAACTGAGGAAGGTGCTTTAATTACACCTAAAAATGATATTTCTATTGAAGACGCCATGGATGCAGAGCTAGTACCTGAAGAAACCGAAGAGCCGGGTAACTCTGGTGATATCGATGGAGACAGCGAAGAACAGCAGTAAGGCCAGCCAGCCTAGCCTCTACTGCCGTGGAGGCTACCATTAACAGCTTCAATGACACTATTGACGTTCTGGCGAAAAGCCTGACTGAGTATCTTGAGGCTGACCAAGTCAACCTGATCAAACGTGCCTATTATTACGCCGAACAGGCACATGATGGGCAGTTGCGTATTTCCGGCTCTCCCTATGTTACCCACCCTCTGGCAGTCGCCGGCATATTGCGCGAGATGCACATGGACCATCAAAGCGTTGCTGCTGCCATGCTGCATGATGTTATTGAAGATACCGGTCTGACCAAGGAAGCCATTTCCAGTCAATTTGGCAGTTCTGTTGCTGACATCGTTGATGGCGTCAGCAAATTAAACAGGATTGAATTCAGCACACATGCCGAGGCTCAGGCCGAAAACTTTCAAAAAATGGCACTGGCCATGGCCAAGGACATTCGCGTTATTCTGGTAAAGCTGGCTGACCGCATGCATAACATGCGAACACTTTCTGCACTGCAACCGGAAAAACAACGCCGCATCGCCCGCGAAACCCTGGACATTTATGCAC
This sequence comes from Gammaproteobacteria bacterium, assembly GCA_038148755.1. Classification (GTDB taxonomy): domain Bacteria; phylum Pseudomonadota; class Gammaproteobacteria; order Pseudomonadales; family Pseudohongiellaceae; genus UBA5109. The sequence goes on from JAYQWA010000001.1 coordinate 57,781, forward strand.
CAATTGCCAACCGGCTTGGTATGAATAATATGCGTATTGAGTTTGAAGAAAGAGGCTTTGCTGCCCTCTACCCCATGCGTGCGCGCAGGCTGGAAGCTGCGGTTAAAAGTATTGCGGGCAACCGTAAAGAAATTGTCCAGCAAATCGAAAATGCACTGACAGCCTGCTTGCAACGGGAAAACCTGCCGGGCAGAGTTGTAGGTCGGGAAAAGCATATTTACAGTATTTATAAAAAAATGCGTGAAAAGCGCATTTCTTTTCGTGAGATCACTGACGTTTTTGCTTTTCGTATTATCACCGACCAGGTCGATAGCTGTTATCGGATTCTTGGAGCCGTTCACAACCTTTACAAACCAGTACCCGGACGGTTCAAGGACTATATCGCCATACCGAAAGTAAATGGCTACCAATCATTGCATACTACTCTTTTTAGCATCCATGCGATTCCCATAGAAATTCAGATTCGTACGGAAGATATGGAAGCCATGGCAAACAACGGGATTGCCGCACACTGGCTGTATAAGTCAGAGCAGGAAATGCCGAATCAAAGCCATATCCGGGCCAGACAATGGGTACAGGACCTGCTGGAAATGCAAAAGCAGGCGGGCGATTCCCAGGAGTTTATCGAACATGTAAAAACCGATTTATTCCCTGATGAAATTTATGTGTTTACCCCCAAAGGTGCCATTCTGGAACTACCTGCCGGTTCAACCGCTGTGGATTTTGCCTATGCCGTACATACCGATGTCGGAAATTCCTGTGTTGCCTGTCGTATCAACCGTCGCCTGGCGCCATTAAGTCAGGTTTTACAAAGTGGCCAGACGGTGGAAATTATAGCCTCCGGTTCCTATCCGAACCCGGCATGGCTGAATTTTGTCGTCACCGGCAAAGCCCGCAGCAATATCAGACACTTCCTGAAAAAACAGCGCCGCTCTGAAGCCATTACCTTGGGCCGACGCTTGCTTAATAAAACTCTTGCCGGTTTTGGCTATAACCTCTCAAACATTCCTAAAAATAAAGTTGGTGGCTTGCTGGAGGAAACCGACTTCGATGTGCTTGATGATTTGCTTGAGGACATCGGCCTTGGTAATCGCATGGCATATATTGTTGCGCGACGGCTGCTGCCTGATGATAGTAAAAACCTTCAGGCCTCATGCGAGGACGATGCTGCCCTGGCGATACATGGTGCCGAAGGCATGGTTTTATCGTTTGCCAAATGCTGTCACCCGATTCCTGGCGACCATATCGTTGGCTACATCAGCTCAGGCAGGGGTATGGTTGTGCATCTTGAAAGTTGTAACAATGTGGCTGAAATACTGGACGATCCGAAAAAACACCTGGCCTTACGTTGGGATCCCGTCGTAGAAGGGGAGTTTCCTGTTGAAATACGTGTTGAAATTGAACATCAGCGTGGCCTGATAGCCACGCTGGCAAATGCTATTACTTCCTGTGAAGCGAATATCGAAAAGATCAGCACTGCTGATCGTGATGCCCAGTTCAGTATTGTCAATCTGACTATCAATGTCAGAAACCGGATTCATCTGGCCAATGTGATGAAAAGAGTGCGGGTGATTAAATCTGTTATTAAAGTCAGTCGCCTGAAAAACTAAGGCAATTCTGGTCAGGCATTTATTTATAGACGCTGGACAGATGAAACTGGTCTAAAATAGCGCTTACTGGTTCGGACATGGTTCTATTGTGATGCCTGCCTGTAATACCTGTATTGCACTTGTCAATTTTTATCCGCTGATTCTACCGTAAGTCCCTATCAGGGTCACGACTAAAGAAACCAAGAAATAGCCGTGAATTTCCTTGTTTTTATAGGCTTGGGGTTAGCGCCCAGTCTGAAAACCACCTAGAATTAAGCCATGCCCGAACAACGTATTCCTTCGCCAAATCTTGAAGCTGCTGCCAGTGATTTAGCTAAAATGCCGCTGACTAGCTTGCAAGGGGTAGGTCCTGCTCTCGATCTTAAATTCGCCAGTCTTAACATTTTTTCGGTGCTTGATTTACTGTTTCACCTGCCTAAGCGCTACCAGGACAGAACTCATGTCACAGCAATTGCCGCCCTGCAAGTTGGGTCAGATGTGGTTGTTGAAGGCCGGATTTTGGGAAGCGCTATCGTTTTTGGCAGGCGCAGAAGCCTGCTGGTAAAAATTCAGGATACCAGTGGTATCGCCAATTTAAGATTCTTTCATTTCAGCGCTGCCCAAAAAAACAACCTGGCCGATGGTAAACGTATCCGTTGTTTTGGCGAGGCTCGATGGGGCCGCAGTGGTATTGAACTATATCACCCTGAATACAAGCTTATTGATGAGCAGGATCAGTTCCCAAGATCGACGACCCTGACTCCCATCTACCCCAGTACGGAAGGCTTGCAGCAAAACCGCTTGCGCAGCATTATCGAGCAGGCCCTGAAATTATTGAAACAGCGCCCTACTCTCATAGATTACCTGCCAGCAGAGCTAAACCAAAAATTTGGCATCAGCTCTTTGAAAGAAGCCCTGATCTATATTCACCAGCCGCCCCAGGGAGCCCATCTTTCCTTATTGGAAACAGGGACACACCCTGCTCAGCAACGTCTTGCTTTTGAAGAATTACTGGCACATTACTTGTGCCTGCGTCTATTACGTGAAAATGCCCAGCAGGAACAGGCTCCTGAATTAAAGCCCGGTTTAAATCTGGTCCCCACTCTGATTAACAGCTTGCCTTTTAAACTAACTTCCGCTCAACAAAGGGTCTTTGCTGATGTCAGTGAAAACCTTGCCATGAGCAAGCCCATGTTAAGGCTGGTGCAAGGTGATGTTGGTTCAGGCAAAACCATCATTGCCATTCTTGCTGCATTGCAGGCAGTAGAAAATGGGTATCAAGTGGCTGTTATGGCACCAACCGAAATACTGGCAGAGCAGCACTTTTTAAATTTTTCCGCTTTGTTGCAAGACCTTGGTATTGAGATCGCTTTTTTAAGCGGCAAAATCAAAGGCAAGAAGCGTACTGAAACCCTTGCCCTCATCAGTTCCGGCCATGCACAAATCATTATTGGTACCCACGCCCTTTTTCAGGATGAAGTGCTATTTCAAAAACTGGGCTTGATGGTCATTGATGAACAGCATCGCTTTGGCGTGCACCAACGTCTGGCCTTAAGGGAAAAAGGACAGATTATCGGCACAAGCCCGCATCAGCTCATCATGACAGCTACCCCTATCCCCAGAACTTTAATGATGAGTGCTTATGCAGACCTTGACTGCTCAATTATTGATGAGCTGCCTCCAGGCAGAAGCCCGGTGAATACGGTTTTAATCGCAGAGAATCGTCGTACACAGATAATAGAAAGAATTCAGGAAGCCTGCGCCAATGGCCGCCAGGCTTACTGGGTCTGCACATTAATCGAAGAATCCGAGTTATTACAATGCCAGGCCGCCGAGGCGACTTTTGCACACCTGCAGCAACAGCTACAGACTTTGCAGGTGGGCTTGATACACGGGCGAATGAAAACCAAAGAAAAGTCAGCCATCATGAGTCAATTCAAAAACGGCGACATCCAATTACTCGTAGCCACCACCGTCATCGAAGTAGGCGTTGATGTGCCCAACGCCTCACTGATGATCATTGAAAACCCTGAACGTCTGGGCCTGGCACAATTACACCAGTTGCGTGGTCGGGTAGGCCGGGGCAGCGAAAAAAGCCATTGCCTCTTGCTTTATCAAACGCCATTATCCGATTTGAGCAAGCAGCGTCTTGAGATCATGCGCAGTAGTAATGATGGCTTTTATATCGCGCAAAAAGATCTGGAGATTCGTGGACCTGGAGAAGTGCTGGGAACCCGGCAAACTGGTTTGATGGAACATAAAATTGCAGATATTGGCCGTGACTCACTCTTACTGGAAGATGTCAAAACCTGGGGTAAGCGGATGCGTGATCAATACCCCGATAATATCAAGCCCCTGATTGACCGCTGGCTGTCCGTTAACCAGCAATATGGTAATGTCTAGGATTCCAGTATCCCCGGTTCCCCCTGCCGTTTGGCAATAATCACAGCACCGCAGGAATCACTAAAAACATTTACTGCAGTCCTGCACATATCCAGAATACGGTCCGTAACCAGCAATAAGCCAATCGCTTCAACTGGTAACCCGATAGCTGTCAGTATCACGGTTATCGCCACCAGACTGGCTGACGGAATCCCGGCCACGCCAATCGATGTCAGTAAGGCGATCAAAACCACGGTAAACTGGGTGGCAAAACTTAATTCCAGACCATAGGCCTGTGCCAGAAAGATGGCGGCCACACATTCATAAAGTGCCGTACCATCCATATTGACCGTCGCGCCCAGGGGCAACACAAAACTGGTGGTCTTTTCAGAGACACCGGCATCCTTTTCTATGGTTTCCATTGTGAGTGGCAAGGTGGCCGACGACGACGCTGTAGAAAAGGCTGTCAGCACTACAGGCATCATCACCTTGTAATGCTTTATCGGACTTACACCACCAAGGTACTTCAATAGCAGGGGCATAACGACCAATACATGCGTTGCCAAGGCCAGAAAAACCGTAATGAAGAAAATCATCATTGGCTTGAAGGCGGCAAACCCGGTTGAAGCAACCGTGCCTGCCACCAGTCCGAAGACTCCATAGGGGGCAAAACGCATCACCCACATTGTAATACGCATCATGGTTTCAGAAATGCCCTGCCAGAAATTAAGTAAGACCTCTCCCTGTCGATTTGGAATCTGCGTCATAAAATAGCCAAAAACCAGAGCAAAAAAGATAAGGCCCAACATTTGGCCTTCTGCCGCTGCAGCCACAATATTGGTTGGAATCATGCGTAAAAATATCGCCGCGATATCTGCGCCACCCCTTCCCTCAACACTGGCGACTGCCGAGGCCAGGGTAGCTTCATCCAGGCTCAAATTTAAGCTTTCTCCCGCCGCAACGCCGTCAATAATTCCCGGGCTGAACACATTGACATAAAACAGCCCAACCAGGATCGCCAACATACTGGATAAGGCGTAATATCCGAGCGTCATTCCACCAAGTCGGCCCAGGTCGCTGCGCCCACCCATGTTGGCAACACCACAAATAATAGACGCTGTTATCAAGGGCACGATGATCATGCGCAATGCGTTCATGAACATGGTGCCAATAAAGTCGTACATGGCATAAAAAGTTACGCCAAAAATACTCGACTCGGTGCCTGTCAATTGCCCACACAGAGCAGCAAGCAAAATCGCGATTAAAATCTGCCAATGTAATTTAATTTTCATCATGACCTATTCCGCCCTTACATGCCGTCATTTAAACAGCGCCATTTCTTTTATTCAATGCTCTTTAAAGTCTGTCTATAATTAGCTTTCATCAATTAAGTTGTATTTATGTATACAAACCCAGCATTGCAAAAACTCAGACAAAAATTCAGCTCGCTTCAATTAAAGCTCTGGCAATCCCTCCAACAGCATTTGCCACTGGTTGCCGCCAAGCTACCATTGTATTGGGACTTAACACGAATGAACCGTCCCATCGGGTTTTTACTGGTGCTGTGGCCAACGCTCTGGTGTCTTTGGATTGCCGGGAATGGTAGACCGGCTATCAAACTGGTCATTATTTTTTGCCTGGGCACTGTCTTAATGCGAGCCGCAGGCTGCTGTATTAATGATTATGCTGATCGAAATTTTGATGGGCATGTCGCACGAACCAAAAATCGTCCCATTGCACGAGCGGCCGTTCAACCCAAGGAAGCGCTGCTGTTATGTGCTTCTTTGTGCTTCGTTGCATTTCTGCTTGTCCTGATGACAAATACACTGACCATTTTAATGGCCGTTGCCGCACTTGGGATTACCACGATTTATCCTTTTATGAAACGTTATACACACCTGCCACAGGTGGTTCTGGGGGCGGCATTCGCCTGGGGTGGACTGATGGCATTCACAGCGCAAACCGGCAGCCTGCCTGCTCAGGCCTGGCTGTTATACATTGCAACCCTGCTCTGGACCATAGCCTTCGATACACAATATGCCATGGTTGATCGTGAAGATGACTTAAAGGTGGGCATCAAATCAACAGCCATTCTTTTCGCTGAAGGTGATATTTTTGTTATCGCTTTTCTGCAGACCTTCTGTTTGATCACACTTGCACTTTGTGCCAGCTATTTTCAGTTGGGCAACTGGTTCCAGTTTGGGCTCTTGGTTGCCGCCGGACTTTTTATTTACCAGCATACGCTGACCTGGGACCGCCAACCGGAACCCTGTTTTAAAGCCTTCATGAATAATAATTGGGTGGGTGTCGTAATTTTTGTTTTTACTGTTCTGGACTTTCTTGCTCGTTAGGCTTGTTTGTTAGGGCCGGCTAATATTTTATAAGTGCTGGTTTTTGCCATTGCAGAGAAATACCTAAATTAGAAAGCACCGCCACACCCTGGTCATAGTTCCTGCCAACTGACGCAACGCCGTGCGAGTCATCACCCGGCACCAAAGCAATTCCCCTGGCTATGGCTTTTTTTAAAATGGAAAGCGAGGGATATTGCTCCAGCCCTTTATCAAAGCCCCTTAAATTGAAATCCAGAATCAGGTTTTTCTCAGAGATAAAATCAAGGTTTCTTTCAATTTTTTCGACAACTTCAGGCTGAGACAGTGTGCTTAAATAATCCTGATCAAAGACTCTGATTAAATCAAAATGTCCTACAACTGCCGGGCAGAACTCCTGCAGCATATGATATTGCTCATCAAAATAGTCGCAATAAAGCTGCTGTATGTCCCCCGCCTCAGCAAGCGCTTTATCATAGTATTCTTTGTTGTAGTCAATACCGATGTTATTAACGTGGTGCAAGGATCCCACCAGGTAATCCGGTTTATATTGTTGGATAAGCTTGCGTACATGGTCCGCTGTTCCCTGATAGTTCTCAATTTCAAAAGCCAGCAACAGTTCTATTTCTCCGGAATACTTTCGTTGCAGCTCACGGCCTAACTGGAAATATTCCGCAAAGCGCTGCAGCAAAAAATCGGCGCTCAGGCCTGCCTCTGCTTCATCGGGATAACGCATTTTATCGGTAGTTGGCGGGATATGCTCCGTTATCCCAACCCATGAGAAGCCCTGTTCAATATAGGCTTTAACAATACTTTCCAGGCTGTCCTGTGCATGTTGGCAAAACTGCCCGCTATGCCCGCCATGCACTGAAACCTTTGTTGCCGATGTTAATATTTTTTCCAAACCCTTGTTCATGTCTCTCAATCTTGTAAACTCACTACGCTTAGCGCCTCACTACTTTTGAACCTTAACCCATATTCGTTTTTCAATAAACAGTCATCCATATGAGCAAGCAGCTTAAAACAAGTTTTTTAGACAGTATTGCTCAGATTGCACCGGCAGAATGGAATAAGCTGATCGGATCCGACTACCCATTTCTGCAACACGAATTTTTACTGGCTCTGGAAGAAAGTGCTTGTGTGTCTGTACGCACCGGCTGGAAGCCTTCGCACCTGATTATAAAAAACCATGATGAAAAACTTGTGGCGCTCATGCCCTTATATTTAAAAAATAACTCCATGGGAGAGTATGTTTTCGACTGGTCCTGGGCCGATGCCTACTACCAGCATGGCATAGAATATTATCCCAAATATGTTACATCTGTTCCCTTTACGCCTTCTGTAGGGCCAAGAATTTGCATTGCCCCCCTTGAAGACGAGCAGGCCGTTCTTACCAAAATAATAAGCTGCCTTCAGCAGCAGGCTAATTCCTCTGGCGCTTCAAGTTGGCATGTTTTGTTCCCGGAAAAAAAATTGTCGGACCAGCTTGCTGACTTGGGTATGCTGCAACGAACTGGATGCCAATATCAATGGTTTAATAAAAACTATGCAGACTTTGAAAGTTTTCTACAAAGCTTTTCTTCCCGTAAACGTAAAAACCTAAAAAAAGAGCGCAAAAAAATTCAGGAAAATAATATTCAGTTTGAATGGCTTAATGGTCATGAAATTGCGCCAGAACAATGGCAATCTTTTTATCGCTTTTATCAAAACACCTATCTGGTGAGGGGAAGATCAGCTTATTTAAACTTGCCTTTTTTTCTGGAATTAGCCCGTTTAATGCCTGATCAAATTTTATTAGTCCTGGCAAAAAAGGATGATACTTATATTGCCGGGGCCTTAAGTTTTAAAGACTCTAATACACTGTATGGTCGCTATTGGGGCTGTGACGAAGACTGGCAGTTTTTACATTTTGAAACCTGTTACTACCAAGGGATAGAGTATTGCATCAAACAGGGTTTGCAAAAATTTGATTCTGGTGCCCAGGGCGAACATAAAATTCAACGCGGTTTTGAGCCCGTCTTTACTTTTTCCAACCACTGGATAGCACACCCGCAATTCAGTGCAGCAATAAATCAGTTTATTAAGGAAGAAAATCAACATCTTTCCCGGTACCAGAAACTGGCAGAAAAATACCTGCCATATAAAAAAAATGAAAATCCTTAAACTTGTTTGATAAAACGCAAAACCTGCACTTGCGACAAAAAGTTAAGCGTCTTAAGCTAGCCCCTAAACATGAGGAAATAATTTTGCCAAAAGAAAAAATTAAAGGCCTGATTTCGGAACTGCATGAAAAGCTCTCGGCCGCCGACTCCAGCCTTCAGCAGGATTTATTGATGGCACAGCTGCAGTCTCAGCTTGATAGTTGGGATGGCCCCAAGCCCGCCAATGGCGATATCAAAGATACCGTTGAAGAGTTACTGGAAGAGCTGGAAGAAAAACATCCCAAAGGCGCCCGTATAGCGCTGGAAATTCTGGAGTCTCTGGGCCATTTAGGTCTCCAGTAGGCTGTTAGGATTGCTTGCGTAAAAAAACCAGCTCGTTTGCCGTAGAATCTTTTTTGCTGAAACGATAGCCTTCGCTCTTGAATACGGTTAGGCCCTTAATATCTTTAATCTGGTTTTTAATAATATAAGAACTCATCAGGCCTCTGGCTTTTTTGGCGAAAAAGCTGATTACCTTGTATTGGTCATTTTTAAAATCTTTAAATACCGGAGTAATGACTTCAGCATCGCCCGTCTTGCCTTTTATCGCTTTAAAGTATTCATTTGATGCCAGATTAATTAAGAGCTTGTCTTTTTGTTCCTTTAAGGCCAGGCTGATTGCCTTGCCCAATTGATCGCCCCAGAAATCATATAGCGACTCTCCACGACTGTTTTTTAATCCAACTCCCATTTCAAGGCGGTAGGGCTGGATTAAATCCAGTGGCCGTAACACCCCGTACAGACCAGACAATATACGCAAATGTTTTTGCGCAAAGTCCAAATCTTTTGCGCTGTACTGTTGTGCTTCCAGGCCTGTATAAACATCACCTTTAAATGCAAATATTGCCGGTCTGGCATTTCCAGGAGAAAAAGGCGGCTCCCAGTTTAAATAACGGGATACATTCAATTCTGCCAGCTTGGTGCTGATATGCATTAAGTCCTGAACCTCGTCTGGCGCCATGTGCCTTAAAACTTTTATCAGCTTGGCTGACTCCTCCAAAAACTGGGGTTGAGAAAATTTCCTGGAAGGTAAGGGTGATTCATAATCCAGCGTTTTTGCCGGAGAGATAACGATTAACATGCTGTTCTTTTTATCCTCGCTTTAAAGCCTGCCTATTAAACCTGATTAATAAAACTGTCCCACCAATTTAAGGGCGTTACGCCATCAACAGGATCATAAACATTACCATAATACCAGACTGAATCCGGATACGCGGCCATGGCATTATCAAATAGCGCTTCTACTGCGGCAAATCCTAAATTAACATGCAACGAGTAACTTAATCCCCGTTCTGTTTTTATGTCCAGCGTGCCTTCATGCATTTCAACTTGCGGTGTCAGGTTGCTTTCCAGTATTTCAATGTCTGTTTTGCGGAAAACTCGAAGTGCCAGATTGCCACTGTGCTTAATCACGGTAATTCTGTCCGGGTGTTGCTGATCAACATGAAAAATATCTCCTTTTGCCAGGCCTCGGGCGAATAAAGGAGATTGTTGCAACTCATAATGGTCAGGCTGCTCCAAAACATAGACTGCCAGTTTTTCCAATACACGTTGTCCATTAGCATCCTGCCCGACTGGAAGCTGTATCAGTGCTTGCTGCTCTCGTTTCAATGCAATTCCCCTAAAGAATGCAAATATTAACAGAAAATAAGTATTGACCTGCATCAACTGCTTACTTGTAGTCCCGATGTGTAATAACTACACTTAATCAACCAGTTTCTCTTTAAGACAAAGGAGCTTGAAATGAGTCTATATAAAAAGATCCTTGTAGCCGTTGACCTTTCTCAGGATTCAGCGCTCATTCTGGATAAAGCTCGAAGCATTGCTAAAAGCTATGATGCAAAACTAAATTTAGTCCATGTCATTGAGCCGATAGCCGTCGGTTATGCTATAGAAATCTCCAGCATTGATGTTGAAGGGCTGCATCAAGAAGCTACCGAGCAGGCTAAACAGTCCCTTATGGAAATGGGTAGAAATATTGATATCCCAGCTGACAGTATTCATACCCTTTTGGGTCAGCCTGCCAGGGAAATTAAAGAAATGGCTAGTGAAATAGAAGCTGATCTGATCATTATGGGCAATCATGGGCGTCATGGCTGGGAGCTATTATTTGGCTCAACTTCCATAGGCGTTGCTCATGGTGTTAATTGTGATTTGCTCACCATACACGTATAAGGTCACTTTTTGACAACACCTGAAGAACAGGAAGCGCTGTCTGTTTTTGCTGCCGAAGCATCTGCCAATGCTCAGGTCTGGGGCCTAAAATCAGATCAGGGCTGGGCTCTGTGCCCCTCTACTGAATTTGAAGAAACAGACGTTTTGCCATTTTTTTCCACCGCCGAAAGTGCCGTTTTGCTGTGTACCGGGGAATGGAGCATCTATCAGCCTGAGGCAGTTCCCCTTGCCGCCTTTCTCGAAGACTGGCTGCCCGGCATGCACGAAGATAACGCCATGGTTGGCCTCAACTGGAGTGCGGACATGGAAGGTGTTGAAGTTGAGCCTGCTGACCTGGCAGCAGCCATTGAAGCACTGGTAAGCTCTCACCATTGAAAAAATTACTCATTTATCTGAACCGCCTGGCCAGATTGCTCAAACCAGTCCGTTATGTGCTGGCCGGGTTAACTTTTATCGCTCTGCTGTTAGTCACATACTCACTTCTCGTTCGAACGGCTTTCTCATTGAACATTCTGGAACCTGCCATTGTCGCCGCATTATGGGGAATGCTGTTGTTAGCCAGCACAGAAATTTTTCAGAAACTGCCAGACCCGGTGTTATCAACAGATTCTTTTTTTCAACGTGTTTTAAGCCGCTGCAAGCTTCTTTTTTTTACTCTCATGGCCTTAATTATCTTTCTGGTTAGTGCACTGCTGACCTGGTTAAGCCTTCGATTGCTGCTAATTTAACTGCCTTTCCAAAAGCAAATTATGCTATTCTCCTAGCTCTTTTAGAATCTGGCAGGGATCTCACTAACTGTAATAAATCGATGGTCAGACTTGGGCTGACGCGGTATTAAATGGATAAATTAAATACACTTAATAAGTACCTGGATAACTTTTCCGAAATAGTCGGTAAAGGGGCTGCCTATTTTTCTGTATTAATGGTGCTTGTTACCTGTTATGTCGTTATTACCCGTTATGTTTTCAATACAGGATCAATAGCCATCCAGGAATCTGTTCTTTATATAAATGCTGTCGTGGTTTTTGGTGCTGTTGGTTTTACCCTCAAGCACAATGGTCATGTCCGTGTCGATGTAATTTATGGGCCGGCTTCCACCCGCTACAAAGCATGGGTCAATTTCCTGGGAACACTGTTTTTATTGATGCCTGTCACTTTTTTCATTCTCTTTTACAGTTGGGATTATGTCATGTCGTCATGGGCCATTCGTGAAGATTCTCCTGAAGCCAATGGCTTGCCATACGTCTATCTGCTCAAGAGTTTTATTCTGCTAATGTGCCTCTTGCTTGTGCTACAGGGTTTGGCAGAAATAGTGAGAAACTTTTGTGTGCTTTTTTCTAAAGAAGCCACTGAAACACCTTATGAAGAAGAGGAAAGCAGCGCCCTATGATGGAGCTGATGCCCTTCCTGCTTTTTATATGTATCTGCCTGGTTTTGGTGGCAGGTTACCCGGTCGCTTTTTCACTCGCCGGCACTTCAATTGTTTTTGCGGGAATAGGTGTTTTAACAGGAACCTTTGACACCTCTTTTTTAAGCGCTGTCCCCAACCGTATTTACGGCAGCGTTATTGCAAACACGACCTTATTTGCCGTTCCTATGTTTGTATTTATGGGCGTGATGCTGGAAAAATCAAAAATAGCTGAAGACCTGCTTGGAGGCATGGCTTTGCTATTTGGCCGTATGCGCGGAGGACTCGGACTCTCTGTTATTCTGGTCGGCATGTTATTAGCAGCCAGCACCGGCATTGTTGGTGCTACGGTAGTAACCATGAGTGTGCTGTCCTTACCAACCATGCTAAAGGCGGGTTATAAACCCTCTCTTGCCACAGGAACAATTTGTGCGACAGGAACACTGGGGCAAATTATTCCTCCTTCCATTGCGCTGGTCCTGCTTGGTGATGTTATCTCCAACGCCTACCAGCAGGCACAAATAAATATGGGCGTATTTTCTACTCAAACAGTTTCTGTTGGAGACCTGTTTGCCGGCGCCATTATTCCAGGCCTGTTATTGGTGGTTCTGTATTCCCTGTACATGCTGGGCATAGCCATATTTAAAAGTGACTATGCGCCTCCAGCAAAGCAGGAAGATATCGACAGTATTACGAAAAACAGCAGTATTATGGAGAACGTACTAAAAAGCCTGCTGCCGCCTTTGATATTAATCGTTGCCGTGCTCGGCTCAATTCTTTTTGGTGCTGCTACGCCTACAGAGGCTGCGGGGGTCGGTGGCCTTGGCGCGATATTGCTGGCGCTGGCGAAAGGTCAGCTAAACCTCACTATCTTCAAGGAAGTCTCTATTTCCACCGCTAAAATCAGTTCGATGGTCTATATGATTCTTATTGGTGCAGCAATTTTTTCTCTGGTCTTCCGTGGTTTTTCCGGTGATATCCTGGTCGAAGAGTTTTTTGAAAGTTTACCGGGCGGTGTCGTAATGGCGGTCTCTCTGGTGATGCTGGTCGTTTTCCTGCTTGGTTTTATTCTCGATTTTATTGAAATAACTTATATGGTGGTACCTATTGTCGGCCCAATTCTTTTGGCCATGGGCCTTGATCCCATATGGCTGGGCATTATGCTGGCTGTGAATTTACAAACCTCATTTCTGACACCGCCTTTCGGGTTTGCGCTTTTTTATTTACGTGGCGCAGCACCTGACAGTATTCTGACAACAGATATCTATAAAGGCGTTATTCCTTTCATCCTGATTCAGGTATTCATGCTGGCTCTTCTGGCTCTCTGGCCAGGGCTCACCACCTGGCTGCCTTCATTGCTCTAAGGCTTATTGATGAACTCAAAAAATGAAAATCTCGATCTAGATCCGAACCCTCACCCCGAAGGTGAACTGGCTGCTCAAACTATCGCTCTGCCCGCTGATACTAACCAGGACGGTGAAATTCCTGGGGGCTGGCTGGCCAGTCAAATGGATATGGCAGCGCATTTAGCCAGTTCTAAAGTTGCCAGAGGTAAAGTTGCTACCGTTGCCATTGATAATATTTCTTTCCTTGCCCCTATCAGCCTGGGATCCGTGGTTGCTTGTTACACCAAAATATTAGGCGTTGGCAGATCATCCATTCGGGTATCGACTGAAGCCTGGATCAGCCATGTTGTAAAAGGCGAGGAATGGAGGAAAGTAGCCGAAGGCGTTTTTACTTTTGTTGCCATTGACAGTAATGGCCGCACAAGAGCCATTCCGAAGGGAAATGGCTAAACTTTTCCTTTCAGTCTGTTTGCAATTTCTTCGTGGCTGTTAGCGCTGCTGCGCTCTTATCCTCATGTAAGCCTCCTCAGAAATATCCTGATAATCTTTAATTTGTGCTTCAAAGGCACGATAGGATGCCAGAATACGCTGACCAACTTCACTACTTTGACCCAGCTCATTGATTATGTCCTGGGAAACTTTGTACAACTCAGCAGTCAGATCATCTGGAAACTGACGTAATTCAACGTTGTGTTCTTCCAGCAAGGTTGCCAAGGCATTACTGTTTTGTAGCCTGATTTCATCTGCCATCATTGCGCTGACTGCGCTTGCAGCAGTACGCATGATAACTTGTAAATCCTGCGGCAATGCTTCAAACATTTCTTTGTTAAACAGGAATTCCTGCAGCGAGCCGGCCTCATGCCAACCCGGAAAATAGTAATATTCGGCAACATCATAAAACCCCAAAGCCAAGTCATTCAATGGCCCAACAAACTCGGTTGCGTCAATTACGCCGGTTTGCAATGAAGTATAGATATCCCCTGCCGCCAGATTTATCGTTACACCGCCTAAACGCTGAATAACCTCTCCTCCCAGTCCTGGAATACGCATTTTCAGACCACGGAAATCTTCAACGCTGTTTATCTCCTTGTTAAACCAGCCGCCCATTTGCACACCTGTATTGCCGCCCGGCATAGGCAGGATGTTAAAAGGCGCATAAACTTCTTCCCATAGTTCCTGTCCACCGCCAAAGTTAACCCAGCTTTCCATTTCCTCTGCGTTTAAACCAAAGGGCACGGCGCCAAAGAACTGAGCTTCAGGAACCTTGCCTCGCCAATAATATGAGGCGCTATGTCCCATTTCCGCAGTGCCTGCGCTTACTGCATCAAAAACCTCAAGCGCAGGAACAATTTCACCAGCGCCATAAACCCTGATGCGCATCCTGCCATTCGACATTTCTTCAACCAGATCAGCAAAGGTCTCAGGCGCTTCACCAAGCCCAGGAAAATTTTTAGGCCATGTTGTTACAAGCTTCCACTCATAACTTTGCTGCGCCTGCATCTCTCCATCCGCAACACTTGTTGAGCCTGACTCGCCACCACAGGCAACCAGTATTGCGCTGATTGCCAATATGATCATTGTTAGAAAGCTTGTTTTAATTTGCATTATGTTCTTTGCTCCATCAGGGGTTTTGTTGTTTTTCTTTTTTTTTGGCTGAATACTAAGCTAAACAGCTTCAAGTCGGGCATAAGACATTACCAGCCACTTGCCGCCAACTTCATCAAAATTAATCTGCACCCGGGCATTCTTGCCTTTACCTTCATAATTCAACACGACACCTTCCCCGAATTTAGGGTGCTTTACGCGTTGTCCCAGATTTATCGATGCAATTGAATCGCCATTTTCTGACAAGTCATTATTAGCAGGCTGAATAATATCATGGCCCGTAGAAATATCCTTATTTTTAGCATAGTTATGGGAGTAAGAGCTCCTTGTTATCCGGCCCTGCAATCTGACTTCTTCCAGCAGCTCTTGTGGTAATTCCCCGAGAAAGCGGGAGGGGCGTGTTAGGGTCTCTTCGCCATGAAGTCGTCGGGATTCTGCATAACTCAATGTAAGTTTTTGCTCTGCTCTTGTAATACCGACATAGCAAAGCCTACGTTCCTCTTCCAGCCCGGCCTGGGTATCTATAGACATTTTATGGGGAAACAAACCTTCCTCCAGTCCCGTGATAAAAACCATTGGAAACTCCAACCCTTTCGCTGAATGCAGCGTCATTAACTGCACTGCATCTTCACCGGCACCAGCCTGGGTGTCCCCTGCATCCAAAGCAACTTTGTCTATAAAAGCACTTAACACTGCAAGGACCGAGCCTTCCTCATCCTCGTCTAAATCTTCCAGCGTAAACGTCTTTGCTGCGTTAACCAGTTCTTTCAGGTTTTCCTGGCGAATAATCGCTTTTTCACCACCTTCTTTTTCATGATGTTGTATCAGCCCGCTATCCTGAATAGCCTGGTCACACAGCTCATGCAAGTCTTTACCTTCCGCTTTGATCTCAAGTTCATTGATTAAATTCAGGAAGCCAGCGATACTCACGGTTGCTCTCGGGGGCAACAAGCCTTCATTCGTTGCTTTAAGCGCTGACTGCCAAAGTGACAGGTTTTCCGTTCTTGCCAAAGCGCGTAAAAATTCCAAGGTCTTATTGCCAATACCTCTCACTGGCGTGTTAATAACCCGTTCCATCGCCGCATCATCATCCCGGTTAGCAACCAGTCGTAAATAAGCCATTGCATTTCGTATTTCCAGGCGCTCATAAAATCGAAAGCCTCCATAAATACGGTAGGGCATATTGACCCTTAACAAGGCTTCCTCGAGCTCTCTGGATTGTGCATTGGAACGATATAGAATCGCCGCTTCACTTCTCTTATTGCCTTCATTAACCCATTTTTCAATTTGTCCGCATATAAAGCGCGCCTCGTCCTGTTCATTAAAAGCGGAATAAAGGGAAATCGGCTCTCCTTCAAGATCTTCTGTCCAAAGCTCTTTGCCTAAACGTCCCTGATTATTCGCTATCAAGGTATTGGCAGCTTTGAGGATATTCGCGCTGGAACGGTAATTTTGTTCGAGCCTGACCGTCTCTGTACCACTAAAATCTTTGGCAAATTGTTGGATATTTTCTATCCGGGCTCCGCGCCAACCATAAATTGACTGGTCATCATCCCCCACCGCGGTAACTTCTACCTGGTTCCCAGCTAACACCCTGAGCCAGGCGTACTGAATAGCATTGGTATCCTGAAACTCATCAACCAGAATCTGCTGAAAGCGTTTTTGATAATGCGCCAGCAAAGCCGGCGCTTTTAGCCATAGCTCATGCGAGCGTAATAACAGTTCTCCAAAATCAACCATCCCGCCGCGCTCACAGGCCTGCTCATAAGCAGCATATACCCTGACCATCATTTCAGTATATTCATCGCTATAGGTTTCAATGCTGGCAGCCCGAAGTCCCTCATCTTTTTGCGAATTAATGAACCACTGGCATTGTTTTGCAGGCCATTTACTTTCATCTATTTCCAATGATTTATGCACGCGTTTTATTAAACGAAACTGATCATCTGCATCCAGGATTTGGAACTTTTCTGGTAGCCCGGCTTCTTGCCAGTGCGCTCTTAACAGCCTGTGAGCCAGGCCATGAAAGGTTCCAACCCACATTCCTCCTGCCGGTCTTTCCAACAATTCTTCTATACGCAGGCGCATTTCATTTGCTGCCTTATTAGTAAAAGTTACGGCCAGGATGCTATGGGGAGAAAGCCCTTCAGTGGCAATTATCCAGGCAATCCGATGTACAAGAACACGTGTTTTGCCGCTACCAGCTCCAGCCAGCACCAGCAAATTAGGCGCTTCGGCTGTGACTGCTTCACGCTGCCTGTCATTAAGAGGGTTTAAAATGTGGGAAATATCCATCGTTGTTTATTCTAGCAAAGCTCAGGTCTACTTTGACCTCCCTGTCAAATTATTTAGAGATTAGTTTTGGCAACTCGTAGGCATTTCAATAAAAACTTGTTACTATCAAGCGCAGTTGTATCGGGCAATTATGCAGTATCTGGCTGATACCGCTTAAATGTTGACTTGACGTGTGCTGTTACAGCTCCACCAGGCCACCATTAACAATAACAGTTAAGCTTATTCGTTAAGCCTTAACATTAAAAATATACCAAGTCTTGGTAATGCTAAGAGAGTAATAGAGAAATATGTCAGAGCAAGTAGAAGGTACCGTTAAGTGGTTCAATGATGAAAAAGGTTTTGGTTTTATTGAGCAGGCTGGCGGCAAAGATGTCTTCGTACACTACAGCGCCATAACCGGCGAAGGTCGTCGTACTTTATATGAAGGACAAAAAGTCACAATGACAGTGACTCAGGGTCAAAAAGGCCCTCAAGCTGAAAACGTACAACCGGCCAGCGCTGACTAAAACGTTTTAAGTTTGACTTGCCCTTATTGGGCATTGACTAAATTCAGGCCTTATTTTTTCTAAAGAAATAGTAAGTGCTTTAGTTTTTTTCGGCCGCAAAAAACCATCCTGCTAATTCCCTCTTTTAACCTCCTGTTTCTATTTACCCAAGGAAATATTCTGTATTATTGAGTTGCAACCAAATAGAAGACGATAGAATCCCAATGGAAAAAAGCAACCTGATCAGAAAGATAAATCTGAGCCTTGATAAGCTTCGAAAATCCGAGCAAAAGGTTGCTGAATATATTCTTGCAGATCCTGCCAAAACCATAAACATGCGCATTATTGATTTAGCGAACGGTGCTGATGTCAGCGAACCAACTGTCATCCGTTTTTGCCGTGCTTTAGGTTTTGAAGGTTTTCAAGCTTTTAAACTTGAGCTGGCCCAACATATCGGCAGCAGCGGAAGTTTTAGCCAGTTTCAGGTCAGTCCGGATGATTCAATCGCGGATGTAAATAAAAAAGTTTTCGATGCCACGATAGGTTCACTAATTAATGTAAGGGATGAAATAGATACTCACGCGCTTGAAAATGCGATTGCTGCTTTAAGTAGCGCTGAGCGAGTAGAGTTTTATGGCTTTGGCGCATCCGGCTCTGTTGCTATTGATGCCCAGCATAAATTCTTCCGCTTACAGGTTTCAGCAGCAGCTTACACCGACCCTCATATCCAGCACATGTCTGCTATTTCCTTAAAGGCCACCGATGTTGTTGTCGCCATATCTCAGTCAGGACGCTCCAAGGCTTTAATCCAAAGTGTAAAACTCGCCAAAGAGGCCGGAGCCACCGTTATTGGTCTTGCTCCTGAGAGCACTGACCTATCTGACTTATGTGATTTTCCCATTCACATAAATATGGAAGAAAACCATCTGGAATTTGCTCCCGTTTCTTCGCGTATTGCTCATCTGGTTGTGATAGATGTGCTCGCTATGGGCGTTGCCCAACATCGCAGCGCAGAACTGAAAGAACATTTAAAACAATTGAGTGTCAGCTTGCGCTCTTTGCGTACCAGCAAAAATAAAAAAAGTAAGTAATTTCAACTTACGCAATTTATTCAACGCCCAGCAAATACTGATCAAAAAATTTTCCTACTTTATCTTCGAACGCTTCTGCCAGTTCAGTATCAAAACTTGCATGACTGACGCCTTCAACCTGCCAAAGCTCCTTTGGTTCAGCTGCAGCCTCTAACAGAAGCTCTCCGCTTTCCGGGGATATGGCAACATCTGAAAGGCTGTGAATTATTAATATTGGCCGAGGACTAATTTTTCCTATCCATTTTTTCGCATCAATGTCATCAATGTCCCCTTTTATTTCCTGCTCAGCCCAGAAGCGAATTAATGTAGCAAAAGGAAATGGTGGCAGGTCTGTGAAATAACGTACACTGGTGTTTATGGTGTCACGCATTGAGGAAAAAGCGCTGTGGACAACCAGTGCTTTGATGGCGCCATTTTCTGCTGCGTATTGTATGGATAAAGTCCCACCTAGGGAATTACCCAACATACCGATACTTGTAATGTCTTCCTGTGCTTGTAGAAATTTCACCCAGGCATCAATATCCGGCATTTCCTTTAAACCAAACGCAATTAATTCTCCTTCATTAATGTCGTGGGCTCTAATGGAGGTCAACAACACACCATAACCCCGGTTCGCCAGCATGGCGGCTTCTTCCAAGAGTTCTTCTCTGTCAGATTTAAATCCGTGCTGAAGAATAATGCCAGCACCATTTGTAGAAGGAACATACCAGGCATGTAGCGTATTGCCATCTGAAGATTGAGTTATTACATCCTGATATTGTAAGGAGAAGTCCGCAGGGTTAAGCCTTAAAGGGTCGCGTACCTCTAAAGGAGAATAAACCAGACTTAAGGCCTGATTTCTTGCCACCAAAATTAAAACAGCTACTAACAGAAATAGTACTGCAAGAAAGGCTACGCCAACTTTTTGTAGTCTGTTCATGTCAGAGCTTATTCAACGGTAATGAACTAAGTTTTACTACACAGATAGATTTTCCCAATGAAAATCTGACTTTTTTTTTGACGTTAAAACTCCATTTAACGTCATTTTCTTTCTTCCATTCTTTAGTTTGTATCCCAGTGACTTTTTCTTCACATTATTCCAAACTAACTTGTCACCGACGAATGGTTTTTTATATTCTAATCGTAATTCGTGTTCTGTCCCACTCTTTTCAATAACTTCAATAGATTTGACGACTCCAGTAATAAACTGATTTTTTTCTTCAATAGAGAGATTTACTTTTCTCAAGTCATTTATTTTATCTCCAAATGACTTATACCAATCTATCCATTCATCCACTTTTACATTAGTCTGATTTTCTTCTGTGAGAGTTTCAATACCACTCAATGTTTCGATTCTACGTTTATCAAGTTCTTCGATAACTCCATCGATTTGTTTCGTATTCTCAACTAATAATCTCGTGGTTTGTTGTTTAGTAATTGCATCTTCAATTTTATCTAATTCAATCTTTAGTTTTCTTATTTTTTTGTTATTTCTCTCTACATTTTCTTTCTTCTCTTTCATCAACTCATTAGATGGTAGAAGTGACTGTTTTACTTTTTCTCTATATAAGTTTGATTTCTCTAATACATCAATTACATTATTCCAAACCAAGTCGTCTGTTAAATCCATTCTCAAAGTTCTTTTATATTTACAATCGACATAATTTGGATCCGTATTTCTATATCTTCTCCAAACACTTCTACATCTGTATTGACTTGTTCTCTTATTCTGATAATTTCCTGTAAATAATGACTCACATCCACCACAAACCAATAAGTCAGTAAGTAAATAAACTCTTTTTTGTTTTCTACTTAAGTTTGTTGATTTCGCATTTCCAACTTTATCGAATTTTGATGTTTTCTTTCTTTTATTCGATACTTCCAAAAACTTCTCATATGTCTTTGTAGTAATAATCGTTGGGCAATTACTTCTCATTTTTTCCCCTGATTTCTTGCCACCAAAATTAAAATAGCGGCTAACAGAAATAGTACTGCAAGAAAGGCTACGCCTACCTTTTGTAGTCTGTTCATGTCAGAGCTTATTCAACGGTCACTGACTAAGTTCGAACAGTGAATTAGATTTTTGTCATTTTTGAACTTTTTGTGAAACGTTTTGTAAAACTTGATGTATTTTTATTCCATTTGATTTGGTTATTTATTAAATGATGCATCGGGTTCTCCCTTAAAGCAATTAATGATATACGGATATGAGTCAGTTATGTAATAACCATACTCTCCTTTGTATTCCATACCATTACATTCATCTAAATCTCCAGCATTTGTCCATTCCCAATCTTCTTCATAGAGTCCTGTGTAGTCTCCACCAGGATTTGTATCAGTTCTTTCACCTCGACTTCCTTGTTTAACAGTGTATCCAGATAATGCTTTTCGATAGTTGCCAGTTTGTTCGTCCAAAATATAGGAACCATAAATTGGAAAACCGTCTGCGGCAAAACCAATTACTGGTGAACCATCTCCTGAGGGTGAGTCGTTAAACATAGCATTTGGATTTCCATGATAATGGTAAGTTCCATCGGGTTGGACGTGGGCATTATGTATGTCTGCACCAAATTTTGTTGAATACTCAAGAGGTATTAGCATCCATTCATCATTTGGACCGCAACCTGCTTCAGTGTTTCCATCGGCATCTGCTCTTGGTTCAGATGGTTTATAGCAACCAGCACTCTTAACATCTACTACCACTCCATTTAACATAACTGCATCCCATGATTGACTATTAATTTGACTAATTTCTGCTGCCATTTGAGGGTCTCTTATAACACTAAACACTCTATCTATCTCAGCAACATTGGTTCTAAAGTTTGCACTAGAATCATTAAAATCATGGTTCGGAATGTTGTCACTTGATAAATTGCAATAGGTATCAAAAACTTCAACATCCACATAACCTTCAAAATCAATAACTCTAGTTAAGTCTCTAACATTAGAACCATAGTTATCTGCATAATTTGCACAATCAGAACTCCTATTTGCAAAAATCTCATCGGTAATATTAATTCTATTTACAACTCCGGTTACTTGAACTGAAGCAATTCCAGAAGTCGCACCATTTGCTGAGCAACTCAAGCCAAAAGTATTGCTGCCCTCATTATTGATAGTAACTTCCTCACTGGACGACACTGCCTTTGTTCCTGACCAGTCACCAATTGCTAAACAAGTCTGAGCATTATTTGATGACCATGTTAAGGTGACAGTAGAACGCACTTGTGTTTCATTGGTGCTTGCAGATAGTGATACCGTAATTGATGTTAGAGGATCACTAGAACCTCCTCCACCTCCACCACATGCTGTCATTGCAAGTAAAAGTAGAGTAGCAAAAATAGGTGTATTCTTTTTCATCAGTACTCTCCTTTAATCATCAAACAAACAGTTTTGCATTTGTTAGAGATTAAAACGTTTAAAGTACAAATAGGTTTACAAAAGAATAGGAAATTTATTCAACAGTCACAGATTTTGCCAGGTTTCTTGGCTGATCCACATCTGTGCCTTTAATAACAGCAACATGATAAGAAAGTAATTGCAGAGGAATGGTGTAAACAATAGGGCTTAAAAAATCACTGCAGTGCGGAACATTTATTAGTGTGGTTGAGTCATCATTTGAAAAACCGGCATCAACATCAGCAAATACATAAAGTTTACCGCCTCTTGCGCTTACTTCCTGTAAATTAGATTTCAGCTTTTCTAGAAGCTCATCGTTTGGTGCAATGGCAATAACCGGCATTTCATTGTCAACCAAAGCCAGCGGGCCATGTTTAAGCTCCCCTGCCGGGTAAGCTTCAGCGTGAATATAGGAAATTTCTTTTAATTTAAGTGCGCCTTCTTTAGCAACGGGATATTGCACCCCCCTGCCCAAAAAAAGCGCATGATGTTTTTCAGCAAAATCATTGGAAATTCTGACAATCAAGGCATCCAGATTTAATGCCTCTTCTATAATTTCCGGCAACTGGTGCAACTCTTGAACCAGCTCTGCTTCTTCTGCGTCTGGCAATCCTCTGTGCCTTGCAAGCGTTATCGCCAGAATCGATAAAATGCTCAGCTGTGTTGTAAACGCTTTTGTTGAGGCAACACCAATTTCTTTGCCGGCAACTGTCATAATTGACAGGTCTGATTCCCGAACCATTGAGCTGTTAGGCACATTGCAAATCGCCAAGGTACCAATATAATCGGATTCTTTGGCATATCTTAAAGCCGCCAGCGTGTCGGCCGTTTCACCAGATTGAGAAATTGTGACAAAAAGACAATTATCCGGCACCAGAATATTTCTGTAGCGATACTCGCTGGCAATATCCACCGAGCATGGCATTCTGGCAACATTTTCAAACCAGAACTTCGCTATCATGCCAGCATGGTAACTGGTGCCACAGGCAACGATCTGAACACTTCTGGTTTTTTCGAATATTTCCTGTGCCTCTAATCCAAATGCCTGCTCCAGGACATGGGTTTTACTAATTTTTCCTGCCAAAGTATTTTTTATAGCCGCCTTTTGTTCGAAGATTTCCTTTAACATAAAGTGGCGATAATCGCCTTTAGCAGCATCTTCCATATCATCATGCAAGCAAACAATGTTGCGTTTTATTTCTTCATTAGCATTCCAGATCGTAATTTTTTTATTGGTTACCTCGGCGATATCACCTTCCTCAAGATAGATGAATCTGTCCGTCACCTGACCCAAAGCTGATGGGTCTGATGCAATAAAATTTTCACCAATACCGACACCAATAATTAGCGGGCTGCCACTGCGCGCCACCACAATTTTATCCGGCTCTTCTTTACTGATAAGAGCCAGACCATAAGCGCCTTCCAGGCGCTTAATAACATTTTTTACTGCCTGAGTAATACCAAGGTTATTTTCTTTTTGTTCTGCATGAATCAGATGAACAATCGTTTCAGAGTCTGTTTCCGTAACAAATTCATACCCTTTTTCCATGAGCTCTTGTTTTAAAATCAGGTAGTTTTCAATAATGCCATTGTGGACAAGCGCCAGGCTGTCTGAAGAGCAGTGTGGATGAGCGTTGGCTTCTGTTGGCTTGCCATGAGTGGCCCACCTTGTATGTGCAATACCAAGTGTTCCTTTTGCAGATCCATCCGCGATTGCACTTTCAAGTGCAGCGACCTTGCCAACAGTTTTTATACAGTTAATCTGGTCTTTTTTCTTATCTAGAACAGCTATACCAGCAGAATCGTAGCCTCGATATTCAAGCCTCTTTAAACCTTCGATTAGAATATCTGAAACTTTTCTTTGCCCAATAGCGCCAACTATTCCACACATAAATCACCACACATAAAAGCTGCTTCTATTTTTTGCTTGGCCGCTTCCAGCCATCAATATTGCTCTGTTGTACCCTCGTTAAGGCAAGCTGATCAGCATTAACATCTTTAGTGATGGTTGAGCCAGCACCAATGGTAGCACCATCTGCTATTTTAAGTGGCGCTACCAGAGCTGAATTAGAGCCGATGAAAACATTTTTGCCAATTTCAGTTTTGAATTTATTAACACCGTCGTAGTTGCAGGTAATGGTGCCTGCACCTATATTGACGCCTTCACCCAGATCACTATCTCCAATATAGCTAAGATGATTGACCTTGCTTTCCTTGCCAATAAGCGCTTTTTTAGTTTCCACAAAGTTGCCAATTTTCGCATGATCTTTCAATTCTGTCCCCGGCCGTAATCTTGCAAAAGGGCCTACTTTGCAGTCTTTTCCTATTTCAGCATCTTCTATTATTGTGTTAGGAAAAATTTCAGTACCTTCAGCTATCGTACAATTTTTTAAAATACAATTGGCACCTATTTTTACATTTTTCTGAATACTGACTTTTCCTTCCAGAATGACATTAATATCAATTTTTACACCAGCCGAGATTTCAGCATTTCCACGCACATCAAATCTTGAAGCATCAACAATTGCTACTCCGTTAAGCATGAATTCTGAGGCTTTCTGTTTTTGGTAAATTTTTTCCAAATTTGCCAACTGCTGTAAATCATTCACGCCATATGCTTCATGTTCATCCGTGCAAGTGCTGGTTTTTACCTGACATTCATCTGCCAGGGCTAAACCAACAATGTCTGTTAAATAATATTCATTCTGTGTGTTGTTATTATTAATATTTGGCAGCCATTGTTTTAATTTCTTAACAGGAAAAACCATAATGCCGGTATTAATTTCTGTTAATAATTTTTCAATATCATTTGCATCTTTTTCTTCAATTATCGCTTTTATATTGCCAGCAGGGTCTCTTAGTATTCGGCCCAAACCGTTTGGATTTTTAACCTCACTGGTAAGTACCGCCATTGTTTTTTCATTACAAAGATCTAATAGCTTCTGCAGGCTCTCCTTTGTGGTAAGCGGAACATCACCATATAATATTAATACTTTTGCATCTGCATTCAGGAACGGCAAAGCCTGTTCAACAGCATGCGCTGTGCCTTTTTGCTCCTCTTGTAAAACGAAATTAAGGCCCTTGTCTGCAAGGTGAGTCTCGATTTCTTCAGCCCGATGGCCAACGACCAGCGTTATGTTATCTGGTTTTAAACTGCGAGCCGTTGTAATCACATGTTCTACAAGACTTAATCCCGCCAGCTCATGTAAAACCTTGGGAGTTTCAGAACGCATTCTGGTGCCTTTCCCGGCAGCCAGAATGACAACATTTAATTTAGAAGACATGTAGACTGATACTCAAAAGATCTGTTTTCTTAAAGGCGCCAGCATAGCAAACTTTAGCGACGCATTCCCTATTCTTAAAAGACAATGGGTAAAAATACCATTGCCTGAAGCGATAATATAGAAAGTGAAATTTTGCTAGCCAAGGAGAGATCCTCCTTAACAAAGGGGGCTGTCAAAGCCTCTAGCCACCCAGCTTTTTGCGTAGCTGCTGGATGGTTCGGATCTGAGCGGCCGCTTCAGCAAGTTGAGAGGCGGCTTTAGAATATTCAAATTCTGCATCCTGATTAGCAATTGCTGCCTCTGCTTCCTGACGGGCTTTTTCTGCTGTAGCCTCATCAACATCATCAGCTCGGATGGCAGTGTCTGCGAGAATATTTACTGTACCAGGCTGAACTTCCAGGAAGCCTCCGGACACATAATAAATCTCTTCTTCGCCTCCCGCCAAGATAATGCGAACAGGTCCCGGAATCAGCGCCGTCAGTAAGGGAGCATGCCCAGGATATATTCCCAGGTCACCCAGGCTGCCTGCAGCAACCAAGGACTCGATTTCTCCAGAGAAAATTCTGTCTTCGGCACTAGCAATATCACAATGAAAAGAGGTTGCCATACTTATTCTCTATTTATCCGGGTTTACTCTTTTAAGGCTTTGGCTTTTTCTACAGCTTCTTCAATGCTGCCTACCATATAGAAGGCCTGCTCTGGCAAGTCATCATATTCACCTGCAAGAATGGCTTTAAAACCACTAATCGTATCTTTCAGGCTGACATATTTTCCTGGTGATCCCGTGAAAACTTCTGCAACAGTAAATGGTTGTGAGAAGAAACGCTCAACTTTACGAGCACGGCTAACAGCCAATTTATCTTCTTCAGATAACTCGTCCATCCCCAGAATTGCAATAATATCTTTCAGCTCTTTATAACGCTGCAAAATCGACTGAACACCGCGGGCAACTTCATAATGCTCCTGCCCGATTACCAATGGGTCAAGCTGACGGGAAGTAGAATCAAGCGGATCTACCGCAGGATAAATACCCAATGAAGCAATATCACGAGACAGTACAACAGTTGCATCCAAGTGAGCAAACGTTGTTGCAGGTGACGGATCCGTTAAATCATCCGCAGGAACATAAACTGCCTGAATTGAGGTAATCGAACCGGTCTTGGTTGATGTAATACGCTCTTGTAGCGCACCCATTTCCTCAGCCAGAGTAGGCTGGTATCCCACCGCTGATGGCATACGTCCCAATAGGGCTGATACTTCTGTTCCCGCCAGAGTATAACGATAAATATTATCGATAAATAACAGTACATCACGGCCTTCATCACGAAATTTTTCCGCCATAGTCAGGCCTGTTAAGGCAACTCGCAATCTGTTTCCGGGTGGCTCATTCATCTGGCCGTAAACCATGGATACTTTTGAGTTAGAAAAATTTTCTTTATCGATAACTTTTGCTTCCTGCATTTCATGATAGAAATCGTTACCTTCACGAGTTCGCTCTCCCACTCCCGCAAATACTGATAAACCCCCTCGCGCTGTTGCAATGTTGTTAATCAGTTCCATCATGTTTACGGTTTTACCTACACCGGCACCACCAAACAATCCGACCTTACCACCTTTAGCAAATGGACAAACCAGATCAATAACCTTAATACCTGTTTCCAGAAGCTCTTCAGATGCTGCCTGCTCATCATAACTTGGTGCTTTTCGATGAATAGGCATTTTTTCTTTTTCGCCAATCGGGCCGCACTCATCAATCGGATTGCCGAGCACATCCATAATGCGCCCCAGGGTTTCTTCTCCAACCGGAATGCTGACAGGCGCACCGGTATCTTCCACGCCAAGCCCACGACTTAGGCCTTCAGTCGATCCCATTGCAATCGTACGAACAATGCCATCACCTAACTGCTGTTGTACTTCCAGCGTGATTTCTTTATCCGCAACTTTCAGTGCGTCATAGACTTTAGGCACGGAATCCCTTGGAAACTCCACATCGATAACTGCACCAATAATTTGTACGATACGACCGCTGCTCATTTAATTTTCCTCTTACTTGCCAATTCTTTTCAAAAGTTCAGCGCTTTAGTTTGCGCAAATAAATTCTGTCTTACTACTTTTTAACCTTTCTATGAAAGCGTTATGAGCGACACCAAGACAAGGCAAAAGCAGTTTTTTATGAAGGATTTTACAAAGCCAGTAAATGACTGAGTAAAAAACTGCTTTTAACGAAGTATTGGTTAGCGTAATAGCTTTCCTCTTTAAACCGCGGCTGCGCCGCCTACTATCTCTGACAACTCCTGTGTGATCGCTGCCTGTCGGGCTTTGTTATAAATAAGCTGCAGCTCATCAATAAGCTCGCCTGCATTATCTGTTGCGCTTTTCATCGCTATCATCCTTGCTGCCTGTTCACATGCATTGTTTTCCACTACCGCCTGATAAACCTGGGACTCAATATAGCGAGTCAATAAACCATCCAGTAGCTCTTTTGCATCTGGTTCATATAAATAATCCCAGTGGTGTTTCATCTCTTGATTTTCTGCCGGGTTTAACGGCAGCAGCTGATGGATACTGGGCGACTGTGTCATCGTATTGACAAACTCATTGCCTACCAGAAAAAGCTTGTCAATTTCACCTGCAGCAAAACTATCAAGCATAACCTTAACCGCGCCGACCACATCTTCAGCAGAAGGTCTATCACCAATATTACGAACAGCCGCAACAACATTCCCGCCATAGGAATTAAAGAAAGCCGCACCTTTTGAACCAACCGTACAAATATCAACTTCAACACCTTCATCGTGCCAGGCTTTCATGGAGTTAATCATGGCTTTAAATAAATTAATATTGAGGCCGCCGCATAGACCTCGATCTGTTGACACCAATATATAACCTATACGCTTAACTTCACGCTCTTCCATATAGGTGTGTTTATATTCGGGAGTAGATGCCGCTATATGACTGACCACATTGCGGATATTGGTAGCGTAAGGTTTACCCAGCTGCATACGGTCCTGCGCTTTGCGCATTTTGCTTGCAGCAACCATTTCCATAGCGCTGGTGATCTTCTGAGTATTTTTAATACTGCCGATCTGGTTACGTATTTCTTTTCCGGCCGCCATTAGCGCTTATCCTAAATATTTACCAGGTTTGTGTTTCAACAAACTTG
Organism: Gammaproteobacteria bacterium; assembly: GCA_038148755.1. GTDB lineage: Bacteria > Pseudomonadota > Gammaproteobacteria > Pseudomonadales > Pseudohongiellaceae > UBA5109. The sequence goes on from JAYQWA010000001.1 coordinate 86,510, forward strand.
TCCAGTGCTGATTTGAATGTTGCTTCAATATCATCATTGTAGTCACCAGACTCATTAATGCTGCTCATTAAATCAGCGTGTTCGCTGTTCATATAAGACAGCATCGCTGATTCAAAATCGCCAATTTTATTAATTTCGATTTCTTTCAGATAACCTTCGTTAGCGGCATACAAGACAACACCCATTTCAGCAACCGAAAGCGGTGAATATTGTGACTGCTTCATGAGTTCAGTAACACGCTGACCATGTTCCAACTGTGCACGAGTTGCGTCATCCAGGTCAGAAGCAAACTGGGCGAAGGCTGCCAGTTCACGGTACTGCGCCAGAGCAAGACGTATACCACCCCCCAGCTTTTTAATAATTTTTGTTTGCGCTGCACCACCCACACGAGAAACCGAAATACCGGCATTCATCGCAGGCCGGATACCTGCATTAAATAAAGAGGTTTCCAGGAAGATCTGCCCGTCTGTAATAGAAATTACGTTAGTTGGTACGAAAGCACTCACGTCACCAGCCTGAGTTTCAATAATAGGCAGCGCTGTCAAAGAACCGGTTTGACCCTTGACTTCACCGTTTGTAATTTTTTCCACATATTCTGCATTTACACGTGCAGCTCTTTCCAGCAATCGTGAATGCAGATAGAACACATCACCAGGATAGGCTTCTCGTCCGGGCGGACGACGCAACAACAATGAAATTTGACGATAGGCCCATGCCTGTTTGGTCAAATCATCATAAATGATCAAGGCATCCTGGCCTCTGTCCCGATAATATTCTCCCATGGTGCAGCCAGAATAAGGTGCAATAAACTGCATCGCTGCTGGATCGGAAGCGCCTGCCGCAACAACAATGGTATGCTCCATGGCGCCATGCTCTTCAAGCTTTCTTACAACAGATGCAATAGAGGACTGTTTCTGACCAACTGCCACATAAATACATTTAACGCCCGTGCCTTTCTGGTTAATGATGGCATCAACAGCAACAGCTGTTTTACCAACCTGACGGTCCCCAATAATCAACTCACGTTGACCTCGACCAATTGGCACCATTGAGTCAATAGCTTTCAGTCCTGTTTGAACCGGCTGTGAAACTCCTTGTCGTGCAATTACACCTGGCGCTACTTTTTCTACTGCGTCAGTTTGTTTGGCATTAACAGGACCTTTGCCATCTATCGGGTTGCCTAATGCATCAACCACGCGACCTTCCAGTTCAGGCCCGACTGGCACTTCAAGAATACGTTTGGTGCAACGGCAGGTTTGACCCTCTGCCAGACTTTGGTAATCACCCAATACAACAGCACCAACAGAGTCTCGCTCAAGGTTGAGCGCCATACCATGAAGGCCGCCTTCAAACTCAATCATTTCTCCATACATAACGTCGGCAAGACCATGTATACGGATAATACCGTCAGAGACCGAGACAATAGTGCCTTCGTTCTGCGCTTGTGCAGAAACATCCAGCTTATCAATCCGTTGCTTAATAATTTCACTTATTTCTGAAGGATTCAGTTGTTGCATTCTCTTTTTCCTCTACCCTTATTTCCGGCTACTTGCCTGACTATGAGCCCATTGCTTCTGCAAGTTTATGTAATTTGCCACGCACGGAGTCATCAATTACCAAATCGCCGGCTCGAATAACCATGCCGCCAATTAAATTTTTATCCACCTGACTATGTATTTTTACGTCCCTGTTCAATTTTGCCTTGATCGCCTGAGCTAACTTCTTCTCAGTTTCATCAAGCAGTTCGAACGCCGTACTGATTTCAACATCCACTGTTTTTTCCTGTTCGGCCTTTAAGATATCAAACAGGCCGAAAATTTCCGGCAATAATGGAAGACGCTTGTTTTCAGCAAGAACGGCAATAAAATTTTGCATCGGTCCATTAATTTCATCACCACAAAGGTCAATAATAATCTTTGCCTGCTGGTCTCCCGTCAGAGAAGGAGACGATAACACTTCTGCAACCCGCTCATTGGTTACGATATATGCCAGCTGTGCCAGCATGTCAGACCAGGTTTTCAAGCTGTCTGCAAATGCAGCAACTTCAAATGCTGCTTTAGCATAAGGTCTTGCAAGTGTTGTGAGCTCAGCCATCTTCTCTTGCTACTCCCTTAAAGACTCTCAGCCAATTTTTCTGTTATCTTGGCATGAGCAGCTTCATCAATTGATGCTTCAAGAATTTTTTCAGCACCAGCAACAGCAATACTTGCCACTTGTTTGCGGAGTTGCTCCTTGGCGCGGTTTATTTCCTGTTCAATCTCAGCTTGTGCGCCTGCGATCATGCGTTGGCCTTCTTCTCTTCCCTGGTTCTTGGCTTCCTCAACAATCTGAGTGGCACGCTTGTTAGCCTGGTCAATAATACTGGCAGCCTGAGTTTTTGCCTCTTTCAGCTGTTCAGCCACACGCTCTTGTGCTTGCTCAAGATCTTTACCTGCTTTATCTGCCGCTTCCAGACCATCAGCAATTCTTTTTTGCCTTTCCGCCAATGCAGCAGTCAAAGGCGGCCACACATATTTCATGCAAAACCACACAAAAAATGCAAAGGCGATCATTTGACCTAGCATAGTTGCATTGATATTCACGGTTATACCTCTTGCTTAGCTTACGTTTCTACTTACTTTAGCTTTGCTTTTAGCCGCCAAGCGCAGCAGTAAAAGGGTTAGCAAATGTAAACCACATACCAATTGCCAATCCGATCATGGTAATCGCGTCGATCAAACCAGCAACCAGGAACATTTTACCTTGCAGCATTGGTGCTAATTCAGGTTGGCGTGCTGAACCTTCCAGCATTTTTCCACCCAGAATACCGAAACCGATTGCCGTGCCTAAAGCGCCCATGCCCAGTACCAACAAAACGCCAAGCACTGTATTAGCTAAGATTAGCTCCATTTTTTTCCTCCAGTTTTAAAGGTCTTGCCTAATGTTAAAAAGTTTTAGTTAATTTTTACTTTACTTATTAGTGATGCTCGCAAGCCTGACTCAGATACACAATAGTGAGCATCATAAAAATAAAGGCTTGCAAGGGTATGACTAATAAATGGAATGCCGCCCAGATAAAATGAGCCGGCAATTGAAAGGCGCCAAACAGCGCGATCAATAAAAATACAAGTTCACCCGCATACAGATTGCCATACAGTCGCAGGCCTAATGACACAGGTTTCGCCAACAGTGTTGGCACTTCAATTAATAAATTAAATGGCAGCATTTTGGGACCAAAAGGCTGAAAAGCCAGCTCTTTCAAAAACCCGCCTACCCCTTTGATCTTAATGCTGTAAAAAATAATAAGCAGGAAAATGGATATGGACATACCCAAGGTAATATTCGGGTCAGTTGTAGGAACAACCCGGAAAGCTATCTCCGGGTCACCGCTGACTTTTTGCGCAATCCATGGAAACAGGTCAACTGGAATTATATCCATTGTGTTCATCAACAATACCCAGCAGAAAATGGTTAGCGCCAAAGGAGCTATCAATGCACTCTTGCCATGAAAGGTATCTTTTACACTGGTCTCTACAAATTCAAAAACCCATTCAACAAAGTTTTGAAAACCACCCGGCACACCAGATGTTGCATTTTTAGCGGCACTTCGGAATAACAATATAAAAATAAGACCCAGGCCTATAGACCAGCCCAACATATCAACATGGAAAGACCAGTATCCCATTTCGGCGACAGCTTCCTCGCCATGGGCAAAACCCCAATGGCCTTCAGCATCTTTTCCGAAAGTTAGGAACTGTAAATGGTGCTGTATGTATTCACCCTGAGTCTGGGTGTGTTCAGCAGCTTCATGGGCCATTTCGCCAGCAGATTCAGCCATAATTTCGTGACTTTCCTGTAAATTATCTACTTTTAGCAGCTTTTAGCTGCGTTTTTAAAGATTTTAAACTCTTTTAGTACTATCTCAAACCTAAAGTCGCTGTTGCAATCAGGCCTGATATCAAAACTAAAATATAACTGATTATCACTGCCAATTCATTCAGAGGTTTGACCCCGGCAAATACGAGCCCAAACATGATAGCCGTAATAATCAGCTTTCCGCTTTCACCTGCATAAAAAGACTTTACAACCTGAGGCATTTGCCTTGCCCCACTATAGCGAAAAGCCTTTATGGCAAAATAAGCATTAGGTAAAGCGCTTACCATTCCACCAAGAAAAACGGAGTATCCTGTTACACTACCCATCAGCACAAAGGCGCTCAGTGCTGCTATGATGGTGGCAACAAGCTGAGCAACAATGACTTTGTAAATCGGAGGAGCTTTGAGGTTGACTACAGCAGGTGTAGACTCTTCTGTCTTGCTCATCCTAGTGTATATACTTCGGTTTTTTCGAGCTGCGGATTATAAAGATTTTAATGCCGACAGGCAACGTAAAGAAGCTAATTACTTAATATGGTTAAGAATACCGTCCAGTTGATCCAAAGATCCGTATTTTAGTATCACTTTCCCTTTACCTTTTGCCGTATGTTGTATCAGAACCTCAGCGCCAAGCTTTTCTGACAGGCTATCCTGTAACTGTCTGATATCCGGATCAATGCTTTTATGCTCGGTTTTGCTTTCAGGATGCTTTTGTAAACGTCTGACGAGAGCCTCTGTCTGCCTGACAGACATGCCTTTACCAATAACAGTTTTAGCCGCTTTGGTCTGATTTTCACCGCTTAAAGCTAATAATGCCCTGGCATGTCCCATTTCCAGGTCCCCATGCTCCAAGGATATACGCACATCCGGATTCAGGCTCATCAGGCGAATTAAATTGGTAACCGTCGTTCTGGATTTGCCCACGGCATCAGCAACTTCTTGCTGAGTCAGCTCAAACTCATCCTGCAAACGCTTGAGTGCTGTCGCTTCTTCAATAGGATTGAGATCTTCGCGCTGGATATTCTCGATTAAAGCCATGGCGATGGCAGTATCATCCGGCACGTCTTTAACAATAACGGGAATTGAATCAAGTCCAGCCATCTGACTGGCTCGCCAGCGGCGCTCACCGGCAATTATTTCGTATTTGTTGCTGCTTATTGGTCGCACAATAATTGGCTGCATCAGTCCTTGAGCTTTAATTGATGCTGCCAGGTCTTCCAGCGCTTCTGGGCGCATATCCAAACGAGGTTGATATTTACCTGCCTGTATCAACTCTATCGGTAATTTCTTTAAATCCTCATGTTGTCCCCTTTCAGCAGAACTGGATATTGAAGATGCGGTGTTTTCCTCAGACTGAGGTGCTACCGATTTTGATTGTGTCCCCAATAAGGCATCAAGGCCCCGGCCTAAACCACGTTTTTTCAAAGCCATAAAATTGCTCTATTAATTTTCTAATTTCCGACCTGATTATCTGCCGGGCTTCCTTTCACTGCATACTGCCGGAGAATTTCTCCAGCCAGTGCAATGTATGCCAGCGCCCCTCTGGAGGCTTTATCATATACCATTACCGGCAAGCCATAACTTGGCGCTTCCGCCAGGCGAATATTGCGTGGAATGACTGTCCGGTAAACTTTGTCACCAAAATATTCTTTTAATTGTTCCGACACATCAAGAGTTAGACGGTTTCGGGGATCATACATGGTCCGCAAGATTCCTTCTATTTCCAGATTTGGGTTAAATCTAGCTGCAATTGCCTGAATCGTTTCACTTAATGCTGTTAAGCCTTCCAGCGCATAATACTCACATTGCATGGGAATCAGAACACTGTCTGCCGCAACCAGTGCATTAACCGTGAGCATATTTAAAGATGGCGGGCAGTCTATCAGAATAAATTCAAATTGATCTTTGTTTTCTTCCAGTTCCTTTTTTAGAATCAGCTCTTTCACATCTTGCTGCAGTAAAGCTACCTCCGCTGCTGTGAGGTCAGCATTTGCCGGTAAAATTTCATAACCAGCTTCATCCGCAAAGGTAACAACTTCAGAAAATTCTGCCTGAGCTGTCAATAAATCGTAAATGGAACATTCCAGCTCAGTTTTTTCTATACCACTACCCATTGTGGCATTGCCTTGAGGATCAAGATCAATCAACAGAACATTGCGGCCAGCCCGGGCCAGCGAAGCTGCCAGGTTTATGCTCGTTGTGGTTTTGCCAACACCACCTTTCTGATTTGCAATAGCAATAATTTTTGTCATTCTGTCAGGTTTCTTTCAGACCTTTTTTAGATCCTGATTATTTCAAGTAAATGCCGGGCACCGGCTTCACCAGGAATTTGAAGTTTATGAACTTCGAGGAGTTTAAAATCATCCGGCAAACCATCCAGTTCTGCCTGCGGATAATGTCCTTTCATAGCCAGCAGCTTACTCTTTTCTCCAAGTAAATGTCGAGTTTGAGTTGCAAACTGATGCAAGGATGAATAAGCCCGGCTAACAACAATATCAAAGCTTCTTTGACTCTGATAATTCTCTACCCTGTCATTAATGACAGCAACATTTTTTATATTCAGTTGTGCACTTACCTGAAAAAGAAAACGGGTTTTTTTACCTTTGCTATCCAACAGGCTTATTTCTTTATTTGGTTTGCATATTGCCAATGGTATGCCGGGTAAACCAGCACCGGTGCCAACATCCAATACTCTGTCTGCACTAATAAAAGGAAGAATGCTTAAGCTATCCAATAAATGAAGCGACAACATGCGGGCAGGTTCTTTAATGCCAGACAGATTATAGGTTTCATTCCACTTTGAAAGTTGCTCAAGATAAGCGAGTAACAATGTCTGCTTGTTCTCATCAAGTGTTAAATTAAGTTGTTTTATACCTGCAGCCAAATCCTTAGCCAGTACTGATTTTTGCTCTTGCGAAAAAAATTCCATCAGGCTGTCTGGCTTGTCTTTTCCTGCGCGTTAAAATTTTTCCGGAGGGCTTGATGCTTCTTCAAATAGATAAGCAGTAATGAAATAGCAGCCGGTGTTACTCCGGGAATTCTGCTCGCTCTACCTAACGTTTCCGGTTGCGCTTCACTAAGCTTCTGTTTTAATTCGTTTGACAGTCCTGAGATGGAAGCATAATCAAAATCCCTGGGTATAGTTGTGTTTTCCTGGCTTTTCAGTTTTGCAATTTCATTTTGTTGTCGATTTATATAACCTTGATATTTAACAGCAATCTCTACTTGTTCGCTGACTTCAGCCGTCGGCTCCTGATCAAGCAGTCCAACTTCAGTACAGGCTTGATTTAGTTTTTTAATCGTCACATCCGGCCGGGCCAGAATGTCTGCCAAGGTGTATTCACGGCTTAAAGGTTTTTCAATGAAGTTGTTAATTTTTGTCGCTAAGTCAGAATCAGCCTGTACCCAGGTTTGTTGCAAACGCGCTTCTTCTTTGACAACCGCATCATATTTTAAGTGAAAAGCCTGCCAGCGTTCTTCGTCAATCAAGCCAAGCTTCCTGCCCTGCTCAGTTAAACGTAAATCAGCATTATCCTGGCGCAGCATTAAGCGATACTCTGCACGACTGGTAAACATTCGGTAAGGTTCCTGAGTACCTTGTGTTATGAGATCATCAACCAATACTCCAAGATAAGCCTGTTCACGACCAGGACACCAATAATCTTTACCTTGTGCTGCTAAAGCAGCATTAATCCCGGCTAGGAGTCCTTGTGCTCCTGCTTCTTCATAGCCCGTGGTGCCATTAATCTGTCCGGCAAAATACAAGCCTTTAATAAATTTTGTTTCCAGTGAATATTTCAAATCTCTCGGATCAAAATAATCATATTCAATGGCGTAACCAGGTCTAATAATATGAGCATTTTCAAAACCTTTTATTTCGGCAATCAGTTTCTTCTGCACCTCAAAAGGCAAACTGGTAGAAATACCGTTTGGATATAGTTCGTGGGTATTTAATCCTTCAGGTTCAACAAAGATCTGATGGCTGTTACGATCCGAGAAGCGTACAACCTTATCTTCAATTGAAGGACAATAACGTGGCCCTACTCCCTCAATTACGCCGGTGTACATAGGAGAGTATTTCAGTCCTTCGCGAATAATGTCATGACAGCGTTCATTCGTGGCGGTGATATAGCAACTGATTTGTTCCGGGTGTTCCTCCACTTTTCCCAGATAAGACATAACCGGTAAAGGACTATCCCCTGGCTGTTCCTGCATGAGGTCAAAATTAACGCTGCGTGCGTCTATTCTGGGTGGGGTGCCAGTTTTTAATCTGCCAACTCTGAATGGTAATTCCCGCAGGCGCTGCGCCAAAGCAATTGATGGTGTATCACCAGCACGCCCGCCGGCATAATTTTCAAGCCCAATATGAATTTTTCCACCAAGGAAGGTGCCTGTTGTCAGCACCACCTGCGCAGCATAAAAGCGTTGTCCCATTTGTGTAACAACACCTCGAACACTCTCACCTTCTATAATCAGGTCATCAATTGCCTGTTGAAAAATATGCAGATTAGGCTGATTTTCCAGTATTGCCCTTATTGCGGCTTTGTATAACACTCTGTCTGCCTGAGCCCGAGTCGCTCTCACCGCAGGCCCCTTACTGGCATTTAAGGTACGAAACTGAATCCCCGCCTTATCGGCTGCTCTGGCCATAGCCCCGCCTAAAGCATCAATTTCTTTTACTAGATGTGTTTTCCCGATGCCTCCGATTGCAGGATTACAAGACATTTGTCCCAAGGTTTCAATATTGTGGCTGACCAGCAAAGTAGAGACACCTTTGCGAGCAGCAGCGAGAGCTGCTTCTGTACCAGCATGCCCACCTCCTACCACAATGACATCAAATGATTCCTGCATCGCTCTCTTTTAAACCTTGGACCTTATTAAAGGGCCGCTAAGTATACGGTTTCATAGGAAAATTTATAGATATAAATTTATAAATAAGTAATTAAAGTAATAATAAGTATATAAAGTTATATTTATTATTATTCAAATATTATTATTAATATTAGTGCTTATATATCTGTTGAAAACAGCTAATTATTCTTTATATTCAATAAGTTATAAATATATATAACTGTGGAAATGCTGGGTTAATCCTGCTTGTTTACTAAGGATTACCTGTTGGTCTTGATGTATGTTTTTATAGCGGATTTTAAATTAGCCACTTAAGCTGCTTTTTATACATAAATGTTGCAGTGGAAATCCGACTTTTTCACAGTTTATACAAACCTTGTATTTTGTTATCTGTTTACTTGCCAATACAAAAAGAAGAAAAAATTTCACCAAGCAGGTCATCAGAACTGAATTCACCTGTTATCTCATTTAGAGATTGCTGTGCCTGATTTAATTCATCTGCCAGTAATTCTCCTGCCCGGTACTGGAGAAGCTGCTCCTGGGCATTGATTAACGAAGACCTTGCTCGATTTAAGGCGTTAATATGGCGTCGTCTGGCAATAAAACCACCTTCCTCAATCAACGAGAATCCAGCCATGCCTTTTAAATGTGAAATCAGGTTTTCAATACCATTTTTTTTCAGTACGGAAACGCTGACACTATAAACCCCTAGCTTTTTATCAAAGTTAATCCCTGCTTGTTGTTCGTTTAAATCAATTTTATTGTTAACCAGCGTGATTTTTTCCAGTGTTGGTATTTCTGTTACCAGGTTCTGCCACATTGCAGACTGATCATCAAAGTGCTTGTTACTGTCAGTTAGCAATAAAATATGATCAGCTTTTTTTATGGCATCCCAGGTTCGTTTCATACCTTCTTGTTCAACAGGGTCTGTGCTTTCCCGCAGGCCGGCTGTGTCAATAATATGAACAGGTAATCCATCCAGATTGATAAATTCTTTTAAGGTGTCACGAGTAGTTCCCGGAATATCTGTGACTATTGCTGAAGACTGTCCACTAAACAGATTTAAAAGACTGGATTTTCCAGCGTTTGGTTCACCTATTATTACAATGGAAAAACCATCTCTTAAAATACTGCCAGTTTTAGCTTGAGCCAGTATTTTATCCAGACCATGAATAAGTGATGAAAGCTTATTTTTAACCTGATCAGAGGCAAGGAAATCAATTTCTTCTTCCGGAAAGTCTATTGCTGCTTCGACAAAAACACGTAACTCAATAACGGATGAGACGAGAGAATTTATTAAAGAGGAAAACTCACCTTGTAGTGAACGTAAGGCATACTGAGCGGCAACAGAAGAATGGCTTTCTATAAGATCAGCAATTGCTTCAGCCTGGGTCAGGTCAATTTTATTGTTTAAAAATGCACGCTGGGAAAACTCTCCAGGATTAGCAATTCTGGCACCACAGGAGACGATGGTTTGCATTAGCTGGTCAAGAATTATAGGACCACCGTGAGCCTGAAATTCAATAACATCTTCACCGGTAAAAGAATTGGGAGCAGGAAAAAACAGGCTTAAACCTTTATCAATAATTTTATTATTGTTATCTAAAAAGGTTGAATAAAAAGCATATCTTGCAGGAGGAACCTCTCCGATAATTGCTGCAGATATTGTTTTTGTCAGGGGTCCGGATATCCGGATAATGCCAACACCGCCAACACCTCTAGGGGTGGCAATTGCACAAATCGTATCAGTATAAAGATCGCTGTTGGCTTTTGGCATGAAAGGACATATAACTATGCAGCTTTAGTTTCGTATGATTTATTAACACTACGAATGATGTAGGACTGTTGTGCAATATTAAACACGTTACTGACTAACCAGTATAAAACCAGTCCGGCTGGAAACCATAAAAAGAAGACCGTAAAAATGACAGGCATAAACTTCATAACTTTTGCCTGAACTGGATCAGAAGTTGCCATTGGTGATAGTAGCTGTGAGACAAACATGGATGCGCCCATAATTAACGGCAAAATAAAATAAGGATCCATTACAGATAAATCTGTGTACCATAAAAGGAATGGTGCCTGTCTTAATTCAATACTCTTCATTAATACCCAATATATACCTATTAGTACTGGCATTTGTAACAGCATGGGTAAGCAGCCACCAAAAGGGTTTACTTTTTCTTTTTTCCAAAGCTCCATTTGAGCTTGCATAAGTTTCTGTTTGTCTTCGCCATAACGATCTTTAAGCTGATTTATTTTAGGAGCCAGACGCCGCATTTTTGCCATAGAACGATAACTGGAAGCAGATAAGCGCATAAAAAGAATTTTTATTACGATGGTTAAGCCAATAATAGACCAACCATAATTTCCTATTGCTCCATTAATTTGCATTAACAACCAGAAAATAGGTTGAGCAATAAACCAGAGCCAACCATAGTCAATGGTTAAATCCAGATCTTGATGAATTTCTTCCAGACGGTATTGATCTTTTGGACCAGCCCAAAATCCAGCTTCAATAGTTTGAACTTCACCTGGAGCGACCGAAGTGGCAGGGCTAACGAAACCCATTAAATATTCTCCCGCATTATTTCGCCGAGTGGTATAGGTGTTTATCTGATCTTGCTGTGGAATCCAGCTACTTAGGAAATAATGTTGCGAGAAAGCAATCCAGCCGCCATTAACGGTGTATGGTGGCTCTCCATCATCCATATCATCAAAATCTATCTTTTTATACGGGTCATCTTCAAGATTGAGAGCAGCACCCAGAAAGTCTCTTAACCCAAAACCACCAACTGAACTTGGATCAGGCGTTCGGTCTCTTTTAATATCACCAAAAAGATTGGCAGACCAAACAGCCGGGCTTTGGTTATCAATGATGTACTCGACGTTAATTAAGTAATCATCAGCAGAAAAAGTAAACCGCTTTGTAATGATTACTCCGGCAGGATCTGTATAAACCAGGTCTACAGATAAATTGCCGCTTTCCAGCGAATAACTTGATTGTGCAGATTGATACAGCGGGCGCCCCTCAGCGTTATTATCAGGCCCGTTTTCACCGATTAATCCACTGCGCGAAATATAAAGTCCGGAATTGTCATTTTTAAGCAGAACAAAAGGATCCTGGGGAGCATCCAAACTAATTGGATATTTAGGTAAGGAAATGGAAACAATATCTCCGCCCAACAAATCTATTTTTGCTTCGTGAACTGGCGTTGATATTGAGATCAAATTGTTATTAATGGCGCTGCTTGTTGCAGTTGCGCCGGATGCATTTTGAACCAGTGGCAAGTCGCCAGGCTGGTTGCTATTAGTTATCTCTGGCAGATCAAGCGTGTTTCGCGCAGGAGTAGAAGACAGCTCAGCACTTAATTGCTGGGTTTGCTGAGGATAGTCCTCATTCCAGGCTAAAAGCATTAAGTAAGAAACAATGGCTAGGCCGGCAATTAAAGCGTTTCGGGTATGATCCATGATATTGTTACTTTCGGTTAGTTGATTCGGATAGTTTAGGAACCGGGTCGTAGCCACCCTCATGATAGGGGTGGCAACGGCAGATTCTTCTAATACCGAGCCAACCACCTTTTAATGCCCCGTGTTCCAAGATAGCTTCTCTAGTAAAGGCAGAACAGCTTGGATAGTATCGGCAATGTTGGCCTATTAAAGGACTAATTAAATAGCGGTAAGTATCTATTATTCCTAAAAAGATTTTGCTAAGCAGAGACGGTTTCTGGGCTGGCATTATCTAGCTCTGTCAAGTTTGTTTACTAACTCATCAAATAAAAGATTTATTTGAACCAGTACATCGGAGTTATTCATTTTATCCAGGCCCTGCCTGACCAGAACAACCATGTCGATTGTACCAAACTCTTCCTGTCTGAGCCGAAAAGTTTCACGAATTATTCTCTTTAACCTGTTTCTTTGAACCGCACTTTTTACATTTTTTTTGGCGACAACCATACCAAGACGTGGAGCCTGTTCGGACTTCCGGACAAGTATTAGCAAAGAGGAGGCAGACAGCTTGAAATCCGCTTTTTGAAAAACCCTGCTGTATTGTGAAGGACCCAACAGGCGGGAAGCTTTACTAAAGCCCTGTTTGGCCATCGCTTTCTCCTTGTTGGTGAAGAATGCCAGACTAGCGAAGCAAGCTGAAGAAAGCTAAAACTTATCTAAAGGCTTAAACTGTTATAGCATTCCGGCTTCGCGTAAAGCTCTCAGGCTGAGAGTTTAGCTCTGCCTTTGGCTCTTCTGCGATTCAGGACCTGTCGCCCGCCCTTACTTGCCATTCTTGATCTGAAACCATGAGTTCTGGCTCTTTTCAATACGCTTGGCTGAAATGTTCTTTTCATAACAAACTCTAATTATCGAATTATTAAAAAAGGCTATGACTATAAATTGTCGAGATGCCTTATAACAGGGGTCGCGATTCTAAATGGTTAATATAGGGAAAGCAAGAAAGGTAAGAAAAATAAAGGTTTGTTAGTGGTATTTATTAAATAACCATACATTCTTGTGTGCTTTTTTTTTACTGGAGAAAAAGCTAGAAAGGAAAGTGCTTTGAGCCAACAACTTACACACAAGTTATACACAGGAAATGCTTGATAAATACACCCGGGAAACGCGCTTTTTTAAGGCTGGTTTTTTCAGCAGAAATATCATAACACTATGATATTAAAAGCTTTTTAAAGGGATGAAAAATTTGTGTTTTTTTGGTTTTTATGTGGATAAGAGTTCATCCAGTCAGTAGAATTGGATCAAAATCTAATAAGAAAAAATCAAACTTGGAGTCTTTAGCATTGTGATTGTAGCTACCTGGCAAAAGTGTATTTATTGCCTGAAAAACGAACTCCCTGCACAACAGTTTAATACCTGGATAAGGCCACTAAAAATAATTGCTGAAAAAACAGAGCAAAGCATTAGTGATGGTGAAAATGTTGGAAAAGAAGTTCTGTATTTATTGGCGCCTAACAAATTTGTTCTTGAGTGGATAAAAGATAATTTCCTTGATCGTATAACTGAGTTAATGGGCGAGCTGAGTATACACACGCCTCCGAGCATATTCCTTGGAGTAACGAGCAACTCAGGATTAGATTTAGAGAAAGCTATCAGCACGACTGATTTAAGCAACCTGCAAGCACCGGAAGATTTTGATGCTGTTGATCAACCGTTAAACACAACCACAGATATATCTTATCGAGCAGGCACTGTAAGTAGGGGTCTGAACAACCATGAAAGCCTCCCCCAGAACAGGAAGGTTGATCAATTCAGCTTTGATACCTCGCACCAGTCAATCAGGCAGATAAATGTCGCCCAACCTGCTGTACTAAAGCAGCAGGGTGCTGACTCACAAATTAATGCAGCTAGCAAAAAAGCCGGTGGACGACTGCGCTATAAAGGCGAGCTAAATAAAAGTTATACCTTTAATAACTTTATAGAAGGCAAATCCAACCAGCTAGCCAGGGCAGCAGCGGCCCAGGTTGCTGACAATCCTGGCGGCGCTTATAACCCACTATTTATATATGGCGGTGTGGGGCTTGGTAAAACCCATCTGATGCATAGCATTGGTAATCATTTGCTTGAACAGAACCCTAATGCCAATGTGGTCTATCTGCATTCGCAAACCTTTGTAGGCAGCATGGTTTCTGCACTCCAGCTAAATGCCATTAATGAATTTAAGCGCTATTACCATTCAGTTGATGCTTTGCTTATTGATGACATCCAGTTTTTTGCCAACAAGGAAAGATCCCAGGAAGAGTTTTTCCATACCTTTAACGCAATTTTTGAAGGTGGGCGTCAAATAATTATGACTTGCGACAAATATCACAGTGAAATCAATGGCTTAGAAGACAGGCTGAAGTCTCGTTTTGGCTGGGGCTTATCAGTAGCCGTAGAACCTCCGGAGCTCGAGACAAGAGCGGCCATCCTTATTAATAAGGCTAACCGGGAAAATGTGTTTTTGCCAAATCAGGAAGCCATGTTTATGGCGCAAAAACTACGTTCGAATGTCCGTGAACTTGAAGGAGCATTGAAAAAAGTTATTGCTCATGCCCGTTTTACAGGCAGTGAGATTTCGATACCGCTTATCAAGGAGGCCTTAAAAGATCTGCTAGCCATACAGAACAAACTTATCAGTGTTGATAATATCCAGCGTACAGTGGCAGAGTATTACAAGATTAAAATGACTGATATGATATCGAAGCGACGCAACCGCTCAATAGCAAGGCCCCGGCAAATGGCAATGTGCTTATCCAAAGACTTAACCAACCATAGTCTGCCTGAGATAGGCACTATGTATGGAGATCGCGACCATACCACAGTTTTACATGCCTGCCGCACAATAAATGAATTGAAAAAATCCTCTTCGGATATTTATGAAGACTATCAGAATTTGCTGAGATCCTTATCCAGTTAATTTCATGCCAGTAATCAGAAACCAGAGCCAGAAAAGAGAATAACCATGCAATTTGAGATTTCCCGAGAGACCCTGATTAAGCCCTTGCAATTAGTAACCGGCGTTGTAGAGAGGCGCCAGACTTTACCAGTATTGTCTAATGTTTTACTGGTGCTTGAAGGAAATCAGCTCTCTATGACGGGAACGGACTTGGAAGTTGAGTTGATTGGCCGTGTAGAAGTAGAAAATGGTGCACAAAGCGGGGAGGTAACTGTCCCTGCCAGAAAACTCATGGATATATGCAAATCTCTTCCCGATAGCGCTACTCTAAAAATGGAGCTTGATGACAATAAGTTGGTTATTCGGTCTGGCAGAAGCCGCTTTACTCTCTCTACTTTGCCCCCATCAGATTTTCCTAGTGTAGAAGAGTCTTCAGAGGCCCTGGAATTTTCAATTTCCCAGGAAAGGTTAAAGGAGATGTTGGATAGCACCAGTTTTGCTATGGCACAGCAGGATGTGCGTTATTATCTCAACGGCCTTTTGTTTGAAGTAAGCCCTAACTTCCTCCGTGTGGTAGCAACAGATGGGCATCGCTTAGCTATGGACACTGAAGATATGAACACGGCTGCAGATAAAACCATACAGGTTATTGTGCCGCGAAAAGGCATTCTGGAATTTGCCCGCCTCCTGGGTGAAGGTGAAGACAATGTTGATGTTGTTATTGGTTCAAATCATATTCGGGCAAAAACAGCTAATTTTACTTTTACCTCCAAGCTGGTAGATGGGAAGTTTCCGGATTATGACAGAGTGCTGCCAAAGGGTGGAGATAAGAAAATTATCGCTGATCGTAATGAGCTTCGACAATCATTAAGCCGAACTGCAATTCTCTCCAACGAAAAGTTTCGGGGAATCCGCCTGACCTTGCTGGATGATGAAATTAAAATTCTTGCCAACAACCCGGAACAGGAAGAAGCTGAAGAAATAGTGCCTGTCGAGTATAAAGGGGACTCTTTGGAAATAGGCTTCAACGTGAGTTACCTGGTGGATGTTCTGACAGTACTTGATACCGAAACGGTGCAAATTATTGTTTCTGATCCAAATAGCAGCGCCTTGATACAGGGAGCAGACGGCAGCAGTGCTCTTTATGTTGTCATGCCTATGCGGCTGTAAACCTGTCAAATGGGGCCTATTTGCCCTCTAACCCATGCCATATCTAAAAAAGCTGAGCATTTCCAGATTACGCAACTTGGACTCTGCTTCGCTTGAGCCTTCCCCGGGATTTAATCTGATAGTTGGAGAAAATGGCAGCGGGAAAACATCTTTGCTTGAGGCGATTTACTTGCTCGGCAGAGGCAAAACCTTTAGAAGCAGCAGCAAGGCGCCACTTATCCAAAGGGGCGCAGAAGAAAGCGTTATTTTTGCTGAGCTTGATGACGCCAAAAGGCTGGGATTCAGCAGAACCAAATCCGGCGAACAGAAATCACATTTAAATGGTGAAAAAGTTGCAGGTTATGCTGAGCTCGCTCAAATACTGCCTCTACAAATGCTTAATGCGGACGCTTTTAACATTCTGGAAGGCGGGCCAGGAAACAGAAGATCCTATCTTGATTGGATTGTGTTTCACGTGGAACATTCTTTTATTTTGCATTGGCGTCAAACCCAAAAAGCACTTACGAACAGGAATAGCCTGTTAAAAAGTAAAACGCCACAAATTGCTGAAATAAAGCCGTGGACGCATGAGTTTTGTCAACATGCCGAGATGGTACACCATTATCGCCAAGATTATGTTGTCAAACTTGTAGAGCACTTACAAGCTATGCTTAAAGACCTGCTGCCCCTGGATAATTTTAAGTTAAGCTATTTCAAGGGCTGGGATGAAGCACAAGAGTTAAAAGAGTCATTAGAGCAGAATTTACAAAAAGATCTTAGGTATGGCTTTACAAGTATCGGGCCACACCGAGCTGATCTCAAAATTCAGGTTGGCAAAGACTTGGCGGCAGATGTTTTATCAAGAGGACAGCAAAAACTTCTGGTAATTGCAATGAAATTGGCACAAGCAGAGATACTCAAGCAGAGCTCGAATAAAAGCTGTTTGTTTCTGGTAGACGACCTGCCTGCAGAGCTGGATAGCCTGAACAGAGAAAAGGTATTGACTATATTGGCTCGAATGGGGGGGCAGGCTTTTGTCACCGCAATCGAGAAAAGCCAGCTTTATGATGCTTTACAAAAAGAGAAAGAATTGAAGCTGTTTCACGTGGAACATGGTAAAATAACAGCTATCTAGAGTTTATAGATTTTCGGCCTGGAGGGCCCATGAAAACTGGGCTTTCAGGTTATGAAAACAAAGCATTCTGCCTGTTGAAAGCCTAGGGGAAGAAATATGGCAAAAGAAGAAAATAATTACAATTCGTCCAGCATCAAAGTTCTGAAAGGACTGGATGCTGTCCGGAAGCGACCGGGGATGTATATTGGCGATACTGATGATGGTACAGGCCTGCACCATATGGTTTTTGAGCTAGTTGATAACTCTATCGATGAAGCGTTGGCAGGTCATTGCGACTTAATAAAGGTTATTATTCATAGTGATGAAACGGTCAGCGTTTCAGATAACGGCAGAGGCATCCCTACTGAGATTCATGAAGAAGGGGTATCAGCCGCAGAAGTTATCATGACGGTCTTGCATGCGGGGGGCAAATTTGATGATAACAGCTATAAAGTATCTGGCGGCTTACATGGAGTTGGCGTTTCAGTTGTTAATGCTCTTTCTTCCTATCTAAAACTCACGATTTTTCGAGATGGAAAAATTCACGAACAAACCTACCATCATGGTGTTCCCGAGAAGCCTTTAGAGGTGGTTGGAGATACCGATAAAACAGGAACCCTGTGCCATTTTAAGCCGTCCGTAGACACTTTTACGAATATTGAGTTTCACTATGAAATCTTGGCTAAAAAATTACGTGAACTGGCATTTTTAAATGCCGGTATTTGCATTGAGCTTAACGATGAGCGTACCGAAAAAACAGACACCTTCAAATATGACGGGGGACTTAAAGCCTTTGTTGATTATTTGAACCAAAACAAAACAGCTATCAATAAGGTTTTTCATTTTGCTACAGAAACGGAAGACGGTATCGGCATTGAGGTCGCGATGCAGTGGAATGATGGCTATCAGGAAAATATTTACCCCTATACTAACAACATTCCCCAGAGGGATGGTGGCACTCATATCGCCGGTTTCAGAGGGGCATTAACGCGGGTTCTGAAATCTTATATAGATAAAGAAATGGAAAACAGGAAAGGCAAAGAGGTTGTCACATCGGGAGATGATGCCCGTGAGGGCTTGACGGCAATAATTTCGGTTAAAGTGCCTGATCCAAAATTTTCCTCTCAAACCAAAGATAAACTGGTCTCTTCGGAAGTTAAAACAGCTGTAGAGCAGGAGATGGGTAAATATTTTTCAGACTTTTTATTGGAAAACCCTGCCGAAGCTAAGAATATCGTCAATAAAATGCTGGATGCGGCGCGAGCCAGGGAAGCAGCTCGTAAAGCCAGAGAGATGACTCGACGAAAAGGTGCGCTGGATGTTGCAGGTCTGCCAGGCAAGCTTGCAGACTGCCAGGAAAAAGACCCTGCTTTGTCAGAGATCTACATTGTAGAGGGTGACTCTGCAGGTGGCTCTGCTAAACAGGGCAGAAACAGAAAAAATCAGGCAATTTTACCCCTAAAAGGTAAGATTCTGAATGTCGAGAAGGCCCGTTTTGACAAAATGTTAAGTTCGGCTGAAATCGGCACATTAATCAAGGCCTTGGGCTGTGGTATTGGAGGTGAAGAGTTTAACCCCGAAGCGCTAAGGTACCACAGCATAATCATTATGACAGACGCCGATGTCGACGGTTCGCATATTCGCACCTTGTTGCTGACTTTCTTTTTTCGTCAAATGCGGGAGCTGGTGGAACGCGGACATATTTTTATTGCGCAGCCTCCGCTGTATAAAATTCGTAAAGGCAAACAAGAACAGTATCTGAAAGATGACGAAGAACTGGCTCTGTTCCAGACGCAGATTGCCTTGGAAGATGCCAGTTTACATGTGAGCAAAGATACGCCGGGAATCAGCAATGAAGCGCTGGAAGAACTGGTTAATAAATATAGAAATGTTCAACGCATCATAAAACGCCACTCGCAGCACTACCCTGATGAAGTACTTCAAGCCTTGGTTTCATTGCGCGCGCTGACACCAGAAGATCTTGCTTCAGCAGAGAAAGTGCAAGCCTGGGTAGAAGAGTTACAAGCCAAAGTTGCGGCAGCTAATGTTTCAGGTGCTTTGTATGTTTTTTCAAGTAAATACGATGAAGAAGAAAAGTTGTATGAGCCTCTGGTGACATCGACGATTCATGGCGTTAAGCGCAAGGTTACAATTACGCCGGAATTTTTTAAGTCGCGTGATTATAGGGAAATCTATCAGCTTGGTGAAACCCTGGAAGGCTTATTTGAAGAGGGGGCCTATATCCAGAGAGGCGAAAAACAACAGCCAGTTTCAGGTTTTAAAGAGGCGTTGAGCTGGTTAATGTCTGATGGCATGAAGGGTTATTATCTGCAGCGCTATAAAGGACTGGGAGAAATGAATCCAGGTCAGCTCTGGGAAACGACAATGGATCCAAGCTTTCGCAGAATGGCTCAGGTCACTATTGATGATGCCATGGCAGCAGACCAGCTTTTCTCCACCTTAATGGGAGATCAAGTTGAGCCCCGCAGGGATTTTATTGAGACGAATGCATTAACTGTCTCTAATCTCGATATTTGACAGTTGTGCCTGAAAAGGCCGATATCTGCGTTAAAATTAATTAAGAGCTCAGTCATTTACTGAAAACGTAAGTTCCTTCGCGCTTATTTAATATTGCTTTGATCGCGACGTTTTCAGAATAAAACATGGGCAGAGTTAAAAAAACATATGCTTGGCATATGTTAGTTCTGGTTTTGCTTGATCCAGCCTTCCACTTCTTCAATTAACTCGCGCGCGGAGCGACCAGAACTATCTATGGGCTCTCCAATAGTTACGGTGATTGTGCCCGGGTATTTTATAAACTTGCCACTCGGCCAGTGATAACCAGCATTATGTGCAACCGGTAAAACTACTGAACCGGTTTCAATTGCGAGCACGGCGCCACCAGTTTGGTACTTTTTAGTTTCAGTCGGCTTAACACGCGTTCCTTCCGGAAAAATTAAAACAGAAATATTTTGATCAAGTCTGCTTCCCCCCTGTTCTAGAACAGCCTGTCTGGCGTTAAGTTTACGCTTACGGTCGATGGCTATTGGCTTGAGCATGGCTAAAGACCAACCAAATAAGGGAATACTTAAAAGTTCTTTTTTGAGGATGGCTGATACCGGAGAAAAATACTGATAAAGAAAAATAGTTTCCCAGGGGCTTTGGTGATTGCTGAGAATAATGAAAGGGTGCTGTGGTGTATGTTCTTTTCCGTTTATTACTGTTTTTATGCCACAGCAAAACCTTAACCAGGCTAATACAAATTTATTCCAAAAGAGAAAATAGTGATAACGTTGTTTTAATGACAGAAACTGGCCGATGCTAAGACACAAAAGAGCGCATATTATCAAAGAACTAAAAAAGCCTAGATAAAAAAAGCAGGAACGAATAAATAAAATGAAAATTCGCATTTAGGTTTCAGCTATACAAAGCACTACTTTAAAATAAAATCGACTGCAGATGCTAGGTCATCAACAATAATAACTAGAGCTTTCTTTTCAGCGCTTAATTGTTTTTCGGTGCTTGTGCCCTTTCCGGTTCTGACTAAAATTGGACGACAATGCTTGGTCAGGGCCACATCAATGTCCTTCTCTGTGTCACCAACAAAAAAGTTATTTTCTAAATTGGTATTAAACTCTGCTTCTATTTGATTTAGCAATCCTGGTAATGGTTTCCTGCAAAGACAATTAGAATCAGGTCCGTGCGGACAATAAAAAACAGCATCAATATTACCGCCTGCATGTTCAACTAATGAATTCATATAGCTGTGAATATTTGCCAGAGTGATTTCATCAAAATAGCCGCGAGCCAATCCGGATTGATTAGTTGCAACAACAACTTTATAACCGGCTTTTGATAGACGTGCGATAGCCTCAATGCTGCCCGGGATTGGCAACCATTCTTCAACAGATTTTATATAATCATCAGAATCATGGTTTATGACACCGTCCCGATCAAGAATAACAAGAGTCTGAGACATGACTTAAGTAGACAGCAGGAATGAAATATCTGCGATTTGTAAGAATAATTGCCGGATTTGATAAAGCAATGCCAGGCGATTTTCTCTTAATGCGGAATCTTCCGAATTAACCATTACGGTATCAAAAAAGTTATCAAGAGGAGACTGTAAAGAAGCCATTTTAGATAAGGCCTCTGTAAATTGCTGGTTCTCTATTAAGGGTGTTGTTTCTTGTATCACTTTTTGCAAATTATTATATAAAGTGAGTTCTGCTTGCTCGTTTAGCAGTTCTGCATTTACGGTAGCTTTTGGCTTGTCTTCCAATTTAGACAGAATATTTGCGACTCTTTTGTTCGCAGCTGCAAGTGCCTCGGCTTCAGGTAATTTAGTGAAATTATCAACAGCATTTATCTGTAGATTAAAAGTAAGCGGGCTGTCTGGCCGGACTGCATCAACAGACTGAAATGTTGTAGTAGGTATGTTCAAATCAGCATAATGAGCACGTAAGCGGTCAAAAATAAAATCCATGATATCTTGCAGTAAAAGATCCCGGTTTTCTTTTTTTGGCAGCGACTCGAAACTATCAATGGCGTGATTGATACAACTGACTAAATTTATTGGCAATTCCTTTTCCAGGATGATTCTAAGTACGCCAAGCGCAGCGCGACGTAAAGCAAAGGGGTCTTTTGAGCCGCTTGGCGGTTTGCCTATACCAAAAAGCCCGGTGATGGTATCCAGGCGTTCAGCCAGTGCTAAAATTATTCCTGGCTCACTTGATGGTAGTTGGTCACCAGAATAACGTGGCAGATACTGTTCCTCAATCGCCAAGGCAACTGCGCTATCTTCTCCATCATGAAGCGCATAATAATGTCCCATGGTGCCCTGTAAATCTGCAAACTCACCAACCATATTGCTGAGCAAATCGCATTTGGCAAGTTGTGCAGCGCGTTCGACCTGGATGAAGCTTATATTTAGCAGTTCAGCAATGAAAATCGATAGTTTTTTGACACGTTCACTTTTATCAAAAAGGGACCCAAGATCTTTTTGAAAAACCACTCGGTTTAATGCTTCAATAGAAGAATCTAGTTTTTGTTGTTTGTCTTTTTCAAAGAAGAAAGCAGCGTCCGCTAAACGCGGACCTATAACTTTCTCATTGCCTTTGATAACCTGCTCAGGGTCAGTGCTGGCCAAATTTGAAATAGTGATAAAGTGCGGCAAAAGATTCTGATTATCATCAAGCATATAAAAATATTTCTGATGTTTTTTCAGGGAAGAAATTAACGCCTCTTTAGGTACGCTTAAGAAGCTTGGATCAAAATTTCCGGTTAATACAACTGGCCACTCAACCAGCGCAGTAACTTCATCTAATAAGTCCTCATCAATAATAGCCCTAGCATTTTTTGCAGCAGCTTCTTGTAGGATTTGTGAACGGATTAACTCCTTACGTTTATGGAATGATGGTTCTACTTTTCCTTCAGTAAAGAGTTTTTCAGGATAATCATTAGCAGAACTAAGCTTGATTGGTTCAGGATGCATAAAGCGATGACCATAAGTATTGCTGCTGGTTTGGAGTCCAAGAATTTCTGCAGAAATGATGTTTTTGCCGAATAATAAAACAGCCCAATGCACCGGGCGCACAAATTCTACACGCGAACTTCCCCAGCGCATGCGTTTAGGAATAGGCAGGGCAGCAAGAGCCTCATTGATAATTTTGGGTAAAAGTTTGGCGGTGGCTTCTCCGGCTTTGCTTACACTGAAAAAAAGTTTATCGACTTTGCCATCATTTTTTTGCTCAAGCTGGCTAACTTCAACACCACATGAACGCGCGAAACCTTCAGCAGCTTTACTCGGATTGCCAGCATCATCAAATGCTGCCTGTAGGGCTGGACCAAAACGTTCAGTTTGTATATCCGCCTGTTTTTCATCCAGCGCCAGGACTTTAAGAGCTAATCGCCTTGGCGTTGCAAAGGTTTCAATCGCGGAAAAGTTTAGTTTTGCTTCTTGTAGCCTGGTTTCAACTTGCTGCCTGAATGCCTCTGATAGTGTTAACAAGGCTTTTGGCGGAAGCTCTTCGCAACCAAGCTCTATCAATAAATCTGCAGCAGACATTCCTAGGCGTCCTTATTCTGTTTGAGGCATTCATCTCTCAAGGCTTCTGGAGCCAGGGGAAAACCTAGTTTTGCTCTGGAGTCGTAATAAGCACCTGCGACCAGGCGCGCCAAGGTTCTAACGCGCAAGATAAAGCGTTGACGCTCTGTGACCGATATCGCGGAACGGGCATCGAGCAGGTTAAAATAGTGTGACGCTTTTAAAACCTGCTCATAAGCAGGCAGAACCAGTTCAGTTTCAATCAAGGACTGGCACTGGGTTTCACAGTCATCAAACTGTTTGAAAAGCGTATCTAGATCAGCATGCTCAAAATTATAGGCGGACATTTCAACTTCGTTTTGATGAAAGACATCGCCGTATGTAACCGCACCGGATGGCGAATTTGCCCAGACAATGTCGAAAATAGAATCTTTTCCCTGCAGATACATGGCAAGGCGCTCCAGGCCGTAAGTGATTTCTCCGCTGACGGGATAACACTCCAGGCCTCCGACCTGCTGAAAATAAGTAAACTGAGTAATCTCCATGCCATTTAACCAAACCTCCCAGCCTAAACCCCAGGCCCCCAATGTTGGCGATTCCCAATTATCCTCCACAAATCGAATATCGTGAACGTTAGCATCAATTCCTATCATTTTTAAAGAATTTAGATACAAGTCTTGTATATTTAACGGTGAAGGTTTAAGAATTACCTGAAACTGATAATAGTGTTGCAGGCGCATTGGGTTCTCGCCATAACGGCCATCAGTTGGTCGGCGACATGGCTGAACGTAGGCGGTATGCCAGCTTTCGGGTCCGATCGCTTTGAGGAAGGTGGCGGGGTGAAAGGTGCCGGCACCAACCTCAAGGTCCAGGGGTTGAACGATGACACAGCCCTGCTCAGCCCAAAACTGCTGTAGAGCCAGGATTAAACCCTGAAAAGTGGATGTATCAATATTGGGCGCTTTACTCAAAATGCTTTTTCGGTTCTTGGTGCTATCTAAATCAAGTCGGCAATTATCCTAAAAACTGACTATGATAGCGAGAATAACTTGGCCCAATCATTATGAAGAAGGTATGCTTTTGCCAGAATTGGCGTTTGCGCAAGGCAGTTAAGCACATTGAAAATTAAAATAAGCATAGCATTTATCAGGCTTATGTCTCTATTTTCGCTAAATATGGCTAGAAATATAGGCAAAATGCTTGGATGTTGCGCCTATCTTGCTAATTCAAGACTGTATAAAACCTCTTTGACCAATTTACAGCTGTGTTTTCCGGATTTGAGTTTGCAGCAAAGGACAGAGCTGGCGCGCCTTAGCCTAGCACATACGGGAATGATGTTGGCGGAAAGTGGTTTAGTCTGGCACTGGCCAGTTGAAAAAATTATGCGTGAGATCAAGGAAGTTGATGGTCTTGATCTGATTCTAAATGAACAAGACCAAGGCAAAGGCGTCATTTTAATAGGCCCTCATCATGGCAATTGGGAGCTTATGGGTTTGTATTTGAGCACCCTGGGAAAATGTAGCCAACTTTATCAGACCCCAAAACACAAGGAGCTTGATGCTTTATTGTATATGGCAAGGTCCAGAGGAAGTGCCAAGATGTATCCAGCTAACACAAAGGGAGTTATTGCTATGTTAGGAGCGCTTAAGCGTGGTGAAATGGTCGGAATACTGCCCGATCAGGTTCCTGGTCCTAGAGCTGGTGAGTTTGCGCCATTTTTTGGCAATGACGCTTATACCATGACCCTAGTATCACGCTTGATACAGAAAACCGGCACTAAGGTTTTTCTTGCTTACGCTAAGCGCTTAGATCAGGGTTTTAAGATTGTTATTAAAGAACCTGACGAAAAAATATATGCTGAGCATATGCCAACATCCCTGGCAGGCTTAAACAAGACAGTAGAGCTTGCCATCAAAGATGCGCCTGAGCAATACCAATGGGAATATAAGCGTTTTCGTTATCAGCCTGAAGGCAAGCAAGAGCCTTATTCAGCTTGATTAATCGCGCCAGAAATGTGGTGTTAAAAGCACAAGCAAAGTAAATACTTCCAGTCGGCCGAGTAGCATGCCCAGACATAATATCCACTTGGTAGAAATAGGCATGCCGCCATAGGTTTCAGCTACACCGCCGAGGCCTGGCCCCAGGTTATTAATACTTGCGCCAACAGCAGTAAAGGCTGTTGTAATGTCTAGGCCGGTTGCCAGTAAAGCGAGCAGCATGACCATATAAGCCATGACATAAACAGAAAAGAATCCCCACACAGATTCAATAACCCTGTCCGGGACTTTATTGCTGCCTAACTTGATAGGGATGACAGCATTAGGGTGGATAAGCCTTTCCAGCTCACGAAAACCCTGCTTGATGATAAGTGCGATGCGAATGACTTTCATCCCCCCCCCGGTGGAGCCGGCACAGGAACCAATAATTGCCATATAAAACAATAAAAAGGGTAAAAAAGTTGGCCAGGAACTGAAATCTGCAGAACTAAAACCAGTCGTGGTACTGATTGAAACCACTTCAAACAGGCCTTTAAGAATCGCGTCATTAGCAGAATAAGTGCCAGAGAAAATCAGCACAGAAATAGTAATCAGAGAAATACTGAGTAATAAAAGCAGATAAAACTTAAGTTCGGTGTCAGGCCAATAATTTTTAAGGCTACGAGAGCGCAGAGCCATAAAGTGTAAGGCGAAATTAATGCCGGAAATCACCATAAAGAACACGGCGATAAGCTCAATGGCAGGGTTTTGGAAAAAGCCAATGCTAGCATCATGTGTAGAGAAGCCTCCGATGGCCACGGTAGAGTAGCTATGGGAGATGGCATCAAAGGTATCCATCCCTGCAAGATAATAAGCAATAGCGCATAAAGCGGTCAGACTGACATACAAAAACAGGAGAGCTTTGGCCGTCTCTGTCACACGCGGAAGAAGTTTATTGTCTTTAACCGGGCCGGGGCTTTCCGCCTTATACAATTGCATGCCACCAATACCAAGCATGGGCAGGATTGCTACGGCAATGGCCACAATACCCATGCCGCCAAGCCATTGCAGCTGCTGGCGGTAATAGAGGATGGATTTCGGCAAATCATCAAGACCTGAAAGCACCGTGGCGCCAGTAGTTGTCAGGCCAGAAATAGATTCAAATAAGGCATCAGTAAAATTCATTTGGATGCCCGTAGACATATAAAAGGGGATGCTCCCGAACAAACCGAGAACTGTCCAGAACAGGGTAACGATCAGGAATCCATCGCGGGTACGGAGGTCAGCC
This sequence comes from Gammaproteobacteria bacterium, assembly GCA_038148755.1. Classification (GTDB taxonomy): domain Bacteria; phylum Pseudomonadota; class Gammaproteobacteria; order Pseudomonadales; family Pseudohongiellaceae; genus UBA5109. Next base: position 113,176 of record JAYQWA010000001.1, read on the forward strand.
TTATTGTTATGTGTTGGCAGCCAGCAAGCCAGGCCACAAAATATTGTGATTAGAAAGGCACTTAAAAAAGCAGGCCAGGTCTGGTCGCCAAACAAAAAAGATAAGCCAGCTGGCGGCAACAGAGTCAGACTGAAAAGCATCAGCAGGATGCCTAGTATTCGTAAAATGACGCGAAAATGCATGGCTTGTTTAAGTTACTCTTAGAAAAAAGTAAACCCGACCTGAAATAAGGATTCAACGTCAGAAATTTTGCGTTTATCTACCATGAACAGAATGACATGATCATCTGTCTCGATAACAATATCATCATGTGCAATCAGCACATTGTCATCGCGAACAATAGCCCCAATTGTTGTGCCAGCTGGCAGGTCAATATTCTCAATGGTTTTGCCAACAACCTTGGAGGTGGACTTATCTCCATGGGCAATGACTTCAATTGCCTCAGCGGCCCCGCGTCTTAAGGAATGAACATTGACAATGTCGCCACGGCGGACGTGGGTAAGCAGGCTGCCGATAGTCGCTTGCTGTGGAGAAATAGCGATATCAATTTCTCCCCCTTGTACCAGATCGACGTAAGAGGGATTGGCAATAAGTGTCATTACCCGGCCAGCGCCAAGGCGTTTAGCAAGCAACGAAGACATGATATTTGCCTCATCATTATTGGTAAGCGCTAAAAATACATCAGCTGAATCAATGCCTTCTTCAAGTAAGACTTCCCGGTGCGAGGCATCGGCATGTAAAACTGTCGTCTTGTTCAAAGATTCCGCCAGCACGGCACAACGTTCAGGGTTTACTTCGAGCAGTTTTGTGCGGTATTTGTTTTCAACGGATGCCGCAAGACGCTCGCCAATGTTGCCCCCGCCGGCAATAATAATTCTTTTGTAGGGCTTGTCTACGTTGCGCATTTCGCTCATGACGGATCGAATATTTTCTTTGGCAGCAATAAAAAAGACTTCGTCGTCCTGCTCTATGATGGTGTTTCCTTGCGGAATAATGGGCCGGTTTTGACGAAAAATTGCGGCGACACGGGTATCAACATGCGGCATGTGTTCGCGCAAAGTTTTAATTTCCTGGTTAACCAGCGGGCCCCCATGCTCCGCACGAACAGCCACCAGCTGCACCAGACCATTGGCAAAATCCATAACCTGGAGGGCACCGGGCAAATCAAGCAGGCTTTTTATATAGTAAGAAGCAATTTCCTCCGGGCTGATAACAACGTCAATAGGTATAGCTTCAGGGGCAAATAATTTGGGTGAATTAACATAAGAGTTTGCACGTAAGCGACAGATTTTTTTGGGTGTGCGAAATAAACTGAAAGCCACCTGGCAGGCCACTAGGTTAATCTCATCGCTGTCAGTGACAGCAATCAGCATATCGGCATCTTGTGCGCCGGCATTAGCTAGCACATCGGGAAAAGAAGGTTGTCCGACGGTTGTGCCGATATCAAGTTTGTCTTTGAGCTCTCTTAAACGTTCGCCGTCGGAGTCGACGACGGTGATGTCATTGGCCTCTTTTTCAAGATTTTCTGCCAAACTTGCGCCAATTTTATTGGCACCAAGAATTATTATTTTCATTGTCGATCCATAGCTTTTCTATAAAGCCATTACTTTGGATAGCTATAGTTTAACACTTTTGTAGCAAAGCATAGTAAAAACCATCGTGTGATTCAGGCATGGGTAATAACTGGCGGCCATATTCACAGAGATAGCCCCAGGAGGCATTTATCTGAATCTCGCGAACATCGTCTGCCTCTAGAAAAAACTGCCTAAGCTGGTCTGAATTTTCTGCTTTGAGAACGGAGCAGGTTGAATAAAGTAAAACACCGTCTTTTTTCAATAAAGGCCAAACAGCCTGAAGAATACTTTGCTGTAGGTTGATAAGATGATTGATATCTTCAGGCTGACGCAATAATTTTATGTCAGGGTGGCGCCGGATGACACCTGTGGCAGAGCAGGGGACATCCAACAGGATACGGTCAAAGGACATTTGTTCTTGTTGCCAGATGCTTGCCTGCTCAACAATGTCCTTATGGATAAGAGAAGCTTCAGCCTGAATTCTTTGCAAATTTTCTGCCACACGATTTAAACGTATCGCATCATTATCAACCGCAAATACAGAAGCGTTAGGAGTTTGTTCCAGAATGGCGCAGGTTTTTCCGCCGGGTGCTGCACAGGCATCCAGAATGCTTTCATTATTTTTAGGAGCCAGCAATGCTACGGCCAATTGTGAAGCTTCATCCTGCACACTAACGAGGCCTTCGGAGAAACCGGGCAAGACATCCACAGCAACGGGCTTGTTTAAAATAAGCGCCGTGTCAGTCAAGTTTCCAGAGCTTGAGAAAAGCTGTATTTTTTCAAGAAGTCGCTGATACTGTTCAGGCGTTGTTTGTTTTTTATTTACCCTTAAAGTCATGGGCGCCTGCTGATTATTATTTTGCAAGATGGTCAGGTAATTGTCTGGCCAATTTTTTTGCAACAGGGTGACTAACCAGGCGGGATGAGAGTATTTTAATTCAGGCTTGGCGTTTAGCGCTGATTTTAAGGACTCCATTTCGCGTTGAGTAGAACGCAAGACAGCATTAACAAGTTTTTTTGCCCAAAGTTTTTTTAGTTGTTTGCAGCAGGCAACAGACTCGTTGATAACTGCGTAGTCGGGAGCGCGCATAAAAAACAACTGATAAATTCCGATTAATATCAGGCAGTAAATGTCCCGATCTTTTTTTCTTAAGGGCTTGCTGAGAAAATTATTGGCAATAAAAACCAATTGCTCATAGTGCCTGCAAAGACCATAACAAAGCGCCTGTAATAAAGCATTGTTGGTTTCGGTAGAACTGTATTTGTCCAGCAAGCTCGACAATGAACCCTTCTGCAGCATTAATTGCTGCATGATTTTGATAGCGTTTAGACGTGTTGAGTCTTGGTTCACTTGTTTGAATGGAGCCGCAGTTTTAAGTCGGGATTGAGCTGAACAGTTTACTCTGGGCGAAGTACTCTTTGCGCCCGTTTAAAAAATCTTTAATGCTGATTTCCGCTTTGCCAGGGAGCTGGATTTTTTTAATGAGTAAACAGGAATTATTGCAGGCAACTGATATCCCGCCAGGACCAATATGAACAATCGTTCCAGGTTTAGATGTTGTGGTTTCTGTCTGCACAGTTGCCTGAAGGATTCGTAAGCGCTGGCCATTATAAAAGCAATAAGCAGGCGAACGGGGGTAGAAGGCATTAATCTGGCGCTGAATTTCATCGGCGTCTTTATCCCAGAAAATTAAAGCTTCGTCTTTGTCCAGCTTGGCAGCATAAGTGCTCAACCTGTCGTCCTGTGGTTGAGGGGACAAAGTTCCAGCTTGAATTTGTTTGAGCACATCCAGTAAAGCGTCTTTACCGAGATCTGCCAGGCGTGCAGTCAGGCTTGCACTGTTATCATCAGTTTTTATCGCTGTTGTTCTGCTAAACAACATATCTCCGGTATCTAGGCCAGCATCCATTTGCATTATGGTAATGCCGGTTTTTTCATCACCGGCAAGTAGCGCCCGCTCAATGGGAGCGGCACCCCGCCAGCGAGGTAGAAGCGAAGCGTGGACATTAATGCAGCCGAAACGCGGGGTATCCAATATGGCTTGCGGTAAGATCAGCCCATAAGCGACAACAATTAGCAGATCCAGGTTTAATGCCAACATCTGACTCTGTGCTTCTTCGCTTTTCAAACTGAGGGGTTGAAACACCGGGAGGCCCGAGGCTAGTGCCAGGGCTTTTACCGGGCTGGCTTTGGCCTGCTTGCCTCGTCCGGCTGGCCGATCCGGTTGCGTGTAAACGCCAACAATGTTGTACCCGGCGCTTATTAAGGCGCTCAAATGGCTGGCAGCAAAATCAGGGGTACCAGCAAAAGCAATTCTAAGAACAGAGGTATTCATAATTACAGCTATCGCTTGTACCGCGGGTCGGCTAAGTTAAACCGTCGCTTTTTGCTTATGCTCTTTTTCAAGCTTGGATTTAATACGTTGACGCTTCAGTGCCGAAATATAATCAACGAAAAGCTTGCCGTTTAGGTGATCTACTTCGTGCTGGATACAGACAGCCAACAAGCCTTCTGCTTCGATTTCAAAAGCAAGGCCTTCCCTGTCCAGAGCGTTGATTAGCACTTTACGCGGCCTTTCAACAAACTCAAAGTATCCCGGGACGGAAAGACAGCCTTCTTCATGGCGGTAAGGCTCAGGGTCAAGCACGGTAATTTCCGGGTTAATAAAAACCATGGGCTCGGGCGCTTCATCATCACCAGCTAAATCCATGACCAGCAGGCGTTTTTGTATGTTGACCTGAGTAGCAGCCAAACCTATACCAGAAGCGGCATACATGGTCTCAAACATGTCATCAATAGTTTGTTTCAGGGCAGCATCAACTGTGTCGACAGGAAGGGCTTTTTTCCTTAACCTGGGGTCCGGAAATTCTAATATTTTGAGCAGACTCATAGTTTCATTGCGCTAACAGGGGCATCAGGGTGCCAATAATACGTTATTTATGGCTGAATTATTAAACCTTCAAGCCTTTAGAATCTTAAACAAATCACAATTTACCTAAAAAAAGAGCTCTAAGCATATATAATTACATAACTTATTGATAATATGTGCCGAAATAAAATTCAATGTGTGCAGAGGAATACTGTACTTTTGATGAGAGGTTGAGCATGTTCTTAACTCACTTCAGATTAAAATTAGTTGCCGCAGTTTTATGCTTGTCGGTGTCAATTCTGCACCCTTCTGTTTCGGCCTAGCAAAATGGCGCACTTACTATTCGAGAGGACTCCCCCCAAAGCTATTTGGTTGTGGAAGGCGACACGCTTTGGGATATTGCCGGCGTTTTTCTAGAGGAGCCCTGGATTGGCGCCAAGATAATCAGCGTCATATCATTCCCTTGCACGATAACCGTTACCCTGCCTTATTAAAAGAAATACCAGACCCTCCCATACTCTTGTATGTTGCGGGTTCTCTGGAGGCTTTGACTTTGCCGCAAATTGCCATAGTTGGTAGCCGCAAAGCCAGCCCGGGCGGCAGGGCAATGGCCAGACGTCTGGCAGGAGAGCTGGCAGGTGGCGGATATTCTGTTTGCAGCGGCATGGCTTTGGGAATAGACACGGAAAGTCATATGGGGGCCTTCGAGAAACAAGGATCGAGTGTCGCTGTTCTTGGCTCAGGTATAGATCAGCTTTATCCCCGAGCCAATAAGAAACTTGCCGAATAGCTGGTTGAGAAGGGCGCACTGATTTCAGAGTTTGCCCTGGGAGTACCACCTTTGCCCCGGCATTTTCCCCAGCGTAATCGCATTATCAGCGGCTTGAGCCAGGGTGTTGTGGTAGTAGAAGCAGCATTACAAAGTGGTTCTTTACTCACAGCCCGCCATGCCTTGGAGCAAGGTAGAGAAGTTTTTGCGGTGCCTGGCTCACCTCATAATGTAGAAGCAAAAGGTTGCCATTATCTGCTGAAAAATGGTGCAAAACTGGTTGAATGTGCTGCAGATATTGTTGAAGAACTGGGCGCCTTTGTCGGTTTAGAACATGAACTGTTATTGAATAAGGCCAATAAGGTAAAGCCTTTGAATAAAGCCGCACAACTCCTTTTGCAGCATATTGATTACGGAGGCACAAACGTTGAAACACTAATCCACCAGACTGGCCTTAGTGCTGAGAGTATTGGCAGCTTACTCATTGAACTTGAGCTGGAAGGGTTAATAATTCCGAATCGGGGAGGCTATTCATTGTCGCCAGCATAAGTGATAATTCAGCCCCTATGACAGATGCTTTAGATTTAGTGACCGTTGCCGACCATATTAAAAAAGGTGGAATCATTGCCTATCCTACAGAAGGTGTTTGGGGGCTTGGCTGTGACCCTTTCAATGAGAAATCAGTATATAAAATTCTGGCATTAAAAAGCCGGGAAGTTGATAAAGGGCTAGTGCTGGTTGCAGCCAATCTGGATCAAATAAAACCCCTGTTGCACACCCTCCCACAAAGCGCCCGCGACTTGTTGGAAAGCTCATGTCCAGGCCCGGATACCTGGCTAATCCCTGATACAGATCAAGTAATTCCAGAGTGGATAAAAGGAAACTTTGATACAGTTGCCATCAGGGTTAGCAAACACCCCCTAGTGAAAAGCTTGTGTGAAAGAGTTGGCTTACTGGTTTCAACTTCAGCCAACCCTTCAAGCAGCGAGCCAGCACGCTCACAAAAAGAGGTTGAGCTATATTTCGGCGACCAGGATATTTTTATTGTGCCTGGCGAACTTGGTGGACAGATCAAGCCGAGCCGAATCCGGGATTTACTGAGTCAGGAAGTGATCAGAGACTGAAGCATTAAGAGGAAGATAATAAAGTGTTAGACGTGGATACCCAGGCAGTAAAAAACTATTTATTGCAATTGCAGGATAATATCTGTGCCGGACTTGAGCAGGTTGACGGTAAAGCCAGCTTTAATGAAGACAGTTGGGACAGAGAGCAGGGAGGTAGCGGCAGGACCCGCGTCATTGCTGACGGCGCGGTAATAGAAAAAGGCGGCGTAAATTTCTCTCATGTTTTTGGCGATTCCATGCCTGCTGCTGCAACAGCACACAGGCCAGAATTGGCGGGCGGGACATTTCAGGCCATGGGCGTTTCACTGGTTATTCATCCAGAGAACCCCTATTGCCCGACTTCCCACGCCAATGTTCGGTTTTTTATTGCAGAGAAAGAGGGTATTGAGCCTGTCTGGTGGTTTGGCGGTGGCTACGATCTAACGCCCTACTATGCCTTTGAAGAAGATTGTATTGCCTGGCATCAAACAGCAAAACAATGCTGTCAGCCTTTTGGTGATTCTGTGTATGCAGATTATAAAAAGTGGTGTGATGAATATTTTTATTTACCACACCGAAAAGAAACGCGAGGGGTTGGCGGTCTGTTTTTTGATGATTTAAATGAGTGGGGTTTTGAAAAGTGTTTTGCATTTATGCAGGCAGTTGGGAACTCCTACCTTGAAGCGTATGCACCCATCCTTGAAAAAAGAAAAAACACACCGTTCACAGAGAAAGAGTTATTTTTTCAACAATACAGACGCGGGCGTTATGCTGAATTTAATCTGGTCATAGACCGCGGAACAATTTTCGGCCTGCAGTCTGGGGTTGGCCGTATTGAATCCATTCTTATGTCCCTGCCTCCACAAGTGCGCTGGATTTATGACTGGCACCCACAGCCTGGCTCAGCAGAAGAAAAGCTATATACTGATTACCTGAAACCCAGAGAGTGGGTGTGAGTTACCGGATAATAAGTTAACACAGGAGCCAAGCGTGGACAGATATGCCGTGATGGGTAACCCTATCGGGCACAGCCTTTCTCCCCATATACATCAGGCCTTTGCCGAGCAGACCGGGCAGTCTATGTTTTATGAGGCCATGCTGGTAAAACCTGATGAGTTTTCACAAGAGGTTTCACGGTTTTTTGCCGAGGGCGGCAAAGGTTTAAATGTGACTGTGCCTTTCAAGCAGGAGGCCTGGGCTTTGGCAGAGCAGTTAAGCTCGGATGCAGAGGTTGCAGGAGCTGCTAATACCCTCTTCAAAAATCAGGATAACCGACTTCAGGGACATAATAGCGATGGTATTGGTCTGATTCGTGATATCAAACAAAATCACAACAACAATATAAAAGGCAAAAATATTCTGGTGCTTGGTGCCGGAGGGGCCACACGAGGCATTTTATTGCCTTTGCTGCGCGAACTGCCTTTAAGTATCTGTATTGCGAACCGCACTCTGGATAAAGCTGAAAAACTGGCGACACAGTTCGCTGAATATGGAAAGGTCAGTGCCTGTGGGCTAGCCGATTTAGCCGATGGCAATGCAGGCAAGGTGGACTGGATAATTAATGCCAGCTCAGCAAGCCTGCAGGGGGAGCTGCCACCAATCTCAGCCAACATACTGAATCCGGGAGCAGCCTGCTATGACCTGATGTATGCCAGGGAAGAAACGGTTTTCTGCCAATGGGCGCGGCTAGCGGGCGCAGCAAAAGTGATGGATGGTCTGGGAATGCTGGTTGAGCAGGCTGCAGAATCATTTTTTTTATGGCGGGGAGTAAAACCTGAAACAGCGGAAATTATCAAAAGCCTGAAGCAATAAGCCAAAGTCAGGTAGAGTTCTGATGGAAGTTTTTGAGCTTTACATAATGGCCGGCGCTGTAAACCAGGAAATCTAGTTCTTCCTGTTTAAGATCCCGCACCCTTCTGGCTGGCGAGCCGACGTATAATCCGCCGCTTTCTAGCACTTTGCCCGGCGAGACAAAGCTGCCAGCACCAACGATCACATCAGGCTCAATAATGGCGCCGTCCATGATGATGGCGCCCATGCCAATCAGAACACGATCATGAATAGTGCAGCCGTGCAGAACAGCACGATGCCCAACAGTTACATCGTTGCCAATAGTAAGCGAGAAGCCGTCTGGACCGTAAGAGTCGGGAGATGTGGCATGCAGAACAGAACCGTCCTGAATATTACTGCGGCTTCCTATCGTAATGTCATGTACATCCCCCCGAACGGCGCAAAAAGGCCATATGGAGGAATCTCTGCCAATACGAACCCGGCCTATAACCACGGCAGTACTGTCAACATAAACGCCTTCGGCCAAAGTTGGGGAAAAATCCAGATATTCACGCAAAGTCATGCAGCTTTCCTCTAAAAAACAGGGTCTAATTATGCCATGTTTATCCATGCTAAATAGAAAATAGAAAAAAACTTATTTTTGATATAAATCAGCGAATGAGAGGCCTATCTTCATAGCCTTTTTGTGAGAGATATTGATATAATTGGCGGTGAATTGTCGCATTTATTTCACAGGGTCATGATATTTTTCAGCATGAGCCTATTTCACTATGAAAATATTGCATATGGCATTAGGCCAATTTATAGAAATTGGTCAGAATTTTAGGGTTAACGATAAAAGTGGAGAGATGGCGAATGCAGCCAAAGAATAAAATTTTGCTGGGATTATTGAGTTCGGCTTTGATGCTGGTTAGTGCTCATGCAAGTGCAGCCTGGACGCTTAACATGCCTGTAGGAGTCACCGATATAAGCCGTGAAACCTATGACCTGCACATGTTAATTACGATTATTTGTGCGTTTATCGCAGTAGTAGTTTACGGCGTTTTAATCTGGTCCCTGGTTAAGTACCGTAAATCCAAAGGGGCAAAATCCGCCTCCTTTCATGAAAATACAACCATAGAGATAGTCTGGACTATTATTCCTATTGTAATTCTGATTTCAATGGCGATTCCTTCTACAGGCGTGCTTAGACAGATTTATGATGCTTCTGAGTCTGAACTGGACGTTATGATCACAGGCTATCAATGGCGCTGGCAGTATAGTTATCTTGATGATGAAGGCGAGGAAGTTTCTTATTTCAGCAATCTGTCAACACCGAATGACCAGATAGCCGGTCTCGATGAAAAAAATGAGAATTATCTGCTGGAAGTTGATGAGCCTCTTGTGATTCCGGTTAATACTAAGGTTCGCTTTTTGCTGACATCAGCAGACGTAATCCATTCCTGGTGGGTGCCTCAGTTTGCCGTTAAAAAAGATGCGATTCCAGGCTTTGTCAATGAGTCATGGGTGATCGCAGAGGAAACCGGTACTTTTCGAGGGCAATGCACAGAGCTATGTGGACAGGCTCATGGCTTCATGCCGGTTGTTGTAGAAGTTGTTGAGCAGGCAGAATTCGATGCCTGGTATGCAGAAAGACAGCAAGCTGCAGCTGCTATTGCTGAGCTGACAAGTCAGGACTGGAGTATGGAACAATTGGTTGCCCAGGGAGAAACGGTTTATCGCACCTACTGTATGGCCTGCCATCAACAAAATGGTCAGGGTCTGCCTCCAGCATTTCCGGCACTGACGGGCAGTGAAATTGCTATTGGGCCTATCGAAAACCACGTTGATGTTGTGCTGAATGGTGTGGCGGGAACCGCTATGGCTGCTTTCGGTACGCAACTAAATCCTGTTGATATTGCAGCAGTTATTACCTATGAGCGGAATGCCTTGGGCAATAGTGTGGGAGATTTAATAACCCCACTTGAGATTTTGCAGGCACAAGCGGAGTAGTCGGTTTAGGCGTTTACTAAGGCCAAAAGAGTTAAAAAGCATTAGAGAGAATAGAGGAATAGATTATGAATAATTTAGGCACTGCAGACGGTCACGATATGCATCATGATGACAGCCACCATGGGCCGTCTAAAGGTATATCTCGATGGTTATACACAACCAACCACAAAGATATCGGCTCTCTGTATCTATGGTTCAGTTTGGCTATGTTCCTGTTAGGAGGAACATTTGCACTAGTGATCCGGCTGGAGCTTTTTCAGCCAGGGTTACAATTTGTTGAGCCTAATTTTTTCAATCAGATGACCACCATGCATGGATTAGTTATGGTTTTTGGGGCGGTCATGCCAGCCTTTGTGGGCTTGGCAAACTGGATGATTCCAATGATGATTGGCGCGCCAGATATGGCATTGCCGCGTATGAATAACTGGAGCTTCTGGATCCTGCCTTTTGCATTCACTATGTTGGCTTCTACTTTATTTATGGAGGCAGGCGCGCCTAACTTTGGCTGGACTTTCTATGCGCCCCTATCCACGACTTATGCGCCAGAGACTGTTACTTTTTTCATTTTTGCTATCCACATGATGGGAGCCTCTTCCATTATGGGCTCTATTAACATCATTGCCACCATCCAAAACCTACGGGCCCCCGGCATGACCTATATGAAAATGCCTTTATTTGTCTGGACCTGGTTAATTACAGCCTACCTTTTACTAGCGGTCATGCCGGTATTGGCGGGTGTCGTAACAATGATGCTGTTTGACATTCACTTTGGCACATCCTTTTTTAATGCCGCTGGGGGTGGTGACCCGGTGTTATTCCAGCATGTTTTCTGGTTCTTCGGTCATCCTGAGGTTTACATCATGATTCTGCCTGCCTTCGGCATAGTTTCTGAAATTATTCCGACCTTTTCTCGTAAACGTTTGTTTGGTTACGACTCCATGGTCTATGCAACTTCATCTATTGCGTTTTTGTCGTTTATTGTATGGGCGCATCATATGTTTACGGTTGGTATGCCTCTGGCCGGAGAGTTATTCTTCATGTATTCCACGATGATAATTGCGGTGCCGACAGGAGTAAAAGTTTTCAACTGGATAAGCACTATGTTTAAGGGATCTATTTCTTTTGAAGTGCCTATGCTGTTTGCTATTTCTTTCGTGGTGTTGTTCACCTTTGGTGGGTTTACTGGCTTGATGCTATCTATTGCGCCTGCAGATTTTCAGTATCACGATACTTATTTTGTTGTGGCCCACTTTCATTATGTGCTAGTTCCTGGAGCTGTATTTTCAATTATGGCGGCAGTCTATTACTGGCTGCCTAAATGGACCGGGAATATGTACGATGAAACCTTAGGCAAACTGCACTTCTGGTTATCTTTTGTTGGCATAAACATTTTGTTTTTCCCTCAACACTTTTTAGGGTTGGCAGGCATGCCCCGCCGTATCCCGGATTACGCTCTACAGTTTGCTGACTTTAATATGGTTTCCAGTATAGGCGCCTTCCTTTTTGGTTTTTCACAGTTATTGTTTGTGTTTGTTGTGATCAAGTGTGTGCGAGTCGGCAAAAAAGCAACTGACGAGGTTTGGGATGGTTCTCATGGTCTGGAGTGGACGGTTCCATCACCTGCTCCTTACCATACTTTCACAACACCTCCGTCTATCCCGGAAGGTTCTCATTAAGGCCTGCTGAAAAGATAAGGTTTAAGAGTAATGAGCGAACAAGTTAAACAGGAAAGTCAGACACCGCAGAACAATAGCCGGTTGGTTTTAAAACTGTTGCTTGGTGCTGTTGGCATGTTTGGTTTTGGTTTTGCTCTGGTGCCGCTTTATGATGTGTTTTGCGACATCACCGGTTTAAACGGAAAAACCGGCGGGCGTTATTCTTATGAAGCTGTTGAGGTGGAAGTTGATGAAGAGCGCCTGGTGACAGTCCAGTTCAGAGCGATGAATAATGCAAACATGTCTTGGCAGTTTGAGCCGGTTGAAAGCCAGGTGCAGGTGCATCCGGGTGAGCTGACTGAGGTTATGTTTTACGCTCGTAATCCTAGCTCCAGTACGATTGTCGGGCAGGCTGTTCCCAGTGTATCGCCTTTCAGAGCGGCAGATTATTTGCACAAGACAGAATGTTTCTGCTTTAGCCAGCAGACATTGATGGCAGGGGAAGATATCAACATGCCTCTGTTGTTTTTTATTGACCAGGACATTCCAGAGGATGTTACCAAATTGACGCTGTCATATACCCTCTTCGATGTTACGGCAAATTTTCAGCAGGCTGCTAGCCTTTAATCTGTATTCGGTAGATATTTATCAATCAAATAGTTAGTAAGAGTCAGTTAATAAAAAATAGTAAATAAAAGGTGGAATGCTTTAATGGCAACAGAAAATAGTAATATCACATATGAAACATACTACGTTCCGGAACAGTCTAAATTTCCGATTTGGGCGTCTATTGGTTTGGGCCTGTTTATATATGGCCTTGCCAATGTGCTGAATGATATAAAAGCCGACAACAGCACAGGTGTATCCATAGTGATGGCAATACTTGGATTTGCAGTCTTTGGAGTGATCTTGTTTAACTGGTTTGGTACCAGCATTCGTGAAAACCACCAGGGTTTACCCAGCGCACAGTTAAAGCGTTCATATGTGCTGGGCATGTACTGGTTTATATTTTCTGAAGTTATGTTCTTTGCCGCATTCTTTGGTGCGTTATTTTATGTGCGCCAGTGGACTGTGCCTTGGCTGGGAGGCGAGGGTGATAAAGGCATCACCAATATGCTATGGCCTGAATTCGAAGCAGTTTGGCCTGTCATCGCCAACCCTAATGAAGCAGTATTTGAGCCACCACATGAATCTATGGCATGGCGTGGCTGGGGTGAGGCTCTAGGTTACTTGCCGCTTTGGAATACCATTATTCTGTTAAGCTCAAGTGTGACTGTACATTTTGCCCACGTCGGGCTGAAAAACAACAAGCGCAAGCAGTTAATTAGTTGGTTATCATTTACAGTCTTGCTGGGCATTGTGTTCATCTTCCTGCAGGCAGAAGAGTATATAGAGGCTTATCATGAGCTTGGTTTAACTTTAAATTCAGGTATTTATGGCTCAACCTTTTTCCTGTTAACGGGTTTTCACGGTTTCCATGTAACCTTGGGAGCATTTATGCTTGCAATAATGCTGGCTCGCTCAATTAAAGGGCACTTTAAACCTGAAGATCACTTTGGGTTTGAGGCAGCATCTTGGTATTGGCACTTTGTTGATGTAGTTTGGGTGTGCCTCTTCTTCTTTGTATATCTACTTTAGGAAGTCTAAAAAGGGCTTGCGTCTTTTCCCGTCAGCCTTTGTTGCTTAAGTACTCAGTCAGTTACGTATAAGGTCATACACGCCTTCCCTGCGTGCTTAAGCGCCTCGGCTGCCAGCAAAATCCGCTAAGCCCTAAGCTGCAAAGAAGTTTTTAATCAGTCAGTTAATTTATAGTGCTTGAGTTAAACCATTTAAGGGTTATACCACGGCGCACTGGGAGTTAGCTGGCCGGACGCAACGCCGTAAACGATGCAAATCATCAGCAAGACGGCAAGTGTGACCCTGATGCCCAAGGCATACAAGGTGCGTTTTTGTTCATTTCCCTGATCTTTGAAAAAGAAAACTGCACCACTAAAGAGGCTCGCGATTATCGCGAATAAAAGTATTATAATGATGACTTTTAACACTCTAGGTTCTCACTAATATTTTTGTTGCTGGCTTAAGATATGCATATTAGCAGAGTAGGTCACTCGAGAACATAAAGCCGCTTTATGCTGACACGGATAAAACATTATCACTTCGACTGGAAGCTTAGTTTATTTACCCTGCTTCTTTTCCCGGCATTAGTGCGTCTTGGCTTTTGGCAGCTGGAAAGAGAGCAGGAAAAACTAACGCTGCAGTCTCTTTATGACAGCAGACAAAGCGCTGAAGTGGTAAGCCTATCTTCTTTGGATGAAACAAGCGACTTGCAGTATTTGCCGGTTAAACTTCAGGGAAATTTTGATAACGAGCACAATTTTCTGCTCGACAACAAAATATTTGAAGGACAGGTAGGTTTTGAGGTACTGACACCTTTTTATACAAGTGAGGGCTTGTTGGTAATGGTTAATCGCGGCTGGATTGCCCAGAATGAATACCGCGAAATATTGCCTCAGCTTAAAGAAGTCTCGGGCGAAATTGAATTACAGGGGAAAGTTTATGTTCCGCTCGGGGAACAATTTATGTTGGGTGTTGAAGATCAGAAAAGCAACTGGCCTCGGGTAATACAAAGCCTGGATATTGAGAATATGATTGCAACTTATAATCCAGGAGCAGAATACTTTTCTTATAGTGTGAGACTTGATGCTTTGCAGCCCGGCGTATATGTCAGAAACTGGCCGGTAATATCAACCTCCCCGGAAAAACATCGCGGTTATGCAATCCAGTGGTTTACCATGGCGACAGTCTTATTATTACTTTATCTTTATATAAGCACAAAAGTTGAGACAGAAAATAGGGCTGTTAATAGCACAAAAAAAGAAGGAGCAGCTTAGCTTGAATAAAGATAAATTAAAATTGACCTTACTACTGGTCACTATAATTTTGCCGATAAGCCTGGCAACCTTATCATTTTATCTTTATCAAGGGAGAGGCGTCGGTGCTACGACAAATAATGGTGTTTTGATTTCGCCGATAGTGGATATTACTGAGTTTGCTCTGGAGAACCTCGATGGCACAGTGGCTTTTCAATCGTTTGAAGCTTTGGTCGCAGAGGTCGATGCCGTGGACTATGAGCCGCGGCCATGGTCTTTAATTTTTTTAGGAACAGATAATTGCGACGAACGCTGTGGTGACAGGCTGTTCTATCTCAGGCAGTTACACCGACTGCTAGGTGCAGACGAAGGCAGGGTTGCGCGTTACTATGTAAATGCAGGTGAAAGTAAGACTTTTGAAGTAAATACTCAAAGCATGTTTAATGAAGCATTCCCTGCATTAAAAAAGGTATATAGCCGGACTGATATTTTATTGAATATGCTTGCAGCTATAATACCTGAAGGGGTAAACCCGATAACAGATCATTATATTTTTGTAGCAGACCCTCTGGGTAACGTGATGATGTATTTTACGCCGGAAAATACACCGGATGAAATTTTGGAAGATCTTGAGAAGCTGCTGGATCGATCTAGTTTAGGATAACGACCAGGTTAAAAATGAAAAACCATAAACCGACATATTATTTAACCTTAAGCGCCACCCTATTAGCCGTGTGTGTTGTCGTGCTCGGCGCTTATACACGTTTGACTGATGCCGGCCTCGGCTGCCCTGACTGGCCCGGTTGTTATGGCTTTATGTGGATGCCGGAAACGGCCGATGAGATTGTTCAGGCTGAGGAACTTTACCCGCATGCTCCTTTTGAGGCAGAAAAAGCCTGGCCTGAGATGGTGCATCGTTATTTTGCAAGCAGCCTGGGCTTCTTCATTATTCTTATTAACTTTTTTAACTGGAAGCACAGAACCCGTTTTGACCAGCCTACTAAATTACCGGCTTTTTTGCTGGCATTGGTTATACTGCAGGGTTTATTTGGTATGTGGACAGTAACTTTAAACCTTTGGCCACAAGTTGTAACTTTACATTTACTTGGAGGATTTACGACTCTAAGTTTGCTTTGGTTATTAAGCTTAAGACTGGATAATCGCCCCTGGCCACAGCCCACGGTTCCAATACAGTATTGGGTAGGGTTAAAACCATTTGCAAAAATTGCGATGGTTTTGCTTATTTTCCAAATAGCTTTAGGTGGCTGGCTTAGTTCAAACTATGCAGCCTTGGCCTGTCCGGACTTCCCAACCTGCCAGAATCAATTGGTGCCGGAGATGGACTTTGCCAGCGGCTTTAATGTTTTTCAGGATATAGGGCCGAATTATCTTGGCGGACAAATGGATGGAGAAGCGCGAGTTGCCATTCATGTCACTCACAGGATCGGCGCATTAGTTGTGACTTTTTTTATGTTGTTTCTAATCATTAGGCTGTATCGGTGTCATGGCAACACGCCTTTAAAAGGCCTAACCCATATACTAAGCACTTTGCTGGTAATTCAGGTTGGTCTGGGCATAAGTAACGTGATCTGGTCTCTGCCCCTTTGGGTGGCGGTTGCCCATAACGCCTTTGGGGCATTTCTGTTGTTAGGATTGGTAACTTTGAATTACCGTTTACATAAAAGCACGGTGGCGATGATCTGACGATGACTGACCTGAGCATTGACAAAAACATGGGCAAGAGCATGCATAAAAAAGCGTCCTGGCGTGACTATTATGAAATGTGCAAGCCACGTGTAGTGATGATGATGATTGCAACATCACTGGTCGGGATGTTTCTGGCGGTACCAGGCATGGTGCCTGTTTCAGTGCTGATCTGGGGAAACCTGGGTATCGCTTTAGTTGCCAGTGCAGGAGCAGTGATCAATCATCTGATTGATCATCGAATTGACACCATCATGCAGCGTACTCTGAAACGCCCCATTCCTCAGGGTAAGGTTACGCCACGGCAAGCGCTGATATTCGCTATGGCTATTTGCCTGCTGGGCATGCTTATTCTTGTATTTCTGGTAAATCCGCTATGCGCCTGGTTAACGCTGGCATCGTTTATCGGTTATGCCATCATCTACACCGGTTATTTAAAAAGGGCAACGCCTCAAAATATTGTTATCGGAGGCTTGTCAGGCGCGATGCCGCCTCTGCTGGGTTGGACGGCAGTCACGGGATCAGTAGACCCAGGCGGCTTGTTGCTGGTTCTTATTATTTTTGCCTGGACGCCTCCGCATTTCTGGCCTTTAGCGATACACCGCAAAAAAGACTATGCCAAAACCGATATCCCCATGTTGCCGGTCACCCATGGCGATGCTCTAACCAAGCTGCATTCCCTGCTCTATACCATCATTATGTTAATAGTCAGCCTTCTGCCCTATCTAACGGGAATGAGTGGCATACTGTATCTGCTTGCAGCTTTGGTTCTGGGCCTGGGTTTTCTTTATCACTCAATAGAGTTGATGATTGGCAGTAAACTGACTTCTGCGATGAAAACATTTCGTTATTCAATCTTTTACTTGCTCGCTCTTTTTGCCGCCTTATTAATTGACCACTACCTTTAAATGAATAGACAAGTCGCCAATACGGTTATTTCCTGCGTTGCTTTTGTTGCGCTGGTGTTGGGTTTAACCCTTAACCGGATTTTGTCGCCAGCTGTGATGACCAATGAGCAGCTTTCTGAAAACGGCTTGTTTGTTTATGATGCGCCGCGCCGCATTAATGATTTTTCCTTAATTGACCATAATGATAATCCGGTAAATCTTGAGCTTTTAAGGGGGAAATGGACATTAATATTTTTTGGTTATACCTATTGCCCCGATATTTGCCCGCTAACCATGGCAACGTTGAATCAGTTCAGCGGCTTGTTAGAGTCTGAAGGTGATTACGCCGAAGACACACAAGTGATTATGGTCAGTGTTGACCCGCAAAGAGATACCGTAGAAAAGTTAAGTGATTATGTTGGATTTTTTAACGATGATTATCTGGGCTTAACGGGAGAATACATTGATATTTTCAATCTGGCTTCCCAGCTTAACATTGCCTTTGCTTATGTTCCTGGCGTTGGCGAGAATTATCTGGTCAGCCATAGCGGAGAGATCGCCCTGATTAATCCGAACGGCCATTTCCATGGCTTCTTCAAGGTTCCGCATGAGCCGGAAAAAATGGCTGAAAACTATGCTGTCGTGCGAGCTGCCTGGGACTGATAGATACGCCTGATTAAGCGTTATCAAAGCACAAGGTCTGACCAGACCCCGAATTCATTTCCTGCAGGTTCAATAAACTGGAAACGGCGACCGCCAGGGAAAGCAAAAAAGTCTTTCGTCATGTGACCACCGGCGGCAATAACTCTTAGCTGCGTTTCTTCCAGTGCCCTGCTGTAAAAAATGATCAGGTGCGAACCCGACGCTGTCGAAGCAGCAGGGTCTGCTTTATAAAAACCGCCATCAAGACCTTCATTCGAAAAGGGCGTATAGTCCGGGCCGTAATCTTCAAATGTCCAACCAAAGGCCTCTGTAAAAAAGCGTTTACTTGCCGACAGATCCGCTGAAGCAAATTCAACATAATTTATTTTTTCATGCTGCTTCATTCAAAATGCTTTGTTCAAGGGCTGATCAGCTGAAAACTACCTGGATATTGGTATTTTCAAGCAGGCCTTCCTCGCCGAACTCAACACCAAGCGATGACTTTTTCACCCCACCAAAAGGTGCATTAGGCTGGATGCCCCCGTGGCTGTTGATCCAGGCCGTGCCACATTCCAAACGCAGGGCAATTTCCTTGGCTTTTGCTTTGTCCTTGGACCAGACGGAGCCGCCCAAACCATTATCAGAGTTGTTGGCGGCGGCAATGGCTTCTTCAAGGTCAGTATATCGGATTACTGGTAATGCAGGTCCAAATTGCTCCTCGACAATTAAAGGTGCGTCGGCAGGCAGATCAGAAATTATTGTGATTGGAAAAAACAAGCCTTCGCCAGGTTCGCCACCTAACCAGACTTTACCGATTTTAGCCGCGTCTGCGACAAGACGAGAAACTTTATCGAATTGCATTTGGTTGTTGACTGGTCCCAGCACACTGCCTTCATCCAGACCATTGCCGATAGGGATGTTTTTAGCAAAATTGGCAAGTTCCTCACAGACGGCATCATGAATACTGTCGTGGACATAAAGGCGCTTCATGCAGGCACAGGTCTGGCCGGAATTGATAAAGGCTCCCCAGAACAGGCCTTCGGCTATTTCTTTCGGGTCACAGTCAGGCAGCACGATACCGGCATCGTTGCCGCCCATTTCAAGGGTCAGGCGTTTCATGGTGTTGGCTGCTGTCTGCATGATTTTTTCACCGGTGCCACAGGAGCCGGTAAAAACGATCTTGCTGATGTCTGGGTGTGAAGCCATCGCAGCACCGATATTGGCAAGTTTGTCGTCTGACGTGACAACGTTAAGTACGCCGGGAGGCAGAATGTCATTCATGGCCTGAACGGCCTGCAAGGTTGAAAGTGGGGTGTAAGGAGAAGGCTTTATGACGACAGTATTGCCCGCACGAAGGGCAGGAACAATATGCCAGATAGCGATCATAACCGGCCAGTTCCATGGCGTAATCGAGCCCACAACACCAATCGGTTTACGGTGCAGCTCAATATGGGCCTGGTCATCATCCTGCAGGACTTTTACCGGCAGCTCCAGACTTGCCGTATGTCCCGCCCAGGCCTGTGCGCCACCGAGCTCAAAACGTGAACCAAGTCCGCCAAGAGGTTTGCCCTGCTCTTTGGTAAGAGTTTGAGCAATATTCTCTGCTTCCTCTCCCAGCTTGGCAGCCAGGGCAGCACAAACTTCTTTTCGCTCTGCATCAGACTTTGCTGACCAGGCAGGGAAAGCCGCTTTAGCTGCAGCAACAGCAGTATCCAGATCTTCAGTGCTGGCATTGGGGCATTGCGCAACCACTTCGCCGGTTGCGGGATTAATTACATCAAATGTGGCTTTAGTTGTGACCTGTTGGCCGCCAATTGTCATGCTGAATTCAGACATTTAGAACCTCTTTTTATATTCTCTGTATTTTCAAAATCGTGTTAGACAAACAAATCCAGAAAGGCAGTTGCCGCGCTTTTGTTATTGATAATTTGGCGTTAAGCTATGATGCCGTAAAATACTAAACATGTTAAGTATTCTATATAATAACAATTAGCGACCTCTGTACAGGAAAATCTAAAAAATGAGTCTCTATTATTTACAGAAGTTTTTATATGAGCTCAACCGCGATGGCGCAGTCAAAGAAAAATATCACAAGGATCCTGAGGCTCTTATTAGCGAATTCGATTTAAGCCCGGAAGAAAGTAAAGCCCTACGCGAAGGTGATATAGGCTTACTCTACGTGCTTGGTGTTAATGGCCAGATTCTTATGCATTTTGCTGCCTTACTTGGCATTGAATGGTTTGATTATTTAAAAATGATGCGTGAAGGCGTAGAGAAATATGGCCCTGTTCGTGCCGGGGTCTATACCATGACCGGTGGTGGCAAAAGTTTTGCTGAAGAAGGGGAAGGGAAATGAGCCTGGTATATGCCGGTGTTTTGAGTCATGCGCCAGGAATTACAGGTCGCGCTAACCTGGTAAAAAACACCGAAAAACGGGATGAGTTTTACGCCGCATTAGATAAACAAAGACAAGAAATTGAAGCAACAGGCGCTGAAGCTTTAATCGTCATTGCGGCCGAACATTTTGCCAATTTCTTCATGAACAATATGCCAGCCTATTGCATTGGTATAGGCAGTCAGTATGAAGGCCCTATAGAAGATCCAGACTGGCTGAAAATTAAAAAAACCAAAGTCCCCGGAGCGCCAGATCTTGGAACCCGCTTAACAAAAGAAGTCATGCAAACGGTCGATACCGCTTATGCTGAAGAATGGAAGTTTGATCATGGCATTATGGTACCGCTGAATTTTCTGACTCCACGTTATGACATGCCTGTTATTCCGGTGAACATTAACTGCCAGGGGCCGCCGCTGACACCATTAAACAGAGCCTGGGAATTTGGCAAGGCACTGCGCCGGGCCTGTGATTCAGTGCCGGAAAAAATCGCTTTGGTAGGAACCGGAGGCATTTCGCATTGGCCGGCAACCCCGGATTCTGGAAAAATCAATGAAGCCTGGGACAGAGAATTTCTCGATCGTTTAATGCGTAACGATAAAGAGGCCTTACTCAGTTATAGAGATGAAGCGGTTTACCAGGAAGCAGGGCAAGGCGGCTTTGAAATCCGAACCTATATTACGGCTGCTGCTGCGGCCGAAGGAAAAGGCGAGCTGCAGTTTTATACGGCGGAGTTACCCATTTTTGCAGTGGGCTGCACAGTAGCCAAGTTTTCAATAAGCGAGGCAGCCTGATTGCAAGGCAGTAATAGCTGGTATTAACTGATAACATTAAAAATAAAAAATAACGCTATAACACCAATAACAAGTCCTATAGGCAGGCCAAGGGGAGCATTTAATGGCAACTATCGCAAATCCAAGCGCTAACTTTGCGGCGGATATTATTGATAATGGCAAAGCCTCAGGCCAGCAAATTCTGGTTATCGGCTTATGCATGTTTCTGAACATGCTTGATGGCTTCGATATTACCGCCATGTCGATTGTTAATACGGCTGTAGGTTCTGAATTGCAATTAACGCCGGACAGATTAGGGCTTATCTCGAGCGCTGCCCTATTTGGGATGGCATGCGGGGCAATGTTTCTGGCGCCACTGTCAGATATTTTCGGACGTCGAACGGTAATCATCAGCAGTGTCTTGATGGTAAGTATCTCCATCATGCTGACAGCCAATGCAAGTTCACTTACGGCATTTATTCTGTTAAGAATGGTGAGCGGTCTTGGAGCAGGCGCCATGCTGGCCAGTCAGGCTGCTTTAGCGATTGAGTACAGCCCGGAAAAATATAAAGCGCTGTCAGTTGCACTGGTCACATCAGGCTATCCTCTGGGCGCAATGATGACGGCGGTAATAGGTGGCTTTATTATGCCCGAGTTCGGCTGGCGCGGGATGTTCTGGTTTGGTGGTGGACTAACCCTGATTATGGGTCTGGTGTCATGGGTTTTTATTCCTGAATCTTTACAGTTTTTGATTGACCGTCGTCCAAAAGGTGCACTCGGAAAAATAAATCGCACATTACAAAAACTTGGCAAAAGTCATATTGAGGAATTGCCGGATATTGGTGAGTCAAATGATAAAAATGATTCAGCAAATGCGCTGGATAATTTCCAGGATTTATTCAGAAATGATTACTGGAAGCCAACCCTGACAATATGGGCCAGCTTTTTGCTTTGCTTCAGTACGATGTACTTTTTGATGACTTGGATTCCGGCTTTAATGGAATATTCCGGTTTTACTGCGGCAACCGGCCGCACAGCATTTTTTCTGTTTAACCTGGGTGGCGTGCTAGGCATCTGGTTGTTGGGGGCAATATCAACAAAAATTAAGCTCAGTAATATTGTCAGTTCCTTTTTGCTGTCATCGGCAGTATTGCTTATTGTGTTTGCCGCTTCGCCAAATCAGGAATTGCTTTTACTCAGCCTGGTTTTATTCATTGGTATTTTGTTCCAGGGTGGTTTTACCGGCTTATATGCGGTTGCGGCAAAAGTTTACCCGGCGTCATTCAGAAGCACCGGTGTTGGCTGGGCTATTGGACTCGGCCGGACAGGGGCGGTTATCGGGCCCGGTGTGGCAGGTTTTCTTATCGCGGCGGGCTTTGATATGTCCGCGAATTTTTATATTTTTTCTGTCCCGACCATACTTGGTGGAATAATCGCCTATCGTTTACATGTACGTTAGTTTTAAAAAAGAGACTAATTAGATAGATTATGGAGGAGCGTTAAGTGGCTGATAATTTAAATGCTCATAAAAGAATTTTTGTAGAAAACACTTGGTACGCAGCTGCCTGGGAAACAGAAATAGCAGATAGCAATGGCTGCATGGCCAGAACAATTTGTGAAACGCCACTGGTTATTTTCAAAACGCAGGATCAGGGCTATGTTGCTTTAGATGACAGGTGCTGCCATCGTGCCGCGCCGTTATCCATCGGGCGCGTTGAGGGTAACTGTATTCGCTGCATGTACCATGGCCTGCTTTATAATAGCAGTGGCAAGGTAACTGAAATTCCCGGACAGTCGAAAATTCCTGCCACCATGAAAGTCCGGTCTTATCCCCTTTGTTCAAAAGGTGGCATGTTATGGATCTGGATGGGCGATCCGGAGCTGGCCAATGAAGATGATATTTATGATTTTGCCCCTTTAAGCCAGCCAGATAAATGGCGCGGATTCGATAAAGGGGATTACCTGCATTACGATGCCAACTGGTTATTGATCGTGGATAACCTGAGTGACTTTTCCCATGTGGCTTTCGTTCATACCAACACTTTGGGTGGTTCAGAAGATTACGCCTATAACACCATTCCCGAGAACATCCAGAAAATGGATGATGGTTTTACCATGGAACGTTGGGATAAAGGCAGCAAGGCAGCGCCCTTTCATGCCAAGGTGATTCCACAGGACGAACTGGATAATCCCTTGGATCGTTGCAACATAACTTCCATGTTCATCCCCGGCATTTTTTTGATGGAAACCATTTTTGCACCGGCAGGCTGGGATGCTGAAAAAAATGATCGCAGTGTTTGTCGTGAGTATCGTAACTGCCAATTCATGACACCGGAAACACGCAGCACCACACATTTCTTCTGGGATTATCTGCATGGATTTGATCTCGACAATCCTGACATTTCCAAATCGCTTAAAGCGTCTTTGCTTGAAGGCTTTATGGAAGATAAATTGTTTATCGAAGAGCAGCAGAAATTGTTGCAGGATAGCCCCGACTTCGTTCCACGATTTATCGAAGCGGATGAAGCCTTTGCACATTTTCGTCGCATCTGGGAGCACAAACTAAGGGCAGAGAATGAAGCAAACCCGCTTGTGATCAAAGATAATAAAAAACGAATTCTTTAACGCAAGAATCGAAAGACAGGAACTTTTCATGACTCAGGATCAACGTTTTTCTGAATTTAGGGATGTCATCAGCTCTTTTGATCAGGTAAGAGAGATAATGGGCGATGTTCATCATTCAATTGAGGCAAAAGTCATCGATAGGCTGGATGATATCTGTACTTCATATATTGCCGCCTCTCCTTTTATCATTATGGCTTCCGCTGGTGACAGCCATATTGAAGTTTCTCCTAAGGGTGACCCTAACGGATTTGTAAAAGTACTGGATGAAAAACATTTGGCTATACCGGAAAGGCCAGGAAACAGAAGAGCGGACAGTTATAAAAATATTCTGGAAAACCCGCAATTGGGATTGATCTTTCTTATTCCCGGGAAAATGGAAACTTTGCGCGTCAGTGGTGAAGCCAGAATAGTACGCGACCTAGCATTGAGGGAATCCATGGCGCTCAATGGCCGAGTCCCTGAGTTCGCTGTCGTGTTGTATGTAGAGCGAGCGCTTGTACATTGTCCGAAATGTATAGTCCGTTCCTATTTATGGCAACCGGAAAAATGGCAGGATCATTCGCACCTGGCCAATATCAGTGAAACTTATATTCAACATGCAAAACTCAGCATGAGTGAAGCAGAATTCGACCAGTTAGCTGAAGAAAAAGGCTGGAAAGAACTTTATTAAAATCAGGCCTTGCCCGAAAAATATCTTATATCAATGCAGCTGCTTTATTAGTTTAAATAGTTATAAAGGTTAAAAATAAGCCTGAAACAAAAACGAGCGCCAGGCAGATTGAGTAAGCCGGGAAAAGCATAAGTAATTTAAATGAAGTCATCAATGCGCCGGGTTTAAACAGTAATGGAATGATGCTTTGCCAGATTTTTGAATCCAGGCTGTAGATGACATTTAATATTTAATGCACAAACTGCCAGACCGATGAAATTTTAACATCCATTGACTGGCCACATACCGGGCAGAACTTGGTGTCGCTTTCTTTGCCGCAATTAAGACATGCTTTCATAGTTAACAATCAAACAGAAAGAATTATTATTTTTGTAGTATCTGCTCTATTTTAATTGCTGCATCCATCAGCGCCCTGTCTTCTCCATAGGGGCCTGCCAGTTCGAGGCCGACAGTCAAACCATTTTCTGTAAAGCCGGCAGGCAAAGTAAGAGCCGGCAGGCCAAACAGGCTTGCAGGATTGGTATTGTTTTTAACTGTCGCAAAAGTTGATACGCTTTCACCGTTCAGTATTAGCATGTCAGATTCTTCATCAATTGATCTTGCTGTCACCGGCACAGTCGGATAGATCATCGCGCCAATATTCTGCTCCATGTAAAAGTTAGAAAGTTCTAACATCAATTCATCACGCAACACCAAAGCCTGCTCGTAAGCTTCGCGGGGAACGGGTTCAGAAAGAATAAACTCAAGAGTGGCTAGCACATCCTGGCTGGCAATTTGTGCAACCAAAGCTTCCAGTGTCAGTTGCGGGTAATAAGCCTGCAGATAAGCTCTAAGATCACCCAGGGCTTCATAAATAACAATCGTATCGCTGGTGGCTGCAGCCTGTTCAACAAGGCTTGCAACGTCTACCTCTACCAACTCAATGTCACTAGTATCCAGTTCTTCCAATGCTGTTTGTACAAGTGCGGCAACATCCGCTTCCAGATTCTCATAAAAATAGCCGCGCGGGATACCGATTCTTAATATAGCGTCATTTGAACCCTCAGCGCTGTTATTTCCAGTGAGGATGTCATCAATTGCAGAAAGTAATTCAGCACTGTTTGCCATCAGGCCGATAGTGTCATGTGTATGGGATAAAGGTGTCACTGCTTCTGAAGGATAACGTCCGGGTGAAGGGCGAAAACCGACAACGCCATTCAGTGCTGCAGGAATACGGCATGAACCGCCGGTATCGGTACACAAGCCCCAGTCCACCAGACCGCTTGCTATAGCAACCGCTGTGCCACCACTACTGCCACCAGCAAAACGCTCCGGGTCATGGTAATTACGTACGGCACCAAAAGCGGCATTATTGCTGGTTATACCAAAAGCCAGTTCATGCATATTGGTTTTTGCCAACGGGATAGCCCCGGCATCAATCAGTCGCTCCACAACAGTATTGTGTTCTGCTGGAATAAAATCACTAAGCCCAGGCGTTCCTGCCGTATTGGCAACACCGGCAAGATGAATGTTGTCTTTAATCACAAAATAAGGGCTGATGACACCAAAGCTTTCAGCATTGGAGGATGGAAACTGGCCTGCTGAAACTTCAGAGATCAGGGCATTTAAAGATGTCAGGGATTTCATGTCTGCAGTTTCCTGTGAGTTATCAGTACAAGCCACTATCACAAATAGGCAGGCTAGAAAGAATGCAATATTTTTTAGTTGCAAATTATCACCTTGTATTTTGTCATCGGTTTTGCAGGTCGTTGAAAACAAAGCTGGCAACATCCCGAATATCCTCTGCTGATAATGACAAGGCAAAAGGCGGCATCAGGTTTCTACCCTGTGCAACTCGTTGCTGAACGGCATTAAAATCTGTCAGATTTTCCAGGACGGCCCCACCACCATGACCGCCTTTACCGTCTTCACCGTGGCAGGCAACACAGTTTCGAATAAATAAGCTCTCACCATTTGCCAGATCGGCAACTCCGGCTGCGGGTGTGAATTCCAGTTGATTTTCTTCTGTGACTCCCAGCATGGCTTCAGGCGGCAAGGATTCCAGATTGCCATCTAAAGAAAACAACCAGATGCTGTCACCACGACGGGAATTGGCAAACAGGCTGCCTCCTGAAAAAGCCGCGACATATTGTTGTCCTTCATGCTCAAAAACACTGACACTGGTATTAACGCCGGCATCCGTCTGAAACTCCCAGAGCTGCAATCCGGTATCAGAGTCTAAAGCCGTCAGGCGACCATCATTCCGGCCAACAAATACCAGACCGCCAGCGGTGGCTGTACTGCCACTATAACAGCGATCCTGCCAGCGATAGCGCCATTTGACAGTATTACTTGTCATGTCCATGGCAGCAATGATGCCACGAGGCGCAACGGGGGCAGTACCAAAAGGGCC
Organism: Gammaproteobacteria bacterium; assembly: GCA_038148755.1. Lineage (GTDB taxonomy): Bacteria > Pseudomonadota > Gammaproteobacteria > Pseudomonadales > Pseudohongiellaceae > UBA5109. The sequence continues at coordinate 139,885 of JAYQWA010000001.1, forward strand.
GCCAGTATAAATTTCGCCTTCTTCAGCCAGTTCATTATCGGAATCACCTCCCTGATAGCTGCCAGGAAGATCTGTTGCACAAACAAACAAGGTTTGCCTTATCGGGTCATAGGAGCTTGGAGGCCAGTTAGCTCCACCCATAGCACCAGGCGCAATAATAACGCTTTGTTCTCCAAAGAAAGGTGTGAAGATTCGGCCCTGATTGATCAAGGGGAAGCCTTCAACCGCCATATCCAGTTCCTGCGGAACAACCGGGTCACCAACAGGATAAGGCTGAGTCGCTGCCGTTGCCTGACGTGGTTCCTGTAAAACAGGGCGCTCTTCAATACCAATTAAAGGCTCACCTGTGATGCGATCAAGGATGTACACCCAACCGGTTTTATTTACCTGGGCCAAACCTTTACGCAATTCTCCGTCGATTTCTACATCAAACAGAACAACCGGATTACTGGCATCATAATCCCAGATATCGTGATGCACTTCCTGGAAATGCCAACGGTATTCCCCTGTCATGGCATCAACTGCAACAATGGAGTCAGAAAAAAGGTTGTCACCGGGTCTGACGCTTCCATTAAAGTCAGGGCCGGGGTTGCCGGTTGAAAAATAAAGTAAGCCTAACTCTGGGTCTACTGCCGGTGTATTCCAAACGGTAGCGCCTCCTTTAGTCCAGACTTCATTATCCTGAGACCAACTGTCATGGCCGAATTCTCCGGGCCCCGGGACGGTATAAAAGGTCCAGACCCTATCACCGGTAGCAGCGTCAAAAGCGCTTACACGGCCACGTACACCGTATTCGGCTCCGGCATAGCCAGTAATAACCAGTCCGTTGTAATAAAGTGGTGCGCTGGTAATACTAAAACCTTCCTGCCAGCGTTCAGTTTGTACTGACCATACTGGCTCGCCGGTTTTTTGATTCAATGCAATCAGGCGGTTATCCAGTAAACCGACATAAACTTTCCCATCACCGAGAGCAACACCACGGCTATTCCAGCCACAGCAGATGACATCAATAGTGGCATCAAGGTTAGCCTCAAATGACCAGAGAATTTCCCCACTTTCAATGCTTAAGGCAAAGACATCATCTTCACCTGTGGCAACATAAAGTACGCCTTCATAAAAAATAGGCTGCCCTTCTCCCGAATAAATCGGCTCCAGGCCGGAACCGTTAAGGTGCGTACGCCATACTGCCTTAAGCGAATCGACATTATCACGGTTAATCTGGGTAAGAAGTGAATAGCGTTGGTTATAAAGATTGCCACCATTGGTAAGCCAGCCTTCTTGAGGAAAGGCTAACAGCTCCTCTGCGGAAAAGGCTGGAGCCGCCTGAATTCTTTCGGCGGTTTGAGCATGCAGGGCTGCACTATGTGGCAAGCAAATAATGATAAAAGCATATATATAGCGAAGATGGTTTTTAAAAAGAAAGTTGGTTGGAGAAGCGTTATTTTTCTTAGACATTTATATACTCCAATGCTTAATTATTTTTATTGAGGAGAGTTTAAAGCTTGTAAAGACTTTTGTTAATGGCCATCAAAAGAGAAGTTTGAGACTTCTATCTTGTTTAGCTTTTTATTCTTTAAGCTCAACTGAAAAATTCGCAATATCTTCAATATGGCTTAGCGTGGAATCGAAAACAGGCACACTTACATCTGATTGCTTAACCAGGCCTGATAATTCAGTACATGCCAAACAGATAGAATCCGCGCCTTGCACTACAAGTTCTTTTGCAAATTCAATTACTCTTGCTGACCTTGACATGTTTCCCGCACATAAATCATTGAAAATAATACTATCCAATTCATTTTGATTAAGTTCGTTAAGATATGAGGTTTTAATTCCATATTCTTGCATTCGTTCATCATATATTTGATGTACTTTAGTATGCTCTGTTCCCAAGATGCCTGTATTTTTTAAATTTTCAAAAGCTAATTTTTTTACAAGAGAGTCAGCAATATGAAGAAATGGTACTGGGCAATTGGCCTTTAATTCTTCTGCAAACATATGCACAGTATTACAGGGAATGGCGACACACTTAACGCCCGAGTTAATAAGACAAGGCAGGCGGTATAATAAATACTCTTTTAATTCAGGATACGATTTTGAAGCCAACCAGTTAACGACCCGCTCATTATCCAGGCTTAATATCATGATCTCCGGACTATAAGCATTGCCCAATTTTTTCAGAACAAGTTCATTGAGATATTTATAATAGGTAGCTGTTGATTGTGAGCTTAGGCCACCAAGAATTCCTATCACAAGAATATAACCCCCCTGTTTTCAAAAACTTTATTTAACGCTCAGACATAGCGTTTACTTTTTTAAGGCACCAATGTTCTGGCAATTCTGAAGCCAACATCATCCCGGCTTTCATTGCTGTAATCCCGGTAAGACAAACGCAGTTCGGTAATAGAGCCATGTGCCCAGCTTGAACCGCGTACGACATGGTAGGTGCCGGAGTCTGGGCCATAGGGGTCCACTTCTATGTTGTTGCCTAACTGTATGGACGTTCCATAATAGTCATGTACCCATTCGGCCACGTTGCCGCCCATGTCATAAAAGCCATTGGCATTGGGCGGGAAGGAGGCGACTGGCGCTGAGCCAACAAAGCTGTCGTTATAGTTGGTCAACACCCGGCCAAGAATGGAGGCAGCGCTGATATCAGCATAGTTGCCGTGGTTTGGTGGGGGTGGCAGTTCAGGCCCCCAGGGGAATTTCAATAGGCTGGTAGGGTCATTACTTTCAACCCGCGCAGCCCAGGCCCATTCAGCTTCAGTCGGCAGGCGGTAACCGGAACTGTTCGGATTCGCGCCCACTACCCTGCCATTCTGTACAGTATAAAAAAGCGGCAGGCCTTCTTGCTCACTGAGCCAGTTACAATAAAGCGCAGCCTGTTCCCAGGTGATATCAACAACAGGCTGGTTATTATTGCTCAGGGAAATTCTGTCGATAACGCCGGACGTATGCTCGGGGTCAAATAGTTTGTATTGTGCATTGGTGACTTCGGTTAAGGATAAGTAATAAGGTTTGGTCAAACTGATAGAACGCAAAGATTCATTGGCCTGCCTGCCTGCTTCACGTCTGGATGCGCCCATCACAAAATCACCGGGGTAAAGTAATTTTAATTCCTGGCCGTTAGCGCTGGTGATCATTGGCTGGATATTGTTGATACGTTCCTGCTCCAGCGTGATCAGCGAAACATTGAGTCGTTGTTCCAGTCCCGGACGCGAAACAAATTCCTGCACAAAAGGTACAAAACCTTCGGCACGGACTGCAATAGTCTGGGATGCGGCCAGAAGCTCCACAGTCTGATTGGCCGGTCCGCGAAACTCGCCATTGACATAGAGCTCGGCATCTGGTGGATTGGCAATAATAACGACCGAACTGAGAATAGGTTCAAGACTGACATCAAGAGCCAGCTCTTCATCGGGACGGGTCTGGATGCTGCGGCGCAGTTCTTCATAGCCATTCAGGAAGAAGGTCAACTCATGGCTTTGCCCAGGTGCGATAGTCAGTTCCAGCGGGGTCTGTCCCTGATAAGTCCCATCCAGCGTGACGCCGGCATTGCTTGGTGTGGATTGTAAAAGTACGAGCCCATCGGCCTGTTCCAGTTCGATTAACGGTAAATCCTGATCGACCCTTGCAGTCACGCTCAGATTTTCTGTCCAGGCTTTATGTGCATTAAGTTTAACCAGCACTTCATGTTCGCCCTGCAGTAATTCGGTACTGAGAGGTGTCAGACCAATTTCCTCACCATCAATGGTGACAGTCGCACCTGCTGGCGAGGTGGCAAAACTGACATTGGCCCAGGCTGGCAATAGTTCAACGCTAAGACTTTGCTCTTGCTGGCGCCCTTCAATCTCAATTACCTGCTCTACAGGTTCGTAACGTTCTTTTTGGACAAAAATTTCATGCTCGCCGGCAGCGAGCTCAATTCTGCTTAAAGGTGTCTGGCCGATGCTTTCACCATCAATAAAAACACTGGCAGCTTCGGTATTACTGTTCAGGTTTAAAAAGCCGGGCAAGGGTAATAATTGCACCTGAAAAGTTTGTGCCTGGGCATCACCAATAGTGATGGTGGTATCAACATCGTAATAACCTTCCGCATTAATCGTGATGTTATGATCACCCGCCAGCAATAGATAACGCGGGCCGATTTTTATGGCCAGTGGTGATCGCACATCAACAATGCTGCCGACAGGTTGTGCATCAATAAATATTGATTTGGCGGAGAGTACAAACCATGCTGCCAATGCAAAGCAGACCAGCACGAAGGCAATGGCCAGCTTGACAGGGCTGGGACGAAACGAATAAGCCTCAGCATTGGCATTATGCGGCGTGAAATCAATTGGCGTAATGATTTCATCCGGCTGCTGTTCATGTTGAGAATGCTTCTCTTGGCTCATCTAGCTTCTCTTAGTGCTCTCTTGACTTCTCTAAATTTCGCTGCTTAAACAGGCTCATTACAAATAACTGTGACAACTGGCTCTTCACCTGAAAAAGGCACAATAAACTCGGTTCGCACATCACGGTAACCAGGCCTTACACCTACGGCTGTATAAGTCCCGGGATTAAGTTCAAGTGTTTGCGCATTGAACATGCCGAGCTCGCTGACACGCAACACCGTCACGCTGGTCACACCATCCGAGTTTAATGTGACAGGCACGGGTACTCTCGCTTTGTCCAGATAACTTCGCAGAGTAACAAGCTGTTCATAAAGTCGGGTATTCTCCTGCACCAGCGTCAAGGCTTCGTTATAAACAGTAATGCTTTGCTGATAAACCGCGTCTTCTGCCAGGCGTAATGGAGCATTAATAATATTGTTTAAAAAAGTATCCAGATTGGCTCTGGTTTGAGCGCGTTCGCGACCATTGACGGCAGAAACCACATTAGCATCTATGGCAAGTGCATTATTGTAGGCCTGCAATGCATCCTGCCAGCGTTCGGCAGCTTCGTGTTCCTGTGCGGCAGTGAGCTGGATGTTTAAATCACGCGAAGCGATCATGGTTTCAGCCTGTGTAATGGCTGCCCGAGCGTCTGAGGATTCAGGCTTCAGGTTTAAAGCCTGGTTAAAAGATTGCAGGGCGGCTTCAGGATTATTATTTTGAATGGCACTGAAACCGGCTGACATGAAGTTCAGGAAATCACGATCCACAATATCAATATTGGTTTGCGTAATCACATTTGCAGCGCCGCTATGGGCAGGGTCTATCACTGCTGCTTCGGTATAAAATTCCAGTGCGCTTTCCAGATCATTGCTTGCACGGCGGGCATCACCCTCTTCCAGCAAGGCAAGTACTTCGGGCAACAATCCGGCTCTTTCCATGCCGGCCAGGGCGGACTCTGAATCGGCTTCAATTAATAAAGCAGTAGCAAAGGACTGTTCAGCTTCGGCGGGCAATCCTGCCTCAATAGCTGCATAGCCTTCTTCAATAGAATTAGTTAAGACGACCTGGCTTAATCCTTCCAAAGATTGCAGTGCTAACAGGCTGCGTTGGTAAATTTCCTGTGCTTCCAGAAAACGTTGTTCGCGATAAGCGATATCACCTTCAATGGCGATGTCCAAAGCTGCCTGGTAGGCATCACCGGCCCAGCTTTCAACGGAGATTTCTTCCAGCTGCTCCTGCAATTCAAGTATTTGTGCCAGCACATCCTGGGCCTGTTCACGCTCCCGTAACAGCTGGGCTTCTTCAAATGGCGAAAAGGCTTCCTGCGGCGTTGACCGTTCTACCGGAATAATGACGGGCGCGACATTTGCCGGGTCTGGCGTGGCAATGTAGCGAGGCAGTATGAAAATTACGGCCAGTACCAGCACCAGTAACAGGGAAAAAATCCCCCAGAGGATTTTAGTTTGCTGTTGCTGTTTAGCTTTATGCGCCTGCACATCACCCATGCCGAAAATCTGAGCCGGGGTTTGCTCAGCAGGCGGCAATGCATCATTCTCAGATTGTTTGGAGGAGTTATCAGCCATGCTGAATACTACTACGGGGCAGTCTTGGCGTCACACGTCTTCTGAAGAAACCGGCATACCAATCTCATTGGCATACATATCAGCCAGGATTTCACGCCACTGTTCATACTGGCTTTCAACATTGCCAGATAAGGTGACAGAGCGCTCTTCCAGCTCGATAGTCTGCGGTGCAACTTCGTTACTCAGAGACTGACCCAGCTCGGCCAGCGCCTCAACATGCAGCAAGGCCTCATCACCGGCCCGAAAGGCTTCCTTGATCAGCCAGCCACCGCCGAGAATACCGGCATAAGTCCCTACTCCGGCCAGGCTGCTGTTGCTTTGAGTAGAAGCCAGACCGCCTACAATAGCAGCTATACCAAGAATCATGTTGCGCCGTGATTCACGTTGCAATCGATCTAGCTTCATGACTTCGTCATAGCTCAGACGGCGAAATTCGGTATAGGGCGCTTCCATTTGCCGCACAAAATTCGAGTAGTAATCCTGCATGGTATCGACATAGAGATAGTCGCGTTCGCGGATGGTTTCTATCCGTGACAGCATTGGATCATTTTGCGCGGGTAGCCGTTGTACCTGCAATATGCCATTGCGGTCAGTACTTAAATATTGATCGAAAGCCTGTGGCGCAAAACTACGGGCAAACTGTATTTGCGAGATTGTACGGATGTTGAGCAGGTCTTCTCGTTCCAGATTCTGCTGGCGATAGCGCAGGATGTCGTTGGCAATGCGGTTATATAAACCCTGGAAGGAATCGCGTGAGCCTTGCAGGCGGTTGTCATAGCTGTAGCGGCTGACAACTTCTTCATATTCCTTATCTATCCAGACTCGGCCACTGGAATCATTGACCTTGATATGTACCAGCATGGTTTCGCCATCTGATTGCAATATGGTGCCGTGAACCGCCAGATCAGAACTGCTCAGATCGTTCGGAATGACTCTGACGACACCCCAGTTACCAGTACTTTGCAATGTGTCAGATAACATGTTGGCGACATAATAGGTTTCTGCCATTCTGACATCACCAAAAGTCAGCTCCTGCTGATCGTCATCGATTTCATCAAAACCTGGGTTAAACACGGCAACGCCGATATCCAGCAACTCATCTTCCGGGATATTGTTCTGCTCAATTAATGCTTCGGTAATGGTGGTGGATTTTACCGTTTGAGTACTGCAGGCACTCAGGCCAAGCAGCGCTATGCATAGCAATAATAACCTTGTCTTTATGTTCATTTTCATACCCTAAGCAAGCAAAGAGGTATGCCCTCTTTATTCTATGCCCTCCGCTTCAAACTCTGCCACTGCTTCCTGGGGAATAGGCAAGCCTGTATAAGTTCGGTATTCGTTCCAAAGCCTTTCTCTTAACTCCGGATCAGGTTCGTTCATTGCTGCCTCGCGCAACTGACGGGCAACAACATCATCATCATTACCATTGGGGATATCAGCAGGTGGCGGAAAGCTTTCCTGGTTACTGTTATCAAAGTCCCCTTCCCTGGACCTGCCCATGTTTGGCATTCTGCCAGCCCCTGAGCTGGAAATTGGCGGGGCCGAAGCGATAACAACAGGGTTGTCTCCGCTGCCATCACCTTCTCTGCCTGATCCTCCTGTACCACCAGCAGTGCCACCACCTGCTCCGCCAGAACCATTTTCATTCGCAGCGCCCTGAGCCTGTTCGCGTTCACTAAGAATCATGCCATCAAAAACAGCTATGCTTTCATTGAGTCGGCCATCCAGCACAGCCTGTCTTTCAGCTGCGGTCATTGGCTGGTTGCCAACGCCGTTTACACCGCCGAAAGGATCATCACCAGCGCCATCCTGTCCGCCAGCTGTTCCGGCCGCAACAGTGCTACTTGAACCTATACCACCAAAAGGATCATCACCCTGCCCGCTGCCATTTACCAGCGGATCATTGCCGCTGCCAGTTCCTGCCCCCTGCTGACCTGAACCAAATATATCTTCCAGGCCTGCTGTGCCCGTTCCCGGCAAAGTGCCAGTGCCACCGGGAAAAGGATCCAGACCGGGCAAGCCGCCAGCCTGGACGCTGACATCAACGCCACCATCTCCGCTGCCACTGCTGTCACCATTGCCGGAAGTACTAGAGGCTGTTGTTCCGGGCATATTGCTACCGGGTTGAGAGCCTGGCAGGCCAGCACTTGTTGAACCAATCGTGCCGGAAGTAGAACTGCTGGTGCCCTGATCGCCACCACTGGGTTGCGACGGCAATCCTGAGGAACTTGACTGTGAGCCTGTTGGTGAAGGCAGTGAAGCCGTTGATGGCATGCCTCCGGAAGAAGAGGAAGCCCCCGTTTGACCCGAAGCAGAAGTTGATGAGGAACTGCTGGACGATGAACTTGAGCTTGAGCTCGATGAGGAGCTGGACGAGCTGGAACTGGATGATGAACTCGAAGAAGAACTGGACGACGAGCTGCTTGACGACTCCTGTGAGGTGCTCGTAGTCACTGATGTCTGGCAGGCGTTTAAGCCAAGAGCCATTATCAGTATGGCTGAACTTAATAGATTTCTGTTCATTGTTCTACTCAATTCTGCTCAGTTGTTCTAACCAGTCTCATCGCTGCAAAATAACCATTAATTTCGGTTATTATCCTCCGCCCAAGCCTCCTGCTTGTCAAGAAACAAGTGCCCAAAATGATCAGTTCTGGCGCACCATTCAGTCCCAATTAATGTTGTGGAATTTTTTTCCATAATCAAGGCCGGTCCAACGATTTTTTGCCCTGCTTTCAGATCTTCACGCTGGTAAACACTGACCCTGGTATCAAATCCATAAAGTTCCATTTGTTTAATTGCCGGCGCCGGTTCTGTTTGAGTGAGCGTTTCAAGATCATGTCCCTTACCTTGTATTTCTGCTGATATACGTAAATTAACCAGTTCCGGTTCAGCCTGCAGTTGGTGCCCGTAACGGCTTTTATGCAGTGCATGAAAGTTGTCGCTGGTTGTTTTTATGCCTTGCCAGGGCAGATTTAAGCTGGATGACTGCCCGGCATACCTCAGGTCTGCAATGTATTCGATGAGAGCATCCTTGCTGCTAACCTGCTCCAGGCTTAATTCTTTTAATGCCCGGGTTTCCAAAGCTGTCAAAATCTGCTCAATTGCCTTTTCGTCAGCATCGGCAAGCAGGCTTTGATAACTTTGGCTCAGATTGCGTTTAACCGGTGCCACCAGCATGCCAAAAGCTGACAAAACGCCGGCATGACGCGGAACCATGGCCTGGTTCATGCCCAGCGCATCTGCCAGGGCACAGATATGCAGACCGCCAGCACCACCAAAGCAGCAAAGCCTGAAAAGCTTAGGATCGTGGCCTTTCTCAACGGAAATGGCTCTTAATGCCTGTGCCATATGTGAGTTGGCTATAGTGACTATTCCTTCGGATACTTCTTCGATAGTAAGCACTAACTTTTTAGCTATTTTGGAGATTGCTCTCTCGGCTGCGGCGTAATCAAGTTGGATGTCTCCGCCCATGAAGGATTCTGCCTGCAGACGGCCTAGTATCAGATTTGCATCGGTAACAGTCGCGTTCAACCCGCCCAGCCCATAGCAGGCTGGGCCCGGGTTTGCGCCAGCGGATTCCGGGCCAACATGTAACAGGTTTCCGGCATCCAGATAGGCGATTGAACCTCCTCCTGCACCAATGGTATGCATATCAACCATTGGCACGCCGACCGGATAAGTGCCTATAGCCCCTTCACTGCTTAGTTGTATGTTGCCTCCCCGCAATAAGGCGGCATCGGTGGAGGTTCCCCCCATATCAAAAGTCATTAAATTGGATATTTCCAGGCTTTTAGACAGATAACTGGCTGCCGCCAGTCCACCGGCAGGCCCGGATAACAGCAGGTTCACCGCCTTGTCGGCAGCCTGCTCTGCACTGATAGTACCGCCAGAGGATTGCATGATGGACAACGGAGAGGGTTGGCATGCTGCGTTTAATTGGAGCAAATAATTCTTTACCAGCGGGCTCAAGGATGCGTTAAGCCAGCAAGCTATACCGCGTTCGTATTCCTTGTATTCAGGCAACACATCAGAGGAGCAGCAAATAAAAGGCTGCCAGCTCAGATTATCCTGGAGGTAGCCTGCCACCAGCTTTTCATGCCGATTATCAATAAATGAAAACAACAGATTGATGGCAATGGCGTCGGGGCGCAATAGTTCCAGTTGTCCGGCAAGGGTCTGGAGGTCTGAAGTACCTGGCGCTTCCAGCTCCTGACCTGAGGCATCAAAGCGCCCGCTGATTTCCAGGCAAAGCTCTTCGGGAACCGGCGGTTGTCGCGGCGGGTTTTCAAGTTGATAAAGCTTTGGCCGGGTCTGGCGCGCAATCGTCAGCATATCCCTGAAACCGCGGTTGGTAATAAATGCAGTCTTCACGCCTTTATTCTCCAGCGCGGCGTTGGTGGCGACAGTGCTGCCGTGAATGATTGTTATTTCACCAGCTCTAACGGGTTCAACTAGACCGAGTTCGGCAATGCCTTGTAGAATGGCGCGCTCCGGAGCGTCTGGTGTTGACAGTACTTTATGTGTTTGCAGCTTGCCTTGCTGAAGCAAGACAAAATCGGTGAAAGTTCCGCCGGTATCTATGCCCAGAGTTGCGTGTGATTGCGGTTTCATAATGCTTATCGGCAATGTTGGAACGGGTAATTATACGGATACTTGAGCTGCATGGTCGATAAATCATGGCTGCATAGCCAATAAATAGCCGATAAGCGGTGCGCTGAAATAAATGCCTGAATTACCCGAAGTTGAAACAACCTGCCGTGGCATACAAAGCCATATTGAAGGTAAAACCGTTCAAGCGGTTGTTGTGCGCCAGGCTCAACTGCGCTGGCCGATTTCTCCTGAATTGACATCGCTATTGCCTGGTCAGCGAATCAAGGAAGTCATCAGAAGGGGTAAGTATATTTTACTGGAAACCGCTGCCGGCTATTTTTTGATTCATTTGGGCATGTCGGGTAGTTTACGGATTGCCAAACAGTCAGATGAGGTTAAAAAGCACGATCATGTCGACATTATCTTAAAAAATGGCAATATATTGCGCTATCATGACCCAAGGCGTTTTGGTTGCATGCTGTGGGCGGGGATGCAGCCTTTCAAACATGTTTTACTGGAAAGTCTGGGTCCAGAACCATTGACGGATGATTTTAATGCTGCTGAGCTTTTTGCGCTTTCCAGAAAGCGTAGTTCGCCCATCAAGAATTTCATTATGGACAGTCATGTAGTGGTCGGAGTAGGGAATATCTATGCTAATGAAGCACTTTTTATGGCCGGTATCAGACCCCGGCGTCAGGCTGGGAAAGTCAGCAAAGCAGCCTATGAAAAGCTGGTCGTTGCCATCAAGGCCATATTGGCTGAGGCAATAGAGCAGGGAGGAACAACCTTGCGTGACTTTGTTGGTGGGGATGGTAAGCCGGGTTACTTTAAACAGTCTTTATCGGTCTATGGCAGAGGCGGTGAAGCCTGTGTGAATTGTCAGACTATATTGACAGAAATTCGTCTGGGTCAGCGTTCGACAGTTTACTGTGCCATTTGCCAGTCCTGAGCTCTTGATCCTGCATCAGGGTTTATTGCCGGTAAGGCGGTAATATTTTTGCATTAACTCTTCCCGGCTTTCTTTGTGGTCGGGATCCAGCGGAATACAGTCAACCGGGCAGACTTCTACACACTGGGAAGTTTCAAAGTGCCCGATGCATTCTGTGCATAAGGCCGGGTTTATCTGGTAGTACTCAGGCCCCATGGAAATCGCCTGATTCGGACACTCCGGTTCACAGACATCACAGTTAATACATTCATCTGTGATTATCAGAGCCACGGTTATTTATCCTTTCCGTTTTTCAGCATGTCTTCCATGGCCTCAGCAACAATCGGATCAACAAACTGACTGATGTCGCCACCATAAGTAGCAATCTCCCTGACCAGGGTTGAGGAGATATAAGCCAGATGTTCGGCAGGTGCCAGAAAAACGGTTTCGATGCCGGGCTCCAGCACCCGGTTCATGCCGACGAGCTGAAATTCATATTCAAAATCGGCAACGGTTCGCAAGCCGCGCAAAATCAGATTGGCGCCGCGTGATTTCACAAAACTGGTTAACAAGCCGTTGAATCTGCAAACCTCAACATTGGGGAGATCAGCCAGTACCTCGGTAGCCAGCCTGACTCGCATATCCATTGAGACATCAGTGGATTTTTGCGTGTTGGAACCAATAGCAACAATTACATGGTCAAAAATGCGGGCGGCGCGTTTAACCAGATCAGTATGACCATTGGTAATTGGGTTGAAAGTGCCGGGATAAACAACAGTTTTCATAATGTTTTCTACCGAAAAGGGGCCTAATTATACAACAATTCATGCAGCATTGAGCTGAAGCCTGAAAATAGATTTGCAGGATACTTTCCATCTGCAGGTGAATAAATTAGTCTTATACGAACCTGCGAATTGTCCTTCAACGCTATTTCCTTAACAGGGAGCTCCAAACCAATGCAACAACAAAAACAACATGCACATTGGTCATCACAATGGCTGTTTATTATGGCTACCATCGGTTCGTCCGTTGGTCTGGCCAATATATGGCGCTTTCCTTTTACAGCAGGTGAAAATGGCGGCGGCGCCTTTGTTCTGATTTACCTGGCCGCCGTTTTTTTTCTGGCGATGCCGCTGTTAATGGGCGAACTGATGCTGGGTAGGCGCGGTCAGGCCTGCCCTCCCGTGGGCCTGCGTGCCATCGCAAAAGAAGCCGGTGCAAGTGAATACTGGTCATGGCTGGGTTATCTCGGTGTGGCAACAGCCCTGATCATCTTGTCCTATTACTGCATGATAGGCGGGGAAACTGTTTTATACGCCATAAAAAATATCAGCGGCCAGTTTGTTGATATTGATGTAGAAAGCTCTCTGGCAATTTCTGCCGACTACAACGCAAATGTATTTATGGTGGTTTTCGGTCATACCTTATTTGTTGTTGCGATGGGCTGGGTTTCATCCCGGGGGATTTCCGGCGGTGTGGAAGTAGCTGTGAAATACTTAATGCCTTCGCTGTTTATTATTTTAATTGCCATGGTGATCTATGCTGCAGCGACAGGAAATTTCGGTCAGTCAATAAACTATCTGTTTCAACCTGACTTCAGCAAAATAAATATTGAGGTGATTGTTGCGGCATTTGGGCAGGCGTTTTTTTCAGTCGGGGCAGGCGCAACCATTTTGATGGCCTATGGCTCGTACATGAACCGTAGTGATTCCATTATTAACTCATCGGCTTTAGTGGCCAGTGCAGATACTCTGGTGGCCCTGTTATCCGGCCTCGCAATTTTTCCGATTGTTTTCGCTTTTGGATTAAACCCTGCAGCAGGACCGGGTCTGGTTTTTGAAACGGTACCACTGGCCTTTGGCCATATGCCAGGCGGTCAATTTGTTGGCACTTTATTTTTCGTGCTCCTGGCTTTTGCGGCGATTACGTCAGCAATCAGTTTGCTTGAAGCGCCGGTAGCCTGGCTCGAATCCAAGGATGGCTGGAGCCGAAAAAAAGCGGCATGGACTGGGGCAACGATGGTTTGGTGTCTGGGCTTGTTGCCGGTGTTGTCGCTGAACCACCTGGCAGATTTTTATCCCTTGGGTTTTATGGGAGTGGAAAGAAACTTTTTTGATTTCTTTGATTATTTAAGCAATAACCTGATGCTGCCTTTGGGTGGATTATTATTGGCTGTTTTTATTGGCTGGGTATTGCCTGACAGAATTTCGCAGGAAGAATTAAGCGTACTGGCAGAACATCACTGGTTCAAAATCTGGATGTTCATGCTGCGCTACATAATCACAATAGTACTGGTTGTGGTTTTTGTTAATTTATTGCTGGCCTGACCAAGCAAAATGAAAAGAGAAGATCATGAGAGAAGCACTGGTATCTAAAAAATTAACTGCCCCACTTTTTCGTTATAGCCAACTGATTAAAGCCGGACCGAATTATATCTGCAGTGGCATGATTCCGCTGAACAATGAAACAGGAAAGTTGATTGAAGGTGATAGCGCAGAACAAACTCGACAAATATTCCAGAATCTTAAAATACTGATGGAAGAGTTCTCCTTATCACTGGAAGACCTGGTAAGCGCCAGAATTTTTTCCAGAAAGTTTGATGAATTTCCGTTGATCAACCAGGCCTGGGAAGAAATTTTTACGGAAGGCGTCGTGCCACCGGCAAGATCCGCAATCGGTGTTGCGGCTTTGCCTTTAAATGCGCTGGTAGAAATTGAGTTTGCTTTTTATAAAGAATAAGTTAATTGTAAACATTGAAATATCTAATAGTCACTTTTCTTTTCATCGCAAATTTAAGCATTGCTCAGGAATTGGAATCAGACTGGGCGCTTGGCAGCTGCGAAGGAACTGCTACCTCGGGTCAGGAACAGACCACAATTCGAATAAACGTTAGAGAAACTTTGTCAAAAATATCTGTTGATATAGACCTGTTGGATATAGGTGTTATTGGCATTCCAGCTCGCAATACACGAATCACTCAAAACACACTTGAGTTTCAAATTCCTTCAGACAGTGGCGTGCAACCGGTCTTACTCGAAAGAGAAGGTAATTCGTTACTTGACATTTGGACTGATTCGGGGAGAGGGGATGCAAGTCTGCTTTTAGAGCCTTCCGAATTGTTTGTTACCCCGAACGAACAATGCTTAAGGGTTACAGGGGAAGCCGGCATCCTGGGGCTGTCGATAGTAATGCCTGAACAAAGTGCACCATTAGCCGGAGTAGTTTTTGTGCATGGCTCTGGTCCTGAAACCAGGGATGCCAGCCGTTTTGCTGCTATCAGACTGGCTGAGTCCGGCATTGCCTCAGCAATTTACGATAAGCGTGGTACAGGGGAGTCTGAAGGGGACTGGCAAACGGCTGATTTCTATAATCTTGCAACCGATGTTTCAACAGTTGTTGAAACATTTGCTGCCGCCAGTAAATTGCATGTAAACCAGATTGGATTAATAGGAACCAGCCAGGGCGCCTGGGTCGCTCCGCTGGCAGTAAGCCTGAATGATGAGCTGGGATTTTTGATAACAGTTTCCGGTCCGGCAACCACGCCTAAAGAAGAAGGGCACTGGAATGTTATCAGGGAGTTGCAGCTGGCCGGGTATAGTGAAACTGCTATTTCTCAGGCAGACGAAATTATGAGTCTTTGGGATCAGGGTATTTTGAATAATGGTGATTTCAGCGATTTTATCCGGGCAATGAATGCAGCAAGCAATGAAAATTGGTTTGAAGAGACAAGTTTATAAAGAATCTTTAGTACTGATTTACCAGCCTGGTTTATTGGCTGGTACAAGGCGGTAATGAATTTTGATCCCCTGCCTTTATTAAGAGAATTAACTCTACCGATGCTTGCTATTCTTGGGGATCAGGATGAAGAGCAGCCCTGGCAAAAAACAGCTGTACTGCTTGAAGCGCTTGCTGAGGAGGGCAATGATATTAGCGTACATATTTATAATGATGTGAACCATGCAATGAGGCGTTTAACGCCGGCAGGTCAATTATCGCGTTTGCCAGGACGTCCGGGCGATTTTTTTGAAAGACAAGTTGATTTTATTTTACAGGCAGTTGAGTAGTCATATAACAAAGTCTAAGTGAAATTTTTTAGCAGTTAATATAAAAAAATTCTAGTAACACAGTTCCACAAAAGACTATAAGCGGCAATATATTGATTAACAACTAGCTCTAGTATGTTAAGTTTTTATGTGGATATGATGCCTAATTTTGTCAATGTAACGGAGGGTGTGGCAAATATTTATCAATTACAGCGATCCATACATTGAGGCAAAACGTATTAGGTTCTATGAACATACTAATTACCGGCGGAACAGGTTTTATTGGGAAAAAGTTAATTACAAAATTTTCTGATTATCAATTTACAGTTCTAACAAGAAATATTGAGCGGGCTAAAAAAACTCTTGGTGACACACACACATACCTGACTGAAATATCTCAACTTTCGCCTGAAACCAAGTTTGATAGCATCATAAACCTGGCTGGTGAACCCATAGCCGATAAAAGATGGAGCAGGCGACAAAAAGACAAACTGCAGCATAGTCGCCGGAAAACAACTCAAGATCTTGTCGGCTGGATAAAAACAGCCAAACATAAACCCAGTAGCTTTTTAAGTGGCTCAGCAATTGGTTTTTATGGAACTTCAGAATCTGCAATATTTACTGAGGACAGTTTCCCCGCAATACAGGATTTCAGCTCTCGCTTATGTCAACAGTGGGAAGACGTCGCCATGAGTGCCAGTGATCTAACAAGGGTAGTCTTACTCAGAACGGGTGTAGTTTTGGCAGTCGATGGTGGGGCATTAAAAAAATTGATATTACCTTTCAAACTGGGCTTGGGAGGTACAATCGGTTCTGGAGACCAATGGATGTCATGGATTCATATTGACGATTACTTAAATGCCATTAAACTTTTTATAGAAGATGAAACGTGTCAGGGGCCTTTTAACCTGACCGCCCCAAACCCTGTTAAGAACTCAGAGTTTAGCAAGATACTCGCTGCATCACTAAAGCGCCCGTCTTTTATGACAGTGCCTGCTTTTCTAATGAAATTAATATTAGGCGAGGCTTCTACTTTGGTTCTAGATGGACAGAAAGTTGTTCCAGCAAAGCTTCTTGATAAGAATTTTTTATTCGCTTTTGAAACTTATAAGAAAGCAGTAAATAATTTATTTCCCTTACCGTAACTGTTAATAAATCAGTTCAATAAAATAATCTGCGATAAGTGTTAAGGCCTGTTTTGTCATAATTACTTGCGATTATCCGGTACTACTACCATGAACAAGATAAATCCCAAAAAGCTTCTACACAGCAAATGGACAGCTGTTTCACCTAAGGATAATGAAAAACACTTTATAGTATCTGACCTTGAGTATGATCAGGATGATTTTGTAATTAAGTGTGTTATTGAGGCGGTTCTGACAAACAGAAAACAAGAAATCAACTGGCAGGATTTAAAGAACAGTGAAAATTGGAGCCATGGCTGGCAAAAGTAATTTTGAACAAATTTATCTGCCAAACTTTTCTGGAAACTAGTAAGTGCAAGGGTTTTTCTTAATAAGAATTACTACTTAAATTTTTGGCACAAGCCATAATAAACCTGTCCGGCTTTTTTTTGTTTTACCAGGGTCCAGTTTGAAGGCAGGGCATATTCACCCAAATCTCGATCTGATTCCAAATAAATTAATGCTGAATCATTCAGCCATGCATTGTTCTCCAGCAATTCACAACTTTTCTCCAGCAAGTTTTCGCTAAAAGGCGGGTCAAGGAATATGAGGTCATATTTTTTTTCAGGTGATGAAGTTGTTAAAAATTTCAGGGCATCTTGTTGAAGGAGAGAAATAGTATTTGCTTCTAAAATTGCAATATTCTCTTTGATGCTTGCTGCACTTACAGGATTGATTTCCACACAAGTTATATGAGCAGCGGCTCTTGAAGCTGCTTCAAAAGATAGCGCACCACTGCCCGCAAACAGGTCGAGGCAGCAGGCTCCGGGAATATGACTTTGCAGCCAGTTAAAAAGTGTTTCACGCACGCGGTCGGGACTGGGGCGTAAACCCTCATGATCGGGAAAGGTGATTTTTCTGCCACGCCATTTGCCGGCAATGATGCGTAGTTGGTTCACTGTTGACTCGCTATGGTTTCAGCAAGGGATTAAAATAGCAAAGGTAAACGATTAAAGGCATCTTTTCGATAAAAGCGAAAAATTCAAGCCTCAAGCCTCAAGCATCACAGAAGTTTCATTTGGCTAGCGTAGAATCTGAGCTACTGTTAGGATTAGCCCTCATTTTATTAGTATTAAATTTCATATGTTTGGTTTTGGAAAACGTACCGGCTCTGAGTCTGTAAAAGAAGAATCTGCTCAGGAAGAATCTGGGAAAAGTTCGTTCTTTTCGCGTTTAAAGGCCGGGCTTGGCCGCACCCGCTCGGGTTTCACTGATGGTTTGGGATCTTTGTTGCTGGGCAAAAAAGAAATTGATGACGAGCTGTTGGAAGAAATAGAAACACGCTTGCTCACGGCCGATGTCGGGATGTCGGCAACCACAACAATTATTGATGAGCTGTCTCAGCGCCTTAAGCGCAAGGATCTTGCCGATCCGGAGGTGCTTTATCAGACCTTGAAGGAAGTACTGCTGGAACAGTTAGCTGTATGTGACAAACCCCTTGAGATTCCTGCTAACTTAAATAAACCTTTTGTGATTCTTATGGTAGGAGTCAACGGCGTGGGAAAAACCACAACCATTGGCAAGTTGGCGAAGCGTTTCCAGAATGAAGGCCGTTCGGTCATGCTGGCTGCAGGTGATACCTTTCGGGCCGCTGCTGTTGAGCAGCTGGCGGTATGGGGCGAGCGCAATGATGTGCCAGTCGTGGCTCAACATACTGGGGCGGACAGCGCCTCAGTGATTTTTGATGCTTACCAGTCCGCGCTGGCTAAAAATGTCGATGTATTAATTGCCGACACTGCAGGTCGTTTGCATAACAAGGATAATTTAATGCAGGAACTGGCAAAGGTTGTGCGGGTACTGAAAAAACTGGATGAAGATGTTCCGCAGGAAATTATGCTGGTACTGGATGCCACTACCGGTCAAAACGCTTTAAGCCAAGCGGAACATTTTTCATCAGCTGTAGAGGTGAGTGGTTTGAGTCTGAGCAAATTGGACGGCACCGCCAAAGGCGGCATGGTGTTCGCGATTGCCAAACAGCTTGGCCTGCCACTGCGTTTTATCGGTATCGGCGAGCAGCTTGATGATTTGAGACCTTTTAATGCGCATGATTTTGTAGAGGCGCTTTTCAGCGAAGATGATTAAATTTGACGCTGTCAGTAAACGTTATCCAGGCGGGCACGAAGCATTAAACAATGTCAGCTTTCATCTTGAAAAAGGTGAAATTGCCTTTCTGACCGGGCATTCTGGCGCTGGTAAAAGCACCTTGCTGAAACTTATTATGCTGATGGAAAAGGCCAGTTCGGGTCAGGTCTTTGTTAACAATCAAAATCTAAATCGCCTGTCCAAACGTCAATTGCCTTATTTCCGTCGCAATATTGGTCTGGTATTTCAGGATCACCAGTTACTGTTTGACCGAAGTGTGTTTGAAAATGTTGCCCTGCCTTTACAGATTGCCGGTTACGATTCACAGGATGCAGCGCGCCGAGTACGCGCAGCCTTGGATAAAGTCGGCCTGTTAAAGAAAGAAAATCAAAATCCGATAGCACTCTCCGGTGGCGAACAGCAGCGCGTGGGTATTGCCAGGGCGGTTGTTAACAAGCCGGCTCTGTTGCTGGCTGATGAGCCCACCGGAAATCTTGATCCACAATTGTCTGCAGAAATTATGGAACTGTTTGAAGAATTTAATCGGGTGGGCGTCAGCGTGTTGATTGCCAGTCATGATTTAAGCCTGATTGCAAAACTCCAGCATCGTATATTGACGCTGGATCATGGCAGAATGATTCAGGGTGCTACGGTTAAAGCAGTCAGTGACGAGTAATATGGCGACCTCGCAGAAAACATCGCTTAGGAAAAAACCGGAAAAAGTCCGTAAGTCTGCTCGGCCAAAACAGCAGAAGCCTATCAAGAGAGGGGGACTGGCAGTATTGCTCAGGAATCACCAGCAGGTTGCTGTGGATAGCCTTGACCGTTTATTTTCAACAGCAGCCAGCAGCTTATTAACCTGGGCAATGATTGCCATCGCAATTGCTTTGCCGCTGTTCCTTTTTCTGGTGCTACAAAACCTGCAGCAATTTGGTAGAAACGTCGATGATGCAACACAGATTTCTGTTTATATGGAGCTGGATGCCAGTGAAGCTGAAATACTGACAGTACAAAATACCTTAGACAGTCATCCGGCAATCTCATCAATACAATTCATTAGCCAAAATCAGGCTTTAGAGGAGTTCCAGGCTTTATCTGGTTTTGGTGATGCACTGCTTGGTTTGGATGAAAACCCTTTGCCAGCCGTTATTGTGCTGACGCCCAACACGGAAGACCTCGATCAGATTAGAAACCTGGCAGAGGAACTTGAGCAAATCAGCAAAGTTGATGTTGTGCAGTATGATCTGGACTGGTTGCAGAGACTTTATGAAATCCTTGATCTTGCGCAGCGTTTAACCTTCATGCTAGGTGTTCTGCTGGCGGTCGGGGTTGCCCTGGTGGTTGGCAACACGGTGCGCCTGGCGATTGAAAACCGGCGAGATGAAATCGTTGTTATGAAACTGGTAGGCGGCACGAACTCCTTTGTTGCACGGCCTTTTTTATATACCGGGCTTTGGTATGGTGTCGGTGGGGGACTACTGGCAAGTGTGCTGGTTTTACTGGCGCAATTCGTCATGCAAGGCCCGGTGTCACAACTGGCAGGCCTTTATAATGGTGAGTTTGTTTTAATCAGGCTGGTGCTGAACGAATTTTTTAACGTACTTTTACTGGGAGGCTTTTTAGGCTGGTTTGGTGCCTGGCTTTCAGTTTTACGGCATTTAAAAGCAATTGAACCTAGATGATGCAAGTATTGATCAGGTACACTAGGCGTCCTTTACAAGTCGAACCTTAGATCGGGTTCATTAATTTATTTTCAACGAGCGGAGTAAACCATGGCGATAGAACTGCCCCCTTTACCTTACGAACAAGATGCACTGGAGCCACATATCTCACAAGAGACTCTTGAATATCACTATGGCAAACATCACAACACCTATGTGGTGAAGCTGAATGGTC
Source organism: Gammaproteobacteria bacterium (assembly GCA_038148755.1). GTDB lineage: Bacteria > Pseudomonadota > Gammaproteobacteria > Pseudomonadales > Pseudohongiellaceae > UBA5109. Next base: position 160,573 of record JAYQWA010000001.1, read on the forward strand.
TTATTGAAGGAACTCCGGATGCAGACAAACCACTGGAAGAAATAGTCACAAGCTCTTCTGGTGGAATATTCAATAACGCTGCACAGATTTGGAATCACACTTTTTACTGGAATTGCCTCAGCCCTAATGGTGGTGGCGCACCCTCAGGCGCGCTGGCATCAGCAATTGATTCGAATTTTGGCTCTTTTGATGAATTCAAAGCGAAATTCACCGACAGTGCGGTAAATAATTTTGGTTCAAGCTGGACCTGGCTGGTACAGAATGCTGATGGCGGACTGGCCATTGTGAATACTTCCAATGCCGGGACACCGCTGACAGACGATGGTGTTACGCCTTTGTTAACCGTGGATCTTTGGGAACACGCTTATTATATTGATTACCGTAACCTGCGACCTAAATACATGGAAGCTTTCTGGGCCCTGGTGAACTGGGATTTTGTTGAAGCTAATATGAGTTAAGCTGTCTGAGTAATAATTGGCAGTTTTAAAAAGCGGGCAAGAGCCCGCTTTTTTTATGCCGGAGGTATGGGATCAAAAGCCGTTTTCAGGATTGATGCCTTTTGCGTTACGGTAGTATTCCAGAATTAAAGGCAGGTCTTCTTCATAATTGCCGCCTGGCTTAAACAGGCCTGCAAAGCGCACTTCCCTGGCATCAGCATCAATGACGCCCAGCATAATCGGCACACCGGCCTGATGTGCAATATGATAAAAACCGCTTTTCCACTGTGCTACTTTTTTTCGGGTACCTTCAGGGGCAATGATCAGGTTGAGAGCTTTGTTAGCCCGGAACTCAGAGACCATTTGTTTAACCACATTGTGACTTTGGCTGCGGTCTATTGGTATGCCGCCGAACCAGCGTAAGATGCTCCCTACTACTGGCTTGAACAGGCTATTCTTGCCCATCCATTTAACATCCATGCGGGTTAGGAACACAGCGGCAAGCATTAAGAGAAAGTCCCAGTTGCTGGTATGGGGTGCGCCGATAACGACATAGGGCGGCTTGATATCAGCCGGTGGAATGACTTTCCAGCCGCTTAGCCACAAGCCAAAACCGGACAGCGCTCTGAAAATTGCGTTAATAAGTGGAGTGGTAAATACACTGCTTTTCATGGCTGCTCAGCATACCGAAACTTAAGCGAAAAGGCATGGAAATACAGGCGCTTAAATACTTTTATCTTGATTCTTAAACGTAGGTGGTTTAGTTTGGTCCGCAGACTTAAACGTGTTTTTTTGATTTGTCGTTCATTTTTTAATTTAACTGTAAAACTTAAAGAAAGAGACTTGCTATGGCTACTTTAAATATTAATGGTCAAACCATGGATATCGGTGAAATTGACCCATCGACTCCTCTGCTTTGGGTGCTGAGGGATGAGCTGGGCCTGGTTGGCACTAAATATGGCTGCGGGATAGCCCAGTGCGGTGCCTGTACAGTCCATATGGATGGCGCTCCGGTGCGTTCTTGCCAGATACCGGTTGGTACCTTGGGCAACCAGCAGATTACCACTATCGAAGGACTGGCTGCAGCTGATGGTACCTTAAACCCTGTACAGCAGGCATGGGTGGAACATGATGTTCCCCAATGCGGTTACTGTCAGGCTGGTCAGATTATGAGCGCAACCGCCTTGCTGAGAAACAACCCAAACCCTAGCGATGCTGAAATTGATGCTGCCATGTCTGGCAATATCTGCCGATGCGCAACTTATATACGCATAAAAGCAGCGATTAAAACGGCTGCACAAAAGGTGTCAGGGACTGCCTTTTATGATGCAGCGGCCGGACAGTCTGAAATCGCTTAAGTTACAAATATCTAATTCTCTTTGGTAAAGCTTATGAAGCCTTATTCTCCTTTAATACAGTCAAGTTTTGCTGACGCCGGACTAAAAACATCTGAGCTGAGCGATAGCATAGCCAGTCTTAACAGAAGACAGTTTTTCAAACTCTCCGGTGTTGCCGGCGGTGGTCTGGTTCTGGGACTCGGCATGAGCGCACAGGTTGGCGCCCAGGCTGTTGCTGCAGATGGCACAGTCATAACACCCTATGTGCAGATTCTAAGTAATGGACGAATTAAAATAAGTTCAAAAAATCCGGAATGCGGCCAGGGCATTAAAACCGGCTTGCCACTCATTATTGCAGAAGAGCTTGATGTCCGCTGGGAAGATGTTGATGTCGTCCAGGCGGATATAGATGCCAGCAGATATGGCCTGCAACTTGCGGGTGGTTCTTTGTCGACCCCGATGAACTGGATTCCCATGCGTCAGGCGGGGGCAGCAGCAAGGATGATGATTTTAGCGGCTGCCGCACAACAACTTTATCTGCCGATAGCTGAATTAAGAACCAGCGAGTCTAAAGTTATCCATGTGCCAACGGGCGAAGAATACGGCTATGGTGAATTTGCTGAACTGGCAGCGACCATGCCAGTTCCTGATATGGGAACGATTAGCCTGAAAGACCCTTCAGAATTTACTATTTTAGGCAAACGCTATAGCGGCGTTGAGAATCAAAAAGTTGTAACCGGAGCACCTTTATTTGGCATTGACCAAAAGCTTCCAGGCATAGCTTATGCGACCTATACCAAAAGCCCAGCGATTGGCGGAACTGCCAGTTCATTTAATGAAGCACATATTAAATCCCTGAATGGCGTAATAGACGCCTTTATTGTAGATCCCGTTGGCAGCCTTTTTATTCCGGGGCTTGATGGCCAGGGATATCTGGGAGGTGTGGCGATAGTTGCAAATTCTACCTGGGCAGCGATGAAAGCCAAACAGGAACTTGAAGTTGTCTGGGATACATCTACGGCAGATACCGCAGCCAGCTGGAGCCATCTGGTTGAAAATGCTAATCGCATTGCGGATCAGGATGGTGCTATGGAGTTGCTGAATAGCGGTGACGTATATGCTGCTTTTGCCAATGCTTCGCAGGTGGTTGAAGGTTTCTACGAATTTCCTTATCACTCCCATGTCAATCTTGAGCCGCAAAATTGCACAGGGCTTTATGAAAATGGACGCATGGAGTTGTGGGCGCCGAGTCAGGCTCCTCAGAATGGTGCCGCGGGTATTGCCGCAATCACAGGAATTCCGGCTGAAAATATTGTCATAAACCAGACCAGAATAGGAGGTGGTTTCGGACGTCGCCTGTTCAGTGATTTCATGTATGAAGTTGCTGCTATTGCCAGACGAATGGAGGGGACGCCCATTAAGTTACAGTGGACGCGTGAAGACGATATGGCCTATGACTTTTATCGGCCTGGTGGTTTTCATTCCTACAAAGCAGCCATTGATGAAAATGGCAAGATGATTGGATTCACTGATCATTTTATTACTGTTTCAGAAAATGCCGAAGCGCAGGCACCGGTGATGGCTGCAGATCTGGGTACAGATGTTCTGCCAATGCAGCATGTGGAAAATGTAAGAGTGACACAGACTTTACAACCGGCAGCTATCCCAACTGGTTATATGCGGGCACCCGGCTCCAATGCGTATGGTTTTACTTTTCAGAGTTTTCTGCACGAAGTTGCTGAGGCTGGAGGCAGGGATTATCGGGATTTTCTGATGGATTTACTTGATACTGAAGACCTGCCCCCACCACCTCCGCAACCAGGTTTTCCACCGGCACCGGCATTTAGTAATAGCCGAGCCAGGAATGTGATTGCCAGTGTAACGGATAGAGCGGAATGGGGCAGAGCAATGCCTGAAGGACGTGCGCTGGGTCTGGCATTTTACTATTCGCACAGTGGCTACGTTGCACAGGTGGCAGATGTCAGCGTTAACTCACGCAAAGAAATGACCGTACATAAAATCTGGTCAGTTGCCGATTTTGGCTTCATCCATAATTTAAGTGGTGCAGAAAATCAGATTCAGGGCAGTATCATGGATGGTTTAAGCCAGCTTATGTATGCGAAGATTTCTTTTGAGGGCGGAATTATTGAGCAAAATAATTTGCATCAATATCCTTTACTGAGAATGTCAAAAGCACCTGAAATTGACGCACATTTTCTGCAGCCAATGGATGTGCCGCCAACAGGTTCAGGTGAGCCTGCACTGCCTCCTACTTTGCCTGCAATTGCTAATGCCATTTATAGCGCTTCAGGTGTTCGTGTCAGAAAAACTCCCTTGTCTGAATTAGGCTATACATTGGTTTAATTTGAGAAAGAGTTAGATGTAAATAAAAAGGCCAGCATTTGCTGGCCTTTTTATTTAGCATTTCTTTCTTGCTTCTATTCTCTCTTGTCTCTCTTGCTTCTCTATTCCCCTTATTCTTCATCAGGGAGTTGAACTGTGTAATAGTAGCGCATTAAATAAGTGTTCTCGGCATATTCAGACTCGCTGTCTAGCTGACGCCGATAAGCTGCGGATCTTAGATTACGAAGCAGGGCGCGTTCAGTGGCTATCGTCGTTCCCTCTGAGCTGGAAATAAGTCTGATAGCCGTTGGCCTGGCAAAACGGCTCAGGGTAAAACTGACATCAATGTAGCCTTGATATTCTAAGACTTCTTCAGGAGGCAGGCGATTGCTTTCGCGGCTATAGGGAGGACTTAGAAAACTTGGTATGTAAACAGGCAAGTCAGGATATCTTAGGCCATCAATCTTTTCTATGTCATTTGCTTCCATGAGGTCAAAGGCCTGAGCATAGAGCCTTTCTGCCGATGTCCATCTTTCAAATAGTAAATACCAGTCAGCAATATCCAATAAGGCCTGCACAACATCTAGTGCTGGACCGTTAGTATTTTGCAGATAAGCATAACGTCTTTCCAGTGCCTCTCTGCCCTTAACGTCGCTGTTAAGGAAATAGGTTGAGGGAGCTTCGCCAAAAGAATTGACGGCAACATTGTTCCAATCAAATTGATATTGCAAAAAGTAGGTATAGGCCAGTTTTTGTTCAGTTTCGGCAATATTAAAGTCTTCCTCTTCAAGGTTCAGGCTGTCTTTTAATACTGCTACATTTTCACTGGACGAAATCTGATCGAACTTTGCCTCCAGGTCATGTTGCATCATGATGGCCTGGGAATAAGCAAAGGCCGCAACAGATAACAGGTTTTCTACCTGCTCATGCTGAATAAAATTTGCTTCATTAAAAGATTCGGTTCTGAAATATATGGATTGTAAATTTGGAATATAGCCCAAGCTGATACTGGCGGCATGCAGATTCCAGTCTGCATATTCCAGCAATTCATCCAGAATGATAGGGTTGGCTGCGCCATATATCTTCTGCGTCACATAAAGCAGGTATTCCTGGTTCAAGTTGGCAGAGCTTATATCACCCAGATTTAAATAACTTTCCACAAGTTCTTTGACAACGGGCAGCTGATCTTCAGTAAATAGGCCATTATTTATCCGGCTTAATTGCAGGGCCTGGCTGAAAGCGTCAACGGCGAGCTGAGCCTCTCCCAATTGCTGGTAGTTTGTTCCCATGGCCAGATATAACTCACTTAAGCGATAATCATAAACGCCGCCTTCAACCTCAAACTGTGAAATGCTCTCCTGGAATTGCGCGATAGAGGAGCCCAGTGAGTCCTGGTCATTAACATAAGAGTTAACCGGGTTGTTAGATCTTGAAACACCAGATGCCGAAGGTAAGGGGGATAGTTCAACAGTAGTGAATCGGGGATTGCCGTCTTCGTCTGTTTCAGCAAGCTCAACACTTTGCATTAATACGGGATCAAAAATTATGGGGGGTAAACTTGCAGCCCCGTTTTGGCTGGCTTCTTCTAAAATGATTTCAGCGTCTTCCTGATTGACGGCTACAGGCTGGGCTTCCTGACTCCAGGTCAAAGCTGACATAAAGCCCAGATAGGGCAGTAGCAACAGCTTAAAAGCACACTTTTTGAAGTAAGGCATATTGACCATAAGTTCTATATTTTGGAGTCCTTATAAGACAATTTTGTTACGGTTAGCGCAAGTATTTGTCATGTTTCCTTATAGTATCGCAAGTCGGACACTCTGTTGCCTTATTGCGCGGTTGTTATATATAGCATATAGCCTGGGATTGCTGTAAAGGTCTTTCGCACCTGAAGCTTTTAATTGTTAAATTGGAGTGAAGAACCGGCGACGAGAAATATTACAAATACAGACAATTCGGGTTTGTTCAAGTTGTAAGCATTTAGTAAGATTGCCGGAATAGTTAAACATTGTCAGGCTTTGCAAATTTGCGCTATTTCAACGTATTTTTATCCTTCCTTTCTGTGCTGGCCTTGCCGGCATTTGCCCAAAATCAAACGCAGATAAGCCTTGAAATGATTGAACATCTGGCAAACTTTGAGCTGGATGAACTGAGCAACCCGCAAATCAAGTCTGATGCCATCCCGCCGGTTTTCAGTACAGCTGAAAATCCTCACCGCATGTTAATTATTCCTGTTTCTTATGCAGATAAAGGCTTTGACCGTTACCTGGGTGAAGCTGAGGCGGACAGTAAAAATCAGGCTTACTTTACTGAACTGCTGTTTGATGACGATTTGCAAAACCCTGAGCCGGGAACCTTGACTCACTATTACTACCACCAGTCGAAAGGGAAGTTTCTGGTAAGCGGGGAAATATTCCCGATGGTTACCGTCGATCAGCCGTCAGATTATTACGGCAAGCCGGTGCAAAACTCGGATGGACAATGGCGTAACGATTCCAGGGCAGAAATTCTGGTGGAAGATGTTTTGTTACAGGCTTACCGGCAGCAGCCGGATTTCCCCTGGGAAGAATTTGATGTCTGGGATCCAATGGACTATGACGGCGACGGCGTTTACAACGAGCGGGATGGTTACATAGACCACTTTGTGCTGGTGTTTGCTGGCAAAGGACAATCGTCCTGTCAAAGCCTGTTTAGCCTGAATCAGAAGTTTACGCCTAATGCTCCCAGTGATTTATATGATTCATTGAGTCCCGAGGAACAGGAATGTGCGCAGCGTATCTGGCCACATCGTTTCTCTCTGACCAAAAATAACGGTAAAGGCCCGGAGGTGGAGGGGTTTGTTAATCGCCGGGGTGGTGTTGAGTTAAAAGAGGGCCTGTGGGTTTATGACTACAACATGCAGTCTGAATACACGGAAGTGTCTACTTTTATACATGAGTTTGGTCATTCCATAGGATTGCCGGATGTTTATGCTAGACAAACCAGCAATTCCACGGCTTCGTGGGAAGTCATGAGTTCAACGGCAAGCCCGGTTCCACAGGAAATGAGCATTTGGTCAAGGATGGTACTTGGCTGGGCCAGGCCTTGTGTCATTGAACCGACAATGACAGGTGGCAGCAAAGTGCAGTCAGTTTACTTAAAAACCATGAATGACTGGGATGGCGAGTCGGACACGAATCCTGCAGGAGTTTGCGATGCGGCAATGGTGATACTGCCGCCGAAAATTAGGGAATTAAGAATGGGCCCCCTGGCACCGAATAATGGCTCACAAGCAGCCTATACGGGGCAGGGCAATGATCTGAACCATTATCTTTCGAGGCGATTTGATCTGAGTGATGCAGGGGAGCAGGCGCTGGCAATGGAGCTGGATGCCTGGTTTACCATTGAGGCTGATTGGGATTATCTATATGTAGAGGCATCAATTGACGGGGAAAACTATCAACGCTTGATGCCGCTTGACAAAAATGACCCTGCTGACAACAATAGTGTCATGCCTTCGCAGCGCGGACATGATGGTTTTGGCACGATTCCCGGATTTACCGGCCGCAGTGGTGATCTGGATGGCGATGGCAAAGTTGAAAGCACTGAAGGCTGCCAACCGGATCAGGATGTGGCTCTGGCTGAGGAACGTGTAGGTGAAGATAGCGTTGACCCTTGTTCTATTCCGCAGTGGATACATGCGGCTTTTGATTTAAGTTCTTATGCTGGTGAGGAATCCCTCGAAATTCGCTTCCACTACTTTGCCGATATGGCAGCAGTTGAAGACGGCGCGCTCATTGATAATGTTGAAATTCCAGCCTTGGGTTTCAAGGATGATTTTGAGGCACCGACTTTTCAGGGTTGGCGAGTAGATGGTTTTTCTCTGAGCAGCGGATCACATGATCTGGCCGTGCCACATTTTTATTTATTGGAATACCGTGACCCCTATAAGGAGTTTGCCTCAACTTATAATTATGATTCTGCTTTGGCTCAGCCAGGTTTCTCCTTTTACCGTAATGCAGAAACGGATGAGCTGGAAGCGGCTGATTTTGCCTATCGTCCCGGCGTTTTACTTTGGTACTACAACGGCTCTTATTTATGGAGTCAAAATGAACCGGCACAGTTCGGCCCAGGCAATGGCTTCCTTTTGTTAGTGGATTCCACGCCACAGGAATTTGAGTTGCCAATGGTTCCGGAAAATTACTTTAAAGAAGAAGATGGCTGGCGCTTTTATGAATTTAATGATGATGCTCAACCCATGTTGAGACAGTCATATCTCGATGTTATGTGTTTTCAGCGTCAGGAGTCTTATTTCCCGGTCGATCTTAATAGTGCTGATCGAAATTATTGTGACAGTGAAACACCGGCGGGAGAAAGTTTAAACTGGCAGGGCAGACCTCTTCGTTACAGTTTTACCTTGATTAATGAAGTGTTGCCAGGAGCGGATCGTCAGGCATATAAATCAATGAGCTCACTGTATGATATTCGCCTGGGCAGAGATGGGCTTTCCTATCGGCTTTATGATCGGGTCTTAAGAAATGTCCACTCTGGTGATGCGCCATTTTCATTGGAAAATTTTGCTGAAGGAATACGAATTTTTAGAATTGAAGATGATACACTCGTTCTCGACAGAGTTTCACCGTTTGTTGGTGTAAGCAGTTTTAGTGATAGCAACTCATATATGAATCCTAAACTGCAATTTGGAAGTGCCAATATTCCTGATGAAGGTTTAAATTTCCAGTTGGCTTTGCCAGATGCTTCGGCGCCTGCTGCGGCTGAGGTAAAGGTTTATTTCTCCTGGGAACGTTAATCAGCGAAGTAAAGATTACCTTGCCTGAATTTGCTATTTTTCAGGTAGTGTTCGTTTATTTTGCATTGAAAATGCTGGATAGTGCTTAATTACGCTAATAAAAATTTGGAAGCATTAAATTGAATTTAAAACATACTCCTCTATATAACTTGCACGAAGAGCTCGGCGCCAAATTAGTCCCTTTTGCTGGCTATGCCATGCCTGTTTCCTACCCTCTGGGAATAATCAAAGAGCATCAACACACACGAGAACAGGCGGGTCTATTTGATGTTTCTCACATGGGACAGCTCATGATTTCCGGTCCCGGGGTTGTTGCTGCATTGGAAAAACTGGTGCCGGTTGATCTGGAATCTCTGGCGATTAATCAACAAAGCTATGCCTTGTTTACCAATGAAAATGGTGGCGTGATAGATGATCTGATGATCACGAGGCTGGCAGAAAAGAAATTTTTTCTGGTGATCAATGCGGCCTGTAAGGAAAAGGATATCAAGCATCTGCGGGCTAATTTAGAGGGCCTTGATATACAGGTGTTGGAAAATCAATCGCTACTGGCTTTACAGGGACCGGCAGCCAAAGATGTGATGGCAAGATATGTTGATAAACTGGATAGTTTTGCTTTTATGCAGGGAAGGCAGGCAGAGATAGAAGGAATCAACTGCTACATAAACCGTGCCGGATATACCGGTGAAGACGGCTTTGAAATTTCGGTTCCCAGTGCAGAAGCAGAAACCTTAGCAAGGTTACTGCTGGCAAACAGTGAAGTCGAAGCGGTGGGGTTGGGCGCTAGAGATTCTTTAAGATTGGAATCAGGGCTGTGTTTGTACGGACACGAACTTAATGAAGATATTACCCCCATCGAAGCCGGGTTAATCTGGAGTATCAGCAAAAGTCGCCGCAGCGGAGGCAGCAAAGAAGGTGGTTTTCTCGGTTCAGATAAAATTTTGGGACAAATTCAAAACGGGACCTCGGTAAAGCGTGTTGGTCTAAAAATTGATGGCAGGGTTTCAGCACGGGAAGGCGCTGAACTTTTATCAGTGAACAATGAAGCAATTGGTGAAGTCAGCAGCGGCGGATATGGCCCAACGGTAGGCTCACCGGTTGCTTTGGCTTTTGTTAAACAAAGTTTTGCAGAGCCCGGCACAAAATTACAGGCTTTGGTGCGCAATAAATCACTGGACGCTGAAGTCTGCAAGTTGCCTTTTGTGCCACAACGTTATTTTCGTGTTTGAAAATAAATTTAGAAAGAGTTTTTCAATAGAGAGTTATTAAAAGATATGAAGTCATTGTCTGAATTGGAAGTGCACCAAGAGTTTATTGCGCGTCATTTAGGTCCTGATAGCGTCGAACAAAAAAATATGCTGAGCCAGCTTGGTTACAGCAACATGGATGAGTTTATTCAGGCTGTTGTTCCAGCATCCATTCGCATGAGTCATGCTCTGGATTTAGAAGAAAGTATCAGTGAAGTAGAAGCACTGGATGAGTTAAAAAAACTGGCAAAGCAAAACCAGGTGTTTAAGTCTTATATTGGCCAGGGTTATTACAACACACTGACACCAACGGTCATTCTTAGAAATATTCTGGAAAACCCTGCCTGGTATACGGCCTATACGCCATATCAGGCAGAAATTTCGCAAGGCAGGCTGGAAGCCCTGTTAAATTTTCAAACTATGGTTTCAGATTTAACTGGCATGGATATCGCCAATGCTTCCTTACTGGATGAAGGTACTGCCGCTGCAGAAGCGATGACTTTATGTCAGCGCATGGGCAAATCAAAATCCGAGCTGTTTTTTGTTGATGAAAATTGTTTTCCGCAAACGATTGACGTTATTCAAACGAGGGCAGAAGCCTTTGGTATTGAAGTTGTTGTTGGGAAACCCGAGCAGGCTTTGGAATACGATTGTTTTGCAATGCTCATTCAGAACCCTGGTGCCAATGGAGAAATTGTTGATTATTCTGACTTGATTGAACAGGCGCATGAAAAACAGATTCTGGTAACAGTTGCGGCTGACCTGCTTAGCCTTTTATTAATTAAGTCACCTGGCGCTATGGGTGCAGATGTAGTTATCGGTTCGAGCCAGCGCTTTGGTGTGCCGCTGGGCTTTGGGGGGCCGCATGCCGCTTTCATGGCAACGCGGGAAAGTTTTAAACGCTCCCTGCCGGGCCGGTTGATTGGCGTTTCACAGGATACCCGTGGCAAGCCTGCTTACCGTTTGGCTCTGCAGACCCGAGAGCAACATATTCGCCGAGAAAAGGCGACCAGTAATATTTGTACGGCCCAGGTTTTACTTGCTGTGATCGCAGGCATGTATGCGGTTTATCATGGGCCACAGGGTTTGAAAAAAATTGCTGAACGGGTGCAGACTTTAACATCGATTCTGGCAGCGGGTTTACATTACGCAGATGTGAAAATTAAGAATAAATCTTTTTTCGACACCTTAACGCTGGATACCGGTGACGAAACACAAGCCATTCATAAAAGAGCCCATAAGCATGAAATAAATTTGCGTGTAATTGATGAAACAAGCCTGGGTATATCGCTTGATGAAACCAGCACAATTGATGACGTCAAAAAACTTTGGAAGCTGTTTAGTGATACAGAGATAGACTCAGCTGAAGCTGAGGCTGAAGCAAAGCCTGGCATAAAAGATAATATGAGACGTGAAGATGAGGTGCTCGCCCATCCGGTGTTTAACCATCATCATTCTGAAACTGAAATGCTGCGCTATATGCGCAAGCTGGCGGATAAGGATATTGCACTGGACAGGGCCATGATTCCGTTGGGCTCATGCACGATGAAACTGAATGCCACCTCGGAAATGATTCCAATCACCTGGCCTGAGTTTGGACAGATTCACCCCTTCGTTCCGCTCGAACAGGTGTCAGGTTATTTGCAGATGATTAAAGAGCTGGAAAGCATGCTTTGTAAGATTACCGGCTATACGGCAATTTCACTGCAACCGAATGCAGGTTCGCAGGGAGAATATGCCGGCTTGCTGGCAATACGGGCCTGGCAACAAGCCAGAGGTGAAGATCAGCGCAATATATGTCTTATCCCCAGCTCCGCTCACGGCACTAACCCGGCCTCAGCACAAATGTGTGGTATGAAAGTCGTTGTGGTGAAGTGTGATAAGAATGGCAATGTTGATCTTGACGATCTGAGAGAAAAAGCCGGACAACACAAGGATGATCTGGCGGCTATTATGGTGACCTATCCATCCACACACGGAGTATTTGAAGAAGGCATTAAAGAGCTTTGTGAGATTGTGCATGACCACGGCGGCCAGGTATACATGGATGGCGCGAACCTGAATGCCATGGTTGGTTTATGTCAGCCGGGCAAATTCGGCGGAGACGTTTCACACCTGAATTTACATAAAACTTTTTGTATTCCACATGGCGGAGGTGGTCCGGGTGTAGGGCCGGTAGGAGTTGCTGCACATTTAGCACCATATCTGCCGGGACACGCCATGTTAGGCAAGCATGAAGTGGGCGCTGTCGCATCGGCGGCCTGGGGCAGTGCAGGCATACTGCCAATCACCTGGATGTACATCAAGATGATGGGCGCCAATGGTCTGAAACAGGCCAGTGAAGTCGCCATGCTAAATGCCAATTATATTGCTGATCAGCTCAAGGATGATTTTCCAGTGTTGTATACCGGCAGTAATGGGCGGATAGCGCATGAATGCATTATTGATGTCCGCCAGATTCAGGATGAGTCGGGTGTTAGTGTGGATGACATCGCCAAGCGTTTGATTGATTATGGTTTTCATGCGCCGACTATGTCATTTCCTGTGCCGGGTACTCTCATGATTGAGCCGACAGAAAGTGAGTCGCCAGCCGAACTGGATCGCTTTTGTGCGGCCATGAAACAAATCCGCGCGGAGATCAACAGTATTGCCAAAGGTGAACTACCCAAAGACGACAACCCTTTGCATAATGCGCCACATACGGCTGATATGATCTGTACTGATGACTGGCAACATGCCTATAGTCGTGAGTCGGCAGCTTACCCGCTGGCATCCTTAAGAGATAATAAATACTGGCCGCCGGTCGGACGGGTGGATAATGTTTTTGGTGACAGAAATCTGGTTTGTGCCTGCCCGCCGATGTCTGAGTATGAGTAAACTGAATTGTGTATCACTTTTTCATGGAGGCAAAAAATGATACACAAAAGTAAAACGGGCAGAAGATGCGTATAAAAATTTCAATTTTTATAATGATCCTGTTTCCGTTTTCCTGCGGGCAGGCCAGTGAAGTCCTGCAACAGGCAAGCGGCAATGCCAACCGTGTTATTGCCATTGGCGACATCCACTCTGATATAAACGTTATGAGCCAGGTGTTTCGTCTGGCCGGCGCCACCAATGAAAATGATGAGTGGATTGGCGGGGAACTGACAGTCGTTCAGCTGGGTGATCTGATCGGGCGCAGTGATGATGAACGTGAGGTGCTGGACTTTATGTTTGCAATCCAGGAGCAGGCAGAACAGCACGGTGGTAGAGTCTATGCCCTGATTGGCAATCATGAAGTGATGGGCGGTCGGGTTGATAATCAGGCTGTTGGCCGGAATCCGTTTCCCGCTTATGAAGGGTTGCCAGGCTTGAATCTGAATGACCCGCGTCTGGAACATTTACCAAGTTATGAACGTTCACGTGGAGCAGCCTTGATGCCGGGTGGGCCGTATGCGGTACGCATCGCAGAATTTCCAACCGTACTTAAACTGGGAGAAACCATTTTTGTGCATGGCGGTGTGGTGCCGCGCTGGGCGGAGTACGGGATAGAAAAAATTAATGTTGAAGTAAGCGCATGGTTGAAAGGTGAAACTGATGAGCCGGATTCCTCACAGCGTGTTGATGATAGTGATCGCGTGATGTGGGCGCGGCATTTTTCTTCCCAGGTTGATCAGCAGGATTGTCTGATGCTGGAAGAATCATTGCGCATACTGGGAGCCAAACGCATGATCGTTGCGCACACACGCCACGCTGAAATTACTTCTTACTGTTCTGGAAAATTGTGGGCAACAGACGTTGGCATGTCACGTGCCTATGGCGGTGATATTCAAATTCTCGAGCTGATCGATGATGAAGTAACCAGGGTTTTAGTGCCAGAGTAAGTTTTACCCTGATACTGTTTTTAAATATTCGACAATGTCCTGTGACTCGGGCATCCAGACATCCTCTTTATTTTCGTCTGTATAACTTATGTGTAAGACAGGGACGGTTGCCCGATTACGCGCTGCAATCAGGTCATTAAAATGCTGCCGTTCATAAATATTTCGCATTTCAACATCAAGACCCAGGGCAGCAATTGCTTGTCTGACATAAATACAATACGGGCAGATAGGTGTCATATACAGCGCTAGTTTTAGGGTGCTGTTATTTTCGGTATCTTCTTCAGTAAAAGCGGCTGCCAATTCCTGCTCCAGATCAAAATTGTTCAAGCGAAGTCCTGTTTATGATTATTTGAAAATTACAATTATGGCTTCCAACAAGTGTATAAAGTTTAGAGACCTATTCCAAATATTGAGCCAACCAAAGCGGTAAACAACATAGCCAGAGCTCCCCAAAAAGTGACGCGCAGACTGCCTTTAATTTTGGCGGCACCGCCAGCATGTGCAGCTAATGCTCCCAGAATGACAAGAAATACCAGGGAGCTGACAGAAACCATGGTTATTAACAGCTCACCACCAAACATCCAGGCAGTTAACAGAGGCAATAAAGCACCAACAGTAAAAGCCAAAGCAGAAAAGATGGCAGCCTGAATGGGTCTGGCTCTGCCACTTTCGACTATGCCTATTTCATCTCTGGCGTGAGCTGCCAGGGCGTCATGTGCCATTAATTGCTCGGCAACAGTGTAGGACAGTTCTTCTTCCAGACCTCGTTCCTGATAGATAGCGGCAAGTTCCTGTGTTTCAAACTCAGGATTGTCATCCAATGATTGTTGTTCCTGTGCCAGATCTGCTGATTCGGTGTCGGCCTGTGAACTGACCGAAACATATTCACCAGCTGCCATTGACATGGCCCCGGCAACCAGCCCGGCAAGGCCACTGAGCAGTATGTAATCCTGAGCAACGTTGGCGGCAGCAACACCGATAATCAAACTGGCAGTGGAAACTATGCCATCGTTTGCACCCAGGACGGCGGCTCTTAACCAACCGGTGCGATGAGATTTATGGGCTTCATGGTAAGTCATACGGTCAAAGGATAAAGTAAATCAGGACAGGTGTCAGAGGAAATTTTTTATTCTGGCAGCGCGAATAAAATAAGGATCAATTAAGGAAACTGCTTATTTTTTATAAGCAGGGATTCTATCTATCACGCAAGTCCTTATACTCCAGCTTTTTCCATGCGCCACATTTAAGAGACGTTATAAATTGCAAATATTCAGGTTGCTTATCCCCCTTTGTTTGGTTGTTTTTCCACAGCTTCTGCAGGCTCAGGCTGAAACGCCTGTTGATGGTGTTTTACAAACCTCTGACAACAAAATTGCGCAGGTCCCCAAAACAAATCTTGCTCCGGTACTGGATGGCATTCTGGACGATCCCATATGGCGTGAGGCAAGAAAGATTAGCGATTTTCATCAGGTGCAGCCGGTTGACCATGGTGAACCGACGGAGACCAGTGAATATTACATTACCTACGATGACAATAACTTCTACATGGCTGCCAGGCTTTATGACAGTGATCCTTCTCAGATAAGGGCAAGGCAGTTAATTCAGGGTCAAAATGTCAATGGAGATGATACAGCAGACATCCTGCTGGATACTTTCAATAATGATCGTACGGCTTTCTATTTCCAAACTAATCCTAATGGGGTGCGCAGTGAAGGTGTCTGGGAAAACGCCAGTACCTATAACAGTGATTGGAGCGGAATCTGGCAGGTAGAGTCGAGGATTGATGAACAGGGCTGGACAACGGAGATGATCATTCCTTTCACGACCTTGAATTTTGACCCGAATACAGATGAATGGGGTCTAAATCTTGGACGTTCCGTTGCGCGGAAAAACGAAAAAATCTACTGGTCATCCTTTAACCGCAGCACCAACCCGGCAACAGCAGGGCAGGTCGCCGGTATTCACGATATTCGGCAGGGTGTGGGTCTGGATATTGTGCCGTCCATTACCGTTGCACAGTCTGAGGATTACGTCACCGACATTAATGATGACCGGGTTGATCCTTCACTGGATGTCTTTTATAAATTCACGCCTAATCTGACAGGCGTGTTAACGCTTAACACGGATTTTTCTGCCACAGAAGTGGACGACAGGCAGGTAAACCTGACTCGTTTTTCGCTGTTCTTTCCAGAGAAAAGAGACTTTTTCTTACAGGACTCTGAAATATTCAGCTTCGGTAATATTTCAGGCGGAGGTGGGGGAAATGCACCACCAGGAGCCAAACTCCGTAATGGCATACCCTTTTATTCCCGGCGCATTGGTTTAAACCCTGCTACCGGTCAGCCGGTAGATATTGATGTCGGTGGCAAAGTGGCCGGACGTGTGGGAGACATCAGCCTTGGTGCTTTGGCAATACAGCAGGGTGATCGACCCGGCCTGGCTGGTCAGGATGTGTTCGTAGGCCGTATTACATCCAATATCCTTTCGGAATCGAGAATCGGCGCGATTTTTACCAATGGAGATCCTAACAGTGTTAGGGATAATTCTTTGGCTGGCGTCGATTTTATGTATCGTAATACCCAGTTCTCCGAGAGTCATACACTGACTGGCGATCTGTGGTACCAGCAATCCGATACAGAGGGCCTGGATGGCGATGACAAGGCTTATAACGCGAATATCAATTATTCAACACTGGGCACAGGAGCAAGCCTTGAAGTTGATTACAGTTATATCGGTGAAGAATACAATCCGACACTGGGTTTCGCTAACCGCCGTGGAGTGGAAAGAATTGGCTTTTCATCCAATTATCGTTATTTCCCGGAAACCCACCCCTTTGTTCGTAATTACACCTTTGTGTTAAGGGGCGATTATTTTCGGGATAACGCAACCGGAGAAATGCAAAGCAGTTTCCTGCAGTTTAACCCCATAGCTTTTGATACCCTGCGCGGCGATCTGGCTTTTATTATGTTGCAACGCCAGCAGGAAGGTTTGACCGTTCCCTTTGAGATTCAACCAGGGATTATAATCCCTGCCGGAGATTATACATTTGATTATGCGCAGCTCATGATCAGGTCCAGTGGTAACCGCACACTCGCGCCCAATCTGACCTACCGTGAAGGTGATTTTTATAATGGTAAAAGCCGAGTGGTTAATGCAGGCTTTGGCTGGAACCCGAATCGCAATGTTTCTTTTGATTTCAGTTACAACTTTACCGATGCTTCGTTACCAGCGGGAGATTTTATTACGCGCCTGATCAGTCTGAATGCCAGCTATGCATTCAATGTCAGATGGTCCTGGGTGAATCTTTTGCAGTATGACAACGGATCAGGCTCTTTGGGGCTTAACAGCCGGTTACGCTGGAATCCACGTGCCGGTGAAAATCTGTGGCTGGTTGTTAATTATAATTTTGATTCCAGCACCAGTGCGTTCAGGGAACTGAACTCGACTGACTCAGAGATAGTGGTTAAATATTCCCGTAATTTTAGATTCTGATTTTCTAGCTAAATATTTTCGGGATTAAGTAATGAAGTGAGTACGTGGTCTTCCCAATTACCATTTATCTGCAAATACTTTTTAGCAAGACCTTCTTTAGTAAAGCCCAGTTTTTTCAGTAAGTTTGCCGATCTTTTATTGCGGGGCATATAGGTAGCCATTAGGCGGTTCAGCTTTAATTGCGAAAAGGCATAATCGATCGCATGCTGGCTGACTTCCGTCATAAGCCCTTTGCCTTCATGCGCCGCGGCGACTCCATAACCGAGATGACAGCCTTTTAAGGGGCCATAGATGATGTTGGTTAATGAGCAGTGCGCAAGAATTACACCCTGATCTACCGCGATAAAATAAGCGGCTCTGCCTTCATTTTGGGCAATGACAAAAGTTGATAATCTTTTTTTTAACTCTCGTTCAGTATAATAATCCGCTTCGTGTTTGGGCTCCCACTTTTTGAAATGTTCGGCATTTTCTAGATGATATGCCGACAGCATCTTGGCATCGGAGGTTTTTACTAAACGAATTTCCATGTTTTTACATAGGGGCCAGAGTAAAATTTACTCTGACTCCTCTGGATATCCCTGCAAGAAAGTTAAAAGAAGAAAGCGGATTAATTATTTTCGCGCGACAGCCGACGATAATATTCGGCGACGGATTCCTGATATTCCTCAGGAATCAGATCCAAGACAGCAGTGCGGACATTATTCGGATTACCGGCATTACTGCTTTCAGCTCGTAATGAAAGTTCCAGTTGTTCAATTAAGGCCAGCATGTTGTTGTATTCTTCCAGCACAATATCATCGTTACGATTAACCCGACTGAATTCCAGCTCACGGATAATATCAAGCAGTTCATCTATTTGTTCCTGCGACATTTGCATGTCTGGAATGGCGTCGCGCGTCAGCTCAGTCAGGTTGTCCAGATTGTCATAAAAATTTTCAGGCATATTAATTGGGCCATCTAAAACAGTGTTAGCACCATTGCCAGACCAGCCGGCAATGCCCAGGCCATTGACGATGCCATTAGGGTCGCCGCCAAAGCCACCTTGCTGACTGTTTTGCCCTTGTCCCTGGTTCTGGCCTTGTTGCCCCTGACCAGCCTGCTGGCCATTTTGTTGTGAGATTTGCGCTAATTGGTCGCGTAAACTTTCAGCCTGTTCCAGCGCCTGTTCCAGCTCACTGCCACCATTAAGTGAACCCAGCGCTAATTGTTCAGCACGTTGCAGGCTTTCATTGAGTGCCCTCATGCCTTCGGTGACATTTCGCTCATTACCGGCAATATATAACGCATAGCCAGCATCAATATAGAGTGCCGCATCCGACAAGGCCAATTCCAATTCGCGCTCGGCGATCGTTTCATTCCCATCGGCAAGTTCTCTGGCAGCAGCAGGGCTCTCTTCACCAAATTGCTGGATGGTGTTCATCATTTGCTGCTGTAAGCGCTGAAGATCAGCGGCTAAACCTTCTTTCAGGTCGGCCAGTTCCATTTCTTCAGTGAGAGACATGCCTCGGCTGTTAGGATTCTCTCCGCTTTCACGTTCAGCCAGCGCGCGCTCCATGGCTTGTTGTAATTGTTGTTGCATACGCTCCTGTTCAAGCAGCATCTCGGCAGACTGATCAGCCATGCTGGTAAATGATTCCTGCATGCTGGCAATCTGATCCTGAGCTAACTGATCTCTGGCTCCCTCGAGTTGACGCTGGGCTTCTTCTGCTGCACGTTGTAATTCATCGGAACCAGGGTTATTTGCCATAGCCTGTTCGGTTTCATTCATTGCCCGAATGGCGCTTTCCAGACGGCGCTGTAATTCATTTTGAGCTGTTTGCTGGTTTTGTTGATCGCTCTCAGCAGGCTGTCCTGATTGCTGACCCTGTTGTCCTGGTTGTCCTTGACCTTGCTGCTGGTTGCTAGCCTGTTGCTGGCCGCGTTGCCCGCCCAATTGTTGCTGCTGTAATTGTTCTAATTGTTCCTGGAGTTGTTCAGCTTCACGTCTCAGCATTTCCTGCTGATATTTTTGTGCATCCGTTAACTGTTGCTGATTGCGCATATTATTGGCCAGTTGTTCCTGGCGACGCGCAAGTTCATCCAGTTGCGCCATGATATCTTCAACCTGTTCCTGTTGAGCTTGTGGCGAGGCACTTTCGCCAGTTTCATACTGGTTTTGCTCCATATCCATTTCCAGCTCAAACATTTCAGCCAGGTCCTGTCCGGCACGACCACCGCCGCCACCGCCACCACCTTGCTGCTGGCCAACCTGAATATCGTTGAAGACAGCCTCAGCCTGCAGTAAATGTTGCAGGGCTTCCTGAGCAGGCTGGATAGCATCCTGTAACTCTACAGCTGCGAGACGTTCAGAACTGGGGAACATGGCCTGGATAGCCAGGTCCATGCTGGCAACGAAACGTTCAATGTCTTCGTCCTGCTGGTTTAACTGGCGGGCGCGGGCACGATCAGTCAGGGTTTGTGCCTGTTCCGCCAGAGTCAGCTGTAATTCAGAAAGCAGCGACGAGTTGATTTCAACCTGTCCGTTATTGCCTTCAGCTTCTTCACGTATCAGGTTCCAGGTTGAAACCACAATCTGGCGCTGGCGCTGGGATATTTCATCGGTAGGGCCGCCACCGCCGCCACCTCCTCCACCACCGGAGAGTTGAGACTGGGAATAACGACGGTTATAAGCCTGTATCTGAATAAAGTACATGTCAGTCTGGACAGCCTGAGAACGGTCAGAGGCTTCGGCATAATAAGAAATCAAATCACCGGGCTTGAGTGGAATTTCGTCAAAGGCAGGCTCACTTTCTGTAGTAACTGAATCGATACTGACGATCTCTTCACCCTCTCGGCCGGGGATCAGTGAGTCTTCCAGCACAATATCAAAGGCACCAACTTCCAGTTGTGGCGCTGCGGCAGTTCTAGTTTGTACAGTACGCATATCTTCCAGCATAAAAATATGCTCAACAGACAATTCGTCAGCCGGTTCATACAAATCAACTTCCTGCCACTCACCACCATTAATGGAATATTTAATCAGCAGACTTTCAAGACCATAGTCATCACTGGCATCAACCCGTGTCAGCACTTCTTCAATGTTGGTAGCATTCCAGTCCTGACCCGGACGCACCAGTTCGATTTGGGGAGAGCCGTCTTCAGCAAGACTGATAAAATAATCGTCGCTTAAGCGAACCTGCTCACCACCCACCAGAGCGGCGATGTAATACTGTCCTTCCTCAAGAACCATAAACTCAGTAGAGGCTTCATTGCCGTTGATGTTTAAGGCCTGGGCAGCATCGTTAAGAATTAATTCACCGGCAGGCAAGGGACCGGAGGTAGTGACATTAAGCGCAATACGGGTTTCCGGCAGGGCTTCTATATCGCCACGGTTAGATGTTTCAGGATCACGTTCTGTCCATTCGGGGAAGGTATAAGTTAATTCCAGATTTTCGATAGAAGGAAGATCAACAACCTGCACACTGAAGTCAGGGCTGCGTAAACCGGTCGTCGAGACATAATAGTCCATCTCTTCCTGCAGAGAGAACAGGGTAAATTCAAAGCCGTTCATGGTTCTGACCAGTGGCACTTCCTGCCACTCTTCACCACTGTTGCGGACGTGCAATACGGCCTCATCAGGATCAAGCCCTTCTATTTGAGCGCTGATGCGTAAGTTAGCGCCACGTCGCACACTTTCATCACCAGGTGAAACAGTGATTGACTGTGGTGGTACGAAACTATCGCTGGCCCAGCCTGCAAGAAAATTCTGCAGGCTATAAGAAAACAGGCCGGCACCGACAGCCATATAAATTAAAACGGCGAGCATGGCGGCTGCTGCTACGCCGGCAATTTGCATGTCCCTGTTTTTGACCTGCTCGGCAACGGGATAAGAAGCACTGATTTTTAGGGCATCTTCAGCCAGCAACTCGCGGAAGGGGTTTTTAGCTTCCATTTGTGCATAGGTTTCTATGCGTCCCTCAAAACCTTTGCCGTCTGATTTTGTGCTGCGGTTTTCAATCTGTGAGCTGACATCGTCTTTAATTCTTTTCAGTGGTTCAAGAATGCCCAGCAGCACAACAGCAGCCAGTGCCAGAACCAGCAAAAGACGGAAAGTGATAACGGTTGAACCGGCATAGCCGTTCTCCAGAGAAAACCAGGCAGCAATCAGTGAGACTGATAAAAGTACAGCTGCGACCGCAGCAGCACCCTGGAGGATCACCAGTTTTTTCAGACGCTGACGGAATTCTGTCAGGTAGAGTTCAAGCTTTTCGGTTGCTTTCATAGCTAGGTATTTCCTGTATTGAACCGTAAATAGCGATTACCCAATAAGGACTCGGCAAGGACAATAACAGCAAGTAAAATCAATAATACACGCCAAATCTCTATAGCAACAGGTTCTTCTTCAACGACACTGATGGCAATGCCGTCGACCAGCTCCATGTCGCCCGCGCTCCCTGCTGCCATGGTTTCCCAGTTTTGCAGGGCCTGCGCATCCATAATACTTAAATCTGACTCACGGGTATCCGGGTTTACAGCGACCAGATTGTCGCGGCCTAAAGTGACGATCCGGTAATAGCCTGTTTCCGACAACTGTATGCTTTGAGACTGGGTCGTGTCAGCCAGCGATAACAGGCTGTTACCGGCAGGGTCATAAACCTGGCCTGAAGCTCCATTATTCTGACCCAGCTGCAGGAAGCTGTTGATGGTTTGCTCCTTCACCAATAATTCTTCATTCGACAGATGCCTGGCGGCTTCTGCGACAAAGCTGACAAAGACTGGCTTAACCGGCAGGTCACTCCAGGTATTATTTAAACTGGTATTAAGTAAGAGGAAGCGACCCAGGCCAATGTTACGTTCAGCTAAAAAAGGGATATTGTTATTTAAAGTAATCAGCACGTTGTCAGCTTCACCAGCTTCAATAGGCAGAACTCTGGAAATAGCCAGGTTGTTCCAGCCTACGGAGCCGTCAAGCACAGGGTGAGAAACATTGACGCCCTGCACATTATAGGAAGTATTGCGACTGAAACTCAGGCTGCCACCAATAGCCTGTCCTCCTACCGGAATGCTGGCCTGACCAAGTGTTCGTTCGCCAACAGCTGCCAGTATCGCACCACCGCCGTCGACGTAGGCTTGTAACTCCTGTGCCAGTGATGCATTAACACTGCCAATATCATCAATCACAATCCAGGGATAACGCTGCAATATACGGGGATCAAAATCATTAACATCCAGCAGCTCAACTTCATAACCGCGAGGTGCTGTTTCCAGCGCCGTTGTAATGTAAGTAACTGCCAGAGATTCCGGGTCGGCACTCAACAGAATGACTGGCGCGGGCGGTGAATTATCAAAGACAGTGTAGCGCATATCGTCGTCCGGCAAACTGTCGTTAGGCGTAATACTGACGTTCAGGCGATTATCGCCTTCATCAAAACTTACGTTTTCAAAACTGATGTAGCTGATGCCATCTGCTGGCGCAGTAAAGGTTTCAGTCAGGCTTTGTTGTGTGATGTCGTTAATGCTCAAGGCAACCGTTTTTTCCACTCTCTGTTCTGCACTGCTGTTATTTTTCAAGCCGACACGAATGCTATCAGCCGTTGTAATTTCAACCGAAGCAACTGACCAGTTGGCGACATCTTCTGTTTTTACCTGATGAATACTGAGCGTCACCGGGCGCCCGTTGATGACATCAGGAATCATATCGGCAAAACGGACAGCCTGGCCGCTTTGCTGGTAATCACTAATGAAATGAATAATAAAATTTGCCTGGCTGCTGGTGATTAAGCTATCCAGAGCCGTCACCATGGCACCGATGTCCAGACGGCCGTAGTCTGGTTCAAGTCCCTCAAGACCGCCACGGATAATTGCCGGGTCGGCTGTTGCAGTACTGATGGTTTCAACCGTACCGCTGGCGGTATATAGGCTGGCAATATCATCGGCACCCATGGCATCAACCAGTTCCTCTGCCAGCGTGACAGCCTGAGCAAAGCTGTTGCCTTCACGCATGGAGAAAGACGTATCCAGGACAATGACGTGATGTGTTGTGTCTTCTGTTACAGCAGCTTCCGGCGCCGTGAAGAACACCGGCTTGGTGAAAGCAAGCACCAGTAAAACCAGAAACAGGATTCGCAGCGCCATTAATACGAGGTATTTTAATTTACGCTGAATATGGACGCGGCGCTGACTCTGTTCCATAAACATGATGGAACTGAATTTTTCCCTTTCGGTAGCGTTGGTCTGCAAGCGATGCAACCAGATGGGCAAGGCAATGCCAAGCAGGGCGAATAGAAACAGTGGGCTAAGCAAAGACATCAGGCACGTTTCTCCCTGAAGGTCAGGTAAGCATGCAGGGCTCGATCAAGCGGTTCACTGGTATCCAGCAATACGTGATCGGCATTCATCCCCTTGGCGGTTTTTTCAATGGCCGCTATATGTGCTTTGATTCTTTGAGGATAACCCTGTTTCATAAAAATCGGATCTACCTCAATAGCTTCGCCTGACTCCATGTCTTCATACAAGGTTGATTCTTTAATATTCGGATTAAGCTCATCCGGATCCAGTAAATGAAACATAATGACATCCTGACCATGCAGTGCCAAAGGACGCACATTTTCCATCAGGGCTTCCGGGTCGCAATAAAAATCAGAGATCACCGCAACCAATCCGCGTTTTTTTACATGCTCGCGAAAGCGGGTGAAGGGTTTGTGTATGGCAGTGCCTTCAACAGCTTCTGCCTTATCCAGGGTATGGATAACACCATGTAGAGTGCCGCTTTTAGATGTGGGTGGACGGTATTGCACCACCTCATCATTAAAAATCATGGCGCCGATGGCATCATGCTGACGCGACGCCAGGTAAGCCAGACTGGCAGCCAGATATTTTCCGTACTGTAATTTTGAATACCTGGCACCAAAACCCATAGAGGCTGAAGTATCAAGTAACAGCATTAAATGACTGTTGGTTTCACCTTTAAACAGCTTGATAAAAGTCTTGTCGGTACGGGAGTAAACATTCCAGTCAATATGACGCGGATCATCACCTTCGGCATAGGGTCGGTATTCGACAAACTCCTGACTGAAACCATATTTGGGCGAGCGGTGCAGACCCATGACAAAACCTTCCACCACAGCTTTGGCAACCAGTTCCAGATTGGACAGACTGGAAAGCACGCTGGGATCCAGCAGGCGGGTTGGCGCATTTTTATTGTCAGTTTGACCTAACTGCATTTGGTTATCGTTTACTCGCTTACAGAAACTTTAGTTAATAGATCAGCCAAGATGTCATCAATACTGATGCCATCAGATTCAGCATAGTAGTTTGGAAGCACACGGTGGCGCAGAATAGGGATTGCCAGCGCTCTCAAGTCATCAGCCAGCACATGATAACGGCCTTCCATTAAAGCGCGGGTCTTGGCGGCCAGCACCAGATTCATGGTGGCGCGAATACTGGAACCGAAATTGGCATACTTTTTAATCATGTCGGTTGCCAGTTCATCGGAGGGCCTGGTGGCGCGCACAATATCAACAGCATAACGGCTCAGCGAGTCCGAAATAGGCACTTCTCTAACCAGACTTTGAAACTTGATAATCTCTTCTGCAGAGGTACAGGCTTCCACCGGTGGCATATCGATGCTTTTGGTGAAACGGTTAATCACGGCAACTTCCTGTTCGGAATCCAGATAATCCAGAATGACATTAAAAAGGAAACGGTCAAGCTGTGCTTCCGGCAAGGGATAGGTGCCTTCCAGTTCAATCGGGTTTTGCGTAGCCAGCACAATAAAAGGTTTGTCAAGTATGTGATTTTTGCCACGTACGGTGACCGTTTTTTCCTGCATGGCTTCCAGCAGGGCAGCCTGAGTTTTCGGCGGAGTTCGGTTAATTTCATCAGCCAATAAGACATTGGTAAAGACAGGACCTTCGATAAAACGCCATTCACGCTTGCCGGTACTCTGATCTTCTTCGACCATGTCGGTACCTGTTATATCGGTAGGCATCAGGTCAGGGGTAAACTGAATTCGTTTGAAACTTAAACCCAGCGCGCTGGCCAAGGTATGCACCAGCAAGGTTTTTGCAGTACCCGGCATACCGGTGATCAGACAGTGACCGCCAACAAAAAGCGAGATCAGAAGATTTTCTACGACTTCATCCTGGCCGACGATAGTGCCTCTTATCTGCTCACGGATATTGGTAGTTGCCTTTTGGAAGTTCGCAACTAATTCACGTGTTTCATCTGATCCAAAATTTTCTACTTCTTCATTCATATTCCTGCTTCCTGTAAAGGGTTCCTGATTAATTAGTGTTCTTATATTTTTTAATTTTGTGTTCTGCTCAATTCCAGTAAAAGCTGTTGGGCCGGACGGTATTGTGGAGCAATATCCAATGCCGTCATTAAATACTCCATTGATTGTGCCGGTTCATTCAAGGCCTTGTAAGCTGATGCCACACGGTAATTAGCCGTCGCCTGATCCAGCGGGTTTAATGCCAGTCCAACCAGATACTCCTGCAAGGCATCTTCCGGCCGGTTTAATTCAATAAACAGGTCGCCGAGTTTGCCATGAGTTGCTTCATCAAAGGGATCAACATAATGAATATCCCTGAATACGTCGATGGCTTGCGCATGTTGTCCACGGGCAATGTATTCATCGGCAAGTTCTTTTAATGCCCGTGCGGAATAACCGCCAAGTTGCCAGAAGGTTTCAAGGGTTTCAAATTTAAGGTCATCCTGCTCAAGCTGGGCATGTGCCAGCGCCTTCGCTATATAGGGACTGTCCTGCTCAACATAGTCAGGGTAAGTAAAGATCGCCCGGTTGGCGGCAGCGATGATTGCTTCCCAGTCGCCTGCGCCATAGGCCAGAACGGTTGCCTGCATATCCTGTTGCCAGACAGACAGATTATTCAACAGAGGACCGAACTGAATATCGATATATTGCTTAAAGTGGCGGTCAAACTCATTCTCACTGATACCCAAGGCAGTTTCTATGGCAGTGACTTCATCTGTCCCTTCAACAAACTGGTAAAGCATGTCGACAATTTTATCGTGGCCGTATTCTTCCGAGATGAACTGGAAAATCAAACCTGCCTGCATATAGGAAACAATGACCTGCTCATCATAGGTCGGACGCATAAAGCCATCGTCCAGCTTGGCTACTGGCAGGAAGGCTCCTTCAGCCATGAACTGTAAAACATAAGCCGGGATTTTAATGCCGGGTATCGGGCCGGTATTCCATTCTTCATAAACCGATATGCCTTCACTGTACCAGCGTGGCACACCATGCTCTGAGGCTTCCAAAGTATAAACATGAGCCATTTCGTGCCACAGAGTCGTACCCCAGTGATAGGTCTCATCAGGGTGCCCGGTTGGCGAGTCCATGGCAAACAGATAGCCAAAGGTCACACCTAGTATGCCGACACCAGGCATACCAATAGAACGCACGACAAAGTCTTCATGATTAGGAAAAATTTCAACGATGACCGGCTCCTTGGTCGGGAAGTGATAGCGTTCGGCAAAAGTTGCCATGCTGGCTTCTGCCAGTTCACGCGCATAAGGTTTAAGAACCTCAGCTTCATCACGATCAAGGCGCAATACCAGTTTGGGAATACCATCGCCTTCCGGCGGATCGGGAAAAGTCAGGTCGACAAAATTTTCACTGAAGGTATCCAGCAAACGCATCATATTGAGCGTCGTCGGATTAAAGCCATCACCCTCATAAGCAATTTCAACATGCCGTATACCGGCATCAATCTGGTTCAGACGCAGATAATTCTGGCCAAGTTCCAGATGCGCCGTCCAATGTTCTGGTTCGATATCCACGGCCTTCTTGTAAAGCTCGCCGGATTCAGCATAGCGCCTGATATTTGAGGCAAAGTGTGCGGGAATGGCATAGGCATCACCATAGGCCGGGGCTTCAGCGAGGGCTGCGTCAATATAGGGCTGCACTTCCTCAGTGCGCCGCTCGAGAAATGCCAGGGCGGCTTCCAGAGCATTAATTTCCATTACCGGCAGATCTTCATCATCAACAAGATCCCAGGCTTCATCAAGCATTTCCCGGGCCTGTTCATATTGATCCCGTTCCATGTTGGAATTAATTGACATGATCATTGCGCGTAAGCGGGCGCCGGGTGGCGAGGCAAAGTGTGTGCGCACAGCTTCCAGGTGAGCATTAATTTCTTCACCATTGTTACCGGAGCTAAGTGCCTGGGCGGCGCCGATATGTGCCCAGGCATTATCAGGTTCCAGCGCCAGCGCCTGGTTAAAAAAGTTGTAGGCATCCTGATATTGATAGGTGCGCATATAAAGCTCGCCGGTCCTGACCAGGATCATGGCATTGTCCGGATTTGCCTCTGCGGCCTGTTCAAACAGTTCATCGGCAGTGTAGAGATCACCCAGGGCCCACATTGCTTCTGCCTGAATTTCGGGTGGGTTGATACCGCGCACAATGCTCAGATAACAGGCATTGGCTTCAAGACTTTGACCTGACCAATAAAGGTTTTCGCAGTTTAATAAAGTTTCATTATCCAGGGCCCCAAGCAGATGTTCCCTGGCCAGGGTCTGTTCAGTAAATAAACCAGCAAACAAAACAGAACTGCATATCGCACTATAAGCCACCAGCGGAGCCAGACGATTCTGAGACTTAGTGTTTCTTGCTTTCACGACTTCGGGTTTACCTTTGCTATGTATTACTCACTGCTTAGCTGATCGATTTCTTCATTGATTCTGGCGGACTGCAAGATCAGTGCCTGCAGTTGCTCGATATATTCTGCATTACTCATTTCGCCGCGGCGGAGCTGCAGGCTTTCAATTTGGCGGTCAACCTCCAGGCTTTGTTCCTGCAGTTCCGCAATTCGTGGATTTTCAGAAGAGATAACGACAGGGTTAATACGCGCCAAAGTAAACTGGGCGGCACCGTCGCCACTGATTTCGGCATGTTCGGTTGCAAGCTGGCCCTGACTTTCAAAATATTCTTCCACCTGGCGTTGCGCATAACTGAAGGCTTCTTCGATGCTGATGCTGTTGTTTTTATTTAAATCGGCGTCTTCACTGCTCAGGGCTTCGACAAAATATTTACCGAAGAAGGTTGCGTTTTTCTCGTTACCATTGCGTGTTGCAGTAACCAGAATTCTATTTTCATTTTGCAGGGGTTCAAGCAGAGCGCCACTGGTACTGGAAGTGTTTAGCAGGAAATGGTTTTGTCCGTGAAAGGCATTCATGATGCCAAGGATGTCATCAGTGGTGATATCCAAACCGGGGATATTAAATTTATATTCCTCGCCATCAAAACTCCCATGACCGATCAGATAAATAGCTGCCCGGTCATCTTCATTCATACCGACACTAAGTTCAGAAAAATGCGCTAAAAGATTTTCCCGGGTGGCGTCAGTGCCGCTGAATAAAGTGATGTTTTCGCTATCGGTTAACGATGCTGAAGCTTCTGCAATCGTCTGACTTTGTTCGTGAAAGTTTTCCTCAAAGGCCGGCTCTCCACCGAGGCCCTGCACAATGGTTACGTAGAGTGCGGCTTGTGCATTAAAGGATAGTGCTGACAGGGCTACAGACAGGAGAGCTGAGCTGGCTACTATAAAGGACCTCATCAGATTGTTCTCCAGCGTCTTCGTAGCAGCCACTCTGCGGCTTTTAATAAAATCAGCAGTATAAAAATAATTGGTGCATCCCAGAGATAGCGGATGTCCTGCTCAGTGATGCCAGCTGTAGAGTATGAAATGGCTTCTGGCAGTTCATCCCAATCCTGGGCCTGCCAGTATTGACCACCGGTCACTGCCGCAAGGTTTTCAAGCAAATCCCGATTCTGCCGGATGGCAAAGGCTTCCTGGTTTTGTTCATAACGAATGGCAGAACGGACCGAGCTGACAGGAGTATTTCCGACGCGGGAAATTGCTTCTATCGAAAACAAGCCGGTATCGACAGGATTGAAACTGGCTTCATAGACGCCGGGCTGATTACTGGAAGGTAATAGTTCCAGTGTCATTGCCGGGCCATATTCGGAAGAGACCACAGCAGAAACAGCCAGACCCTGGTTTTCTTCAGCGTCTGAATCCCGCACTTGTGCACGAACACGAATCTCCTCATTCTCTATGTTGGTACTCAACTCAAAAGGCAGCGGTGAATTGACTACCAGGCCGCGGGCTAACTGACGCCAGAATGTTTCATGGCTCATATCTTCAAGCGGCATGCTCATTTGCCAGCGCCAGGTTCCTCCGGTTGCCATGATATAGCTCTGTCCTTTGCCATAAGGCTGAGTTACCAGCAGTGGCTGCAGCTCACCGTTCACATCAATTTCCAGTAAGGTAGTGGCGGCCGGTCTTAGTGAGCCGAGATTCTGGTAGTCCGCAATGTTGGGTAATTCGTTCCACCGTTCCAGATTTTCAGCGGGGCTATCGCTGAGCAGAAGAATAGGAGAAGCAAGACCACTAGGCGTTGGAATAACTTTGGCCTGCTGGCGGACAAAAGCCGCATCATCCGCAGCAAGTCTTACAGGCAGAACTTCGCTGACGACAGATTCACTCCAACCACCCAGGCCCAAGCCGTTTAATCCTGCCAGCATCATTAAACTGCCACCACGCTCACTGACAAAATCGTGGATCATCTGCTGCTGTTCTTCATTGAATTCGGCCAGTTCAACACTGCCTATAATCAAAGCGTCGTAGGCAAATAACTCTGATCTTTCTAGGGGAAAACCTTCTGCTAACTGATCCGGATCATCAATCCCCTGGCGATAAAATTTATTAGGCGTGACTCGCAATAAGGTTGAGAGTTGTACGCTGGGATCTTCATCCAGGGCCCGCTGCATAAACTTATATTCCCAGCGTGGTTCACCTTCTATATAAAGGATGCGGTAATTCCCGTCGGGAATGTCGACTACCTGTGCTCTTGAATTGTTTGCCAGATTTCTTTCGCCATTAACGGGATCAAGTGTAAAGCGTAAATCCAATTCACCGGGCTCGCTGACTTCGACATCAATAAATGCCGTTGTCATATTTTGGTTGGCATTTAGTTCAATTTCTTCGGTGCTGATCAGTTCATCGCCGTTGTACACTTTTATCCGGGTCATGCCGCCCTGGTCGTGGATGATACTGACACCTGCAGAAAGTGTTGTTCCGGGTAGCGCAGATTGAGGCAACTGTATGCTGGTCAGTTCCAGGTCTTCTGGAATAGCTTCGCGCCCAATACCGACTGTATGAATTGGAACACCATAAGAAACTATTTCACTTAAAGTTGCCGCATCAATGTTGCCGCTGTTATCAGCGCCATCACTGACCAGAATCAATGCCCCCAGGGAGGTATTGCTGGCTTCACGTAAAGTCTGAACGATAGAGGACCCTATATTGGAAGCGTCGCCAGGGTTTGGCAGCTCGGCAAAAGAATTCAGTTCAGTGACTTCTCCGGCAAAAGCATAAGGCAGAATATCGTAAATATCAGCCAGCTCCTCAAGACCTTCTTCTGATAAAAGCGCTTGTGCCTGATCCATGCGTGTTTCACCATTTTCGATCAGAGCCATACTGGCTGAGCTATCCAATAAAACAGCAACGGCATTCTCACCACCTACCAGACGCTCAGTCACCAGGGCCGGTTGCCATAAGACAAAAAGTATCAGGGCTAGCATCAAAGCCTGAAGTCCACCAATGCTGGCAAGCTGATAAAGACTAAGAACCTTGCGTTGCCAGATCAGCATAAAAAGGCAGCTGGCAAGAAAAATAAAGCCTAGTGTATAGAGGAACCAAATTGGCCAGGTATTGGCAAGAATAAACTCGCTTTCTTCGAAAATGGCAGGGGAATATTTGAAAAAAAACTCGAACATAAATGGTATTGGTTGCGGTGCAGTTTAGCGGGCGCCAAGCCTCCCCTTAATTTTGGTTATTACTGCTATAGCTGTATGCAAATTTATGCAGCGAAGGCAGATATAAACATGTTTATAGCAAAAATGCTAATCTTCTAAAAAGCCTGAAATTGGCTGTATGCCTTTTGTCATAGGCCAAGTTTATGTTGCAGGTACAAAGTGCAAAAACTATGGTTTATTCCGGGCCTAAAGTGTTTTATTTGTAACTTAAAAAGATAATTATTTGTGTCCTTGTATGAGCAGCAATCATAAATGACAATATGGGCCCAGAGTGGGTGAGTGGATTTATGACTTCGTGTGTTTGCGGCAGTAAAAAAGATTATTCTCTTTGTTGTGAGCCCTTATTAAAGGGAGAAACTCAGGCGAAAACAATTCGTCAGTTGGTTCGCTCGCGCTATGCTGCCTATGCCCTTGGCGACCACGCTGAATATTTAAGGCAGACCTGGCACCCGGCAACAGCCGAAAGCATCAGAGCAGCAGAATTAAATACCGGGGCTTTCACTTGGCAAGGGCTTGAAATAATCGGGCATGAGCAGAAAGGGGATTTTGGTCAGGTTGAATTCATCGCCAGCTATGAAGATACAGAAGGCATGGCGCATAAGCATCATGAGATTTCATTATTCCGGCGTGCAAAAGGGAAGTGGTATTACCTGAGCGGCAAGGTGCTGAATCCGGACTAGGAGGCGGCTAAAAAAATACTCGACAGGCTTTCCGGCTTTGTACATAATGCCGCCTTTTTTAAACCAGACCCTAAATTTATTTCGTTTTTTAAATAAATGCTTAAGTTCACCATCCGTAAAATTATTGACTCATTTTTAAGTTTATTTGACTGGTTTAACCGCCCCCAACCCATAGCGCGTTCTGAAGAAGAATCCAGAAAGCTGGCAAAAGCGACCAGTGGTCTGGCTCTCTACGACTATAAGGGCTGTATGGCAAGCAGAAAAACCCGGCATGAGATCCGCCGTTTGAATATAGATATTGAACGCCGTGATATTGGAAAGTGCACTATTCATCAGGATAATTTACTGGCTGAATTCGGCAAATTAAAAGCGCCTTGTCTGCGCATAGAAGAAAAAGGAGAGGTGCACTGGATTGATGAACCGGAAAAGATCGTGTTTTTCCTGCATGATAGATTCGATGTAAAAGATGAAGGTATCCAGTACCAGAAAAGTGCCTAAGCCTCCCCGCCTTGCGCCCTCTGTTCAATAAAGTTACAGTCCTTACCTCCCCGCTAAACTCGCAGCGTAAATATGAGTGAACCCTTACAGTCCCTAGTTATTGAGCCAATACAGGAAGCCAACGCGTCAGTAATCTGGCTGCATGGACTGGGTGCTGATGGCCATGATTTTGAGCCGCTAATTCCCTACCTGTCACTAAAAGAAGGCTGTAACGTTCGTTTTATTTTTCCTCATGCCCCTTCCATGCCGATAAGTATGAACATGGGCTATGTCATGCCTGCATGGTTCGATATCCTCGCCCTTGATGGAGCAGGCAGAAAGATTGATTCTCAGCAATTACTTGCCTCTGCCATGCAAGTGCATAAGTTAATTGATAAGGAAATAGAAAAAGGGATTGATAGTGAGCGAATTATTCTTGTGGGTTTCTCGCAGGGAGGTGCTGTTAATTATGAGGCTGGTTTAACTTATGACAAACCCTTGGCAGGCATGCTGGCGCTATCATCTTTTTTCCCAACTGCAGAGGAAGTTATCCCGCACCCTGCTAATCAGGATTTGCCAATATTAGTGTGTCATGGCACCCATGATCTTGTGCTGGATATATCGCTTGCTGAAAAGAGCCTGGAGGCTCTAAAAACCTTGGGCTATCAGCCTAAATATCTGACTTATCCGATGGCGCATACGGTGTGTCCACAAGAGATACAGGATATTGCTTCCTGGCTCAATGCGCAGCTTTGAAGGAAATTAAAAATGGCTTGATGTTGATCAAGCTTCTTTTTATGAATAAAGAAGGTAGATGCAATTTTCATCAATAGTATGGTGAAACTTGCAGATGGTGAGCAGGCAGAACCAACAGCTAAAGCCATTGCGATTATTTCTTTATTGTTCTGGTTGGGTATTATCAGTGTCGCTCGCTGGATGGCATTTCTATAACCCTTACTAACCGTTTTTAACTCCTTAACCGGAGTATAAAAAAGGCGCTTATACTAGTGGTTTAAAGGGCGAAGGCCCTTTTTGCTGTCATGTTATAGCCACGGTTAAACTTGATTCTGCAATGGATGTGGTTTACTTTAGCGCCTGGATTTCTAGCTTGAATATAAGGCAACTTAAGGGGAGCAAGATTCAGACTGAAATTTGCACAAGCAAGTGCGCTTATGCATCTGATTTTATGAGTCCTGCTGATTAATAAAAGCTGTAAAAATGCAGCTAACAATAATTTAAGGTTTAACGATGGAATTTGACTTTGGGTGTATAGAGCCAGTTGGCTTTGTTTGTTCAGTTGAGTTGAGCAGCGTTGGGTTGTGGTTAACCGGCGGGACCGGAAATTTCATGGCTTACCCGATTACACTTTCAGCCCATGGTTTGGGCATGATGACAGTAATGGGTGTTGTTCTTGCTTTTAACATGCGGGTACTTGGCTTCGCTAAAAATATTTCTATTTCTGCCTATGATCGCTTATTCATGATCGGCTGGGCAGGTTTTATGCTTAATCTGGTTTCCGGCTTGTTGTTGCTAACAGGTTATTTTTCTACCTATATTTTTCAGGGGTCTTTTCAGCTCAAAATTGCATTTATAGTCCTTGGTGGCATCCTGATGAAGGTGGTCATGAGCGGCATTAGAAATGGCCGCGATGAAAAAGTAACGATGCTGCTATCAGCTGCATGTATGGCCTCCTGGTCCGGCGCTATTATTACCGGTCGCCTGATGGCTTATTTACAGTAAGGGGGCGGGAATATGGAATTTTTACAACCAACGTTTGACTGGCTTGGAACATCATGGCTGGGCGTATTCAGTAGAGATGCATCCTGGGTTTTTGTGGCCGCAGAAACGGCTCACTTTTTTGGATTATCCCTGCTTTTTGGTTCACTGCTAGTGATTGATCTGAGAGTTGTCGGTTTTGCACGTTTTATCAACATGCAGGCCGCTATGAAATTTATTCCGATAGCCATGGCTGGCTTTGCTATCAACCTGATTTCAGGAATTACATTTATAGCATCTAACCCTGAGCGCTATGGTCCTAACATTGCTTTCCAATGGAAAATGGGACTGGTGCTTATAGCCGGGCTGAATGCACTTTGGTTCTGGTTTGGTGAGCATAAGGAGCTAAGCCAGCTTGCTGATGGTGAAGATGCCGAATTCAGGGCTAAAGTTATTGCGGCGCTTTCGCTGATTATCTGGGTTATTGTAATTATTCTCGGACGCTTTATGCCTTTCGTAGAATAACGGCTGGATAAAAAACGCTAATAAAAAAAAGAGAGCTTCGGCTCTCTTTTTTTTATGGATTTAAACTAGTTAAATCTTATGAAGAATAGGCTTAGCTAAAAAATGCTGCCAGACATACTAGCAGTACCATGCCAAACATCACCCACTTCAATACAGACTGAGGAACATTTATAGCAAACTGAACACTTGCCATAGCACCCAACACCATGCCAATGGCCAGCACCAGTCCGGGAATCCACTGTACCTGGTCACGCAATACATAAACGGTTAAGGCGACTACAGTCACTGGAACGGTAATTGCCATTTTTAGCGCATTTGAACGTACCAGATCATAACGCAGACCGCCGGCCAATGCGGCTATGAGAATAAAGCCGACACCTGCCTGCACAAAGCCACCATAAAGACCGGCAACAAAAAGCCCAAACCAGGCCATAGGTCTTTCTTTTAACGTGTAAATTGGAGTCCCGGCAGGAGGCGCTACTACGGAAGGTCTTACCAGCATGATAAGCGCCATGCACAGCATGGTAATCAGTAATGCCGGTTTCAAAAAAACCACGGGTAGATAGGAAGCAAGCAATGAGCCAATTAAAGAGCCGCTTAAGGTCGGTATGAGGGTTGGAATGATGGAAGCGGGTTTCAACTTGCCTTTCTGATGAAAGCGTCTGGCGCCGGCAATGGACTGCAACAATATCCCGACCCGATTGGTGCCGTTTGCGATATCGGCAGGCATGCCCAATATCATCAGGGCAGGCAAGGTCAACATGGATCCACCACCAGCAATGGTATTGATAAACCCGGCGAAAAAGCCCGAGATAATCAGCAGAAAAACAAACAGAAGACTTAACTCATATTCCATCACGCTATTATCTCAGACAGTCACAGATTTAGACACAACTGTGTTATCTGACTTAAGTCAAGAACACTGTCTGTGCAGGAATTAAACTATAAAAGGTAAGAGTAAATTAAAAGGAGAAGTTCTTATGAAAAAACGGTTTTTATTATCGGTGATGGCAGCTTCAGTTTTGTTGCTGAGCGCATGTCGTATTAACCCTGATTATGCAAATGATTTCAGGTTTCCGATTTTGCGGGGAGATATTGAACGCGGACAACAGGCCTTTGCGAGTCTCGGTTGTATCCAGTGTCATGTTGTGGATGATGTGGAGCTACCGGACTATTCCGGCACCAGGCCTTTCACTGTGGTATTGGGTGGCGAGCTGATGTTTGCCAAAACCTATGGAGATCTGACGACATCCATCATCAATCCTGATCATGTGATTTCAGATCAGTATCTGGATTTACTGCCACGTCAGGAAAGAAGCCGGGTCAATTCTTCGCCGATGTATCTGAATGAAAATATGAAAGTAACGGAGCTCATAGATATCGTGGCCTTTCTTAACTCCAGATACCGCTTGCTGCCAGGGTATACGGAATATTACTACTAGGCCTTGAAATTTCAGGAAAAGCTACTAAATTAGAGGATTTCCCATGCTGTAAGCTGTTCAGGGTGGGCGCGAAACATAGAGAATTTTTTAAAAAAGTGGTAATATTTCATGCCCTTCGTAGTCTAAGTAGCAGAGACTTGGAAAGTTTTTAAAGGGTTATTATAGGAATTGGTGAATAAGCAAATGACTGGAAAAGTATATAAATCAACTGATGGAAGCATGGCAGGAAAAGGCCTGAGTGTCATTGACACAATGGTGCCTGGTCGCGACCTGAATGCTTATATTACTGCAGTCAATGGCATTCCTGTTCTGACTGCAGAAGAAGAGCTGGATCTTGCAAACAAGTATTTTTACCATGAAGACCTTGATGCGGCGCGTAAGTTAGTGCTTGCTCACATGCGCTTTGTGGTTTACATGGCAAAAAGCTATTCCGGCTATGGCCTGTCTGAAGCTGACCTGATTCAGGAAGGTAATGTTGGCCTGATGAAGGCGGTTAAGCGCTTTAATCCTGAAAAGGGTGTTCGTCTGGTTTCCTTTGCTGTGCATTGGATTAAGGCAGAAATGCATGAGTTCATTCTGCGTAACTGGCGCATCGTTAAAGTAGCAACAACCAAGGCTCAGCGTAAGTTGTTTTTTAACCTCCGGGGCTCCAAAAAGCGCCTTGGCTGGTTGAGCAAAGAAGAAGCCGATCAGGTTGCAGCAGATTTAGGGGTAGACCCTAAAGCCGTGATGCAGATGGAAGGGCGCCTTGGTGCCTATGATGCGTCATTCGATGCAGCCCCTGATTCGGATGATGATGAAGCTGCCATAACGCCTGCGCAATATCTGGAAGATGTTCGTTATGATCCTGCCCGTAATATCGAAGAGGAAGATTACGCTGAATCCAGTGCAGATAATCTTTATTTGGCATTGGAAGGTCTGGATGAGCGCAGCAAAGATATTCTGACTTTACGCTGGTTAAGCGATGATAAAGCCACCCTGCATGAACTGGCTGACAAATATCAGGTTTCTGCAGAGCGCATCAGACAGCTGGAAAAAAATGCCATGAATAAGGTAAAAGCCCGGCTCGAAGCATAAAAGAGCATTACAAACATAATTCAAGAAGCCGCCGTTTCAGGCGGCTTTTTTATGCCTGTTTAATATGATTCGGTTGTCAGAGTAAAATTTTGCACTGAGACCGAGCTTGAAACGGAAAAGAAATGGAAAAATTTATTTTATATGCAGCAATTAATGGCTTTCTGGTAGTGGCCTTTGGTGCCTTCGGGGCTCATGGTCTTGAAGGCATAATTTCAGAAAGCAGTATTGAAACCTGGAATACAGCCGTGCTGTATCAGATGTTTCATGTCGTGGCGCTGATCCTGTCAGCCTGGTTGTGTTACTTATTTCCGGCATCCAGAAGTTTCAGCCGTAGCGGTTACGTTTTTCAGACGGGCATCGTTTTATTTTCAGGCAGTTTGTACCTCTTGGCATTAACAGGCATACGCTTATTTGCCTTTATAACGCCACTGGGTGGAATTGCTTTTTTACTGGGTTGGGGATTGATTATTTACGGCCTCATTCGCAGCCGCTTCAAGTCGAAATGACAGTACATGATCATATCCGCACAATAAAAAGCTACGTTGTAAGAGGCGGGCGCTTAACGCATTCCCAGCAAAAAGCACTGGATGAGCTCTGGCCGGTATTTGGTCTTGACCGGGAACAGGGCTTTGTCAATAAAGAACAACTTTTTGGAAATGCAAATCCGCTGGTGTTCGAAATTGGTTTTGGTATGGGCGACTCCCTGCTGCAAATGGCGAAAGACAATCCTGCACAAAACTTTATTGGTGTTGATGTACATCCACCAGGTGTTGGAACCTTGCTCCGCAAAGTTAAGGAAGAAGAATTAAATAATGTCAGGGTGTATCAGGATGATGCCAAACTGGTACTACAGGAATGTATTCCTGATGCGTCGCTTGATGTTGTGCAAATCTTTTTCCCCGATCCCTGGCACAAAAAACGTCATCATAAACGGCGTTTAATTCAACCAGAGTTTGTGGAAAATTTATTGCCCAAGGTAAAACAAAATGGGCTGGTTCATCTGGCAACCGACTGGGAGAACTATGCTGAACAGATGATGGACATGTTAACTGCAATCAATGGACTTGATAATCAATTTGGTGCCGGTAATTTTTCACCGGCAAGCAGAAGACCAGTCACAAAATTTCAACGTCGTGGTGAAAAGTTGGGGCATGGCGTTTGGGACTTGATGTTTATAAAAAAATAAAATGGTTTATTAGACAAACAAAGATGAAATACATAACAGACCGATAAGCCCTTCAAAAACAACACCACCGAGGTTTTTCCTGGTGTAATAACCAAAGCACAAAGTGAACAGTCTGATTAAAGCGGCGCCCAGCCAGCCAATGCCGAGTGTTTGAAAAGCTACAGGCATTTGAGTAGAAATAGCAAATAGTGAAATCGCCAGGAAAAAACCACCATAGGTTGCACGAACTTCTGAATTACCTTCTTTGCCCTGGCCCCGAACAGAGGTAAAGCTTTCGGTTTTTGCCGGCCAGAAAATAGCAATAAAACCCAGTATAAAACTGATTACGGCGCCGATATTCTGCAAGACCACATCCATGAAATTTACCTGTAATTTTTTTACTAGAGCTCTTAAGCGTTCAACCCGCCCTGTTTAAAAACATGATCCAGCTCGACCTGCAAACCGGTTACCAGGGCATTCGTCTGGTTTGCCATGCCGACAACAGCCATTAATTCCGCGAGCATTTCATCTGTCATGCCTTTTGCTCTTGCTCCGGCAGTATGACTGTTAATGCAATACTGACAGGCATTGGTCACACTGACAGCGATGTAAATCATTTCCTTGGTAACAGCATCGATAGAACCCGGGACCATGACTTCCTTCACACCATGCCATGTGCGTTTTAATAGTTCAGGTTGTACTGCCAGGGCTTTCCAGAAGTTATTGATCCAGTCACTGTTTCGGGTAGCCATGATGTCATCATAAATTTCACGCACTTCTGCACTTGCATCGTCATATTCAATCATGTGAACGGTAGCCATAAAGCCTCTCTCTTTCAGAATGTTGTATTAACCGAAGGTGTCTTTTATTTAGGGTTTCTCTTTTCTTTGGCTTCTGTCGCGCCACCTGAATTTTTCCAGTTACTGTAACCCCCATCAATATGGCAGACGCCATTTAAGCCCATATCCTGGAGTGTTGCCGTCGCCAGTGCTGATCGCCAGCCTGACTGGCAAAAAAGAATGAACTGCTTGTCTTCAGAAAATACGGGTTTGAAATAAGGGCTTTCAGGATCCACCCAGAATTCGAGCATGCCTCTTGGTACATGTAGTGAACCAGGTATTGTGCCTTCGCGTTCAAGTTCACGAACATCGCGGATATCGACAAACTGTACATCTGGCTGCCCAAGTTTTTCTTTGGCTTCATCCAGGGAAAGCGTCTGTATTTTTGCATTCGCTTCCTGGACTAATTGCTTGCTGCTTTTTGTTAATGCCATGTTGATAAACCCTTTTATAAAAAATTTTTAGAAGTTATTTTGCTTCCCGGTAAACGCTCTATTATTACGTGACGAAATAAAAGAAAGGTACTTTTTTGCCTTCAACTATTTACTTTCAACTATTTGCTTTCAACCAGGAGCGCTTTGAGTGTGGTCGACCCAATGTTAAGCACTTCATGCCATGCAACAGCTTCGCTGAAATAATTTAGCCCGCTTCGTAAAGTAAGTTCCAGTTCGCCGTTTTCATCAGTAATTACCAACCTTGCGCCTTCAAAAATATAGTTATAAGTCGGACCATGCATATGTCTTTCATGGCCCGTACCTGGCGGAAAAGTGCACAAAAGCACTCTGTTGCTTTCATCTTCATGCAAAATTTCGCAGACTTTTTCACCTTCCCAGCCGGCTTCATAAGGGTCTAGTTCCTGCGTATAACTTTTGGGAGAGCATAAAGAAAATAAAAGCAGAAAAATGCTGAATAAATAATGTGAAAGTTTCATGGCATAGTTACTTGCTTCATATACAAATTGTGTTGAGCAGTATCAGATCTTGTTCTAAAACGTAATATTGAGTGATCATTATTATCAAACGACTCAAATCTATATTCATGTACTAAGCAATT
Organism: Gammaproteobacteria bacterium; assembly: GCA_038148755.1. Taxonomy (GTDB): domain Bacteria; phylum Pseudomonadota; class Gammaproteobacteria; order Pseudomonadales; family Pseudohongiellaceae; genus UBA5109. The sequence continues at coordinate 200,880 of JAYQWA010000001.1, forward strand.
ATTTTGGGGGTGGTGTTAGCCCGTTGGACCATATCTACTGAGTTATTTTTTATTCAGAACTGAGCTCAACATAAACAGCACGGCAGCGCTTACCACAATACTCGGCCCGCTTGGGGTATCCAGATAAAAAGACGCCAGCAGACCGCCGCATACAGCAAGACAACCAATCAGGCTGGCAGACAGCGCCATTTTTTCCGGTGAGTTGGCAAAGTTTCTTGCGGAGGCGGGTGGAATAATCATCAGTGAGGTAATTAACAGCATGCCGACAACCTTCATGCTTAAGGCAATGACTGTGGCGATTAACAGCATCAATAATAAACGTATTCTGCCGACATTCAGGCCTTCAACCTGGGCTAGTTCCTGATGCAGGGTAATTGTCAGCAACTGATTCCAGAAAAAAGTCAGTACGACCAAAGCGCCGATCACGCAGGCAGCAATCCATAGTAAGTCCTGGGTTGTGACGGTGAGCAAGTCACCAAACAGGTAAGCCATCAGGTCAATATTCACATCGGTAAAACTGAGAATGACCAGGCCAAAAGCCAGTGAGCTATGTGCCAGTATGCCGAGTATGGTGTCGGTTGCCAGGTGGTGACGGTTTTCCATTTTGACCAGCAAGAGTGCAATTGCCAGACAAGCCAGAATGATGGCCAGTTGTAGATTAATGTCGATTAATATGCCGAAGGAAATACCCAGCAGTGCCGAATGCGCCAGGGTGTCGCCAAAGTAGGCCATGCGCCGCCATACCACAAAGCAACCCAGTGGCCCGGCAATCAGTGCAACCATCAGGCCGGCGGCAAGCGCTCGTAAAATAAAATCAGCCATGCTTATGTCCGGTATGCTTATCGTCCAGTACTTCACCATCTAAAGCATGACTGTGGTTATGGTGATGCGCATATACTGCCAGGGATTCCGCCTGTTTTTTACCAAACAGTTCCAAATAGGCCGGGTCATTACTGACCTGTTCTGGATGGCCATGGCAGCAGACATGTTGATTCAGGCAGATGACTTCATCGGTTGCCGACATGACCAGATGTAAATCATGCGACACCATCAGGATGCCGCACTGATGGCGGTCACGAATAGAAGCGATCAGTGCATAGAGTTCGGCCTGACCATTAATATCCACTCCTTGCACCGGTTCATCCAGTACCAGCAACTCAGGATCCTGAATCAGTGAACGTGCCAGTAATACCCGCTGCAGTTCGCCACCGGAAAGAGAGTGCAGTTGCGAATGTAGGAGGTGCGAGGCTTTCACTTCTTTTAAAACCTGTTCGATCAATTCCACTTTGGCGCGTACAGCCAGGTGCAAAAACTTTTGCACGGAAATAGGCATGCTGTTATCAACATGCAAACGTTGTGGCATGTAGCCGACGCGCAGATTTTTGCGCAAGCTGACTTTACCTGTGCTGGGCGCGAGCAGACCCAGTACAATTTTTACCAGTGTGGTTTTACCGGCACCATTGGGCCCGATCAAGGTGACGATCTGTTTTTTATCAATTTGCAGGTTGATGTCGTGCAGTATCTGACGACCATCGATGGACATCGAAATATCCTGCGCCTGTAAAAGTGTGTTATCTGCTGCCAAAATAAATCCTGCAATTGAGTGATGACTTGCTTCGGCAAAGCGGGAACAGTGTTATTGTTCGAGTTGAACCCAGGTTTGCGCACAAGGCGAGGTAATATATCATAGCGGGCTTAGCAGAATCAGCTCCGACAGGAATCAGGCTTTGTCCCGCAAGCACTTAATCAGCGTCTTTATTTTTTTGCAGTTCTTTGTTGCCAGTCTGGCCGGTGCCCAGGTTATGGGGGGCACTAAAGTCAGCGCCAGCATAAAACCCCTGCAGTTAATCGCAGCGGCCATTACCGCAGGTGCAGCAGTTAGTGAGCCGGGGCTGATCATTGGGCCTGCGCAGGATCCGCATCATCCATTTTTACGACCCTCTGAAAGAACGACGCTTGCTGACGCGGAAATATTGCTTTGGGTTGGTCCACAGCTGGAAGAAGCCCTGAGTGAATCGATAGCGACAGCAGCGGCAAGTGTCATAAATACCTATGCCTTGATTCAGGAAAACGGCCTGACAGTTAGCGGAGCTATTGATCCGCATGTCTGGTTATCCACCCAAAATGCCCGACTGATCGCTGCAGCCCTGACCCGTGAGTTAGCAGAAAAAGATAGCGGAAATCGTCAGCTTTATGAAAATAACCGGAATGATTTTTTTAACTCACTGGATAACCTGGATGCTGAAATCTTTGCCACTTTGGAAGGCCTGCAGGAGATGCCCTTTGCGGTTTACCACAATGCATTTCGTTATTATGAAAAGCAGTATGGTTTAACGCACATTGCCAGCTACACTGGGAATGAAGAATTACAGCCTGGCATCCGCAAGGTGCTGGAGGTCAGAGAGCAGCTGGCTGACAATAATGTGAACTGTTTGTTACTGGAGCCTTCGAATAACCCGGAAGAAATCAGCCAGCTGACCGGGCGTGACATGAAGCTGGTCAGTATTGATATTCTGGGTTATGACTATGCTGCCAATAAAACCGGCTACCGAGATTTTATGAGCGGGATAACACAAGCTATTAAAACATGCCTACAACCATGAGCAAGCTTCCTGACAACCCTTTAATTCTTATTGATGGTTCATCTTATTTATTTCGTGCCTATCATGCCTTGCCACCTTTAACGACCACCCGTGGTCAGGCAACGGGTGCCATCAAGGGCGTGATCAACATGGTGCGCAGCCTGATCAAGGAATACCCGGAATCGCCCATAGCCGTTGTTTTTGATGCCAAAGGCAAGACTTTCCGCAGCGACATCTATGAACAATATAAAGCCCACCGACCGCCCATGCCGGATGATCTGCGTTCCCAGATTGAACCCATCCATGAAATTATCAAGGCCATGGGCCTGCCTTTAATGGTTGTGCCTGGCGTAGAGGCCGATGATGTGATCGGCACGCTGGCACAACAGGCAACGGCACAAAAGCGCGACACCCTGATCTCGACAGGAGATAAGGATCTGGCGCAACTGGTAAATGAGCATGTGACTTTATTGAATACCATGACCAAGGAAGTGCTGGATATTGATGGGGTTAAAAACAAGTTCGGTCTGGGGCCGGAGCTGATCATCGATTATCTGGGCCTGATGGGGGATAAATCTGACAATATTCCGGGCGTGCCGGGTGTCGGTCCGAAAACCGCGCTGAAGTGGCTGGAGGAATATGGCACAGCAGAGCAACTGATTGAACGTGCTGATGAGATTAAAGGCAAAGCCGGTGAAAATTTAAGAGAGCATATAGAGCAGCTTCGTCTGTCACGTGAACTGGCCACAATTAAATGCGATGTTGAGCTGGATATCGGATTGGAAGATCTCAGACATATCGACGTCGATAAAGAGGCTTTGCTGTCCTGGTATCTGACGCTGGAATTTCGTAGCTGGATTAAAGAGCTGGAAGCAGAGGGCGTCAAAGCCGAGGCAGTTCAGATTGCCGGATCTGCCCCAGCGCTTGATGACGCTGAAGTGCCTGATGATGCTGAAGCTTTCACGCAGCCGGAAAGCATTGATTATCAAACCATACTCACTACTGATCAGCTCAGCGCCCTGATAAAGGATATTAAAAAAGCCGAGCGACTTGCCCTTGCGCTTGAAACTGATGGCGCACAATTCATGCAGGCAAAGATTATTGGTTTGTCGCTGTCAATTACGCCGGGTCAGGCCAGTTATATACCCTTGCTGCATGCCTATGATGGCGTGCCTGAGCAGCTTGATGCTGAAGAGGTGCTGAAAAGTTTACAGCCCGTGTTGGAAGACCAGGCTATCTTTAAAGCCGGGCACGACCTGAAACTTATGTCACATGTGCTGGCTAATGTGGGCATTAAATTAGCGGGCCGTCGTTTTGACACCATGCTGCAATCCTATGTCCTGAATTCCGTTGCGCATAGACATACGCTGGATAAGCTCGCTGCAAGCTATCTACAGGAAGATAAACTCTTGCTGGAGGAACTGCTTGGTAAGGGACGTAACAAGCTGACTTATGCGGAAGTGGATATTGAAAAGGCAACGGCTTATTCCGCGCAGAATGCTGATTTTATTTATCGCCTGCAGCAAGGACTGGAGTTAAAGCTTAAACAGACCGGGGCACTGGCGGATATCTACCGTTATAAGGAAATCGCGCTTTTACCAGCGCTGTACGCCATGGAGCAGCAGGGCATTCGGGTTGATCTTTTCAGTCTGTCGCAACAAAGTGAAGAACTTGCCCAACGCCTGAGTGAACTTGAACAGGAAGCCTATGAGCTGGCCGGTGAAGAATTTAACCTGGGTTCACCTGCCCAGTTACAGAAAATATTTTACGAGAAGCTTAATTACCCGGTTATCAGCAAAACGGCCAAGGGACAGCCTTCAACGGCTGAGCCGGTCCTGCAGGAACTGGCGCTGGATTACCCACTGCCAAAACTATTGCTGGAATATCGCACCTTAAGCAAGTTAAAAAGTACCTATACCGATAAACTGCCACAGGATGTTAATCCGCAGACCGGGCGTATCCACAGCACCTTTCAGCAGGCAGTAGCGGCGACCGGACGCCTGTCTTCAACCGACCCCAATTTACAGAATATCCCGATTCGCACCGAAGAGGGACGGCGTATCCGTAAAGCCTTCATTACCGAAGAGGGCAAAGTCCTGATGGCAGCTGATTATTCCCAGGTTGAACTGCGTATCATGGCGCATTTGTCCGGTGATGAGGGCCTGCGTAAAGCCTTTCAACAGGGCTTGGATGTGCACCGGGCAACAGCAGCGGAAATCTTCGATGAGTCACTGGATCAGGTGAGTAGTGAGCAGCGTCGCAGCGCCAAAGCGATTAATTTTGGCCTGATCTATGGTATGTCGGCTTTTGGTCTGGCAAAACAGCTTGGTATTGGGCGGCATGAAGCACAGGAATATGTTGAGCGTTATTTTCACCGCTATCCCGGGGTACGTGATTACATGGAGAACACCAGGCAGATAGCCAGTGAGCAGGGCTATGTAGAAACCCTGTTTGGTCGCCGTCTGTATTTACCTGATATTCATGCGCGAAACGGCATGTTGAGAAAAGCCGCCGAGCGCACAGCGATTAATGCCCCAATGCAGGGGACAGCAGCAGACATAATCAAACGTGCCATGGTGGATATTTATCACTGGTTGCTTGCTGCTGGGCTTGATGCCCGGCTTCTTTTACAGGTACACGATGAACTGGTGTTTGAAGTCAGTGAAACCGATCTGGCCTTATTATCAGAAGGGGTTGAATTCAGGATGGCTTCAGCCGCAGCTCTGGATGTTCCTTTGGTGGTTGATATTGGCTTTGGTGCCAATTGGGATGAAGCTCATTAAAATTTATCAATGTGTCATTGCATGAGCAGTTATAATTTTAAAAAAAGTCAGATATATGAGAAATATTTGGAACTATTTTTAATGAGATCAGTCACAATTATATAGCAGGCTGGTTTTCTCCCCGATTTCCCATCCTGCTAGAACGACCAAAATACTCCTTACTTTTATAGGAGACCGGGCCCTAACTGCTTTCTCCTGTGGTTAGGGCCCAAACTTTTCAGGGGTCTGAAAAAAGGCTCGTAAAATTACCCATCCAGCTGTTTAAACGCAAACTGAATGCTTAGCGGTCAAAGCTGTTCTATCGGGTTTAACCAGGCGTTCAGTTGCTTTCGCAGTTGGTCAACGCCGCTGGCTTTAAGGGCGGAAAATAATTGCAGACTGATATGTTCACCAAAGCTGCTTAACTCTTTTTGTGCACTGAGCAGTGCTGTTTTGGCAGCGCCGTGTTTTAGTTTGTCGGCTTTGGTCAGCAGAATATGCAAGGGCATTTGTGCGCGGGAGCTCCAGTCAATGATCATCATGTCGCTGTCCTTGAATGCGTGGCGGATATCCACCAGCAGTATGACACCTTGCAAGGATTGCCTTTCTTCAAGATAGCGCGTCAGTTCCTTCTGCCAGAGCAGCTTCATTTTGGGCGGAACCTTGGCATAACCGAAGCCGGGCAGATCGACCAGGTAGCGCTTGTCATCAACTTCAAAATAATTCAGTAGCTGGGTACGCCCCGGCGTTTTACTGGTTCGCGCCAGTTTGGGCTGTTCCGTGAGAATGTTGATAGCACTGGACTTCCCGGCATTGGAGCGACCGATAAAAGCCACTTCCAGCGCATCATCTTCCGGGCACTGTGACAGAGTCCCTGCACTGGTCAAAAAATGGGCTTGCCTGTAATCCAGACCGGTTTTAGACATGCTTAGCTCTGATCAATAGGTTGATGAATCGTTTCTAAAGGTTTTTGTGAAAGATCTGAAGATAAGTAAAAATCGTAACAAATCCTGTCTTGGGCATTATATTCAGAATGCAGCTCTCACTGTGTCTACTATATTTGTAATGATTTGTATTGCCTGCCATCTTTGTCATCGGACTGGGATAGGGTATAATCCACCCGCTTTTTAGCAGGCGGGAAGTATAACATAGCCTTATGATCGCAATAGATCGACCCGGAGCTTAAAACTCTGGTTCAGGCTCTACTTAAATTAGCATTTATTTGATGGAAAAAAGCATGAACAGAATTTTTCTTGTTGCACTGTTTGTTTTGTCTTTTAGCTCTGTGGCACAAGCTCAGGTTACAGGCAACGCATCCAATGGCAGTTCAAAAGTTGCTGCTTGTGGCGCTTGTCATGGTGCCAGCGGGAATGACGTGATTATTCCTGGTGCAGCCAAATTGGGTGGTCAGAATCAAAACTACTTGTATAAACAATTGCAGGATATTAAAAGTGGAGCAAGAGAAGTTGCTCTTATGGTAGGTCAGTTAAATAGCTTTTCAGATCAGGATCTGGCTGATATAGCAGCGCATTATGCCTCACTAGAGGAGCCTCGTGGTGCTGCAGAAGAATCATCGTTGGTTCTGGGTCAAACACTGTATCGCATTGGGAATGCTGATCTTGGTGTCGCAGCCTGTTCGGCCTGTCATTCACCAACAGGAGCAGGTAACAATGGAGCTGGCTATCCGGCTTTACGTGGTCAGGATCCTGCCTACACAGAGGCGCAGTTGCGTGCGTTTCGTGACGGCAGCAGAAACAATGACCTTGCTGCAGTTATGCGTGACAATGTCGCCAGACTGAATGATGCTGAAATCCAGGCGCTTGCCTCTTATGTTTCCGGCTTGCGAGCTGAATAAGGAAATAAAATGAATTATTAAGCCAGTATTAAGCTGGCTGTTATAAAAAGGGTGCCAAATAGCGCCCTTTTTTGTATCTTTAACCGACTCTTTATAGATATATAGATAGAAAATATAAATATAGATAGAAAATAATTTGCTGAAATTTACCGAGAAAGACTCGAGCTTTTAGAAAATTATTAAAATTAAGTTTAGTCCGGAGAACATCATGAAAGTATTACTTAAACCTGTTTTGCTAGTGTTTGCCATGATAACTATGAGCGTTTCAGTTTTGGCACAGCCAGCACGCTTTATTGAAGGCACACATTATGTTGAACTGGATTCACCGGTTCGTACGGTTGATCCCAACAAAATCGAAGTCGTTGAGATTTTCTGGTATGGCTGCACGCACTGCTATTCCTTTGAGCCACTGATTGAAAACTGGGAAGCTAATATTCCTGACGATGTTGTTTTTGTCCGTAGCCCCGGCATGTGGAATGCCATGATGCAAACTCATGCCCAGCTTTATTTTACTGCTGTCGAACTTGGCCTGTTTGAGGAAACTCACAGTGATATTTTTGATGAAATTTTGTTGCGTCAAAATTATTTACAGTCCGAAAGAGCGGCTAAAGAATATTTCATGAGCAAAGGCGTATCAGGTGATGAGTTTGATGCGACCTGGAATTCTTTCACGGTTACTTCTGCGGTAAACCGAGCCAATACCAAGATGCGCGATTACGGTGTACGCAGCACGCCAAATCTGATTGTTAACGGCAAGTACCGCATCGTGACAAATCAGGCGGTACCTACACAGACAGATATGCTGGAAGTTGTTGACTATCTGGTTGAGATGGAACGCAGCAATATGTAATCAGAAAACTGATTATCTGTTTACTTAAAACGCCCGTGATCTTATCAATCATGGGCGTTTTTATTTACACTAAGCCAAGTTTCTTATTAATTAGCTCGGGCCAGTTTAATCATGCAGGAAAGAGTCGTTTTACTTGGAGCCCTGGGTCAACTGGGTCGCCTCATCAAGGCAACAGCACCTGCAAATATTGAATTATATGCTGTTGATGTTGACGATGTTGATATTTGCAGTCTGGATGAACAGGAATCTTTTTATCAGAAGCTGGCGCCAACTACGATTATTAATGCAACGGGTTACACCCAGGTTGATAAAGCTGAAACCGAAAAAGAGCTGGCTTTTCAGGTAAATGCTGAAGGTCCGACCAATATTGCAAAAGCCTGCTCTCCCGAATGCCGAATTATTCATTTTTCTACAGACTTTGTTTTTGATGGACAAAAGCATGAGCCTTATATGCCGGAAGATTCAACATCAGCATTAAGCGTTTATGGCGCCAGTAAACTGGCCGGCGAAGAAAAACTCATGGCTCTCAGACCTGATAGCACAGTTATCAGAACGGCCTGGCTGTATTCGGCACGAGGTAACAATTTTGTAAACACCATGTTAAAACTGATGGCAGAACGTGATGAATTGAATATTGTCGATGATCAAATAGGTACGCCAACTTCAGCCCATACGCTGGCGCAGGTGCTTTGGCTTTTCGTTGCCGACCGGCAATTAAAGGGCATTTTTCACTGGACGGATCAGGGGCGGGCCAGTTGGTATGAATTTGCTGTTGAAATACAACGGCAGGCCTTGGAGTTGGGACTTCTGAATAAGCAAATTCCACTACATGCTATCAGTACAGCGGAATACCCGACACCGGCACAACGCCCCGCCTTTTCGGTGCTAGATAAAACTGCAAGCTATACAGCAATTCAATTTGAGGGGAAGCCCTGGCAGGAAGAACTTAGCGCTGTTTTAAGGAGTAAGTTTTAAACTATTAAAGCTGAAGTAATTCCTTATAGAATAGAAGCGTTAAATTAATAGCAGCGAAGTGTCATATTGAAAATTTTAATCACAGGCGGCGCGGGCTTTATTGGTAGTGCCGTTATTCGCCATATCATCGAAAATACAGCAGACTCGGTTATCAATGTTGATAAGCTCACTTATGCAGGTAATCTGAATTCGCTTGCTACAGTTTTACCTTCCGAACGCTATGTTTTTTGTCAGGTCGATATCTGTGATCAGGTGGCTTTAAGTGAAGTTTTCCAGACACAGCAACCAGATGCCGTGATGCATCTGGCAGCAGAGTCTCATGTTGACCGTTCCATTGACGGGCCGGGAGAGTTCATTCAGACCAATATAGTTGGTACCTATCAACTATTAAACACTGCCCGTAAATATTGGCAGGGCCTGGCACAGGAAAAGCAATCAGCTTTTTTATTCCATCATGTTTCAACTGATGAAGTGTATGGCGATCTTGAAGGCCCTGAGGGCTTTTTTACTGAGGAAACTGCCTATGATCCCAGTTCTCCCTATTCAGCGTCAAAAGCCAGTTCAGATCATTTAGTCCGTGCCTGGTATAGAACTTATGGTCTGCCTGCCATCATTACAAACTGTTCAAATAATTACGGGCCTTATCATTTTCCGGAAAAACTAATTCCCCATATGATTTTGAATGCACTTAAGGGTAAGCCTTTGCCGGTTTATGGCGACGGGACTCAGGTACGTGATTGGCTGTATGTTGAGGATCACGCCAGAGCACTTTATAAAGTTATCACCGAAGGTAAAATCGGAGAGACTTATAATATCGGTGGGCATAACGAGAAAAAAAATATAGAGGTGGTGCAGAGCATCTGTGCACTTCTTGAGGAACTGGCATCGGGGAATCCTAACTCAAGCGCTTCCGGCAAAGGTTATGCAAAGTTAATTGAGTTTGTGAAAGACCGGCCCGGGCATGATCTGCGTTATGCCATTGATGCAGACAAAATTGAAAAGCAACTGGGCTGGCTACCGCAGGAAAGTTTTGAAAGTGGTATCCGCAAAACCGTAAGCTGGTATCTTGAAAATTCAGACTGGTGGCAGGCGGTGCTGGATGGTAGTTACCAGTTACAGCGGCTTGGTGCTGAAGAAACGAGTTAAAGGAGAGTAAAAGCATGAAAGGCATCATACTTGCCGGTGGATCAGGCAGCCGCTTACATCCGATTACGCAATCGGTAAGCAAACAGATTCTGCCAATCTACGATAAACCCATGATCTATTATCCTTTAAGCACTCTCATGCTGGCAGGTATTCGGGAAATATTGATCATTTCGACCCCCAGAGATTTGCCGATGTTTAAAAGTCTGCTCGGCACTGGTGAAGACTGGGGCTTGCATTTTTCCTATGCTGAGCAACCATCACCGGATGGACTGGCGCAGGCATTTTTAATCGGAGAAGAGTTTATTGGCGATGACGCTGTCGCTCTGGTTCTGGGAGATAATGTCTTTTACTCACACTCTTTGGAGGCTTCCTTGCTCAATGCTGCAAGCAAAGAAAAAGGGGCAACGGTATTTGGATATCATGTGCAAAACCCTGAAGCCTATGGTGTGGTTGAATTCTCTGACGACGGTAGCGTGATTTCTGTCGAAGAAAAACCGGCCAAGCCTAAATCGAATTATGCAATTACTGGGCTGTATTTTTATGACAACCGGGTTATAGAGATTGCTAAAAATGTGCGGCCATCGGCCAGGGGTGAACTCGAAATTACTGATGTTAACCGGGAATACCTGCAGGCTGGCGAGCTAACGGTTGAAATACTGGGGCGGGGTGCTGCTTGGCTGGATACCGGAACCCATGCCAATTTGTTGGCTGCCAGCACCTTTGTACAGACCATTGAAGAACGCCAGGGTTTAAAAATTGCCTGTCCTGAAGAAATTGCATACCGGATGAATTTTATCAATGCCGATCAATTGCAGGCGCTGGCGGAACCACTACGTAAAAGTGGCTATGGCGAATATTTATTTCAAGTGCTGAACGATAAGGTTTATTGATGGAAATCATCTCGACAGCAATCCCGGATGTATTACTCTTCAAACCAAAAGTTTTTGGTGATGAGCGCGGTTTTTTTATGGAAACCTTCAGGCAGAGCTGGTTTGAAGAAGTAAAAATTGATCAGACTTTTGTGCAGGATAATCACAGTGCATCCGAGAAAGGCGTGTTGCGAGGCCTGCATTATCAGTTACGGCAACCTCAGGGTAAGCTGGTCAGGGTTATTGCCGGTGAGGTCTACGATGTGGCTATAGATTTGAGAAAAGATTCTGCGACTTTTGGCCAGCATGTCGCGACAGTGATGTCAGCACAGAATAAATTGATCATGTGGGTGCCACCAGGGTTTGCGCACGGTTTTCTGGTGTTAAGTGAAACGGCAGAATTTGTTTATAAATGCACCACTTATTATGACCCGGAGGATGAATATTCCTTGCTGTGGAACGATCCGGCACTTGATATTCCCTGGCCGCTGGAAAAGATAGGAGAGCCGACTTTATCCGGTAAAGATAGCAAGGCTGCAATGCTTGCAGATGCTGAACTGTATTCTTGAGGCAAAGTCTGAAGTCAAAATTTCGCAGTCAGCTAGGTGCAACGAGTACCAGAACCGGAAATTTACAGGTATAATGCCGCCCTCAAAATTATTCCGTTATCAATATACACCCGAGGTGTCAAAGTGAATCAAAGGATGACAAGCCTGCTTGCAGCAGTATTCGTTGTTTTATTATCAGCATTTGCTGGTGCCCAGACTTTGGAAGATGAAATTCGTGAACGCTTAACGCCATCTGGTTCTGTTTGCGTGTTTGGTGATGAATGTGCTGCTGGCCTGGCAGTTGCTGGAGGCGCCAGCGGTCCTCGAGATGGAGAGACTGTTTACAATACTTTTTGTATGGCCTGTCACGCTACTGGCGTTAGCGAAGCGCCTATCCTGGGTAATGCCGAGCAATGGGCTGCCCGAGTAGCCAAAGGTGCTGATGCACTATACACCAGTGCCATCAATGGGCTGGGTGTCATGCCAGCAAGGGGCACCTGTGTCGACTGTTCCGATGATGAAATGCGGGCTGCTGTCGATTACATGCTGGGCGCCCTGCAGTAAAATTTTCCAGCTAAAAATTTTCAAGCAGGCAAATACCCATTGCGGTATTTGCCTTTTGCTCTGCTGTGCCCAATATTTGCCAAGCCCGCTAATTTGAACTATTAAATAGTGAACTGCAGCTTTCATGGAAGAAGCTTATGTCCCTGGCTACTGTCTATTCCCGCGCCAATATTGGTGTTGAAGCTCCTTTGGTTTCGGTTGAAACACATCTGTCGAATGGTCTGCCCGCTTTTTCTATTGTTGGTCTGCCAGAGACAGCTGTCAGGGAGAGCAAAGAAAGAGTTCGCAGTGCCATTCTGAATTCCGTGCTGGAATTCCCGGCTAAACGTATCACGGTAAATTTAGCGCCAGCAGATCTGCCAAAAGCAGGTGGACGTTTTGATCTGGCAATTGCTGTTGGCATTCTGGTCGCGTCCGGACAATTACCGGAAAACAGTATCACGAATATTGAATTCATGGGTGAGCTGGCACTTTCCGGTGAACTGCGCGTGATACCGGGTGTAATCCCCGGGCTTATTGCCAGCCGGGAAGCGCAACGGCAAAGTATTATTCCTGCAGCCAACGCTGATGAAGCAGGTCTGGTTGGAGGTGGCGATATTCGGTTTTGTAAACATTTGCTGGAACTCTGTCAGCATCTGTCAGGGAAAAATGATCTGCCCCTGGTTAAAAAAGCCGCATCATTAAAGCAGGCTTATACAGAAACGCTTGATGATGTCATTGGTCAGGAACAGGCACAGCGGGCATTAATTCTTGCCGCAGCCGGTGGTCACAACTTGTTAATGAGTGGGCCACCGGGTACTGGCAAAACGATGCTGGCTATTCGCTTAAGTACACTACTGCCTGAGCTAGATGAAAAAGCGGCACTTGAAGTCGCTGCCGTTCACTCCATTGCTAAGATAGACACCGAAGTAAAAGCTAGTTTCAGTGCGCCTTTTCGTGCTCCACACCATACTACCTCAGCTATTGCTCTGGTTGGTGGGGGCAAGGATATTTCGCCTAGTGAGATTAGCCTGGCACATAACGGGGTGCTGTTTCTGGATGAATTACCGGAATTTAGTCCCAGAGTCCTCGAGGCGCTAAGAGAGCCCATTGAGAAAGGCAGCATATTGATATCCCGGGCAGCTTATCAGGCCAGATTACCTGCGCGATTTCAATTAATTGCGGCAATGAACCCTTGTCCCTGTGGCTATTATGGCGACCCGGAACACGAGTGCAGTTGTTCTCTGGAGCGAATAAAAAAGTATCAACAAAGAATTTCAGGTCCGTTGCTGGACAGAATTGATTTGCAAATTGTCTTAGGCAGGTTGAGTGAAGCTGAGCAGGAAAAGCTCTTGTTAAAAAAACCGGATGACACGAGAAGTGCCAGCATAAAAAACCAGATTGAACGCTGCAGGCAACGCCAGTTACATCGTGCAGGAAAGATTAATACTCAGCTGAACCAGCGGGAAATTCTAAGTTATTGTCAATTGAGAGATAAGGATGCGACTCTTTTAAATAAAGCAATGCAGCAACTTAAATTTTCTACCAGGGCATATTTTAGAATTCTAAAAGTCGCACGAACAATTGCTGATTTTGCCGGTGAAGATCAAATCTGCAGACAGCATTTACTTGAAGCAATGACTTACCGGCAAATGGATCGTCAGTTTTGAGAAGCTTTTTCGAGTTCGGCTATTTTGTTCTCAAGCTCAGCAATGGTTTGCTCAGCTCGTTGCAGAACTTTTAACTGAGCGTCAAATTCTTCTCTTGTCACCAGATTCAATTTGCCTAAATTACTCTGAAGCAAAGAAAGAAACTGTTTTTCCATATCGGCTTGCAGTGATCCGGCAACGGGGAGAATTTCGCTGAGCCGGGCGCTTAACTTTTCCAGAAAATCTTTGTCGATCATAACAATAGTCTTCTTGTGTTTTGATTTGCTGCTATTTTAACATTGAGCAGCTGGCTGGTAAGTTTAGTATCATCGTTTTTTTGCTTAAGGTAGCATATACTTTAACAAGCCTGTGAACGTATCAATAGGGCTATGTGAGGAGATTACAATGAAAATGATCACAGCTGTAATTAAGCCATTCAAACTTGACGATGTCAGAGAGGCCTTGTCAGGTGTCGGGGTTCAGGGAATTACTGCTACGGAAGTAAAAGGCTTTGGTCGCCAGAAAGGACATACCGAGCTTTATCGGGGCGCAGAATACGTTGTCGATTTTTTGCCCAAAGTGAGATTGGAAATTGCTGCTGATGATTCGGCAGTAGATCAGATTATTGAAGTGTTAACCAAAGCTGCTTCGACCGGGAAAATCGGCGATGGCAAAATTTTTGTCAGCAATCTGGAGCAGGTTATTCGCATTCGAACTGGGGAATCCGGCCCAGACGCCCTCTAGAAAAGCTTTTAAGCTTGCTAATCCTGCGTTAAAAATCAGAGAAAATGCTCATTTACTGCATGTAAGTTGTGCTTTTTCTCTGATTTTTGCCTTGCCTTGACTACATTCATAATGCTTTTCACGAGCATGTTATGAATTGCTGTTTTATGGTCAGGTCATCAAATATCAAAATCGCCCCAAAGCATTTGCAGGACTGTTAAGGCTGCAATTGGGGCTGTTTCGGTTCTTAGAATTCTGGGGCCCAAACTGAGTGATTGAAAGCCACTATTGCTAGCGTGGTTAAGCTCCTGTGCAGAGAAGCCACCTTCAGGGCCTATCAAAAGTGCAACATGAGTGAGCTGCTTCTGACGTAATTTAACTTCATTAGCGCCAGGTTCAAAAATCAGCTTACAGTCGCAATCCAGTGCTTTGTACCAATCCGAGAGTTGCACAGGTGGATGAATGACAGGAATGTGGTTACGACCACTTTGCTCACAGGCGCTGATAGCAATCTGTTGCCAATGCCGGAGTTTTTTTTGTAAACGTTCAGCTTGTAGCTTTACTTCGGAAAACTCGGTGAATAAAGGAACTATTTCGGTAACCCCCAGTTCAGTGCTCTTTTGTATGGCCAGGTCCATGCGTTCCCCCCGCGAAAGACCCAGACCTAAAATACTGTGCAGGGGCGATTCAGTAACGGCTCGTACAGCTTCTTCAATATTGATAGTAATATTGTGTTTGTTGACGGCGGTTATGAGTGATTGATACTCATAACCATCACCATTAAATAAAATCAGCCTGGCATTTACTTTCAGGCGTAGCACCTTACTGAGATAATGGGCCTGCGGACCTTCCAGTTCGATAGGGTTCCCCGGGGCAAGTGGCTGCTCTGTATAAATTCTGGAAATACGCATGCGCCAAGCATACAGTCACTAAGTTAAACTGCAAGATGCTTGCGGTTTTTTAAGGTTGAAATGAGTAAAAAAGACAATAATAAATTTGACGTGATTATCGTTGGTGGCGGCATGGTTGGCTTAACAATGGCCTTCTTGCTTGCACGTGAAACAAAGGCTGATAAGACTTTCAGAATAGCCCTGATAGATGGGCAAATGGCGGTGAAAAACGAAATACGAAAACCACGGGCAAAAACAACTGTTAACAGTTTCAGCCCCAGAGTTTCGGCGCTTAGTCATGCAAGTCAGGCTTTATTTGATTCTCTGGGGCTTTGGCAGACCGATATCGCACCATATGCCTGCCCCTACGAAAATATGTATGTGTGGGATGCAGAAGGAACGGGGAATATTAATTTTTCTGCGCTTGATATTCAGCAAGAGGCCTTAGGCCATATTGTTGAAAACACGGTAATGACAGAGTCTTTGCAGACAGCCTTGGCTCAGTGTCTGAATATGGAACGTTTTACCAGTGAGGTTAATGGTTACCAGGCCCGGCTTGAGCAACATAACTTGAGCCTGAAGGATGGCACTGAATTACAAGGCAAGCTTGTTATTGCTGCAGATGGCGCGAATTCATTTATTCGGCAGGAAGCCGACTTTGAGATCAAAGCCTGGTCTTATCAGCATCAGGCGCTTGTGACGACGGTACGTACTGAAAAGCCACATAACTTCACAGCATCCCAATGTTTTTTAAGCAGCGGTCCCCTGGCTTTTCTGCCTTTGCTGGATGGCAGTAAAGATAATAAAAACCAGTTTTATTCTTCCATTGTCTGGTCGTGTGAACAGGAAAAAGCACAGGCACTTATAAATATGGAGCAAGCCGCTTTTCATGCCGCTATACAGGAAGCTTTTGAGAATAAACTGGGCAGGATTGAGGAGTCTGCCAAACTTATTTCCTTTCCTTTATGGCAGCGTCATGCCACAGCTTATGTGAAGCCGGGTCTTGCCTTAATTGGTGATGCGGCACATACCGTTCATCCTCTAGCCGGGCAAGGCGTTAATATGGGCTTGTTGGATGCCGAATGCTTATTCAAAGTGCTCAGTCTGGCCCGGCAAAAAGGTGAAGATTTTAGTTCTGAGCAAGTGCTCAGCCGTTATCAGCGTCAACGTAAAGTTCATAACCTGGGGATGATGGCCCTGATGGAAGTCTTTAAGGGCGGTTTTGCATCAGAGGACCTGATGTTGCGCTGGGTGAGAAATGTTGGACTGGACCTTGTTGATAAGGCACAACCTATCAAGCACCAACTGATGCTTAAAGCCATGGGTTTGTAGGGATATATCAAAGCGCTGTAAATATAAGCTTGCTATAATAAATGAGAATTATTATCATCTAGCGCGATTTCCGACGTGCCTGATTCAAAGTACATTATTGGAGTGCCTGCATGTTAAACATGCCAAAACACATTTTATTGATTACGCTGAGTTGTATTGCTCTTTGGGCTTGTACCGGGGAGAGGTCGCCAGTTGATGCCGTTGATACCCCATCAGAGCTAGGCGCGGGGGTCGCCACCAGTAATGCTGAGATTACTGAGCCTGTTATTGTGTATTCTTCGCGCCAGGAATACTTGATCAAGCCTCTGTTTGATCGTTTCACTGAAGAAACTGGCATAGAGGTGCAATATCAAACAGGCGAAGAAGGCCCATTAATCGCCCGCTTACAGGCTGAGGGTGAAGCAACCTTTGCTGATGTGCTGTATACCGTGGATGCCGGCAATCTTTGGTCGGCAGCAAACAGAGGATTGCTGACTTCTGTCGAGTCGTCAGTACTGAAGCAAAATATACCTGCGCACCTGCGCGAGCCGAAAGGGCAATGGTTTGGTCTGTCAGTAAGAGCCAGAACCATTGTTTATGCCAAAGACCGGGTCAATCCGGATGAACTTTCAACATATGCAGCTTTGGCTGATCCACAATGGCGTGGGCGCTTGTGTCTGCGGACTTCAAAAGAGGTGTACAACATATCGCTGGTAGCCACGATGATAGAAAGGTTAGGCGAAGAAAGGACTCAGGCTATTGTTGAAGGCTGGGTTGAGAACCTGGCCGCACCAGTTTTCAGTAGTGATACGCTGGTCATCGAAGCGATTGCTGCCGGGCAATGTGATGTCGGACTGGTGAATTCTTATTATCTCGGACGCAAGCAGGTTGATGACCCTGATTATCCGGTGGCGCTGTTTTGGGCTAATCAGGAAAGTTCAGGCACTCATGTCAATATTTCCGGTGCCGGTGTTACTCGCTATGCCAAGAATCCTCGAGGAGCGCAGTTATTAATTGAGTGGTTATCCACCGAGGAACCACAAATGATGTTTTCCGAGATGAATCTTGAGTTTCCTGCAAACCCTGCTGTATCGCCGGCAGAGCAGGTTGCTACCTGGGGGGCTTTCACGCAGGACAACATTAACGTTGAAGCTGCCGGGCGTTTACAGGCAATGGCCGTAATGCTGATGGACCGCGCGGATTACCGCTAAAACTTTTCTCAATGTCAGAACTTGCCATGGTAAATGTACCCGGAGAACGTGCTGTAAAGCACTGGCCCTGGAAACTATTGTCCTACCTGATTGCTGCAGTTGTGGTCTTGCCTATTCTTGTCATCCTCACGCAATGGATGACAGTGGGTAATGGCGAGCAGGAAATATGGCAGCATCTTTTCAATACCAAGCTTGACCGCTTATTACTCAATACGCTGATCCTGATGCTGGGGGTTGGCATCGGTGTAACTGCCCTTGGTGTAAGCCTGGCCTGGTTAACATCGGTCTGTGCTTTTCCGGGCAGGAAATTATTTGAATGGGCTCTAATGCTGCCGCTGGCGATCCCGACATATGTCATGGCTTTTGTCTTTTTGGGCATGATGAATTATACCGGCCCGGTACAGACGACCTTGCGTGCCTGGTTCGGCAGGGAAGTCTATTTCCCGGATGTACAGGCTTCAGGAGCCGTGATTCTGGTGCTTAGCCTGGTACTTTACCCTTATGTTTACATGCTGGCCCGTAGCGCATTTCTGACACAGGGCCGCGGCATGATGGATGCCGCCAGAATTCTCGGCAAGACTAACTGGCAGGCCTTTTTCAAAATAGCTGTGCCTATTGCCAGACCTGCCATAGTAGCTGGTATTGCCTTGGCTTTGATGGAAACACTGGCAGATTTTGGCGCAGTTTCAATTTTCAACTACGATACATTTACCACGGCTATCTATAGTGCCTGGTATGGCCTGTTTAACCTGACTGTAGCGGCCCAACTTGCAAGCCTGCTGCTATTGTTTGTTGCGCTTGTGCTATTTGCTGAACAAAAAGGCAGAAAGCAGGCAAGGTATACACAGCAAAACAGCCGCAATATGCAGCTATACAAATTAAAAGGCTGGCAGGCAGTGGCTGCCACAGGTTTTTGTACAGTAATCCTGTTACTGGCATTTATCCTGCCATTTGCGCAGCTTGTTATCTGGTGCGTTGAAGTTGCGACTGAAGAATTTGATAGTCGCTATTTCGGCTTTTTGCTAAATACACTGGGGCTGGGTTTGATCGCCGCTACAGTGACGACGCTGTTTGCTTTATTACTGGCTTACGTCAAGCGCCTGCCAGCGGGCCTGGTTGAAAAACGCTGGCAGAGTCTGGCAATACGTACTTCAACTTTGGGCTATGCCTTGCCAGGATCTGTATTGGCAGTTGGCATTATTTTAAGTTTTACCTTTCTGGATCAGGCCATAATGGGCTTTGCCCAAAGTGTATTGGGTCTGGGCATAAGGCCTCTGTTGGTTGGCAGCTTGTTTGCTCTGGTTCTGGCTTATAGTACACGCTTCATGGCAGTAGCCTTTGCGCCGGTTGAAGCAGGGTTTGAAAGAATTAACCCCAATGTGATTGAAGCGGCGAAAAGTCTGGGAGCAAAGCCTTCCCGCGTGCTGCGCCAGATATACATCCCTTTACTGAAACCCGGCTTATTAACCGCTTTAATTATTGTTTTTGTTGATGTAATGAAAGAAATGCCGGCTACCTTGATCATGCGCCCCTTTGGCTGGGATACCCTGGCCGTCAGAGTGTATCAAATGACAGCAGAAGGCCAGTGGGAACGAGCGGCATTACCTTCTGTTACCTTGATTTTACTGGGTTTAATCCCGGTTTTTCTGCTAATCCGATCTTCCCGTCTCAGCAGGTAAACGATCTTATCAAGCTCCTATTAAGTCCTTGCAGGATGGCGGGCTCTTACTTATGATGAAGTGCATTATTATTGTAATTCAGCTTGCTGACTTATCCCACAGAAAGGTGACAGGCTGGACGATTGAACAGAGGAAATAAAAGTGAGTAAAACACCTGAAGATTTATATTATGCAGCTAGCCATGAATGGCTGAAATTGGGCGATGACGGAATTGCCACGGTGGGTATCAGTGACTTTGCACAGTCTGAGTTGGGCGATGTAGTCTATGTTGAATTGCCTGAAGTTGGTTCTGATGTGAACGCAAAAGATGAAGTGAGTGTCGTGGAGTCTGTAAAAACAGCTTCAGACATATATTCGCCGGTAAGCGGTGAAATAGTCGCTGTTAATGACAGCCTGGATGATAGTCCCGAATCGGTAAATAGCGGGCCCTATGATGAAGGCTGGTTGTTTAAAATCAAATTAAATAATGAAGCTGAGCTGGATGAGTTGCTTAGTGCTGAAGATTACATAGAAAATTGTGAGAATTCTTAAATTCGCAGATACATGACTCCAGGTTTTAAAACGGAAGCAGAATATCGTGGTAGACGCAGACGGATTCAGACCCAATGTCGGCATTATTATTTTTAATGATGAAGGCAAGTTATTGTGGGCTAAAAGAGCAGGTCAGGACGCCTGGCAATTCCCGCAGGGCGGCATACAGGAGAACGAGGCACCTGAACTGGCGGCGCTAAGGGAATTGCATGAAGAAGTTGGTCTTGAGCCGGAAGATGTGGAGATAGTTGCAACCACGGCAAAATGGCTGCCTTACCGGCTACCCAAACAATATATTCGACAGAATTCCTACCCGGTCTGCATTGGCCAGAAGCAGAAATGGTTTTTGTTCAGGTTCCTGGGCAATACTGACAAAATAAGATTCGACCATACAAATAAGCCTGAGTTTGACCATTGGTGCTGGATTGATTATTGGGATCCTTTGGATCAGGTGATTTCTTTTAAGCGTGAAGTTTACCGGCAGGC
The DNA here is from genome assembly GCA_038148755.1 of Gammaproteobacteria bacterium. Taxonomy (GTDB): domain Bacteria; phylum Pseudomonadota; class Gammaproteobacteria; order Pseudomonadales; family Pseudohongiellaceae; genus UBA5109. The sequence continues at coordinate 221,490 of JAYQWA010000001.1, forward strand.
TTTAGAGGAATTCAGCCAGCCTTTAAGTGAAGCGCTTAATTGGCCGCTGACTAAAATCAGGCAAACAGGCGCTTCTTCACCTTAGACTGAAAAATTATGCTAAACACTTTGCGCAGCATCATTCAGGAAGTGAATGGGGCCAAAGACCTCAGCGCTAGCCTGGATATCATTACCAGAAGGGTACAGAGTGCGCTTGAAACCAAAGTGTGTTCAGTTTACCTCCTGGATAAGAACATTGATCGCTACGTGCTGATGGCGTCCATCGGGCTTGATCAGGCAGCTGTAGGTAAAGTAAGCCTGGGGGCAGAAGAAGGTCTGGTTGGTTTCGTTGCGCTCAGGGCTGAACCCGTCAACCTCGATAATGCCAGCGCCCATCCCCGCTATGTTTACCTGCCGGAAACCAGAGAGGAACAATTTGAGTCTTTTCTCGGTGTGCCGATAATTCACCATCAGGAAGTCCTCGGTGTTTTGGTTGTCCAGCAGCAAGAAAAACGCATCTTTGATTCCGAAGAAGAAGCTTTCTTAATTACATTATCTGCCCAGTTGGCTGGCCTGATTGCTAATGCTGAAGCCAGAGGTGCAATCACCGGCTTTAGCCCTTCCGGCATTAAAACCATTGATGTCTGTTTTAATGGGGTTCCTGGTGCTCCCGGTGTCGCCATTGCTGAAGCAGTGACGGTATTTCCGCCAGCCGACCTTAGCGTGATTCCCAAACGCCAATGTAAAGACATCAAAGAAGAAATACGTTTTTTTAATGATTGCCTGAATGCGGTACGGGTTGATATCAGTGAATTAAAACAGAAGATCAAAGGTCAGCTCAGACCGGAAGAACGCGAGTTGTTCGATGCCTATTTACATATGTTGAGTGACCAGGCCTTGGGCAATGATGTTGTCGCCAAAATCAAAGAGGGCAACTGGGCACAGGGCGCCTTGGCCAGTGTGGCGATGGAGCATGTCAACAACATGGAAATGATCGGTGATGATTACCTGCGTGAACGTGCTACTGATATAAAGGATTTATGCAGCCGGGTACTTTTTTATCTACAGGACAAACAGCAGAAAACCATGGTGTACCCCGAGCGTTGTATTCTGGTTTGCGAAGAATTGTCAGCCGCTATGCTGGCTGAAGTTCCCAAGGAAAGCCTTGCCGGTATTCTTTCAGCTAAAGGTTCAGGTCACTCACATGTTGCCATTCTTGCCAGGGGAATGGGTATTCCTGCAGTCATGGGAGCGATTGATATTCCGCTTTCAGAGTTTGATGGCAAGCAACTGGTGCTCGATGGTTATAACGGCAAAGTATATGGCAACCCTTCAGAAGAACTGCTGGCGCGTTTTCAGGAAATGGCAAATGAGCAGGCACAATTGTCAGAAGAGCTGGAAGCCATCAAGGATCTGCCGGCCGAAACGCTGGATAATTACCGAGTAGAACTTTGGGTGAATACCGGCATGGTAACTGATTCAGCTACAGCCAAGGAACGTGGCGCGGAAGGTATCGGCCTGTTCAGAACCGAAGTGCCGTTTCTGTTAAGGGATCGCTTTCCAACCGAAAGGGAGCAGACTGAGATTTATCGGCCTCAGCTCGAGGCCTTTCATCCAAAACAGGTAACCATGCGAACACTGGATATCGGTGGCGATAAGGCCTTGCCATATTTCAAAATCAATGAAGAAAACCCTTTTCTGGGTTGGCGGGGGATTCGGGTCAGTATGGATCATCCGGAGATTTTTATTTCACAGGTGAGGGCCATGATGAAAGCCAGCCAGGGGCTGGATAACTTGCAGATCATGTTGCCTATGATTAGTAATATCGCTCAGGTTGACTATGCGATCCATCTGATTGACCGGGGGTATTCAGAATTACTGGAAGAGGGTTTAAACATACAGAGACCGGATATTGGCGTGATGGTCGAAGTGCCTGCCATCGCCTATCAAATGGAGGCTCTGGCCAAGCGTGTGAATTTTATTTCTGTGGGCACTAATGATCTTATTCAATATCTGCTGGCGGTGGATCGAAATAATCCGCGGGTGGCGAACCTGTTTTCGGTTTTTCATCCGCCTGTGCTGCAAGTACTTAATGAGATTGCTAAAAATGCTGAAGCCGTTAATTTACGGCACAGTGTTTGTGGCGAGATGGCCGGGGATCCGGGTGCTGCAATACTGTTAATGGCGATGGGATACAAGGTTCTGTCGATGAATATTACGGCTTTGGGTAGAGTAAAATCTGTAATCCGCAATGTGACAATGGAGCAGGCCAGAGTCTTACTTGAAAAAGCCATGCAGGCGGAAAATAGTGAAGCAGTGAAATCCATGATAGACATGGAGCTTTATAATGCTGGTGTCGAACGTCTATTACGTTCCGCCAGATAGCCCTGTCTTTTAAGCTCCATTCCTGAAGTAAAAGCCGTTATACTGCAACGCGGTATGCTGCAATATCCTAATATAGATCCCGTCGCAATTTCACTTGGTCCACTCCAGATTCACTGGTACGGAATCATGTATCTGATTGGTTTTGCGGCGGCCTGGCTGCTGGCCAAAAAACGGGCTGCTGTTAAAAATTCCGGCTGGAATGATGAGCAGGTCAGTGATCTGATTTTTTATGGTGCCATGGGCGTTGTTATCGGCGGCCGCGTTGGTTACATGCTGTTCTATAATTTTTCTGCTTTGCTGGGCGATCCGCTTTCATTATTTTATGTCTGGCAAGGCGGTATGTCTTTTCATGGTGGCTTTCTTGGCGTGGTACTGGCGGTATATCTGTTTAGCCGCAAAACACAAAAACCGGTATTTAAAGTGCTGGATTTTAGTGCGCCACTGGTACCGATAGGATTGGCTGCAGGCAGGTTGGGAAATTTTATCGGTGCTGAACTTTATGGACGGGTGACAGAAGTGCCATGGGGGATGATATTCCCGACCGACCCTCTGGCACTGGTTAGGCATCCTTCCCAACTTTATCAGGCTGGTCTGGAAGGTTTAACATTGTTTATTATTCTCTGGTTGTATTCAGCAAAACCAAAACCAGCTTTTGCGGTAAGCGGGATGTTTTGTCTTGGTTATGGGTTGTTCCGCAGCTTTGTGGAATTTTTCAGAGAGCCTGATGATGGAATTTTTGTCGCCTTTGACTGGTTAACCAGAGGGCAACTTTTATCATTACCAATGATAGTGGCAGGCCTGGTGATATTAACGCTTGCCTATAAAAATAATTTTTTTGAGACAAAAAATAACAGGGTAAAAACATAAAACCTTGCGTTGGCGTGCGACAAGGTATTTTTAATAAAGAGGTTATAGGATGAAGGTCTATTTGGATTTGTTAAAAGATATTCTGGAAAACGGCCAGGAAAAAAAAGACAGAACAGGTACGGGGACGACCTCTGTATTTGGCCGACAGATCAGACATAATTTAAATGAAGGCTTTCCCCTTCTGACAACTAAAAAATTACACTTTAAAAGTATCGCCAATGAACTTATCTGGTTTTTAAAAGGTGATACCAATACACAATGGCTAAAAGAAAACGGTGTCAGTATCTGGGATGAATGGGCTACTGAAAACGGCGACCTGGGCCCGATTTATGGAAAACAATGGACGGCATGGCCAACCAAAACTGGGGCAACGATTAACCAGATAGATTATGTCGTTAAAACGCTGAAAGAAAATCCGGACAGCAGACGTATACTCTTTCATGGCTGGAATGTTGAATATTTACCTGATGAAACTGTGACGCCACAGGATAATGCCAGAAGCGGAAGAATGGCCTTACCACCTTGCCATCTTTTGTATCAGTTTTATGTGGCGCAGGGTAAGTTATCGTCCCAGCTCTATATTCGTAGCTCAGACAGTTTCCTGGGATTGCCCTATAATATTGCAAGTCTTGCTTTGCTTACACATATGCTTGGACAGCAGTGCGATCTGGAGCCACATGAAGTCGTTGTCAGTTTTGGTGATTTGCACATCTACAGTAATCATGAAGAGCAAGTCGCAACACAACTGCAAAGGGAACCGGGAACTTTACCCGAACTGAAAATTCTCAGAAAACCGGCAAGCATATACGATTATAAATTCGAAGATTTTGAAATCGTAAATTATGATGCTCTCCCCAATATCAAGGCCCCGGTGGCAGTTTAATGAAACTGGCGCTTATCGTTGCCATGGCAAAAAATCATGTCATTGGTATCAATAACAATTTACCCTGGCATCTCAGTGAAGACCTGAAATATTTCAAACGTGTCACCATGGGCAAGCCAATTATTATGGGACGCAAAACTTTTGAATCCATTGGGAAACCTTTGCCGGGTCGCACCAATATTGTCGTTACCCGTAATGCGAATTATCAGGTTGAAGGCGTTAAAGTGGTTCACAGTTTAAAAGCCGCGATGGAACTTTGCGAGTCGATAGCTGTTATTGATGGCTGTGAAGAAGCCATGGTGATCGGTGGTGCAGAGTTGTATCAACAAGCCCTGCCATTAGCTGACTATTTGTATCTCACCGAAGTGCATGCAGAAGTCGAAGGTGATGCCTTCTTTCCGGAATTTGATCGCAGTGACTGGCAGGAGATTGCCAGAGAAAATTTTCGGGCAGTTGAGCCTAATCCTTACAACTACAGTTTTACGGTGCTGGAAAAAATACAGTAAAACCTAGGCACGGTATAAGGTAAAAGCACCGATCAGAATAAAACCCACACCCGCAATATAGTGCAGATACTTCTCATTAATATAGTTTGATAACAGGCTGCCGGCCAGTACGCCAAGAGCTGATGCCACAATTAAGGCTGCTGAGGCTGCAATAAATACCATGTATTTGCTGACGTCTTTATCGCTGGCAAAAAGCATGGTCGCGAGCTGGGTTTTATCGCCCAACTCTGCGATAAAAACGGTAGCAAAGACGGTCAGAAATATTTTCCAGTCCATAGTTATTCAATCCAAATTTTTACATCAGCTTTATGTAATTAATCATAAAGCTGATCAACATTGCGCACCGCGCCCTTATCGGCACTCGTGGTCAACGCAGCATAAGCTCTTAATGCGGATGTAATTTTACGCGGACGTTTTTCTATTGGCTGCCAGGCTGTTTTGCCGCGGGCATTCATATCTTCACGGCGTTGTTCCATCTCTTTGTCACTGATGGCCAGATTTATTGTGCGATTTGGAATATCTATTTCAATAGTATCGCCTTCATTGACCAGGCCGATTTCCCCACCTTCAGCTGCTTCAGGTGACGCATGTCCGATAGATAAGCCGGAAGTGCCGCCAGAGAAACGACCATCCGTTAACAAGGCGCAGTCTTTGCCCAGGCCTTTGGATTTAAGGTACGAGGTCGGATACAGCATTTCCTGCATGCCGGGGCCGCCCTTGGGTCCTTCGTAACGGATAACAACTACATCACCAGCAACAATGTCGCCGTTCAGAATAGCTTCGACTGAAGCTTCCTGACTTTCAAAAACCCGCGCACGACCTGAAAAAGTCAGGATGCTTTCATCAACACCCGCAGTTTTTACAATACAGCCATTGCGTGTAATATTGCCGTATAGCACAGCCAGGCCGCCCTCTTTACTGTAAGCATGCTCTATGTCTCTGATGCAGCCATTTTCACGATCATCATCGAGACTGTCCCAGCGTGTTGATTGACTGAATGCCGTTTGGGTAGGCACACCCGCAGGGCCAGCACGATAAAATTCCTGGATTTCTGCGCTGGGCTGATTCTTGATATCCCATTTTGACAAGGCTTCTGTTACGGAAGCGCTGTGAATTGTCGGAATGTCAGAATTTAATAAACCGGCACGGTTTAAAGCACCAAGGATGGCCATGATGCCACCGGCACGGTGAACATCTTCCATGTGGTACTTGTTGGTTGAAGGTGCCACTTTGCACAGTTGCGGTACTTTTCTGGAAAGGCGATCAATGTCATCCAACGTGAAATTTAATTCTGCTTCCTGTGCAGCAGCCAATAAATGCAAAATTGTGTTGGTAGAGCCGCCCATGGCGATATCCAGACACATGGCATTTTCAAAAGCCTGAAAATTGGCAATCTCTCTTGGCAAAACAGAATAGTCGTCTTTTTCATAATGGCGCTTGGCCAGATCAACAATCAGTCGTCCTGCTTCCAGAAATAATCGTTCTCGATCCGCATGTGTCGCCAGCGTAGAACCATTACCAGGTAAAGCCAGACCCAAGGCTTCAGTCAGACAGTTCATGGAATTGGCAGTAAACATGCCGGAACAGGAGCCGCAGGTTGGACAGGCTGAGCGTTCATACTCCAGTGCATCTTCGTCACTTACTCTGTCATCAGCGGCAGCAACCATGGCATCAATTAAATCCAGTTTGATGACTTCGCCGGCCAGTTTGGTCTTGCCGGCTTCCATGGGTCCGCCGGAAACAAAGACCACCGGAATGTTTAGACGCAGTGCTGCCATCAACATGCCCGGTGTGATTTTGTCACAGTTGGAAATACAGACCATGGCGTCTGCACAATGCGCATTGACCATGTATTCAATGGAATCCGCAATGATTTCACGTGAAGGCAGACTGTAGAGCATGCCGTCATGCCCCATCGCAATGCCATCATCAACAGCAATCGTATTGAATTCTTTGGCGACTCCGCCAGCTTTTTCAATTTCACGGGCGACCAGTTGCCCCAGATCTTTCAAATGAACATGCCCTGGCACAAACTGGGTAAAGGAGTTTGCGATGGCAATGATGGGTTTATCAAAATCATCATTTTTCATGCCGGTGGCGCGCCATAAAGCACGGGCTCCAGCCATGTTGCGGCCTTTGGTTGAGGTGTGTGATCTATATTTAGGCATAAGTCTTCTCGTTTTGTTGAAAGCTACTGCGCTTGCTCATACTGCGTTAAAAATGGTCTCAATATGCTCATTTACTGGAAATGTAAATTCCGCCATTTCGACAATTTTTGTCTTGTCTGAGCTGCGCTCGTAACGTTTTCAACAGTTTTATTTTTAAAATTAATTTATGAGTTTAAATAAGCTCTGTTTTATTTCTGTAAATTTAAATTATTTTTTCCAGAATTTTTGAGTTTCTCTGATAGTTATAAAGACTTTTCTTTTCCATGGGCAAGGAGTCTATAGAACCTTCTGTAAAGCCTTTTTCCAGAAACCAGTGTGGCGATTTTGTGGTTAGGACAAACAGTTTTTTTATACCTAGCTTTTTGGCATTTTCTTCCATGTATTCGAAAATAACTTTGCCGCAACTATTGTTACGATAATCACTATGAGTTGCCACACATGCCAGTTCGGCAGATTGGTCCTCATGAGGATACAAGGCCGCACAGGCAATGATAACGCCTTCACGTTCAATTACCGTAAAATGATTAATCTCGGCTTCAAGTTTTTCGCGTGAACGGTGCACCAGCGTGCCTTCCTGTTCAAGCGGCAGGATCAGTTCCATGATGCCTCCGATATCCTCAATACTGGCAGCCCGCGTTTGCTCATACTGCTCCTGGGTAATCAGCGTACCTACACCGTCGCGTGTAAACAGCTCGGTCAGTAAAGCGCCATCATCAACATAGGAAATAACCTGAGAACGTGTAACTGTTGCAAGACAGGCTTTGACACTGAGTTCCAGGTTTTTCAGCGACTCACCGGCACCGCCTTGCTTAATTTTTTCGTGGATCAGTTTTTGTGCCTGTTCAGCGCTTAATTTATTGATAGCGCTGCCTTCCTTATCCAGAATCCCAGCTTCCTTACTGTAGATAAGTAACTTGTCAGCTTTTAGTGCAATAGCTGTTTCTGCTGCAATTTCTTCAGCGGTCAGGTTAAAAACTTCTCCCGTCGCTGAGTAACCAAGATTGGAAAGCAAGACGATATTATTGTTAGCCAGCTGAGCAAGAATGGCTTCGGTGTTAACTTTTCGGATTTCACCAGTATGGGCATAGTCGATACCATTTTGCACGCCATAAGGTTTGGCAATAACAAAATTTCCGCTACAAATGGTAATGTCGGCACCGTGCATGGGCGAGTTTATCAACCCCATTGAAAAGGTCGCTTCAATGTCGGTGCGCATTTGCCCGACTACCTTTTTGATATGGTTCAGGCTCTCTACATCGGTTACGCGTAATTGTCTGTGCAGTTTGCCGTTTGGCTCCTGCTGCAAAGGTGCTTGCAGGCCTGCTTCCTTCAGCGCCCGGTCAATTTGCGGCCGGGCGCCATGAACAAGCACCAGTTTGACACCAAGACTGTTCAGTAGCGTAATGTCGTGCGCAATATTGTGGAAATTCTCATGAGCAATGGCTTCTCCAGGCAATAGAATAACGAAAACCTTCTTCCTGTATGCATTGATATAGGGAGAGGAATGCCTGAACCATGACACATATTGTTTGCTATCTGTGGACACTGTATTTGCCCTTAGTCTGCTCAAATTGCCTAAATCGTAAAAGGGCGGCTATTCTACAGGAAAAGCAGGAAAATTCTCCAATACTTCTGATACTTAGCGCGGTTTGATGGTATAAAACAGCTTGCTATGAAAAAAACAGTGTTAACAATTTTATACGTGGCAATGCTGATATTCGGCAGCGACGTGTTTGCTCAATCTTCAAGCACTTTGAACCGCGCGGTGAATGCTCTGAATACTGTTCGCGACAGGGAGTTGAGCTGGGATGAAATTCAGCAACTACCCGTAATATTGCACAGTTTTGATGCCGATAATAATGGCAGCCTGGACAGTAATGAACTGGGTTTTAGTGTCATTCCGGAGCAAGCTACAACGGACGCCATTCTCGGCGCAATTGACCAGAATGGTGATTGGGCACTGTCTGCTGAAGAAATAGGCTTTGCCGACTGGCGCTTACTGGCTTTGGATAAGGACAATAGCGGAAGCTTGATCAACCGGGAGCTGGTGATGCCGGAATCAAGTTTTGGTGGCGGCGGGTTTGGCGGCAGCCGCTTTGATATCAGATCCAGTAATGCTATGGCGCCTGCCGACGTTGATCCGCAGGACGGTCTTGCCAGTTTGCCGGATCGGGAAGCTTTTGAACGTCTTTCCTATCAGGGCGAAGATGTTTCAATAGATACCGGTCTTATCAACCTGGAGTATGTGAAGTTTGTTATTACCGGGGCTAACACCGTAAGCCCACAGACCTATTTTATGAATACGATCAGGCACCGTAACCATTCAAGCTTTATGCGCAACCATGGCATGAACGCCAGGGATGGAATGGGCCAGAATGACGGTTGGGTGATGCGCGGTGTTCTGGTTTACAGGCCCCTGCTCAGTGCTCCCAATGGTGAGGCCGGGCTTTATACCTTTGAATTCGAACCTTTTGACAGGTATCCCTATGACCTGCTCCAGGTAGCTCATGATGAACTGGTCAGACATGCGCCTATTCTGGCTGGTAAGCTGGCTTACCATCCCATGCCGGCGGCAGTTAATCTCTACGAAAACCAGCGTGAGCAGTTTGAAGCGGGGGGATTATCAGTGTTTCTGGACAGCGATGAGTTTGCCGATATCGCCTACCTGCCACTGAACGAAGCTGAAGGATTCGGGCTGTTACGACTAATGCAGTTGGACGAACGCCCTAGCGCACGTGATGTTGTTGTCTATCGCAGTCTGCCTAATGAAATGCCTCACGTGGCCGGGATTATTACCGGCTTTAGACAAACACCCCTGTCACACGTTAATTTACGTGCCGTGCAAGACAATATTCCCAATGCCTATATCCGTAATGCCACTGAACAGGAAGCCATACAGCAGTTGCTGGGCCGTTATGTGTATTACAAGGTTGCTGCCGATGGTTATGAGATTCGTGAAGCCAGCAATGCTGAAGTTGAAAGGCATTTTGCTGCCTTGCGTCCGGCTGCAGGACAAAGTCCACCAAGGGATTTGACTGTGACTGAAATCCGCCCATTACGGGAAGTTGGCTTTGAGGATGCCATGAATGTCGGCGTCAAAGCCGCTAACGTTGCAACATTACAAACTTTGGGTTTTCCAACAGAGGCCATACCGTATGGTTTCGCCATTCCTTTTTATTTCTATGATGAATTTATGAAACACAATAATTTCTATCATGATGTTGAGCGCATGCTGGCTCTGCCGAATTTTGCTGATGATGCGGATGAACGCGAACGAGTCCTGAAAATTTTACGTGATGGTATTGAAGAGGGTGATATGCCTGCCTGGATGCTGGAAGATCTGGCAGACTTGCAAAGCGCTTTTCCGGAGAATATGCCGATACGCTTGCGTTCCAGCACCAACAATGAAGATCTGCCGGGTTTCAGTGGTGCCGGCCTTTATGATTCTTACACGCACCGTCCGGATGAAGGTCACATTGCCAAATCAGTCAAACAGGTTTTTGCCTCCTTATGGAATTTTCGGGCATTTGAGGAAAGAGAGTTTTACCGGATAGACCATTTTTCCGCTGCCATGGGCATTCTGGTTCACCCTAATTATGATGATGAGGCAGCCAATGGTGTCGCTGTCAGTGACGATATTGTTTATGAGGTGAGCGGCGTTAATCCGGGGCGAACTTACTATGTAAATGCCCAGGTAGGTGAAGATCTTGTCACCAATCCTGAGGAAGAATCCATTCCTGAAGAAATATTGCTGAATTCTGTATTAGCGTCAAAAGATCGCCAAATCAGTGCTTCCAACAGAAATGATGGTGAGCTTTTACTGACACAGGAATACAGAACAGGCCTGCGGGATTATTTAAACCGTATTCATAACGGTTTCCGTGAACTCTATGGCGTGCAACCAGGCGAACAGTTTGCCATGGAAATTGAATTCAAGATTACCTACGATGGTGTGCTGGCTATCAAGCAGGCCAGACCCTGGGTGTATTAGCTTGCCGTAATCAGCTCTGGTTTTCGCGTCAGGTGATCAGTAATCTGTTCATAAGCTAATGCGAACTCCAGTACTTTCTGGTCTTCACCATAATTTCCGATTATCTGCATTCCCATTGGTCTGCCCTGAGCATCGAATCCAACAGGCACATTGACCGTCGGGTTTCCGCCAAGGCTTGCGTATAAGGTGACTTCCATCCAGCGGTGATAGGTATCCATGGCTTGGCCGTTGATTTCCCTTGGCCAGGGAGTGTCTTTGGAATAAGGGAAGACTTGCGAAGTTGGTAATACCAGAAAGTCATAACGGCTAAACAATCTGTTTAATTCCTCATACCAATTTTGACGGATGCGATTCGCATTGATGACATCGTCGTCTGTCAGGCTAAGATACTGCTCGATCTCCCAAACCACATCTGCTTTGAGCAGGGAGCGTGTTGCCGGGTTGTTGTAATACTCCAACATGCCTCCACGCGAAGCATGACGCAATGTTATCCAGGCAAACCATAGATCAGAGGTATCCATATTAGGTAGATCTGGCTCAATGTTGGCCCCCGTTGCAGCCACTGTCACGAGGCTTGATTCACACAAATCAAGTATGCCGTCTTCCATCGCGAGGTAGTTATTAAGGTTGCCCAGCCAGGCTATTCTGGCATCACCAAGATTCAACGCATTGAATTGCTGAGCAAGCGGGCCTGCAGCAATCGTCTGCAACAGTCGGATGGTATCCTGCGTGTTGCGACCCATGGGGCCATTGGTGGAAAGAATGCGTGGGTTTGACTCCATGCCGCTCATTAGATTAGCGCTGGGCCGAAAACCGATGACATTATTAAAAGCGCCTGGATTGCGTAATGAACCCATCATGTCGCTGCCATCAGCAACGGGCAGCATGCGTGTGCCGAGGCCGCAAGCGGCGCCACCACTACTGCCACCTGCGGTAAGGTCCGGGTTATAGGCACTGCCGGTTGCGCCGAATAAAGGGTTATAGGATTGTGAGCCAAATCCAAACTCGGGCACATTGGTTTTACCGATAAAGATTGCACCTGCTTCACGAATCCGGGCTGCTTTATCGCTGTCGTTCTGGGCTATTCGATCAGCGAACATCAACGAGCCATTGGTATAGGGCAGCCCTGCTACCGGTGACAGGTCTTTTACTGCATGCGGCATGCCGTGCATCCAGCCTCGATATTCGCCGCGGGAAAGCGCCTGATCTGCTTCAAATGCCTGAACAAGCAAATGATCGTCATCCACCATGTTAATGATGGCATTGTAAACAGGGTTATAGCGATGAATCCGGTCAAGATAGGCCTGCATGACTTCTACACAACTGGCATGTTTGTCCCGAATGGCAATCGACAATTCACTGGCGCTTAAATCAGTCAGGTTTGATGAAAAATTGGAGGAAAGGCTGCTGCACCCCACCAAACCTGATAAAGAAGAAGTGACACCAACAGCTAAAGAGCTTTTTAAAAGACGTCTTCTTTTCATATCGAAATGTTGAGCTTTATGGGTTTGCCTCAGAATACAGTTAATTCTCCGGCCAATTCAAGCACAGTTTATAGAACAAACCCCAGCCTGAGTGGTTCAGGTCAAACAGTAACGCTTAACCAAGTCCTGAATAATCGTAACGGCCGGCTGTACCTGATCAAGGGCCATATATTCATTAGGTTGGTGGGCAAGATCGATGAAGCCGGGCCCCATGACAATGGTATCCATGCCAAGTTCTTGCAGGAAAGGGGCTTCGGTTCCGAAGGCGGCGCTCATGGCAGAATAACCGGTCAATTTTTCGGCAACCTTTAGCAGTTCGCTGTCATTATTTTCAAAAGCTTCAACTCCTGGGAAAAGCGGGGTGAGTGTTATTTCAGACTGATATTTTTTTGCTATAGGCTCAATAAGCTTCTGGATCGCCTCGCGAATCGAATCATTGGACATGCCAGGTAACAGGCGGACATCAAATTCCAGATCACAGTGGCCACAGATTCTATTAGGGTTATCGCCGCCATGTATGGCTCCCAGATTCATGGTGGGCACCTCAACGGCAAAATGCGGGTTTTGATAATCTGCCTGAAGTTGCTGACGAAATTTTAACAGTCCGGCAATCACTTCATGCATGGCTTCCAATGCATTTTTGCCCAGAGCCGGGTTGGATGAATGACCACTCTGACCTTGGATGCGAATGGTTTCCATCATAATGCTTTTGTGCATATTGATCGGTTTTAAACCGGTTGGTTCGCCTATCACGGCATAACGGGCCTTGGGTTTACCCAGTTTGGCCAGTGCTCTGGCGCCATTCATGGAGCTTTCTTCATCCGCTGTGGCAAGTATGATGAGTGGTTGCTTGAAAGGCAGTTCCTGTTTTAACAAAGATTCCAGTGTGGCATAAACCACAGCAAAAAATCCTTTCATATCTGATGAGCCAAGACCATAAAGGCGATCGTCCTTTTCAGTTACCTGCAACGGGTTGCATTGCCAGAGAGCTTCATCAAAGGGCACAGTATCGGTATGACCGGAGAGCACCAGGCCACCAGGGCCTGAACCAAGAGTCGCGATCAGGTTGGCTTTTGGCGGCTTGTCAGAAACCGGAATTAATTCACATGAAAAGCCCAGTTGTTCAAAAACTTCTGCCAGTAGATGAACCACCGGCAGGTTGGATTGATCCAGAGTCGGGTTCGCCGAACTCACCGTTGGCAAACTCAATAAATGATTGAACAGACTTAAAAAGCCGGAAGTTCCCTTAAAATGTGGTGAATTAGGTGTAGTCATTGTTATTCGGGTTTGGGGATAACGGCTCCGGTAAAACGGGAAATACAGGTCAGCTTGTCTGCTTCATCATAAATTTTTACTTCCCATACCATGGTGCTGCGACCAATGTGTACCGGTTTGGTAATGGCTGTGACTGCACTTTTACCGGGGCGAATATGGTTGGCGTTTATATCCAGCCCGACAACAGTCTGACCTTCTTCACAGCAGAGTATTGAAGCAATATTGGCAATGGTTTCCGCTAGCACGACATTAGCTCCGCCATGCATAAAACCCATGTGCTGGGCGGTCATGTGTGTCAGCGGCATGGTGGCTTTCAGGTAATCGTCACCAACTTCAGTAAAAACAATGCCCAGGTTGCCAGCCATCCAGTTGGCAAGACGTTCGTTGATATCTTTCGGTGTTGCCGGGGATTTCCAGATAGCCACGGTGGTTTCCTGTCTTAAAATAAAAGCTAAAGCCTATTCAGGGGCTGTATCAACCCCTGTTGAAAGTCACTATAGCAGTTGATTCTATAGAACTCGCGCAGATTTTCATCTGCAAGCACATCAGCGCTAGGGCCGGAGCTGACAATTTTTCCCTCGTACATCAGCACGAGCTTATCGCAAAAACGTGTAGCCAGACCTAAATCATGCAAAACAATTATGGCGGCGTGATCAGTGTCAGCTTTGGCATGTTGTTGTAATAATTCCATTATTAAGAGCTGGTGATAAGGGTCAAGCGCTGCTGTTGGTTCATCAGCCAGAATAAGTTTCGGTTCCAGACTGAATATCCTGCTCAGGGCAACCAGCATTTTTTCACCTTGAGACAGTGTGGATATAACCCGACCAAGCAAATGTTCTATGCCTGTAGCAACAATAGCCTTATCAATGGCAGCCTTATCTTCCTGGCTCAATTTTGCAGAGTGATGCTGGTAGGGACTGCGGCCAAGCGCAATGACTTTTTCGACTAACAGGGGCCAATTGACAGGGGCATTCTGTTCCAGATAGGCAAGCTGTTTGGCAAAGCTGCGCAGTTTAATTTCCTTATAGGAATTGTTCTGTAATTTAAGCATGCCGGAAAATGGTTCATTGATTCGGGCAAGTATTTTTAACAGAGAGGATTTTCCGGCACCGTTTGGACCGATGATGCCCAATACTTCTCCGCCTACCACCGTAAGATTGATATCTTTAAGAATATCGGACTGATTAATTTTCCAGCACAGGTCGCTGGCTTGAATAAGTGCAGTCATCGTAACAGCTGCCTGTTTTTGAAAATTAACAGCAAAAAGAAAGGCCCACCCAAAGCCGCTGTAATGACACCTACCTGTAATTCCTGTGCCCCTGGAATATTTTGCACAAGGGTGTCAGCCAGTAACAGTAATGATGCGCCGCCAACAGCACTGTATACCAGCAATCGACCGGGCTCATGATTGACCAGAGGCCGCAATAAATGTGGCACCATCAAACCGATAAAACTGATATTACCGCTGACCGCAACTGATGTCCCAGTACATAAAGCCACACCTGAAATTAATAAAAATTTTTGCTTTTTTAAATTAAAGCCAAGTGATCTTGCGGTATCTTCACCCAGGCTCATGGCGTCCAGAAACTGCCTGCGGGGGAAAATCAGAACCCAGCCCAGCAACATAAAAGGCAGGGCAAAAAATAATTCGTTGGTGCTGCGATTACTTAACGAACCCAGCATCCAGAAATAAACTTCCTGTAAGGCAAAAGGGTTTGGTGCAAAGTTTAATGCCAGTGATGTCATCGCTGATGTCATGGCATTGATGGCAATACCGATAAGAATAATGGTCAGGGCTCCCTGATATTTTCCGCTGAGTGAAAAAATAAAAGCGACAGCAATTAAAGCGCCTGACATTGCTGCCAAGGGCACAACAAACCAGCTAACGGCAGCCAGACCATAATAAAGCACCAGCACAGCGGCCAGTACCCCTGACTGGGAAACGCCGAGTAAATCAGGACTTGCCAGCGGATTGATTAATAAACCCTGTAGTGCAGCACCGGAGAGTGCAAGAGAGATGCCGATACAAACAGCCAGGAGCGCTCTGGGCAGACGAATTTCTGAAAGAATTAGAGCTTGAGTGCTCGCTTCGCCTTTTAGTAAATCGCTAGTTGCAGAAATGACTGAAAGCGCTGTCGGGCCGCTGAGTATATGCCAGCAAAAAAACAACGGAATACTAAACACTAACAGGATGAAATAAAGTTGTTGTTTACTCGCGCGCATTATAGATCACCCAATGCTTGCGCCATAATCTCATAAGCTTCAATCAGACCGGGACCGGCACATTGAAACAGCGTGCTGGGTAGCACAATAACTTTTTCCGGTGAAAAGAATCTTGCGAGCACGGGATGTTGCAACAGGGCTTGCGCCAGTTTTTCATCATGCGCGCTGGCCCGATCAATTAACAAATAATCCGGCTGTTCGGCTATTAACAGCTCAAGCGACAATTTGCCGGATCCGACTAGTCCTTGTTCGGCAGCCAGATTTTTTATACCAATAGAGTTTAAAAAATCATTGCGTAAAGTGTCGCTGCCAAAACTGAAGCCATTGTTGGCATAAAATACGGCAGTGATATTTTGCCTGGAATTGAGCTTTGCCTGCACGGCTTGGATACTGCTTTGTATTTGTTGAATGAGTTGAGTCCCGCGTTGTTCTTCCTGCAGCAACGAAGCAACTTCTTCTATTTGCAGAAAAGTCTGCTCCAGGGTGTTTGGAAACCCTAAACTGGAAACGGGATGTCCCTGGTTCCGCAATAAGGCAGTCGCTGTGGTGCTGCTGAAACGGCTGCTCAATATCAAATCCGGCATTAGTGTAATAATTTCTTCTGCCTGGCCATGGTTCAGGTAAATATCGTTTAGCTCAAGGGCATGTTCTATAGCCAAAGAAGAATATTGAGGGTCCTGAACCAGATAACTCAGTGAAATGATATTGTCGCGATCAGATAAAAGCAGCAGAAGTTCATCGCTGCATAAACTCATGCTGGCGATACGCTGCGGCTTATCAGCAGCATAACTTGTAAAAGGGAGAGAGCCTAGAAGAATTAAGATTAACAGTCTTATCATATAGCCAGGGCTCAGTATACTCACCCGCTATTTTTGCGATATGTGTTGCAATAAAATTAGCGAGCTTTATGGCAGATTTCGTTCAGACGATCATGGTCATTGATAACAACTTCTCTGCCATCAACACTAATAATGTTTTCTTTCTGCAGGCGGCTGAATGTGCGGCTGACCGTTTCGAGGTTGCAATTTGTGCATGACGCCTGGACGAAGCCGTGTGAGCATGTATCATTGTTTACAGCAAGGTTTGACATAAATCTAATCAGTCATCCGAATTATCAATTAAGGTACTGTGGGTAATATTACCTGTTGCACTCATATCATGAAAGCCTGCAGCACATTATTTAGCAGATTATAGCCTTTTGGTGTGGTACATAAGTCGGAGGTCTGCATTAATCCTTCCTGTTGCAGCTTGCTGAAAACAGCAGAGAGTTCGCCAGGATCAATGCCGGTTCTTGCTTCGAGTTTCTCCATTGCTACCCCTTCTCGCAGACGCAGGGCATTCATCATAAATTCCAGCACCAGATCGCTTCGAGGAATTGCGACAGCCTCTGCTAAATAAGATTCATTTACATCAAGATAAGTCTGAGGCTGCCTGGTCTTTCTTGTACGGATGATCTGCTTTTGTTCAGGCAAGCTGATTTTCCCGTGAGCACCTGCCCCAATACCAATATAGTCACCAAACTGCCAGTAATTAAGATTATGTTGGGCCTGCTTGCCGGGCTTACTGAATGCTGAAATTTCATAACGGTTAAAGTTTTCCGATTCAAGTAAGCTTAGCCCTTCATCTTGTATTGATTCAATGAGCTCTGCTTCTGGCAGGTCGGGTGGCTGACTGTAAAAAACAGTATTCGGTTCGATGGTTAATTGATACCAGGATATATGTGAAGGTTTAAGCTGTATTGCTCTATTAAGGTCATCCATTGCCTGCTCAGTATTTTGGCCAGGCAGTCCAAACATTAAATCCAGGTTAAAATTTTGAAAACCGGCAGACTGAGCAATATCGGCTGCCTGCAAGGCCTCATTTGCAGAATGTACACGACCGAGCCTGCTTAAAAATTCAGACTGAAAGCTTTGTATTCCGATAGAAAGTCGGTTAATACCGATATGACGAAAATCAGCAAATTTATTCTGTTCAAAAGTGCCGGGGTTGGCTTCCAGTGTAATTTCCATATCCTCACTAAAAGGAATAGCTGATTGTATTGTGCTTAGTAACTGGGCATAAGATTCCGGGGAGAATAAGCTAGGCGTTCCACCACCTATGAAAATTGATTGTAAGGTCCGACCCTGAACATAAGCCAGATCGTTTTCCAAATCGTTTAATAAGGCTTTTATATACTCATTTTCCGGGAAAGATTTTTCAAATGCATGTGAATTAAAATCACAATAGGGGCATTTTTTTAAACACCATGGGATATGAATGTAGAGCCCAAGTGGCGGCAAGCTAAGCGGGCTCGTATATTCCTCACTCATAAGGGCCAGCGCTGTAACAATTCCTGAATAGCCTGAAAACGATGACTTAAGGTATTTTTAATTGCCGGAGCGAGTTCAGCCGAAGCACAAGCGTGGCTCGGGACATAAAAAACTGAATCATAACCGAAACCAAATTTACCTTTTTCCTCAAATAAAATAGTGCCTTCCCAGCTTCCCTGGCAAATCAGGGGCATCGGGTCATTTGCTGAGCGCATGAATGCAATAACACATTGGAAGCGGGCGGTCCGCTCTGCTGCCGGAATGTCCTTAAGTTTTTCCAATAGCAGGCGATTATTGGCGGCATCGTTTTCGTCGCGGCTTAAATTTGTTCCAGCATAGCGGGCAGAATAAATACCGGGCTCTCCATTAAGGGCGTCAACTTCAAGGCCCGAGTCATCAGCTAGGGTAGGCAAGCCGGTTTGTTGGGCAGCATGACGGGCTTTGATGATGGCGTTTTCAACGAAGCTTAGGCCGTCCTCTACCGCTTCAGGAAAATCAAATTCGCTTTGTGAAATTAATTCAAGTTTTAAGTCAGCGAGAGTTTCCTGCAGCTCTTTGAGTTTACCTTGGTTATTACTCGCTAAAACTATTTTAGTCATTGAGTTTAAGAACTAAGCGCCAGGCCAGTTTAATTAATATAAAGCTGAGTAGTCCAGGTGAGGGGATAAACCTGGCCATTTTTTTCCGGTTGAACATCAAGATTGAAACGCAAATTTTCAGCATTTGAAAATTCAAACTGACCGATGTAGTAGATGGCGTCGCCTTCACGGATTTCAATGAAATTGATGGTCGAATTCTGGCCTAAAAAATTTGCTTTCACGCCACTTATATTTGCTGTAACCGGCGTGCCAGAAACCGAGTTGTTTTTTATAACAGATATATTGAGAAAGGCATTACGAGGAGATCTGACAATGCCATAGGTTTCAGCAATTTCGGCACTGATAAAACTACTGTTAACAGCAATATAATGCACGGTGTATTCGCCGAAATCCTGTGACTGTTCCGCCTGGGCAGCCATCGGGAAAATATAGAAAGCAGCAAGTGAAAAGAGCCCTATCTTGTAAAAAAATTTAAACATAGTTTTACCGGGTAATATGATAAATAGCATTAATACCAAAAAAGTTTGGTGCCGCAGTGATCAGGCCTGAATTTTTATATTCATCATTCACTACAGTACGATTTAATATCTGAATATTTCTTTCGCGGCACAAGGTATCAAAATCCTTGATGGTGCAAAAATGAATATTGGGCGTGTCATACCATTCAAATGGAATATTTTTTGATACCGGCATGCGCCCTTTGCTGATTAAATAAAAACGATAACGCCAGTAGGCAAAATTTGGGAAAGTAATAATGCATTTATTGCCGATGCGTAACATTTCTTCCACCAGGATGTCTGGTTTTTGAACCGCCTGTAGCGTCTGGGTAAGCAATACCGTATCGAAACTGTTGTCTGAAAAATTAGCCAGGCCCTTATTAAGATCCTGTTCAATAACATTAACGCCTTTGAGCAGGCATTTATTGATATTTTCAGCATCCAGATCAAGACCGCAATCAAAAATCTGTTTTTCCTGCTTCAGCAGTGCAAGAAAAGAACCGTCGCCACAACCCAGGTCTAGCACCCAGCTTTGCGGTTCTATCCAGTTTTTTATGATAGCTAAATCAGCTCGCATGGTCGGTTTTCTCTCTTGCTGCAGCTTCATTCGCGATAACAGAAAAATAGGATGACAGCCCTTCCAGGTAACGGGGTACCGGCAAAAGAAAGGCATCGTGTCCACCGTCAGATTCAATTTCAAGATAGGAAACCTGACGTTTGGCCTTGAGCAGAGTATTGACTATCTCGCGAGAACGTTCGGGCGGAAAGCGCCAGTCGGAACTGAATGAGACAACCAGAAACTTACAATCACCTTCTAAAAAAGCTTTGCTCAGGTCACCATCATAATCAATTGATGGATCAAAATAATCCAGAGTCTTGGTAATCAACAAGTAGGTATTTGCATCGAAACTGCTGGAAAAACTTTCGCCCTTATATTTCAGATAACTTTCAACCTGGAAATCAACGTCAAAACCAAAATTTAACTTGCCGGTTCTTAAGTCTCTGCCGAAATTACCACCGGTCAGAGAATCCTTGCCGAATTTATCGCGCATGGAGCTGTCCGACAGATAGGTAATATGGCCGATCATGCGGGCAAGGGTTAAGCCCCTTTTCGGATAGGTGTTATGTTCGTAATAGTGACCTTGATGAAAATCAGGGTCTGAAGTTATGGATTGGCGTGCTACTTCATTAAAGGCTATGTTTTGTGCCGATAATTTTGGTGCAGCAGCAATCACTATCGCATGGCGTAAACGCTGCGGATAGGAAATTGCCCAGCGTAACACCTGCATGCCACCCAGACTGCCACCGATAACAGCTGCCCATTGTTCGATGCCAAGGTAATCCGCCAGACGTGCCTGGCTATTAACCCAGTCGCGCACTGTAACGATAGGAAAGTCAGGGCCGTAGGCTTTACCGGTCGCTGGATTAATCGAGGTAGGGCCGGTACTGCCGGCACAGCCACCCAGATTATTCAGACTGACAATGAAAAATTTATTTGAATCTATGGGTTTGCCTGGTCCGATACAGACATCCCACCAGCCGGGTTTTTCATCGTCGGCACTATGAAAACCGGCAGCATGATGATCTCCGCTCAGGGCATGACAAATTAAAACCGCATTAGATTTGCTGGCATTCAGCTCACCATAGGTTTCTACCATCAGGTCATAAGACTCAATGACTTTTCCGCTACGCAGGGTCAAGGCTTCATCGAAATGAATACATTCTGGCTTTACGATACCAACAGAGTTGTTGTTGTCCACGCTAGTCATAAACTATCAGTTAGACCCCTATAACAACAGGTGGGAATAATCGCAGGTTTCCACCTATCCCTTGAACCAGCAATGTTTCAACGACCTGAATGCCGAGAAAAACAAAAATAGGTGAAAAGTCCAGGCCACCCATCGGCGGTATAACCCGATGAACTTTTTTCATGATGGGCTCAAGTAGTTGATGTATAAGCAGTAAAACCGGATTGCCACTATAAGGAGCAATCCAGCTGGCAATTATCGAAATTAATAAGCCGTATTTATAAATTTTCAAAATAAAAGCAATCAGGCCGACAGCAGACCAGGCGACTATCGTGCCGGTATCAACGACACCAAGATTTCCGGTGACCAGAAGCATTAGGCCTGTAGCGACAATGTTTAGCAGTAAGGCTAATATCAGTGATGCAAAATCAAAGCCTCTATAACCGGGAATCATTTTACGCAGGGGCGTGATCAGGGGAGATGTGAGTTTTACAATAGACTGGGATACCGGATTGTAAAAATCAGCTCTTGCTGCCTGCAGCAGAAAACGCAGGACAACGGCAAAAATATACAGTCCTCCAAGCGTATTGATAATTAACAGTAGTACCTGACTGATTGAACTTCCCATAGCTTGGTTATTCCTACTTGTCTGATAAAAGAGCGAGTTCTTCTGATCTGGCTTTGGCTTTTGCGACTGCTCTGGCAATGATATTGCTGAAATTGTCTTTTTCAAATTGCGCCAATGCTGCTTCGGTAGTACCACCCGGTGAAGTCACTTTACGTCTTAGCTCTGCGACATCGCCGTCATCAGTTAGGGCCAGTTTGGCTGCACCAAATGCTGTTTGTAGTGCAAGGGCTTTGGCAATATCGGGAGCAAGCCCTTGTTCTATGGCCGCCGACTGTAAGGCTTCGATAAACAAAAAGAAATATGCAGGGCCGGAACCGGAGAGGGCCGTCACCGTATCAATATCACTTTCCCGTTGCAGCCAGCAGACTGTACCGACAGCAGAAAGAATGGACTGTGCCTGCTGTTTTTGCAGGTCGCTCGTGGTGCTGTTGGCAAACAGGGCTGATGCGCCAGCTTCTACGAGAGCAGGCGTATTAGGCATGCAGCGTACAATGGCCTGATGATTTGAACTGAAGGTTTCCAGTGTTTTTATCGAGACACCTGCTGCAATTGAAATCAGCAGTACTGCCTTTTCTGCTAAAACCTGTCGCAATGGCAGTAATACTTCTTTCATCAGCTGAGGTTTTACAGCCAGTACGACGACTTCAGCATTTTTTATAGCGGTTTCGTTATCCCGGCTTATGTTGATACCCGTATCTTTTTGCAGTAAATCCAGTTTTTCCTGATTGGGGTCGGCAGCCCAAAGATTCGCACAGGAGCAACCCTTGGCAATTAAGCCTTTAATCAAGGCAGTAGCCATATTCCCGGCACCAATGAAGGCTATATTCTGATCCTGTCCAAACATGCGCGACATTGTACATGAAAGCGCTTGTTTAGACCGCATTCGGGGATAGACTCGTTGTTTGTGAATTAGCCTTTATTTGCCTGATTTCTCGGGCCAAAAATATCGGTACCGATACGCACAATGGTTGAGCCTTCGGCGATAGCGGCTTCAAAGTCACTGCTCATTCCCATCGACAAATGCTGGCAAGTGCTGATCCCCTGCGCCAGAAGTTTGTCTCTGGCTTCGGCCAGTTTATGAAAGCCGGCCCTTTGGGCGTCGATATTCTTTCCCGCTGCGGGAATGGCCATCAGGCCGGCCAGTTCTAGATTTTGTAAATCCTTTACTGCATGTGCCAGGGTTTCTATTTCAGTTAAAGCCACACCTGCTTTGCTGGTTTCAGCATCAAGATTAACCTGCAATAGAATTTTTAAAGGTGCTAGAGTTGGTGATCGTTGCTCACTCAGACGTTGGGCTATCTTGCTGCGATCAACACTGTGGACCCAGTCAAAATAAGCCGCAATTGTTTTGGTTTTATTGGATTGGATTGGGCCGATAAAATGCCATTCCAGGTTATAGCTGCTCAAGTCTGATATTTTTCCCAGAGCTTCCTGCACATAATTTTCACCAAACGCATTTTGCCCACAATCTATTGCCTGAATGATGTCCTGGCAGGAGCGGGTTTTGCTGACAGCAAGTAACTTGACGGAGCCGACAGGGCGCTGATAGATTTTTTCAAAGTGTGAAATTTGATAGCGAACTTCACGGATTTTTTCTGGTATGTTGGCGCTCATGAATTCACAAAATTTAAGTCTTGAGAGAATTAATTATAGGTGGTTAAGCCAACGATGAATATTCAAGAACTACTAAATTTTAGCGTGCAGCAAGGCGCATCTGACCTTCATATAACAGCAGGCATGCCCCCCTTGATTCGGGTTGATGGAGATATTCGTCGTATAAATGTTGATCCAATGGAACATAAAGAAGTTCATGGTCTGATTTATGACATCATGAATGACAAGCAGAGAAAAGACTATGAAGAGTTTTTAGAGTCGGATTTTTCGTTTGAAATACCCGGCCTGGCTCGCTTCAGGGTTAACGCTTTTGTACGAAACCGTGGTGCAGCAGCTGTGTTTCGTACTATTCCTTCTACGGTACTGACGATGGAACAGTTGGGCATGGGAGAAGTATTCAAGAAAATTTCAAACAATCCGCGTGGCCCTATTGCCGTTACCGGGCCGATAGGTTCAGGTAAAAGTACCACACTGGCTGCGATGATTGATTACATTAACTCCAATAAGTATGAGCATATTCTGACTATTGAGGACCCCCATCGAATTTGTGCACGAGAGTAAAAAATCATTAATCAATCAGCGTGAGGTGCACCGGGATACTCATGGTTTTAATGAAGCTTTGCGTGAAGACCCGGATATTATTCTGGTCGGCGAGTTGCGAGACCTTGAAACAATCCGTTTGGCATTAACAGCGGCAGAGACCGGGCATCTGGTGTTTGGTACCTTGCATACAACATCTGCAGCCAAAACCATTGACCGTATTGTTGATGTGTTTTCAGCAGCTGAAAAAGGGATGGTTCGCTCCATGTTATCTGAATCTTTGCAGGCGGTAGTATCACAGACCCTGTTAAAGAAAATTGGTGGTGGCAGGGTGGCAGCGCATGAAATTATGATTGGCACATCGGCAATCAGAAATCTGATCCGTGAAGATAAAATTGCGCAAATGTATTCAGCTATTCAAACCGGAGCTTCGGTCGGCATGCAGACCCTGGATCAATGTCTGAAAGAATTGGTTGCGAAAGGGCTGGTTGATCGCAATGAGGCGCGTTCGAAAGCCAAGTCTGGTGACGCATTCTAACGAAGCGATTAAGCTGTCACTACACTAGCGAAGTAGTAGCAAACCAGTTTTCAAGAATAAGCTGGGCGGCGATGGAGTCTATTGCATCCTTTCCGTTATATTTTTTGCCATGGGCTTCAGCCATATTTTTGCGGATATCTTTGGCTTCACGGCTGCTTAATCTTTCATCGATACTGTAACACGGTAGACTAAAACGGCCACTCAGGCGTTGGATAAATTTTTGCGCCCGGGTAGTCATGTCGTTATTGCTGCCATCCATGTTAAAAGGCATACCTACGATAAAGACATCAGGTTGCCATTCCTTAACCAGTTTTTCTATCGTATCCCAGTCAGGCACGCCATCCCGGGCAGGCAAAACGGCAAGCGGAGAAGCCGTCTGTGTGATGCTTTGCCCAACGGCTACTCCGATTTTCTTCGTACCATAATCAAAAGCCAAAGCGGTCAGATGAGAGGACATGAATTTAGCAGGAACCGTGATCAGAACTTAATTGTGAAAGCTCAAAACCTAGTGATGCGGCTGCCAGTCTGGCTTTATTTTCGAATTCTGTGGAAAAAATTAATTCTTTGTTGGCGGGGCAACTAAACCAGGCATTTTCAGTAATTTCCTGTTCGACCTGCCCTGGGCCCCAGCCGGAACAGCCTAAAATAACAAAATAATTTTGTGGTCCTTCACCTTTGGCGATATCTTCGAGGATGTCCCGAGATGTGGTAATAAAAAGCTTATTTCCCAATGTCAGGGTGGAATCCCAGGCCTTTGATGCAGGATCAGTGTCATGCAGAATAAAGCCTTTATTGGGCTCAACCGGACCACCGCATAATACAGTTTGAGATGCCCCCGCAGGTCTTTCATCTTTTATTCCAAGTTGTTCCAGCAATTCCCGCAACTCGATAGGCAGAGGTAAATTGACGGCCATGCCAATTGCGCCTTCATTTGAGTGCTGCCACATATAGATTACAGAGTTTTCAAAAAATGAATCTACTAACTGAGGCATAGCAATCAAAAATTGATCGTTAAGGCCGGATGTCGCTGATGATGTTTGTTGTTCCATGGTACTAATATGGGGTCTGTCAGATTCAATTACTAGTAAAAGTATTACTTTGATGGAATTGCCAGGTGCGAACAATTTCTAGAATATCGACGTCTTCACGCATCTCAGGCGGAAAGGGGTCAAAGGGTGCAGCCAGTTGTACGATACGGATAGCTGCATCGTCCAGAATGGCGTGACCTGATGAGCTTAATATTCTGACTTCACTTACCCGACCATCGGGAAACAAAGCAACCAAAAGTCTTAATTGGCCATAAATCCCGGCAGCACTGGCTTGTTGTGGATAGTTAAAATTACCCACAGCTTCAATTTTACGCCGCCAGCCATCCAGATACAGAGCATCACGTGCCTGCTGGGTTGAGGCCGATGAAATCGTATATTTCCTGGGTAGTTGGGCGTAGGCCTCTCTATGGATATCCAGTTGCGCCTGCAGACTGGCTAAAGTCTGTTCCAGTGAGTTTTGTGAGGTGCCCTGAAAGTCCTGGTTTTCGGGGGTATTTATGATTTCATCTTCGGTATTCAGGCTCTCAATTGCATCAGTGCTGGTTAAAATTTCCCGTTCGGTATTGTTGATTGCTGCTTCAGTTTCCAGTGCGGCAACTTCCTGAATGACATCAGCATTAAAACGTGATTCAAAAGGTGAGCTGGGTCGTGCCAGTTCGTCTTGTGAGCCACTGCCAATCTGATTGGACTGCGCCAGGAAATCGGCATCTTCTGGCGCTTCATTACTTTCATATTGGGCCAGGGTGACATCCAGGCTCATGGGTGTATTGAGTTGCTCATAGAAAGTAAAGCCAACACCAAGGATTAATACGGCATGAGCGCAAAGTGACATGAAAAGGGTGAAGCCAAAACGTTCATTGGCCAGGGATTGGTTGGCTAATTCAATTGGATCTATATCAGTTGAAATAGACAATTAACTCTCCAGTTTAGCTGCAATGCACTCCATCAAATCACCACCGATATCCAGATCAAAAGCTGCATTGAGCTCACGAATACAGGTTGGACTGGTCACATTAATTTCGGTCAGGTAATCACCAATGACATCCAATCCGACAAAGATTAAACCTTTTTCTTTCAGCGTAGGGCCAACCTGTTCACATATCCAACGATCACGATCAGTTAAGGGTATGCCTTTGGAGCTGCCGCCAGCAGCCAGGTTACCTCGGGTTTCATTGGGGGCGGGAATGCGTGCCAGAGCGTAATCTACGGGTTTTCCGTCTATCATTAAAATGCGTTTATCACCCTGTGATATTTCAGGAATAAATTTTTGCGCCATAATCTGATGCTTTCCGTGCCCGGTTAGGGTTTCGATAATGACACTTAGATTTGGGTCTTCCGGTTTAATCCTGAAGATGGATGATCCGCCCATACCATCCAGTGGTTTGAAAATAACGTCCCGATGCTGAACATAAAATTCCCGTAAAAGTGCGGAGCTACTACTGACTAAAACAGGGGTACAGCATTGCGGAAACTGCGTGGCAAAAACTTTTTCATTACAGTCTCTTAAACTTTGCGGCTTGTTAACAATTAAGACACCCTGGCGCTCTGCTGCTTCCAGGATGTAAGTGCTGTAAATATACTCATTATCAAATGGTGGATCCTTGCGCATAAGAATGACATCGAACTCACTCAGAGCCTGACGTTTCGGATCGCTGAGGGAATACCAGTTTTTTGGATCATCAGCGACGTTGAGCACCTGGGTTTCAGCCATCGCAATACCATCATCAAGATACAGGCCGGGTTGTTCAATGTAGGAAATACTCCAGCCTTTACCTTGCGCTGCTAGCAACATAGCAAGCGTTGAATCTTTTTTTACGGAAATACCCTGAATGGGATCCATTACTACAGCTAACTTTACAGACATAAGCATATCCACAATCAATGACCCTGAAATTATAGCAAAGAGCCTGTCATTACGGGTATTAAACTATGGATTTTGATTAAGTCTGGTTTATCAGTTAAGTCGCTATTCTTAAGTGCCTGACGGGGGGACCCAAAGAGTTGATTCTTAAGGTGCTTGGACTTTAATTATTGATTTTGAGCTGAAGGAATTAGCGGTAACCGAAACAGGCAATATAGCTCACATTTAAAATGGGTTATAAAAAATTACCAAAGTTGGAAGTAAATGATCTTAATAATTGGCTGTTTAATGTCATTTACTAAAACTTTGGAGAGAATTCAAAAAGGCTGCTATATACATAAGAATATCGTTAACAGGGAAGTGTTCGATGGAAGTTTCGGATATCAAACAAAAAAACCATGTCGGTTTATCTAAGAAAACAAAATCAGTTTTGTTTATTGACGATAGTCCTTTAGTTCTGGAAACGGCCAAGCAGCTTTTGCGAAATTCACTTTATGAATTACAAGCTAAAACCGACTCATTTGAAGGCTTATGCGAACTGATAAGAAATAAACCATCGGCTATTTTTATTGATATAAATATGAGCAGTTTAAATGCTTATCAGTTTTGCGCTTTGTTAAAAGCCCAAAAAGGGCGGCTGGAATATCAATATATCCCGTTGGTTATCGTGCTGGAATATGCAAATAAGCTGGAACAGACGAAGGCATATGCAGCTGGAGCAAATGCAGTTTTAGTAAAACCCTTTGGCAAGAATGAACTGTTCGAAGCCATGAAATTCCCGGGGGTAAAAGCAGCTTGAGATACTTACAGGATGCTAGAAGTGCTTTGCTGCTCCACTGCAATAATCTGGCTATAATGCTTGAACAGAGCCTGGATATTTATTGCAACGCAGATGCAGACCAGGAAAAAGAAAAATCTTTCAGGGATATAAAGTTAGTCAGTTCACAGCTGGTTTTGCTTGAAACTTTCTATGCAACACAGTCTGGTAAAACACAAATAAGCCAGCTGCAAAAACTTTGTATCTTGCTGGGACATGAAAATTATCAAGGAAATAAAGAAGAGCAGCTTGCCCTATTAACCAAAATTTTTCAGTCACTTGCTCAAATCCCTGCCCCATCCACGGATAAATATACGTTTTAAAAGCCTGCATTTGGTACAATCCTGAAGCTTTTAAAAAGTAGCGAAAGGGTTGGGAGAAAAGTTTTTGAGCAAGTTTGGTTATTACTGGGGAATTAGCGGTGTACTGCTTATTTTACTGTTTGCCGTTGTCAGGTTGTCAGCCCGTGTTGTTGAGATGTTGAGTTATTCCTTAAGTCTGTGGCAGTGGTTTGGCCTTATCTTATTTGCCTTGTATATGGCATATGCTGAAGGTTATAAAGGTTTTCACCGAAACTTCGCCCCCAGAGTAGTCGCCAGAGCCGGATTTTTTCTTGGGCAAAATAACCATAGAAATCCTGGCTATATAATCATCGCACCCCTACTTTGCATGGGTTACGTTCATGCGACCAAAAAGAGAAAGCTGGTTTCGGTTTTGCTAACCAGCACAATAATTGTTTTGGTTTTACTGGTCAGCATGTTGCCACAACCGTGGCGGGGAATTATTGATGTGGGAGTGGTGTTAGGCCTGCTTCTGGGTGTTTGTTCTATCGCTTATTTTTGGGGCCAGTCTTTAAAGCGTGAATGGGTAAGCCCTGTTCCAGCAGACTTTCCTGATACAGCTGTTGGTTAGACTGTTAGCTAACAGCAGTCAAAAGCTTATTTAAGCAACAGGCTTTTGATATGGGCAGAGAGTATTTCTCCGATAAAATCCAGAAACAGGGTATCCAGACTGGAGTTAAAGTGATTATCTTTATTGCTGGCTACAACAAGCAGAGGGATGCCGGGCAGCTTTTTCGTTAATTTGCTCTCTCCGTGAAAATGTATGGGGATTATTGCAACAGAACTGATGTTGCTGGTTTCAGGGAAAAACAGGTTTGCCTGATCATTGTTCAGGCTACCGCAATAAGCACGTTTGCGTTGAAATAGTTTCCCCAGGACTTTACGGGTTAGTTCAAGAGGCAAAAAAAACAGAGAACGCGTATCAGTCTCTTCTATCTCATTTTCGGTGGCAAAAAACAGTTTTGAAGAAGATGCATTGAATTCCTGTGTCAGTTTTTCTTCAATTAAACTGGAGAGGTCTTCTAAAGTGGTTGTATTGAGAATGTTCAATATTATGGTGCGTGTTTTTTCAAACAAGGCATCATTTTCTTTGGCGTTTTCTACAAAATTCTTTATTTGTTGTTGCCCGTCTTCAGTTCTTCTTCTCAGCAGGGAAACCTGACGTTCAAGCAAGGAAATGGCCTGACCGCTTTTATGCGGAATACGCAAATTAAGCAGTAAGTCCTCATGCTTTAAGAAAAAATCAGGGTGTTCCAGCAGGTAGTTGGCAACGCTGTCATCATCCAGGCTTAAATCGTCAGTGTCGGCGAGAGAATTCTGGGAGCTTGGTTTCATAAATTCAGATGTCCTTCATAAACAGTCGTTGCCGGTCCAGTCATTAGCACAGGGTGGCCAGCACCTTTCCAGTTAATGGAGAGTTTGCCACCTTTAAGTTCAACTGTCACGGTTTCAGACAGTTGAGACCAAAGAATTCCCGCCACAACTGCTGCGCAGGCACCGGTTCCGCATGCTAGTGTTTCACCTGCACCACGTTCGTAGACGCGCAGACGGATATGATCGGAGCTGATAATTTGCATAAAGCCTGCATTAACCCGTTCAGGGAATAAGTCATGACGTTCAATAAGCGGCCCGAGTTCTGCAACCGGCGCTGTATCCACGTCATCAACCTGATAAACGGCATGAGGGTTTCCCATGGAGAGCGCTGCAATCTCGATACTAAGGGTATCTGAAAGCTGAAAGGGATAGGAGAGGGCCTCAGCTTCAGCCAGAAAAGGAATAGCCTGGGGAGCGGTAATTGGTGCACCCATATCAACAGTAACCTGGCCGTCTTGCCCCATCTCGCAGTAGATAATATTGCCCGTCGGCATACTCAGTGCGATGCTGGTTTTGTCACTTAAACCCTGGTCAATGAGGTATCGTGTGACACAGCGCGCGCCATTGCCACAATGCTCAACTTCTGAGCCATCGGCATTATAGATGCGGTAATTAAAATCACTACCCGCAATAGTAGCCGGCTCTACGATCAAGAGTTGATCAAAGCCGATACCCTGTCGCCGATCAGCTAACTCGGGTATGCGTTCTACAGGCACAGGGATATTCTGCTGAATTCGGTCCAGCAACATAAAATCATTCCCCAAACCATGCATTTTGGTAAAACGCAAAGACATTTCTGTGCTCTCTGATAACCTATGTTTGTATTGAATTAAGAAATAAGTTTTATGGCAATAATTTTTCCAAACTCAACTGGTCCTGATACGTTTCGCGTCGTCTCACCAGATGGGCTTTATTGCCATCGACCATAACTTCAGCGCAACGGTTACGGGTATTATAGTTTGAACTCATACCAAAACCGTAGGCACCGGCAGAACATACGGCTAACAGGTCTCCGTCGTTGAGAACGAGCTCACGGTCTTTGCCGAGAAAGTCGCTGGATTCACAAACTGGCCCAACGATGTCATACAAGGCAGATTCTCCCTGAGCAGTGTTGCTTACTGGAATAATATCCATCCAGGACTGATATAAAGCAGGCCTAATCAGATCATTCATGGCAGCATCAACAACAGCAAATTTTTTATCACCATTGTCTTTTAAATATTCAACACGGGTCAGTAATACCCCGGCATTAGCAGATATCGAGCGCCCAGGTTCAAAAATCAGTTTCAGGTCAGTGTCACCCATTAAGGGGGTGATCGCTGCCGCATAATCCGCAGGTGTTGGTGGAGTTTCATTTTGATAGCGGACACCCAGGCCACCACCTAAATCCAGGTGCTGTAATGTAATGCCCACATCAGCCAGTTTTGCTATCAGCTGCAGCAGCCGTTGCAGTGCATCAGCAAAAGGACTGAGGCTGGTTAACTGTGAGCCGATGTGACAATCAATACCAACAGGCTCGACGCCGGACAATGAATAAGCGTGGCGATAAACTTCGAAGGCCTGATCAATATTAATTCCGAATTTGTTTTCTTTTAATCCGGTAGAAATATAAGGATGAGTTTGCGCATCGACGTCCGGGTTCACCCGTAAGGAGATAGGCGCAATCTTCCCCATATCCAGCGCAATGGTATTTAAGCGTTCCAGTTCGGCTTCGGATTCGATATTAAAGCAGTGGATCCCTACTTCCAGCGCTCTTCGCAGTTCATCTTCTGTTTTGCCAACACCGGAAAAAATAATTTTGTCTGCAGATCCTCCCGCAACCAATACGCGTTCCAACTCGCCACCTGAAACGATATCAAAACCTGCACCAAGCCGAGCCAGCACATTGAGTACCGCCAGATTTGAATTGGCTTTTACGGCGTAACAGATTAAAGCATTATGCCCGGAGAAAGCATTTTCATAAGCCAGGTAAGCCTGCTCCAATGCCCGTCTTGAATAGACATAGCAGGGCGTATCAAAGAGCTCAGCAATTTGTGACAAAGGCACAGCTTCAGCAAAAAGCTGATTGTTTTGATAATTAAAGTTGCTCATTAAATATGACTCGAGAGACTTTCTGTTATCCCAAATGTATCAAGCCCTGAAATGCCATTTCAGTTGCAGTCGTTTCCAGAGGCGCAGTTTCTGGCGGTACCAAAGGTCCTTTTTGCCCGCAAGCGCAAATCAGACAAGCAGTAAGCAGTATTAGTGTTACTTTTTTCATGACTTTGCGTTGTGCCCAATTGTTTGTGTAGCGCGAATTATACTGTCTTAAATAAATTTTTGCTGGTTTAGTAAAGGCGGGATTGGGCAATCCAACAAGGCGGCGACGGCTCTGAGTAATTCCGCTTCAGCCGGAGTGACAACGCCGTCTGCATTGACACAAGAAGCCATGGCTTTCAACAATCTGGGCTTTTGCAGAGGCTTTAAATTTTTCAGCAGGTCAGTGGCTTTTTCCAGGGCTTCTGTGTTGCTTTCATAGTCAGCTTTAAATTTCAGTGATTGCTGAGTTCCCAGTAAGCCTTGGGCATGATTAAAAGCATCTTCTGCTGTTTTATCATCATCGTGTCCGGCCATGCTCAGTACAGACAGTAATGCTTCACAGGCCCAGCCCGCATTATTCAGATCAATTCTTTTTTCCCGGACCTGAGGTTTCTGGTCAAGGTTGTAACGTAAAATTTTAAAAACACACCATTCAAAAATGGAAATATTTTCATCAGCGACAATGAGCTGGCTCAGGTGACTCATGAAGGTTCGATACTGAATATCAGAAAGTTGTTTCAAAGCCGGAAAGCATAGATCTATTAGCGTCAGATATAAGTCCCTGCTAACCCAACTGACATTCTGTCTTATGCTTAATAAACTTGAATATTGCCTGGCATCCAAACCAGCCTGCAGAATAGCCAACTGCTTTTTCTCAGTCGCTGGATCAGCAAGTTCCATGAGCAGGCAATGCATTAACATGCAGGCCCCAAACGAACTGTGTGCATCTTCTGATATTTCATCAGGCAGTAAACTTAAATTATTAACAGCGAGCTCTATATGCTGGGCATTGGGTTCACCAATAGAATCAATCGCTGACTTTGCTGTTTGAGTATCTGCCGAGGCGCTTTTTATGTCACCTGAAAAACCTGCAGTTTGTTCGTTGGGCCCGGTTGAAGAGCTACGCTGTGTTTCAGTGATGAACTCTCCACGCCAGTAGGGATCTATTCTGGCAATGCGTTCAGACAAAGGAGGGTGAGTAGCAAACAGCCCGGTAAAACGAGTTTTTAACCCCTGACTGAACAACATATGGCTGACTTCTGAAGCATCAGCACTTTTTATAAGGGAGCCATCACGATAGCCGCCAATTTTTTTCAGGGCGCCAGCTATACCATCAGGGTTGCGGGTAAACTGAACGGCTGAAGCATCTGCCAGAAATTCACGCTGTCGACTGACAGCAGCTTTAATAATATTGCCGAAAAATGTTCCGCCATACCCAACAACCAGTAAGCCAATTCCAAGGATGACAATACCTCCGCCTTTTTTATTGGAACGTGAATGACCTCTATAAACACTGCCACGGACTATGTAGTAACCAATCAGGCCAATAACCATAATGCCGTAAAGCAGTCCAATCAGGCGTATATTCAGCCGCATATCACCATTGAAAATATGACTGAATTCATGCGCAATAACTCCCTGTAATTCATCACGGTTAAGTTGCTGAATACAGCCGCGAGTGATACCAATCACTGCATCCTGGGCTTTATAACCGGCAGCAAAGGCGTTAATGGCCGAATCTTCCATAAGATAGACCGGGGGTACCGGTGTGCCGGAGGCGATAGCCATTTCTTCAACAACATTGAGGATTTTTCTTTCATCAGCATCCCGGGTGCCAGTGTTAAGCAGACGTCCGCCCATTGCTTCGGCTACAACCTTGCCCCCGCCGCTTAGCTGGGCCAGTCGGAATAAAGAACCGAGACCGACAACTGTAATAACACCAAGACTGACCAGAATAAATATATCCGAGGTGACTAGGCCTGAATCAAAGGAAATATCCCCAGATGCGCTTTCAGAAAAATTGAGTGTAAATATGATCAGCAGCGAAGTAATAACAATCAGGCTGATAACTGCACAGACAAACAGGAAAACGAGTTTCCTGGTCGTGTTTCTGGCGCGATCCTGGTGGGCAAAAAAATTCACACTGAGTCTGTTATGCTTTTAGACAGACAGTTTACTGCCTTAAAAAGAAACTTTAGGTGCTTCCTGCATGGCTTCACGATCTTCATATTCCAGCAGGGAAGCATCTTCGCTATGCCCGAACATTCCAGCGAGAACTACCGGCGGGAAAGTTTGCTTGTAAGTGTTGTACATTGTCACAGCATCATTAAAAGCCTGCCGGGAAAAAGCCACCTTGTTTTCGGTACTGGTGAGTTCCTCTGATAACTGCATCATATTCTGATTGGCTTTCAGGTCAGGATAAGCTTCTACCACCACATTTAATTTGCCCAGAGCACCACCCAGTAAACCTTCCGCCTGACTTAAGTCAAGCATTGCAGCTGGATTGCCCGGGTTGGCTGAGGCGGCTTCAAGTCCCTGCATTGCCTGGTTTCTGGCCTGAATGACAGCTTCCAGTGTTTCACGTTCATGTGAAATATAGGCTTTAGCGGTTTCTACCAGATTGGGAATCAGGTCATAACGCCGTTTAAGCTGAACTTCTATTTGGGAGAAGGCATTCTCAAAGCGGTTTTTTAAAGTGACTAACTTGTTATAGATACCGATGGCCATAAAACCAATGACAACCAGGATAACCAATATGACAATGCTTGTGACGCTCATAAAACCTCCATGGTTACAGAATCGTTTGTCTAAAGTGTCTTGCAACAAGAATAAACGCCAGACTGAGAAGCGTCTAGCGCTATTTGGTAAAATTGGGACTTGCCTGAATTAAGCGAGCAAGGTTCGGGCTTTGTCTATTGCTGCCTTAACCTGGCTAGGAGCTGTTCCACCGATATGGTCTCTGGCTGCTACAGAACCCTGCAATGTTAATACCTCGGTAACATCATCTGTAATAGAGTCAGAAAAATTTTGTAATTCTTTTAAACTAAGGCTGCCCAGATCTTTTTGTTGATCAATGCAATAAGCCACAGTTTTGCCGACAACTTCATGTGCGTCTCTAAATGGCATGCCTTTTTTTACCAGGTAATCAGCCAGGTCGGTGGCAGTTGCAAAACCCTGTGATGCGGCAAGCTGCATATTTTCTTTTTTAGCCTTAATGGCAGGCACCATGTCTGCATAAGCCATAAGGCTACCTTTCAGAGTATCGAGTGTGTCAAACAAGGGTTCTTTGTCTTCCTGATTATCCTTGTTATAAGCCAGCGGTTGCGCTTTCATCAGAGTTAATAAAGAAACCAGATGCCCGAATACACGACCAGCCTTGCCTCGGATTAACTCAGGCACATCAGGATTTTTCTTTTGCGGCATAATGGATGAGCCGGTACAAAACCTGTCAGGTAAATCAATAAAGTTAAACTGCGATGAAGTCCATAACACCAGCTCTTCAGAAAATCTTGACAGGTGCATCATGATTAAACTGGCAGCAGCACTCAACTCAATGGCGAAATCCCTGTCACTGACCGAATCAAGTGAATTGTTTGAAGCCTGCTCGAATCCCAGTAAGGATGCTGTTAAATCTCTATCAATCGGATAGGTGGTTCCGGCAAGGGCGGCTGAACCTAAAGGTGACACATTGACCCTTTTTCGGCAATCCTGCAGGCGGGTGTAATCACGTTGCAGCATTTCAAACCAGGCCATTAAGTGGTGACCGAAGGTTATCGGCTGCGCTGTTTGCAAGTGGGTAAAGCCAGGCATGATGGTATCCACGTGCTGTTCTGCCAGATCGAGTATGCCATTCTGCAAGGCTCTGACAAGCAGGCTGACCTGATCAATTTCTTCACGGACATAAAGTCTGATATCAGTAGCAATCTGATCATTTCTTGAGCGGCCGGTATGTAATTTTTTACCGGTATCGCCAATTTTTTTAGTCAGAGCAGACTCGATATTCATATGTACATCTTCCAGCTCAACTGACCACTCAAATTCACCGGATTCAATGTCATGCTGAATTTCATGCAGACCGCTTACAATCTGTGATAGCTCGTCTGAATTTAGAATTCCGGCTTTCTCCAGCATTGTGGCATGCGCAAACGAGCCTTCAATATCAGCCTTGTATAAGCGTTTATCGAATTCAACAGAGGCCGTGAACTGCTGTACAAAAGCATCAGTTGCTTCAGTAAAGCGTCCGCCCCAAAGTTTGCTTTTCTTTTCGTTGCTCATTTCAAAAAATGGATTCCTTACTGCCAGTGGACGCGAATTATAGCAATATAGAGTGAATGAGTGATATAGAGGCTGGTTTAAGGCATCGGATACAGTAAAATGGCTATTGTTAACAGGCCCTAGATATGAATAAAGATTTAATCCGCATAGCAACACGACAAAGTCCCCTTGCCCGCTGGCAGGCTGAGCATGTGAAAGCTGAGCTTGAACGTTTGCATCCCGGTTTAAAGACCGAGCTTCTGCCGATGACGACAAAAGGTGACAAAATTCTGGATTCACCATTGGCAAAAATTGGCGGTAAAGGTCTTTTCATTAAAGAGTTGGAGGTTGCCATCTTGGAAGGCAAGGCGGATATAGCCGTGCATTCCATGAAAGATGTCCCGATGGAATTTCCTGAAGGTTTAGGTCTGGCGGTTATTTGTGAAAGGGAAGATTACCGGGATGCATTTGTTTCAAATAAATATTCCAGTTTTGATGCTTTGCCTCAGGGGGCTATAGTAGGAACCTCAAGCTTACGCAGGCAATGTCAGTTGCGGGCAATAAGACCGGATATCCAGATTAAAGATTTGCGTGGTAATGTAAATACCCGGCTCAGCAAGCTTGATGATGGTGAATATGACGCTATTGTACTGGCAGCAGCGGGCCTCTTGCGACTTGGCATGCAAGATCGTATTCAGGCTTATCTGGAACCATCGCTTTGCCTACCTGCAGGAGGACAGGGTGCTATCGGCATAGAAAGCAGAGTCGATGATAAAAAAGTATTGAATTATTTAAGTGTACTAAATCATCGCCACAGCGCAATATGTGTTAATGCTGAACGCGCCATGAATACCAGACTGAATGGCGGTTGTCAGGTGCCCATCGCTTGCTTATCAGAATTAAAAGGTGATTCTCTAAGCTTGTACGGTATTGTCGGTAGTGTTGATGGTAAAGAAATTTTACGCACTCAGCTTGAAGGTAGTGCAGAAGCTGCGGAAGAATTAGGAATCAAGGTAGCAGAGCAACTACTCCAGCAGGGTGCGCAGCGGTTACTGGATAATATAGTCTGACTCTTGGTTACTATGGACTCATCACTTAAAAATATTACATTGTGGATTACCCGTCCTGCCGGGCAAGCGAAGAATTTAACCAGACAACTGGAAGAGCATGGTGCCAAGGTTTTTCATTTGCCACTATTGCAAATTGAAGCTTTGCCACAGGATAAGGCGCTGGAAAAAAAGATAAAAAAGCTGGATCAATACGACATGGCATTTTTTGTCAGCACAAATGCAGCACAGATCGGCATGGAACTGATTGAAACTTATTTCCCTACGCTGCCTAAAAACATTAAATACTTCAGCCCGGGAATTACCACAGCCAGAATTCTCCAGAATTACGGCTTACAGGTTTTTTACCCTGAAAAGGCCATGAGTACAGAGGCGCTTTTAAATCTCTCCGAAATAAGAAAAGTTCTACAGGATAAAAGTAAAAAGAAAAAGCGAGCTGTAATCTTTCGAGGTGTAGGTGGCAGAGAATTACTGGCAAATGCCTTAAGAGCAAAGGGCGTAGGTATTGATTACATTGAATTGTATAAACGTGTATTGCCTGTTTATAGAGAAAATTATTTAAAAGACATTATCAAAAATAAAAAACCTGATGGCATTGTGTTCAGCAGCGCAGAAGCGATTTATAACTTTACCCTTATTTTTGAAAAAATTTATCCTGAATTTAAAGAAATTCCCGTGTTTGTGTCATCACACAGATTGGAAAATATTGTGACTAAAATCGGATTTAAAACGGTCTCGTTATTAAAAGCTGCTGATGATGAGTCAATAGTCTCCGGCGTTGTGACTCCTAATGGTTGAAACTGTCACAGAGAAAAAAACACAGGAAAGTCCTTCTGATTCGGCCGACTTGGTTAAAAAGCAACCCGGTGTTAAAAAGCCTTCAATGCTTTTAGGGTATTTGATACAGCTGATTATTCTAATAGCTCTTGCAGGTATCTCTTATTTTTCCTGGCAGCAACAGACTATTATTGCTGAATTAATCAATGGACAAAATCAGCTGGCAACCGAAAATAGGGAATTGCTCACCCGTCTCCAAAATATTCAGCAGGACTTTGAAAATATCAATAATGCCGAAGCAAGTGCTGAAATTTTATTTAATCAACAGAATGCCAGACTGGATAATTTAAATGAAGAAATGGTCAGTTTACGGCTGGGTCTGAACGCTAATCAGACAAATGGAATCTGGCAAATAGTTGAAGCAGCTTCACTGTTAAGACTCGCTGATCAATTTCTGGAATTGAATCAGGATGTGTCTGTTGCGCTAAGCTTATATCAGGACAGTTATGCAATACTTGAGCAGCTAGATGACCCCTCTTTAGGCAGAATAAAAAATTTACTGTCGACGGATATTCGAAATTTAAGGAATAACAGAGGGGTTGATGTTGACGGTTTTTACATGCGACTTAGTGATATCTCTCAGCAATTGGACAATATCAATCTGGGGGTAACTATTGAACCCAGTCCAGACTTTCTGGAAGGTGATGCTGGAGAGGTTACTGAAGGCTTCTTCAATAATATTAAAAATATTTTTGCGCATTATTTTACAGTACGTAAATTGGATGCTCCTATGGATATCCCATTAAATGATCAGCAAGTATCGTTTTTACGGCAGAACATGCAGCTTCAGATAGAACAGGCGAAATTGGCTTTGTTGCAGAGAAGACAGTCTTTGTACCAGGATAGTATCAGTATTGTATTGTTGTTGGCACAGAAAAATATTGCTGAAGGTGTTCAGCAGAAAGCTTATATCATTAGAGAGTTGAGTGAATTGCAGGGAGAAACGATACTGCTTGATTTGCCACGAATGAGCGATAGCCTGACTTTGCTTGAAAACTTGATGAGTAACTTAACCTTTGAATCAGGTGAATGAAACTTTGATTAAACATTACTTAAAAAGCGAATTACCCGGCTATGGCTAAAGCATTTATTATTCTATTATTAGCACTGGGTGTTGGGGCTTATCTTTCGGTGATATTAGCTACAGACCCCGGATATGTTTTGATTAGTTTCAGAGGCTATTCTCTTGAAGCAACCCTGGCAGCGACAGTCATTGCTTTGCTTGCTATATATGTGCTGTTTTTTGGCATACTTAAACTCCTGAAAATTATTAACCCACTGAAGTTGTTCAGTAAAAAAACCTGGTACAACTTATTCAGCATAAAAAATCCACGCAAGCAAACCGAACTAGGCTGGCACAACCTGTTACTGGGCCGATGGCAGAAAGCATATAAACTCTTAGTTGAGTCGGCTAACAGGTCACAAACTCCGAGCATAAATTATCTGGCTGCAGCCTATGCAGCTTTTCAGCGTAATGATCAGCTAGCCTGTACTTTCTGCTTGTCTCAGGCCAAACAACGCTCATTGGTTGATACAGCAGGCATAAAAACTTTTCAGGCCTTACTTGACCTTAAAGTAGGCAAAGATGAGCAAAGTTTGGCGCTTTTACTTGCAATAAAAAAAGAACAGCCAGACAGTCCATATGTCTTAATGCTGCTTAAAGATATTTATTTTTCATTAAAAGACTGGGAACAATTACAGCTGTTATTGCCTGAACTCGAAAAAAATAAAGTACTGACAAGCGATGCGCTACTTGCTTTAAAAGAACAGTTGGCCGTGCAGCGTTTACATAAAGCGACAAAACAATCAGCAAGTTATAGTGAACTGAAAACTGTATGGAGTAGTTTTAATAAGATATTACAAAAACGTGAGCTGGTAATGGAAGCGTATCTAAGAGCTTTACTGACATCAGGCAACAGTGCGGATGTAGTGGATCTGTTAACCAAGTTTATTAAGCACCAATGGAGTGACAGGCTGGTCGAGCTGTTAGGTTATATCGATAATCAGGATGCAGCAGAGCAGATTTTATTACTGGAAGGTTGGATCAAAGACCGGCCTAGAAATGTGAAGTTAATGCTGACCTTGGGGCGCTTAAGCCTCCGCAACAAGCTATGGGGAAAAGGCCGAGAATATTTTGAGGCGGCCTTACGTTTCTCTGACGATGTAAATTCCAGAGCAGAAATTAATGCTGAATTGGGCAGGTTGCTTGAACATTTAGGTGAGCATGAAAAAAGCCTTGCCTGTTATCGGCAGGCTATGGATTTAATGGAAAGAAAGTTGCCAGACTTGCCTATGCCAGATACCCTGAACAGATAGACTCTATGTTTTATCCCTGCCG
Organism: Gammaproteobacteria bacterium; assembly: GCA_038148755.1. GTDB lineage: Bacteria > Pseudomonadota > Gammaproteobacteria > Pseudomonadales > Pseudohongiellaceae > UBA5109. Next base: position 261,741 of record JAYQWA010000001.1, read on the forward strand.
ATTGTACAATTTGATTCAGGTTAAATACTTTTTATATTTCAAACTGAGCCATCATTGAAAGCGTATCAATAAGCTCCATTATATATGAGTAGTTATTCCTTAAACTGAATATATAAGGAGGCGACTATGCAATTAATCCCTAGAAATTCCTTGGTTGGCTTGGACAGCTTTTTTGATGATGCCTTTCCTACTTTTAAATTATTACCGGAGTCAAAGCTGGATAGTTCTCTGATAGCAATTGAATAAAGGAAACATCACTAATTAAGAGTGATATTTTCAATGTAGTAGAGTTTTGGAAGTTTTCCAGTTTTTAGTTAAAAATTCCGAGTTCCTGCCAAATGGCATCGATACGGTCTTTAACTTCCTGGCTCATGGTGATGGGTCGACCCCATTCTCGGGAGGTTTCAGAGTCTATCTTGGTCGTGGCATCGAAACCCATTTTTGAACCCAGCCCGGAAACAGGCGAGGCAAAATCCAGATAATCAATCGGTGTATTTTCAATGGTCACGGTATCTCTGGCGGGATCCATCCGTGTTGTCATGGCCCAGATAACATCTTCCCAGTTGCGGATATTGATGTCGTCATCAACCACAATGACAAATTTGGTATACATAAATTGTCGCAGAAATGACCATAGCCCCATCATCACGCGCTTGGCATGACCGGGGTATTGTTTTTTGATGCTGATCACGGCAAGCCGGTAGGAACAACCTTCAGGTGGCAGATAGAAATCAGTGATTTCAGGATACTGGCGCTGAATAATCGGGACAAAAACTTCGTTTAGGGCAACCCCCAGAATTGCCGGTTCATCAGGCGGCCTGCCGGTATAGGTGCTGTGATAAATCGGATTCTTTCGGTGCGTGATTTTTTTTACGGTAAACACAGGAAATTGTTCAACTTCATTGTAATAACCGGTGTGGTCACCATAAGGACCTTCAGTAGCCATATCATTTGGCTCAATAAGGCCTTCCAGCACGAATTCAGCCGATGCGGGAACCTGCAATTCATTACTCAGGCTTTGCGCAACTTCAGTTTTGCTGCCACGTAAAAGACCGGCAAATGCATATTCAGACAGAGTATCGGGCACGGGTGTAACCGTACCCAGTATGGTTGCAGGATCTGCTCCAATTGCAACACTCACTGGGAAACCTTCACCAGGATGAGCCTCCTGCCATTCCTTAAAATCAAGCGCACCGCCACGATGTGACAGCCAGCGCATAATCAGGCGATTTTTACCGATCAACTGCATACGGTAAATGCCAAGATTCTGTCTCTCTTTATTAGGCCCTTTGGTTATAACAAGTGGCCAGGTTATCAAAGGTGCGACATCTTCAGGCCAGCAGGTCTGAATGGGCAGTTTGTTGAGATCTATTTGATCTTCTTCAATAATAATTTCCTGGCAAGGAGGAGACTTAATCACCTTGGGTGATAAATTTAATGCCTGCTTAAATATCGGGGCTTTTTCAAGCAGATCCTTCCAGCCTTTGGGTGGCTCGGGCTCCTTTAAAAAAGCCAGTAACCTGCCAACATCCCTGAGGGATTCAACATCATTCTGCCCCATTGCCAGGGCGACACGTTTGGTTGTGCCAAATAAATTAGCCAATACAGGGATATCAGAGTTAACAGGATTTTCAAACAGTAAGGCCGGACCTTCGCGGCGCAGGGTGCGGTCAGAAATTTCGGTAATTTCCAGATAGGGATCAACAGGCGTCTGGATGCGTTTCAGTTCACCTTGCTGCTCAAGTAACTCAATAAAATCTCGAAGGTCCTTGGACATGAGTCAGTTACACTTTTTGTTTGTTATGCTCTGGTTTTATTTACGTTTCATTGCCTGGAAGAATTCATCGTTGGTTTTGGTGTCTTTCAATTTATCCAGAATGAATTCAGTTGCCGGGACATCTTCCATGGAAGTCAGCAATTTGCGCAATATCCACATACGTTGTAATTCTTCTTCAGTGGTTAGCAGATCTTCACGGCGAGTGCCGGAGCGGCGCACATTGATAGCCGGATAAACGCGTTTCTCTGCCATTTTTCTGTCGAGATGCAGCTCCATGTTGCCGGTTCCCTTAAATTCTTCATAAATAACTTCATCCATTTTTGAACCGGTTTCTATCAGACAGGTTGAAATAATCGTCAGGCTACCACCTTCCTCAATGTTACGTGCAGCACCAAAGAAACGTTTGGGTCTTTCCAGTGCATGAGCATCGACACCGCCCGTCAGGACTTTTCCTGATGAAGGGATGATTGTGTTGTAGGCTCTGGCGAGTCGAGTCATGGAATCCAGCAGAATAACGACATCTTCCTTATGTTCGACCAGACGTTTGGCTTTTTCGATCACCATTTCGGCAACCTGTACATGGCGTGCAGGAGGCTCATCAAAAGTACTGGCAACTACTTCACCACGCACGGAACGCTTCATCTCAGTCACTTCTTCAGGTCTTTCGTCAATCAACAGAACAATCAAATGACACTCTGGAGAATTACGTGTAATCGCCTGAGCAATATTTTGCAGAATTAAAGTCTTACCTGCCTTGGGTGGTGACACAATCAGGCCACGTTGGCCTTTACCGATAGGGGCAACCAGATCAATGACTCGTGAGCTTAAATCTTCTGAGCTACCGTTACCCGCTTCCAGTATCAGTCTGTCGTCAGGGAAAAGTGGTGTAAGGTTTTCAAAAAGGATTTTATTGCGTGAGTTTTCAGGTTTGTCGAAATTGATTTCATTGACCTTGAGTAGAGCAAAATAGCGTTCGCCATCTTTTGGTGGCCGGATTTTTCCAGCTATGGTGTCGCCGGTACGAAGATTAAAGCGGCGAATCTGGCTTGGAGAAACATAAATATCGTCGGGTCCAGCCAGATAGGATGCATCGGCTGAACGCAAAAAACCAAAACCATCCTGTAAAATTTCGAGTACGCCATCGCCATAAATATCTTCGCCATTTTTTGCATGACGTTTTAACAGTTGAAAGATAACGTCTTGCTTGCGTGTACGGCTAACGTTATCCAGGCCCATTTCCTGGGCAATCTGTAATAATTCGGAAATTGGTTTGGTTTTTAATTCAGATAGATTCATAGCATAAGTTCAAAGTGTTGTGATTCTTTTTTGAGAAAAAAGAAGAGGTAGGTTTAGTGTTAAAAAAGGTCTTTAAAAGAAAGTAAATAAGTTTGTTTGGGTTAATAAATTTATTGCTTGCCTGATTCCGCCTTGTATCCCTTTTATATAAAAATATATAAGGGCTGGTTCAGTTTTAAAAATTATTTTGCTGATTTGGCACCTTGGAATGGCGCCTGAAAAGACAAGCTGGCAGGTAATCTATCACCCGCCCTAACTTGTGTAAAGTAAATATTTAAAAAATCACTTTTTTTGAACTTTTTATCTATTTCCGGCTTAACGGTTTTTAGATTGTGCTGTCGATAAAAGCCGATAGCTGGGCTTTAGAAAGAGCACCCACTTTTTTACCGGCAGCATCGCCATTATTAAAGATGATCAAAGTGGGGATGCCTTTCACATTGTATTTTTCAGCCATGGCTTTATGTTGATCGACATCTATTTTGCAAATTTTCAATTTGCCGGCATATTCATCAGCCAGGTCTTCTAGGACAGGAGCAATCATCTTGCAGGGACCACACCACTCAGCCCAAAAGTCTACTAGTACTGGTCCGTTTGAATTGATTACATCATCTTCAAAACTGTCATCTGAAATATGACTGATATTGTCGCTCATGATAGGTTCCTTACGAATAAATAAAATGAAATTTAATTAGGGGTCTTTACTTGCTGCTAAATATGGAGTCAAAAGCATGCTTATTCAAGCTTTTCGGCGACCTTTTTTGCAAAATAGGTTAAAACGGCGTCGGCGCCAGCACGTTTAATTGAGAGTAAAGACTCTAGCATAACTTTGTGTGCATCCAGCCAGCCGTTCTGGAAAGCGGCCATATGCATGGCGTACTCACCACTGACCTGATAGACAAGCGTAGGCACTCCAAACTCGTCTTTTACCCGTCTGACGATGTCCAGATAAGGCAGTCCGGGTTTAATCATGACCATATCGGCACCTTCACTTAAATCCATAGCAACTTCATGTAGCGCTTCGTCACTGTTGGCGGGATCCATCTGATAGGTTTCTTTGCCACTTGAGCCCAGATTAGTTGACGAGCCCACTGCATCTCTGAATGGTCCGTAATAGGCAGAAGCATATTTTGCCGAGTAAGCCAGGATTTTAGTATTGATGTGCCCCGAGGATTCAAGCTCATTTCTGATCGCACCAATCCGGCCATCCATCATATCCGAGGGAGCAACGATATCTGCTCCGGCGTTGGCATGGGAAAGCGCCTGTTTGACCAAGGCTTCTACTGTTGCATCATTTAGCACATAGCCTTTGGTATCAATGATGCCGTCCTGTCCGTGAGTCGTGAAGGGATCGAGGGCAACATCGGTAATAACTCCCATTTCCGGGCAGGCATCTTTAATGGTTTTTATGGCGCGTTGAGCAAGGCCATCAGCATTAAATGCTTCACGGCCATCTTCAGTCTTGCTGGTGGGGTCAGTCACAGGAAAAAGCGCAATAGCAGGGATACCAAGCTGTTTTAATACAAGTGTTTCTTTTGCTAATTCATCAAGCGTTAGCCTTTCAATATCCGGCATACTGGGAACCGCTTGACGCTCAGCTTTGCCTTCAATGACGAAGATGGGATAAATCAGGTCATCAACACTCAGCCTTGATTCACGCATCAAACGACGACTGAAATCATCGCTGCGCATACGGCGCATGCGTGTTGCCGGGAATAGGCGCTGGTAACTGTCTTTACTCAATTTATACTCCGCTATAAATCAACATGGGATATAGAGGGTTAAGGAGGTATTAAATTAATTTTCCTAGTAACATCCTTAACGGAAAGTTATCTATGTTCACAAAGCTGAACTAATTATGGCATATCAACACATAAAATGAATAAAAAACAACTCTTCCTGCTTTCACTTTTTCTAATTGTTTTAGCTTGTTTTTTTATTTTTGATTTGGGTGCGTATTTGCAATTATCTTTTTTTCAGGAGCAACGAGAGCTGCTGCTGAGTTACAAAGAAAACAATTTTGCATTACTTTCAATCCTTTATTTCCTTTTATATATCCTCATAACAGCCTTTTCTCTTCCGGCCGCAGCTCTGGTGACTTTGGCTGGGGGTGCAATATTCGGTTTCTGGTGGGCCTTATTCCTGGTGTCATTTGCAAGCTCGATAGGTGCATCATTGGCTTTTCTCATGGCCAGAACTGTATTACGGGATTGGGTGCAATATAAGTTTGGTGACAAACTGAAGCCTATTAATGAAGGTATTGAGAAAGACGGTATTTTTTATCTGTTTACCTTGCGTTTAATTCCGGTTTTTCCATTTTTTCTGGTCAACATGTTGATGGCCCTAACGCCGATTCGCCTGCGTGATTTTTACTGGGTAAGTCAGCTTGGCATGTTGGTAGGGACGGGGATTTATGTTGAAGTCGGTGCCCAGTTAGGCATGGCGGAAAGTATCCCGGCTGTCCTTAGTGCTGGTCTTATCAGGGTGCTGGTTATACTGGCACTGTTTCCCTGGTTGGCCAAAGGGCTTATCGCTTTTCTGAAGAAGCGAAAAATTTATAAGTCTTTTCCCAAACCACAACAATTTGATGCCAATCTTGTCGTGATTGGTGGAGGCTCTGCCGGTTTGGTGACAGCGTATATAGCCGCTCTGGCAAAAGCCAAAGTGATCCTGATAGAAAAAAATCTTATGGGGGGAGACTGCCTTAATACCGGCTGTGTTCCAAGCAAGGCTTTGATCAGGAGCGCGGGTGTCAATCATTTGTTAGGCAGGGCTGAAAGTTTTGGCATCAAAGTAGCAGGGCATGAAGTGGATTTCACTACTGCTATGCAACGGGTAAGACAGGTCATAAACAAAATTGCGCCACATGACTCGGTAGAAAGGTATACAAAATTAGGCGTGGAATGCATTCAGGGAGAAGCAAGAGTACTGTCACCTTATCAAATTGAGGTTGGTGACAGAAAAATAAGTACACGAAATATCGTTTTGGCAACGGGAGCCAGACCCTTTGTTCCACCAATTCCTGGATTGTCTGATGTGGATTATGTCACTTCGGATACAATTTGGAACTTGCAGGGTTTACCCTCACGCTTTCTTGTAATTGGTGGCGGGCCGATAGGTTGCGAGCTTGCCCAGACATTCGCCAGGTTGGGTTCCAAGGTAATACAGGTCGATGCTGGTATTAAACCTCTAGCCAGAGAAGACGAAGACGTCTCAAGATTTATATTGCAAAACTTTCAGCAGGAAGGAATAACATTTTTAGCTGAGCATCAGGTGCTGGGGTTTCAAAAACAGGCGGGTGAAAATCAGGTAATACTCAAGCACAAGGATGAAGAAACCTCAATTACGTTTGATGTCGTGCTGCTAGCGACAGGACGAAAAGCAAATATTGAGGGTTTTGGTTTGGAGGAGTTGGATGTTGAAATAAGCAAACAGGGAACGATTAAAGTAAATGAATATTTACAAACAAATTTTCCTAATATTTATGCTTGTGGTGATGTGGCCGGGCCATATCAATTTACTCATATGGCGGCGCATCAGGCCTGGTACACCTCAATTAACAGCCTGCTATCCGGGTTTAAAAAGTTTAAAGTGGATTACTCCATTGTGCCTTGGGCGACTTTTACAGACCCTGAAGTTGCAAGAGTCGGATTAAATGAAAAAGAGGCAGCAGCTAAAGGTATAAAATATGAGGTGACCAGATATGATCTTGATGACCTTGATAGAGCCATTGCAGATAGTGAAGACCGTGGCTTCATTAAAATAATTACACAGACTGGCAAAGATAAAATTCTTGGTGTTACCATCGTGGGATATCATGCTTCGGAATTAATAGCAGAGTATGTGCTGGCAATGAAGAATGGATTGGGGCTGAAAAAAATCATGTCAACCATCCATATTTATCCAACTCTGGCTGAAAGTAATAAATATGTTGCCGGTGAATGGAGTAAGGCACACGCGCCTGTGTGGTTGTATCCTTGGTTAGAGAAATTTCATCGCTGGCGCAGATCGTAAAGCGTATAAAATAATTAAAAAATATAAATTTTAAAAAGCAGGAGAGTAATGTGAGCGTAGAAGCAAAAGTATCAGAAAGATATGCTGGTGGAGCCAAAGAAGTTGAGGCCAATTTGTGTTGTCCGGTGGATTATGATGCTGAGCTATTGAAAATTCTGCCTCAGGAAATTATTGATAAAGATTATGGCTGTGGTGATCCGTCTCGCTATGTTCAAACCGATGATTGTGTGCTTGATCTAGGCAGTGGCGGTGGCAAGATCTGTTATATGGCGGCCCAGCTTGTTGGGGATAAAGGCTCGGTAATTGGTATAGATATGACCGATGAAATGCTTGCGCTTGCCAGAAAATATAAAGATGAAATGGCAGAAAAACTGGGTAGTGATCGTGTCGATTTTCGCAAAGGTTATATTCAGGATTTAGCGCTGGATTTGACTGCATTTCAGGAGTATTTGAAACAAACCGGGTTGGATGAAACTGCCGATGCAGTAAAAATCGAAGCCTGGAAGTCAAAGCAAAAACAGGAAGCACCTCTGGTTGAAAGCGAGAGTGTTGATCTGGTTGTTTCCAATTGTGTTTTGAATCTGGTTGCCGAGCAAAATCGAACACAGATGATAAACGAGATTTTTCGTGTGCTGAAGCCGGGAGGGCGAGTGGCGATTTCCGACATTGTCAGTGATGAAATCGTACCGCAACACATGCGTGATGATCCACACTTGTGGAGTGGCTGTATTTCCGGTGCGTTCCAGGAAAAAGCTTTTCTTGATGCGTTTATTGAAGCCGGTTTTATCGCTGTTGCTTATGACAAATGGGATCAGGAGCCCTGGCAGATCGTTGAAGATATTGAATTTCGGTCGGTTACTATTACTGCGATTAAGCCTGAAAAAATTCCTCTAATGGATAAAGGCCAGGCAGTGATATATAAAGGCCCATTTGCTGAAGTGCGAGATGATCTAGATAACGTTTTCCCAAGAGGAGAACGTATTGCCGTCAGTGATCGAACTTTTCGACTGCTAATGTCCGGGCCAATGAGTGATAGTTTTATTGGTATTAGTGCAGCAGATTTTCCGGAGGGACAGAAATTTTGTAAGGCTGCCGGAACATTACGCCCTGCCCAAGAAACCAAAGGCGGCATGCATAGTGGTGGCAATGAATCTTCTGGGTGTTGTTGAAGTGTTTTCTATCTAAGCAAATAAAAGTTTTATCAGGCCTGGCGCAACGCCTGATATACACATAAGCAGCCCAACATAAAGAAACCAAGCAGGCTCCACTCAGGAATATTCATTCCTATTACAGGGTCTCGCCAAACCACTTCGGCGCAGTTGCCATCCCCGGAAAGCATGGCTGCAAGTACTTCAGACATAGGGAAGACTTCGATCATGTAACCTAAACTGGGGCCGCATGCAGGGACTTGATCTGCGGGTAGATGTTGCAGATATATCTGACGAATCGCAAAACCGCCACCACCAAATGAAAAAGCAGCACAGACAAAGCCATAAATGGATTTGCCTAATTCTTTAGGATTATGAATAAACGCAGCCAATGCTATCAGGCCGGCCATCGCAAAAAACAAACGCTGGGTCATGCAAAGTGGGCAGGGTTCCAGACCCATAACATTTTCCATGTACAGGGCAATACCTAGCAGAAGGACGCAGAACAGGAATATATATAAGAAAATTAAGCGAGTGTTTAAAAATTTATTATCGAGAAAATTCATAGTTAAGCGTATCCGTTTAATTTGTGCTGGATTCTAAACCAGCTTGTCCAGAAATTAAAATTATTAGCTCAGGTTAGCCTGTACGAGAAATTCGTCAAAACTCAATTTGTCAGATTGCTCAATGGCCACTCGATCCTGATTTGATCTTAGTGTTATTTCCCTAAAGTTTTCCATTTGTTCCTGGCTTAGTTTGTTCTGAAGATATTCAGCACTTTTTTTGGATTGTTCAAGAGCGAAGGGAAAATAAGAAATGTTATTCTCCCTCATGTAAGTGAGCACTTGAGCTGAAGGTGTCAAGTCGCTGTCAGCAACTTTGGCTAATTGCTCTTTAACCGCATCTTGATAGCTGGATGTTGTGCAGGTGCTATCGAGCAAATCAGCGACTTCCAGACTTTCTTCAAGGATTTCATGAGCCCACGCTGTTAAAGCAACAGCTTCACCGTTCTGGGATAAGTTAAGGCCTGGTTTGCGCCCTTCGGTAACAACGGAGCTGAAATTATGCTGAATTTCTTTGTATTCAGTTTTAGAAGAGGGCGGGCTTTTTCTAAGCAGACAGAATAATAAAAAAGTATTTAGAAAATTAATCGTTGTTTCATCAATACCAATAGGCATGAACGGATTTAAGTCCATACAGCGGACTTCAATATATTCAACACCACCATTTTTCAAGCTATGTATAGGACGCTCGCCATTCTCGCTAACACGCTTGGGGCGTATGGTGCTGTAAAACTCATTTTCGATTTGCAAAATATTACTGTTGATTTGTTGGTATTCACTACCCAATTTATCAAACTCAGCATAGGGTGGATAAGGCGTATTTATGGCGCCACGCATCCCATCTATGTATTCATCCAGCGAGTTGTAACTAATAAATAATCCGGCCTGAGCATCACTGGTGTAACCTAAATCTCCCATGCGTAAGGATGTCCCATAAGGCATGTAGTATGTGTAATCATCAAAGGCGTCCAGGCCATGCCCGGTTTTGGTTTTGATAAAGCTTTTGCATACTGCCGGTGAAGCACCAAACAGGTAGATCAGAAGCCATGAATAACGTCGGAAGTTTCGAATTAGATTGAAATATTGTTCAGTTTTGAATTCCTGAAAATCTTGCTTTGATTCATGTGAGGCATATAAAAGCTGCCAGAATTTATCCGGCAAAGAAAAGTTATAATGAATGCCTGCAATAGTTTGCATTGCGCGGGTGTAACGGTGACCCAAACCACGTCGGTACAGGGTTTTAAGTTTGCCAATATTCGATGTGCCGTATTGAGCTAGTGGAATCTGGTCGTCTTCTTCAATGATGCAAGGCATGCTGGAAGTCCAGAGCAATTCTTCGTTTTCTAACTGGCTATAGAGGAAGCGATGAATATCCTCAAGATATCCAAGGCTGCTTGCAGAATCTGTGAATACAGGTGTTATAAATTCAATTAGTGCTTCGGAAAAGTCAGTGGTGACAAATTCATGAGTAAGCGGTGAACCCAGGCCTGTTGGGTGTGGAGACATAGCTATTCTGCCATGCTTATCTACCCGTAAACTTTCTTTTTCAATACCATGGGTAATGTCTTTAAGACATCCCATTTCAGGCATTTCCCCTAAAGCCCCAAGCAGGTGTTTTAATTGCTTGCTCAACCTTTTATTTCCAGCGTGTTCTACAAGGTCGGGCATTATGCCACATGATTTAAGAATAGGTCATAATCTTAGTCATTCTCTCTGGTTTTGCTTAAAGCGGTGAATCAGGCGTCTATCCTGCTTGCTGGGACGGCCACCTGGATGAGGGTTGGCGTTTTGCATAGCTTTACGCTGTTCAGCATGTAGTTGACGTTTATTCAGGCTCTCAGGCGTTTCCTCGTATAGTAGGGCAGCCTGGGGAGCTCCGCCCCGTTTATCGGAAAGACTCTTAACGACAATGTTTTTTTCATCCCAGCCCTGACGAATTTCCAGCGTATTACCAACTTCAATTTCACGACTGCTTTTACAGCGGGCGCCATTGCAATGTACTTTGCCACCATCAATAGCCTGCTTGGCAAGACTGCGGGTTTTAAAAAAACGGGCAGCCCACAGCCATTTATCAAGGCGTACCTTGCTGGTGCCGATATCGGTGGAAGGACTGTTATTTTTCTTGCTCATGCTGGCATGAGCTCATCGAAATCATGGATGGACATAAAATCTCCGGGAGGATGAGGGACTTGTGTGGTATCCGGGTGTAATACCTGCAGAATATGTCCAACACCTTCTGCCCTGGCACGTGAGAGCACAGATTTACTGTCATCAATAAATAAGCACCGGGATAACTGGAGATTTTCTCTTTGCTGTAAAAGAGGCCAAAAACCTTCATTTTCTTTTGCCAGAGCAAACTCATGTGAGCTTATTATTTTATCGAAATACTGGTGAAGCTGTGTGCTGGTTACCTTGAGTTCCATTGTTTTAGGGTGCGCATTGGTAACTAAAATACAGGGCTTGTTTTTCTGGTTCAGAAAATTAAGGAAATCTACGGTATGAGGACGATATTTTATATGCTCCTTTACCTTACGTTTGGCGGCTTCTACATCCATTTGTAAAGCCTCAGACCAGTGATCAACGCAATACCATTCAAGCGTGCCGATCAGCGAATTCGAAAATTCTTCAAGTATCTCTTTGGCCTGTTGGAGGGGTATTTTACGGTGACGTGAATATTCCAGAGGCAGATGTTCGCGCCAGAAAAAATTATCGAAGGACAAATCCAGTAAGGTGCCGTCCATATCCAGCAGCACAGTATCTATTTGGGACCAATTAAGCATATTCGTCAGGTTTATTGATGAGGACTTGTCTATAATCTGTCTTTTATTCTTCATTATATAGGGGCGGATGAGTAGTTAACATGATAGCAAAGGATTTAATAGAGTCAGTTAAAGTGATATCGAAAGAGGCCGGAGCAGCTATTCTGGAAATTTACGATAATGAAGCAAGCATAGAAGTGATGAAAAAACATGACGACTCACCTCTGACACAAGCAGACCTGGCTGCGCATAAAATAATAGTCTCAGCCTTAAGCCGACTAACTCCGGATATCCCGGTATTATCAGAAGAATCAGCCGATATTAGTTGGGACGAACGTCAGTCCTGGTCAAGATACTGGTTAGTTGATCCGCTTGATGGTACTAAAGAGTTTTTAAAGCACAACGGTGAATTTACAGTCAATATCGCATTGATTGATGAGCATGTCCCGGTATTAGGTGTAGTTTATGTGCCAGTTAATAAGGTTCTATACTCAGGCATTCTCGGACAGGGAGCTTTCAAAGAGTGCGATGGGGCAGAACAGCAGATAAAAGTTGCCCCTGTGTCTCATGACATAACAGTTGTTGCCAGTAGAAGTCATCGCAGCAATGAATTGGATGTATGGATAAAAAAAGTAGAGGGAAGGTTAGGGAAAGTTGACTTAGTAAGCATGGCGAGCTCGTTAAAAATCTGCCTGGTTGCTGAAGGCAAGGCTGATATATACCCGCGCCTGGCACTTACTTCAGAGTGGGATACTGCTGCTGCGCAAGCTGTTCTGGAGGCAGCAGGGGGAACACTTAAAGACGATGAGTTCAATACATATCGATATAATAAGAAAGAAGACCTGCTAAATCCGTTTTTCTTTGCTATCGGAGATATCAACTTTGACTGGCAAAGATTTTATTCTGATTAAAACCTTGGCTTTACCGTGTAGTCATAAAAAAGTAACATTGCCGACCATGAAAGATAAACATGTAACACGTACCACAAGTGCACGCATTCCAACTAAATACGGTGATTTTCAACTTTGCGCTTATACTAATTCAGAAGATGACAAAGACCATCTTGCGTTATTTGTAGGTGATATAGAAAACGCTGAAAATGTTTTAACCCGGGTACATTCTGAATGTTTCACGGGAGATGTATTGGGGTCATTACGTTGTGATTGCGGCGAGCAACTGGACTTTGCCATGCAAAAAATTGCTGAGCAGGGTTGTGGTGTAATTGTCTACATGCGTCAGGAGGGAAGAGGGATAGGTCTTTCCAAAAAAATTGAAGCTTACAATCTGCAGGATGCCGGGCATGATACGGTAGATGCGAATATTTTATTAGGTCATTTGGCTGATGAAAGGGAATATTCCCTGGCGGCATTAATTCTTAAAGATTTGAAAGTTAAGTCAATCCGTTTATTAACGAACAACCCTACAAAAATTGAAGCGCTTGAAGCTGAAGGCATAGTCGTAAAAGAAAGGGTGGGCTTAGAAGGAACCGTTCATCCGGAAAACGCACAATACTTGATGACTAAAGCAAAGCGAATGAATCACATTTTATCGATTGATAAATCTCAGGATGCTCATCTAACAAAAGACCAACATGAGCCTCAACCAACAGATTGAAGACTGGCTGACTTCTAGAAAACAATCTTTCCGGCCTTTCGACAGACCTTTTATTACTTTGGCTTTTGCCCAGGCATGGGATGGCAGCATAACAACCGGGAAAGGTGAGGCAGTTGTTTTAAGCTGTCAGGCGTCGAAGCAGCTAACTCACCAGCTTCGCAGTTTGCACAAAGGCATCCTGGTTGGAATTGAAACTGTTCTGTCTGATGATCCGCAATTAACTGTCCGGGATTGGCAAGGCAGTAATCCTCAACCGATAGTGCTGGACAGTCGTTTACGCATGCCCCCTGATTCAAATCTGAATCATCACCCAGATAAGAAATGTTGGATACTTACTGTTAAAAACAATCAGAATTTTTCAAAAGGATTGAAAGATTCGAATCATGAAGTAATTCATCTTTCTAATTCTGAAGAAGATTTTGTTCCTTTGTTACCGGCAATGAGGTTATTGCGAGAGAAAGGCATAGAGAGTCTGATGGTTGAAGGCGGAGCCAAGGTAATAACAGAGTTTTTAAAACTGGGCCTGGCTGATGCAGTAGTAATAACAATGGTACCTAAATTTTTAGGAGGCTATAAAGCTGTCGGAGATCTGGAGATTTCAGATGTAGCATCAGCACCCTATATTACTTCAATTAACTATGAAAAGCTGGAACAAGACCTGATAGTTTGGGGTGATTTAAAGTATCAAGAAATACATAAAGGAAATATAGAAAAACAACAGAGCGAGTCAAAGCAGTGAAATCCAGGCAATTGTGGTTCACTGAGCCAGGAAAAACTGAAATCCGTGAGTATGAGCTTCGCGCTTTAGCCGAAGATGAGTTACTTGTAAAAACTCTGGCTTCAGGGATCAGTGCAGGTACTGAAATGCTGGTTTATCGGGGACAGCTACCCTCAGATGTCCCTCTGGATACTTCCATCTTAGCTTTTCAGGGTTTGGATGGTTCTTACCCGCTACCTTATGGCTATGCCAGTGTAGGTGTCATTGAGGAGCTTGGAACAACTTTAGATGAAAATCTTAAAGGTAAAAAGGTATTCGCTTTTCAACCACATAGTTCACACTTCATTTGTAAGCTGAATCAGCTGATTTTTTTGCCGGATGAGTTGCCGGTAGAAGCTGGCATTTTTCTGGCAAATATGGAAACCGCAGTAAACTTCTTAATAGATGGCGCTGCTCAGCAACATGAAAGTGTTGTGATATTGGGTGCGGGTGTTGTTGGACAGCTATTGAATATTCTGCTGAATCAGCAGCCTTTAAATAAAATCACAGTGGTTGATGTGATAAAGGCACGCAGAGATCTGGCAGCTGAAGCAGAGTTTACGTGCAGTTTTTCTCCGAATGATGAAGCGCTTATGCAGCAAGGCCGGGAAAGTGGATTTGATCTTATATTCGAATTAACTGGCAATCCGGAAGCTTTAAATCTTGCCATAGACCTAGGCAGTTTTGCTGGACGAATTATCGTTGGTAGCTGGTATGGTAATAAACCAGCAGCAATTAATCTGGGGGGAGCTTTTCATCGTAATCGCATAAAAATTATTAGTAGCCAGGTAAGCACTATCAGCCCGGAACATGCGCAGGAGTGGGATAAAGAAAAACGTTTACAAAAAGCGTTGTCATTACTTGCAGAACTGGATACGGAAAAATATATAAGTCACCGATTTCCTTTATCCCAGGCTGAGGAAGCTTATCAGTTGCTGGATAGGTCAGCAGAAAAAGCATTACAGGTTGTATTAACTTACGAGGACTAAATCATGTACAGCATAGCCGTACAGAAAGATTTTATTGCGCAACACTTTTTAATCGGTGGTGATTGGGGTGAAGAAAATCAGCCGCATTCTCATCACTATATTATCGAACTAATCATTGAGCACGATGAACTGGATCAGCATGGGTATCTGGTTGATATTGTTGATATAGAAGCAGGACTGGAAGAGACCGTCAGTTATTTTAAGGATAAGATGTTAAATGGACTGCCAGAGTTTGCGGGTTTAAATCCAAGTCTTGAACATTTTTCCCGAATTATCTGGCAGCAAATTATTAGCCGGATCAATCCTCCCGGTAAAGGCAAGCTTGAAATTAAATTATGGGAGAATGAAAACTGCTGGGCCGCTTATAAGAAAGTTTATGTGAGTGATTAATGCTTTATGCGAGTAGGACTATTAATTTATGGAGATATCAATACGATTAGTGGTGGATACCTCTATGATCGCAAATTAGTAGAATTTCTGCGCCAGCAAGGCGATGAAGTCAGCATTGTCAGTATCGATAGAGTTTCATATTTAAAAGCCTTGATTTCAAATAAAATTCCTGCAGAACTCAAGCAGCTTGAATTGGATGTGTTAATTCAGGATGAGCTGGTGCATCCGTCTTTTTGGCGTATAAACCATGAATTAAAGCAGTTATTAAAATGTCCGATTGTTACTTTGGTGCATTTATTTAGCTGTGCTATGCCGCTTGCTGCTTTTAAACAACAGTTTTTCAGGCATGTTGAAAAACGTTATCTGGAATCTGTAGATGCATTAATTTTGAACAGCAAAGAAAGCTATCTGCAAACAAAACAACTATTGTCAGGGGAAGTTCCTACAAACCTGATTGCTTTTCCTTGCGGTAATAATTTTTCAGAGATTAAGGAAGTACAAAAAGATTATTTATCGGACAATATTAAAATACTTTTTGTCGGAAATATTTCCCCGCAAAAAGGGTTACATGTGCTTGTTAAAGCAATGGCTCAGTTAGAAAATAAAGAAATCACCCTTTCGATAGTCGGTCGTGAAGATATAACTTCAAGATATTTAAGAAACATAAAAAAATATATAGAAATAAATAAGCTTGATAAGCAAATTAAATTTTTTGGTGCTTTGAGCGGAGAAGCTTTAAAAGAAAAATATATTGAGCATGATGTTTTTGTTATGCCTTCTGTCAATGAAGCCTATGGAATAGTCTTTCTGGAAGCTATGCAATTTTATCTTCCTGTTATTGGCTGTAATTCAGGCGGGGCCAGCGAAATTATAGAAGAAGGCGCTAATGGTTATTTAATTGATCCTGAAGATAATGCCAGACTTGCAGCGTTAATTGATTCTTTGGATAAAGATAGAACTTTGCTTAAGCAGTTATCTAAAACGTCCAGACAGAAATACCTGCAGCACCCAACATGGGCTGAAAGCATGGGTAAAATACGAATATTCCTTCAGGAAATGACAAGCACTCAGGAGGCAGCCGTTGGTCAATGAAACATTTGATTATGTGCAATATCTAGATTTAAAAAAAAGTATTGACGATAGAAGCTTGAATAAAAATGTATGGGAGGTTTTTTCTTCATGGCTAAGAGAAAAAATTGAAAAGGAAGCGACTCTTAGGGTGCTGGAAATTGGTGCTGGTGTAGGAACAATGATTGAACGTCTGCTTGAAAGCTCTTTGCTTGAGAAATGTCATTATATTGCATTGGAACCTGAAGCTTCTTTTAAAGAGGCCGCTTTAAATCGACTGGAATCATGGAGCAGTAGGCATAACTGGGATTTTGAAATAAGTTCTGAGGACTTGTGGCAAATTAGAAATCAGCAAAGTCATATTACTGTGCAATGGTTAAAAGCAAATGCTGAAGAAATAGAAGTACTTTTTGAAGAAGAAAGTTTTGACCTGTTACTAAGTCATGCCGTAATTGATTTGCTTCCAGTGCCGGAAATAATGCCTGACGTCCTAATGAAATTAAAAAAACAGGGAGCATTTTATTTCAGCTTGAATTTTTCGGGTAGCACTGAGTTTTTCCCTGAGTATGAAATGGATGCTGAAATTTCAGAAAAATATCATGTGGATATGGATAGCAGGTTTCCCGAATCGACCTGGCAACCGAGCATGACGGGTCATAATCTTTTAAAGTGGCTGGAAGATTATGGCTGCCATCAACTTGTCGATGGTGAGTCTGATTGGAACTTAGGCCCTACTGATCAATTATTTATTGGAAACATATTAGATACGATCAAGAAGGCTCTTGCTGGACTCCCCGGCTTGGAACAATGGTTAGTTAAACGATATAAAGAGCTTCACTCAGGAGAACTTGAGCTAAGAATTTCGAATCGTGACTGTTTTGGTTTGAAGTAAACGTAAACAGACAAAACCTACTCCTAACACGATAGCATCCCTGAATCTGATCAATGCCAATAGCGCTGCGGCTGAATTTATTGCTACGGCCAATACACCAAAACTCCAGAAAATTGATGCTTCCAATGTTCCAATTCCGCCGGGGAGTGGCAATAAAAATGCCAGACGCATCGCTACCAGTAATAATACAAACTGGCTTATATTCAGATGAATATCGAAAAAGCTTAATACCAGATAAAGCTCAAAAAATGTCAAGAGCCAGCCGATCATGGATAACAAGAGTGCTGAGAATAACGCAATTTTATTTGTTAATAATTTGGTTAAGGACTCTGTAGTGTTGCTTAGACGAAAATTGACTTCTGCAAGCCGTTTGCTGCTTAACCATCGTTGAGAAAATTTATTGATTTTTGTTTCCAGCGTTTCAGTGTAATGAATAAGCAGCCAAATACTGAGGCTCAATATTGACATAATCAGGCCTATTACCAGAGCGATGGAAAGCCAATCTGCCAGTTCTGCCTGAGTAAAAAATAAAATTACAATGCCTAGCAGTAATACGAAGAAATTTGTCCAGAGCTCAAAGGCTCTGTCTGCGGCAACCGCTAATACAGAATCACCCGGAGAAATTAAATACTTTTTCCAGAGTAAAAATATTTGCAGAGGCTCGCCACCAAATTGAGGACCTGGCGTGATGAAGCTTATACTTTGGCCAGCTTGCCGTAACAACAACAAATCGAAGAAATGCAGTCTTAAGTCCAGCCCTTTAGCCAGAACTTTCCAACGCCAAACGAAAACCAGAATGATTAGCAGGTTAATTGAAGACCAGTAAAGCCATTGTTTTACGGTTAAATTGGCAATGGCTTCAAAGATGGTGCCAAAGGGTAAATCATGACTGAGCCAGAAAACTAGAGTTAATGCGATTAACCAACTGAGAATTCTAAGCGCTTTATAGCTGATCATTAGCCGCCGTCATATCTGTTTACCCAGTTATCATCCCATAGCCACAAACTGTATTTGCCGGTTCCAAGCTGCATGACCCAGATAACAAAAACTAGCATAACGGCATCAGATAGCTGCATCTCAAAAGAAATAAATAGCCAGGCTAGTAAGCAGGAAAGTATAACAGCGAAGAAACGGCCGTTTATGCCAAGTAAAATCATCAAGGTAGAAAAAAACAGGCTACATAACAGCACTGGGTTGATAGTTGAAAGCCCATCATTTAAAGGTGATATTGAATTTATCCTGACCATAGTTAAACAAAATAATAAAACGAGTAATATTCTGAGTGCCGGTAAAAGTATGAATTGTGCTAGCCTGTCGAGAATTCGTAAAAGTTTATGGCCACTAGAATCTTCTGGTATCAGCCCACATACAGTGCACCAGTCAATAATAAAGCCTGCTAGCAAAGGCAGCATAAATGCAATTCCTGCAACTGTGGTCGCTGGTGGTGAGAGAATTGGCCAGAGCACAACGGCAAGAAAACCCATTTGAAATCCTGCGACTGCTCTGCGAGCCATGTTAGTCGGCAAGTTGTGGACAGGCCTACCGCGCTTTAATCGCCAGTGGAGGCCCCACTGGAAAAGGTAGTAGGCAAGGCTGACAGACAGGTAGGACCAGTGAATCTGTCCTGTCCAAACAGCCAATAGTGGTGCGATTAGCAGGCCTAAAGCATCACACTCAGTATCTAATCTGGTACCTAGCAAGCTTTCTTGCTGTGTAAGACGGGCAACAAACCCATCAAGCCTGTCAATTATGGCAGCAAAAAAATAGCTAAGTGCTGGAATTAAAAGAATTTTTTCACTTAAGTTGGCTTGAAAAACAAATCCTCCGGTAAAAGCAATTAATAAGCCCCTTAGCAAAGTTAAGCGGTTCGCCCAGCCTAAATTGGGGTAAATAGCTGATTGAGCTGTTGAGTGGTTTAATTCGAGCAATTTAATCGTTCTATGAACGAGTAAGCCCCACAGCAGGCTGGCTTGGACAAGCCAGTGGAATGTTGCCCTAACAGGCCATACAGACATAAAAATTACTGTAAAAACAATAAGTAACAAGAATCCTAGATAAGAAAGAGCTTTAGTTTCTGCTATCAAGGGGAGGGGTATTTGGTGTGGATAATTCATTAAATGACTATAAAACAGGTATAAGGGCTATAGTTAGCTATTTGTTGTAACTTGGGTGCTTGCATCCCTTGTGTTATACAATTCTTGTTAAATCTTAAGTGGAAACGGCTTTATTTCTCAAAAAAATGTAAAAAAGTGTGTTTTTTTGAAATTTAGACTAGACTTTTATGATGAAACTTGCCAATATCGCTTTTTAGGAGAGACTGATAAATAGCTTAGTTATTTGTCAGAACTGTTTAAGGTTATAAGTGAAGGAGTAAAATCGTGAGAATTCTCAGTAAAAAATTAGTTATTGCAATGATGGCTGTTTCAATGGCTGTGTTCCCTGCCTTACGCGCTAATGCACAAGCTGGCGCTGGTGGCATTGCTGGTGTTAGCGCAACTACTGCTGTAATCGTGGGTGTTGTTGTTGTTGGCGCAATTGCTGCTTCTAATGGTAACAATAGCGGTCGACCAAATGTGTTCCCGACTATTCCTTCAGTTCCTTCAGAAGAACCTACAGCTACTACAACTACTACTAATGGTGGTTCTACAACAACTACCACTACTACAAATTAAGTTTGTTTAGTAATTTGAGTAATAAAAAAGGCGGCTTTGCCGCCTTTTTTATGCCCGTAAAAAACGCTTGCCTCATTGTATTTTTCAGTTATAAATCAAGCAATGAATCACATACTGAAATCATTCCTAGTTTCTTCAATAATTTTGTTGGTGCCTGTTGTCGCGAATGCCGCTGATTTCGGCACGACAGGACTGATTGATATCCCTAGTGCCAGAATGATGAATGATGGTGAATTCAAGATAGCCATGAGTAGGCAAACAGTGGCAGATATTTATTCCCTAAATTATCAGGTAACACCATGGCTGGAATCTACTTTTCGTTATACGATTTTTAATCCGGATGATGTCATGGGCTCTACCGATGATCTCTATGACAGAAGTTATGAGGTCAAATTACGCCTTATTCGTGAAAGAAGGTTGTTTCCGCAACTAGCAGTTGGGATTCGGGATGTCCTTGGTACAGGAGCCTGGGGCAGTGAATATCTGGTAGCAACTAAGTCTTTCGGTGCATTTGACCTTACTTTAGGAACAGGTTGGGGAAGGTTGGCAGAACGAGATGTATTTAGTAATCCATTAGCTGATATTGCTGACGGATTCTCTACTCGTGATGCAGAAGTAGGAAGGGGCGGCAAAGTTTCTTTCGGTAATTTTTTCAGCGGGTCGGATGTTGGTGTATTTGGTGGATTAAGCTATGAATTGAAAGACTGGAACACACGTTTCTTGGTTGAATATAACTCGGATTCTTTTCAAAGAGAACGACGATTCGGCACTATTCCTGATGCTTCACCTGTAAGTTATGGCGTGGAATGGGAACCAGTTAAAGGGTTTGCCATTGGTATAAACAGACAGCAAGGAAATCAAACAGGGTTTTATATTTCAGCCTCATTGGAAACAAAAACAGAAGCACCACGCCGTTCCCAAAATCTGGTTGTCCCTGTAAGTTCTAATCTGGCTCAGGAAATTACCAGCCCTGAACTTAACTCCTGGTATGGTCGCCTCTTAGTCGATGTTGAAGGAGCAGGCATGTTGCTTCGATCTGCCGAATTATCTCCTGATGAAAAATCAGTAAGATTTGAGATGTCCAATCAGCAATATAACTTGACGGCAGATAGCCTTAACCGCTTTTTGACACTGGCTGAAATTCATCTGCCTCCTCAGGTCGAAACCATAGAAGTTATTCTTAACGAAGGGGGGATACGCAGTAACGCGATACGTTATCAGCGCCAATTTGGTGATAGACAAAGAACCTGGCTGGGCGCAGAAGATTTAATTGAGGTAACACCAGGAACCCCCATAATTAATCCAACAACTACTACCGTTTATCGAATTCCTAATATAACCTTTGGAGCAGATTTGGCTACCCGGCTATCCTTGTTTGATCCTGACAGGCCAGCACGTTATCAAATCATGCTCAAAACCTCTGCCGCCATGGATCTGGGGAATTATGTGTCGCTATTTGCCAGTTATAACTGGGATATTCATAACGACTTCGACACCATAACCCGAGATGCAAGTTCGGTTTTACCCCATGTCCGTTCTGATATAGCAAGGTATCTGAAAGAAGGTGATTCGGGGCTGGATAGCCTGTATTTACAGAAAAGAGGGAATTTGGGGAGAGATACCTATTACCGGGCTTATGCTGGGGTACTCGAAGAAATGTATTCAGGTGTTGGTACTGAAATCCTGTACAGTCCTTTTGGCTCTCGCCTGGCTTTTGGTTTTAACCTGAACTGGGTAAAACAGCGCGATTACGATAAAGATTTTGACCTTTTGGATTACTCAGTGGTTACTGGCCATGTCAGTGCCTATTGGGCTACACCCTGGTACAACTATGATATAGCCTTACATGTAGGTCGGTATCTGGCGAAAGATAAAGGTGCCACTATTGAAGTACGCAGAACTTTCGATAATGGCTGGATGGTAGGTGCCTTTGCAACTTTCACCGATGTCTCTGCTGAGGACTTTGGGGAAGGCAGTTTTGATAAAGGTATCTATTTAAAAGTTCCTCTAGATCAAATTTTGCCAGGGAACACACGCAGCTCATACTCAAATACAATTCGTTCTATCCAGCGTGATGGAGGCCAACGCCTAAATGGTTTTGGCTCAAGCTTATGGTACGATTTACGTCCAACGCGTTATGATGCGTTGAATAATTATAAATTAAGAATGGTTCCTGGAGCATGAAAATAATTAAATTATTTTTGTTGTGGTTCATAATCGTGGGGGGGCTACAAGCTTGCAGCTTTCGTTCCACTCAACTTGATTTAATCAAGTCTGCATTCAACGGAGGGAATCAGGCTGTGCCTTATGAAGAGTTGGCCTGGACTCTCATTTGGTCTGGAAACAATCAAAACTTAATGCCAATTATCCCAAGGGATAGGAGTACAACTGATTTTATGAACAGAGAAGGGACTGTAGTTGTTTCATTTGACGGTTGGCAGGTAATTAAAGCAGATGGCGTACTGCCTGATGAGTTAAATGTTGTCATTGAAAAAACACAGACAGGTCTGGATTATTCCACTGACGATGAAGTTTTTGCCAGCCATATTTGTGAAGAGTTTGCTTCAAGTATTCAAGGGACCACCACTGTTTGGGTGCAAAGCTGTGATAGTCCTGAAGGCCCTTATTCCAATGAAATAAGAGTAAATGCCAATGGAGCCATAACTTTATTGCAGTTTTTAATTCACCCCGAATATCCGATGGTGACATTGACCCCTAATAATTTAATTTTTTAAATTATTCTAGAAGTATCGCCAAGAGCTTGTAGTATCAGCAATATATACCCCCAAATACACCCTTACAAAATCTGGCTACCTCCGGATATTGTCGGACTCTTTGAGACTGTAAAAACAGAATTTTGGAGTAAAAATAAGGAGTTAGAAGGAGTTTGGAAGCTTGGAAAATTTACTAATGGTGCCCAGGGGCGGAATCGAACCACCGACACGAGGATTTTCAGTCCTCTGCTCTACCGACTGAGCTACCTGGGCTTTTTTAAGCTATTACGCTTGGCAACGTTTCGTTAAAACCTAAATTTTAATCAGTCACTTAGTGTTTGTAAGCTCCTTCACAAAATTTAGCTTTTGCCTCACCTTGCCATCGCTCATAACGCTTAATATTTAGTTTGAGTTGATTTAACAACTTTACAAATAAAGCGTCATGCTTACAGCGCAAGCCGCGTATTAAACCTGCTGGGGGGTGCGTTAGTCAAGATTGTATTGAGATTTTACCTCAGTTTTCTGGGACGTAGCCTTCGGCTTCATCATGGTCTTCATTAGCAAAGAATTTATCCATTTCTGCAGTGAGATATTTACGGTCATCAGGGTTGATCATACTGAGGCCTTTTTCATTAATTAAGCGGGTCTGAAGTTGTTGCCATTCTTCCCAGGCCTGCTTTGAGATGTTTTCAAAAATATCCTGCCCCTTTGCGCCTGGATAAGGAGGAGTCAATAAAGCCTCCATTTCTTTTTGATATTTCCGACAAAAAACTGTTCTGCTCATAGTTCTTGGCTCAATTTTTTTAATAAGGTTTTTACTGGAGCCGCCAGCCCCAATTCTGTTGGTGAACTCAGATCATACCAGTGCCAACCCTGCTTCTCCATAAGCATGGAGGGCTCATTACTCAGCAGTAGAACTTTAGGCTGGATCTCCAGATGAAAATGACTGAATGTATGCCGTAGCGTATCCCACGTAATCATTTTATTTTGAACAGTAAATCCATGAGTTTGTAGAAAATTGGATACATCAT
This sequence comes from Gammaproteobacteria bacterium, assembly GCA_038148755.1. Taxonomy (GTDB): domain Bacteria; phylum Pseudomonadota; class Gammaproteobacteria; order Pseudomonadales; family Pseudohongiellaceae; genus UBA5109. The sequence goes on from JAYQWA010000001.1 coordinate 285,422, forward strand.
TATTGAGCTCGATTTCCGGGAAACTCCATAAGCCTCCCCAAATCCCGTGAGGAGGTCTTTTTTCCAGCAAGACCTTCTCATCTGTTTTGCTTTTCAGAATCAGCATTTGCGTCGTTTTAACGGGAAGTTTCTTTTTAGGCTTCTTCCCTGGAAAATCCTGTGTTCTTTGTTCCAGATAAGCTTGACAGTTCTGTTGCAAAGGACAGATTGAACAAGCAGGCTTACTCCGCGTACAGACTGTCGCACCTAAATCCATCATGGCTTGGGTATAAGATCTACAGTTCTTGGCAGGAGTATACTTTTCAGCCAATTGCCAAAGCTGTTTTAGGGTAGTGCTTTGTTCAGCCCAACCTTCTACACAATGATAACGACTCAATACTCGTTTGACATTGCCATCAAGAATCGTTGCATACTGGTTATTAGCTAGCGCAAGAATGGCGCCGGCGGTTGAATTGCCTATACCGGGTAATTCGATTAACTGTTCAACAGAGTCTGGGAAGATGCCCTGCTTTTCATAATGAATGATCTTTGCCGCTTTATGTAAATTTCTTGCCCGGGCGTAGTAGCCCAATCCGGTCCAATGATGTAGTACCTTATCCTCGTCGGCCAAAGCGAGTTTTTTTATAGTAGGAAAGCTCTGCATAAATTTTTCATAATAAGGTATTACCGTAACAACCTGTGTTTGCTGCAGCATAATTTCAGAAACCCAAACCCGATAAGGATTAGGATCTTGCTGCCAGGGCAAATTTTTTCGGCCGTGTTGCTGGAACCAGTTTAAAACGGCTTCGGTGAAAATGTCTGGTTCTGTATGATCTAAAAGCATGATTTGCAAGTGTAATGATTCTATGGCTTTTTTTCACATTAAAAGTCGTTTGGCAGTATAATTATGCTTTTGATAAATCTGCTATAGGCAGAAGAGACAGAGGCAGTGATGTCTGAACCAAGAACGGCCACCATTGAAAGAAATACCAATGAAACACAGATCAAGGTAAGTGTGAACCTTGATGGTACTGGCGTTTTTAAAATTGAGTCAGGTTTGCCTTTTCTTGAACATATGCTTGAGCAGGTGGCACGCCATGGCCTGGTCGATATAGACATCGTTGCCAATGGCGACCTTGAAATAGATGCCCATCACACCGTCGAAGATTTAGGCATTACACTCGGACAGGCGTTCGATAAGGCCTTGGATAAAACGGGTATAAGACGTTACGGCCATGCTTATGTGCCCTTGGATGAAGCATTATCAAGAGTCGTCATTGATTTCTCAGGCCGCCCTGGCCTTGAATATGACATTCCTTTCTCGCGTGGCACAGTTGGTGATTTTGACGTTGATTTATTTTATGAATTTTTTCAGGGCTTTGTTAATCATGCCAAAGTGACTTTGCATATTGATAATCTCAAAGGAAATAATGCCCATCACCAAATTGAAACTGTGTTTAAGGCTTTTGGGCGTGCCGTGCGTATGGCTGTGGAGCTTGATCCGAGAATGCAGGGCACTATCCCTTCAACGAAAGGAAGCCTCTGATTAGCTATTGCGCTTGCTAATACTTTGTTAAAAGCAAAATTTAATTCAGCCACTTACTGGTTTGTAAGCTCCTTCATTAAATTTTGCTTTTGCCTGATCTTAGCTTCGCACAGAACGCTTTTTTTGACATTGACGATCAACGAGTATTGATAAATTTAATCGAAAAAATTCAATGAACAGAGTCGTGGTAATTGATTATGGCATGGGTAATCTCCATTCAGTGGGGAAGGCCATAGAGCACGTTGGAGAAAATATTTCTCTGACAATTACTGCAGATGCGCAGCAAATTCGCGATGCTGATCGTCTGATTTTTCCTGGTGTCGGGGCCATGCGAGATTGTATGGCTGAAATTAAACGACTAAAAATTGATGAATTGCTTAAACAGGCCAGACTGGAAAAACCAATACTGGGAATTTGTGTGGGGATGCAGGCCATGTTGAGTTTTTCTGAAGAAAATGACGGCGTTGATTGTATAGGTTTATTTCCCGGTAAAGTGAACCGCTTTGATGAAAATCAGAGTGATGAAAACGGAAAATTACTGAAAGTTCCTCACATGGGCTGGAATGAAGTCGAGCAAACTTTAGATCATCCAATGTGGCAGGGTATTGAAAATAATAGCCGTTTCTATTTTGTACACAGCTTTTATGTAGTGCCAGAGATGAATAAAGATAATAGTGCGAATATCGCAGGTGAAAGTTCTTATCCTCTGTCGTTTTGTTCGGCTTTGTCAGATAAAAATATTTTTGCTGTGCAGTTTCATCCGGAAAAAAGCCAGAATGTTGGATTATACTTGCTTAAAAATTTTCTTCACTGGGACGGTCAATTGTGAGTAGTGGAAAATGAGTTTAGCAAAACGAATTATTCCTTGCCTTGATTGTGAAAATGGCCGCGTTGTTAAGGGCGTCAAATTCCTGGATATCCGTGATGCCGGTGATCCTGTTGAGGTTTCAAAACGCTACTGTGATCAGGGAGCAGATGAAATTACTTTTCTTGATATCACAGCCAGTAGTGATGATCGTGAAACAACCATTCATACAGTCGAAGCTATAGCCAGCCAGGTATTTATTCCATTAACAGTAGGTGGAGGAATCCGCACACTTGATGACATTCGAACTATGCTCAGAGCAGGAGCTGATAAAGTTGCTATCAATACCAGTGCCGTATTAAATCCTGAATTTGTTAAGCAAGCGGCTGAAAAATTTGGTTCACAATGCATAGTTGTGGCGATAGATGCTAAACAGGTTTCGTTGCCGGGAGAGCCGTTGCGTTGGGAAATATTTACCCATGGTGGTCGCAAAGAAACCGGACTTGATGCTGTTGAATGGGCTAAACGCATGGTTGCCTACGGGGCAGGAGAAATTTTATTAACCAGCATGGATCGTGATGGCACTAAAAACGGATTTGATCTGGCTTTAAATAGAACCATTAGTGAAGCAGTCAGTGTGCCGATAATTGCTTCCGGTGGGGTTGGCAATCTGCAGCATCTGGTTGATGGTATTGTGGAAGGTAAAGTGGATGCGGTACTTGCAGCCAGTATTTTTCATTTTGGCGAGTACAGCATACCTCAAGCTAAAGCTTATATGTCCTCCAAAGGTGTTGTCGTACGTTAAAGCTACTGCGCTCACTATAACCTCATTAAAGAAGAAAATTAACTCAGTTACTTACTATTTACGTAAGCGCCTTCATTAATTTTCTTCCTTGCCTCGTTCTAGTTTCGCTCGTAACGCTTTAATAAAAAGTTGCTACGCTCGCGACGTTTTAATAGATAGAAAATTATTATGTTCGGTAAAGTTTTTTATTCATTATTTGAAATTGATGCACAAGCAAATTTATAAGTATTTAGGTAAAAAATTTTAGGAAGCGTCACGAACGAAACTACTGCGAGATGAAAACAGAATTTTGTGAAGGCGCTTACAAAATCAGTAAGTAACTGAATAAAATTCTGTTTTTAACGAATCAGGAGTGAGTGCAGTAGCTTCGTTATCAGTAGGGTTGGGAGCGAAGGAGAACTAACCCTTTCAGAATATTCATCGCCTCATTCAACTGATAATCACCAATCAGAACCTGCTCGCCAGTCAAGTCCAGTACTTCAGGAATCGCCCCGACTAAATCCTCATTTTCCAGGTGTCCAGAGAGATCTTCTTCGCGGTAGCTGGCAGGGTTATCGGGCAGACTTGTCAGTCTTCCTTGCCTGACAATGATGTTTGGCGTTATACCACGGGCCTGAATAGAGCGTCCGTTTGGCGTGTAATAGAGCGCAGTGGTTAATTTTATTGCACGGTCGTTGGCCAGTGGTAAAACGGTTTGCACTGAACCTTTGCCAAAACTTTGAGTACCCATGATGACTGCTCGATTGTGATCCTGCAGGGCACCGGCAACCACTTCTGAGGCTGAAGCCGAACCCTGGTTTATAAGGACTATAAGAGGCACACCACGACTTGGATCAGTGGGCGTAGCGTCGAAACGGGAATAAGAGTTTGTTTCGCGGCCTTCTGTGTAAACAATCAGTCCTTCAGAAATAAATGCGTCGACAACATCCACAGCCGCCTGTAACACCCCGCCTGGATTATTACGCAAATCGAGAATCAGACCTTTGAGCTCAGTGTCGCTCAGGTGGAAGTTTTCAAGAGCGGTATTGATTTCCCGGCCAGTACCAGTGACAAATTGAGAAATTCGGATATAGCCGAAACCGGGTTCTATAAAACGTGAACGCACGCTGCTGGAGGTAATAATGTCACGGGTAACGGTAATCTCAAGGGCTTCGTCCACACCCTCACGCAGAATGGTCAATACAATATCTGTCCCGGGAGGGCCTCGCATTAGATCTGTGGTTTCATCAATTGTGATATCAGTAGTAGGCGTATCATCAATCTTGATTACGATATCGCCGGCTTTAATGCCTGCTATATCTGCCGGAGAGCCATCTATCGGGCTGATGATGGTAATAAAACCATTATTGACACCCACCTGAACTCCTAGGCCACCAAATTCACCAGTTGTCATCTCCTGTAAATCATCAAATTCTTCGTTGACGAGATAGCTGGAATGGGGATCAATTCCGGCAAGCATGCCTCTCACTGCATTTTCCAGCAGGGTTTTGTCATCAATGGGCTCAACATAGGCATTGCGGATGCGGTTCAAGACCTCAGTGAAGATCCGGACTTCATCCAGGGGGAGGGGGAGATTTTCCGCATTCCCCGGGCTTTCACTATGCTCAGTTTGGGCCTGAACCGGGAAGGTCAGAGCAAAACCAAGAAAGCATAAAGTAAATTTAAACACGCGTAATATTTTCATAGAATTTGACCAGAGGCTTAACGTCTCACTAACCAATTTACCGGATTTTGCGCTTCACCATTGTACCGGATTTCGAAATATACCCCATTTTCATTGCGACCGCCTGTATTACCAACTGCCGCTATTGCCTCGCCGGAAGTGACCCATTCACCGACTTCCTTATACAATGACTGATTATGAGCATAGAGACTCATATAACCATCGCCATGATCAATTATCAAGAGAAGGCCGGAGTTGGAAAACCAGTCGGAATAAATGACACGTCCATGGTGGATCGCTTTAACTTCAGTGCCAGCAGGAGCTGCAATAGTAATACCTTCCCAATTAAGATCACCTAGTTCATAGTTTTCACCATAAGTGTTTAGTAAAGGACCTTGCAGGGGCCAGGGCAATGAACCTCTTAAGTTTGTAAACGCCTCTCCTTGAGAGCCAAATGAAATATCCACAATAGCGCGAGATAATTCCGCAACCAGCAATGCCATTTCTTCATATTGCACTTCCAGACGGGAAAGTTCACTTGTGCTGCTGGCCAGCGCTGAATCAAGGTCATTAAGTAGGCTTAACCTCTGTTCCTGCCTCTGCTCCAGGCTAAGCTGTTGTTCAAGAAGGTTATTGCGCTGAACAGATAAATTTCTGTTAGTTTCCTGAAGTTCGCTAGTAATCGTGTCTATTTCGCTTAATGTTTCCTGAAATTCAGCGATTTTATCTGATCGGGCATTACTCAGGTATTGATAATAACGTAATACCCTCAAACTACTGCTGATGCTTTGTTGGTTAAGAATCAATTTCAGATATTCTTCTTTGCCATTCTGGTAAGCAGCAAGAATATACTGACTGATAAGAGTTTCCTGGCTGGCTTTCCTGCGATTTAATTCCAGGCTTTGCTGCTCCAGTTCGCTGAGCCTTACTTGCTCAGCATTGATTAGCTTGCCGAGTTCTGTAATGTTTTCATTGATATCGCTAATAGCTTTCTCATTTGTTTCCAGCTCAATTTCGACTGAACTACGTTGTTGTCGGGTTCTTTCAATTTGTAACTGAACATCGCTAATGGTTTGAGACAGAGCGTCTAGATCTGCTTGAGAAGGGTTTTCTTGGCCTTTTAATAGAGGGGTATATAGTAAGTAAGCACTTACAAATAAAGATAAAAGCTTATTGTTCAGCCTTGTCATATAAATTCGATCAAGGAATGTCCGCTCATCTCAGGAGGTGGATCCAGGTGCATAAGACTAAGAAGACTGGGGGCTATGTCAGACAATGCACCATCGTCCTTTAGTTTAAGCCTTTGTTTGCCAATGTAGACAAGTGGAACAGGGCCATCTGTATGGGAAGTCAGACTTTGCCCGCTTATTTCATCGCGCATTTTCTCGACATTACCATGATCTGCAGTAATCAGGCAGTCGCCATCAACTTCCAGGATTGCATCGGTAATAAGCCCCATGCACTCATCAAGAACTTCGACTGCCTTGATTGAAGCGTCCAGATCACCGGTATGACCAACCATGTCGCCATTTGCAAAATTACAGATGATAGCTGCATATTCGCGATTTTTAATAGCAGATACCAGCTTTTCACACACTTCATAAGCGCTCATCTCCGGTTTTAGGTCGTAGGTTGCTACCTGTGGTGAAGGAACCAGAATACGGGTTTCTCCCTTAAATTCCTCTTCACGTCCACCACTAAAGAAAAAGGTGACGTGAGCATACTTTTCAGTTTCAGCAATTCTTAGTTGTGGCAGCTGTTGTTTAGAAAGATACTCACCCAGACTATTGCTTAATTCCATTGGAGGGTAAGCACAAGGTGCGCTGATGTCGTCGGCATATTGGGTGAGAGTCAGAAATGCGCTGTAATTAAAATTCTGATGAGACTTAAATTCAGAAAAATCGGGATCATATAATGCGCGAGTAAGCTCACGGGCACGGTCTGCGCGGAAGTTCATAAAAATTACGGCATCCCCATTTTGCATTTTAATGGCATCAGTATCAGAAGGATGGATACAACTGGGTCTGATAAATTCGTCATCTTCATCTCTGGCATAAGCTTCATGTAGGGCGTCCAAGGCATCTTCATAATGGAAATCGGCTTCACCCAGCACTATAGTCTGATAGGCTTGCTCTACTCGGTCCCAACGATTATCACGATCCATAGCATAAAAACGCCCCGACACACTGGCAATACTGCCCTTACCAGATGCCGCAAGTTTAGTTGAGAATTTTGTCAGTGAAGATTCAGCACTGCGTGGTGGGGTATCCCGGCCATCCAGTAATGCATGCAGATAAATTTTCTCACAACCCTGCTGCAGCGCCAGATCAATAGCTGCCTCGATCTGGTCTTCATGGCTGTGGATGCCCCCAGGTGATAACAGGCCGATAATGTGTAATGCACCTTTAACGGCATTTACCTTGAGACAGGTATCTATAAAAGCCGGATTACTAAAAAAGTCACCCTCAGCAATTGCTTTGTTGATGCGGGTTAAGTTTTGATAAACCACCCGGCCAGCACCCAGGTTCATGTGGCCTACCTCAGAGTTTCCCATTTGCCCTTCGGGTAAGCCGACTTTCAAGCCGGATGTATGAATCAGGGTATGGGGATAATTTGCCAGCAGGCTATCCCATACCGGTGTTTTTGCCATGCTGATGGCATTTGCATCAGTTTCATCACGATGTCCCCAACCATCAAGTATCAATAATAGGCGGGGCGTTATTTGTTGAGCCATAGGGAATAAAAAAGAAAGATAATGAGAGGCGGATTATAGGCGCTTCTGCGATTTTGTTAAACAAGCTAACTGTGAAAAACACGTACAGCCAGTTTTACTCTGGGAGCTTAGTTCTTTATACTGCGTGCCACTTTGTAGGTGCAGTTTTGAGCGAGTTATGGAGCGTTTTTTAGAATTTCTTATTAACCATTGGATATTGACAAGCCTGTGGGTAATTATCTTTGCTGCATTGCTAGCCTATTTACAAAAGAAAGGGGGTAAGGCTGTAGGAATCCATGAAGCCACCCGTCTCATAAATCAGAGTAACGGATTGATTCTGGATATAAGGGATAAAAAGGTATTTGATAAAGGACATATTGTTAATGCAATCAATATTCCGCTTGCCAAATTAGAAGAGCGTATGATTGAGTTAGAAAAAAATAAAAATAATCCGCTTATTGTAGTTTGTCAGATGGGGCACCAGTCTGGAGATGGTGTTAAGAAATTAGAAGCCCAGGGTTATTCCCAGGTATATAAAATGAGTGGCGGAATGACAGAGTGGCAGACACAGGGTTTACCTTTAGTGACCTGAAAAAGGTATTAAATATAAAGCTAACTCAGGACAGTTAAATACAGAAGCAAACTTTCAAATTGAAATTGAAGCTTAACCGTTTAAAAAACATTATTAATATAGGAAGAAGTAAAGATGGCAGATACAGATGATCAGGTAAGTAATGAGGCTGCTGGGCAAATAGATGAGTCTGCAGTGAAATTTATAATACAAAGAATTTATGTTAAAGATTCTTCATTTGAGGCGCCTAATACGCCTGAAATTTTTCGGGCTGAGTATAAGCCGGGTATTCAATTTAATATGACTACCAAGACAAATAATATTGAAGACTCCATGTATGAAGTCGTTTTGACAATGACTGCTGAAGTTAAGAACAGTGATGATAAAGTGTTATTTATTGCTGAAGTTCAACAAGCAGGGATTTTTCGAATTGAAGGGCTGGAGGGAGATAGCCTTACACAGGTTCTGCATATAACCTGCCCTAATATTTTATTCCCTTATGGCAGGGAAAATATTGATAATCTTGCTAACAAAGGCAGCTTTCCGGCATTGATGGTGGCCCCAGTAAATTTTGAATCTGCATATTTACAGGCTCGTGAGCAACAGGATAAACAGCAGAAGTCAGCAGATAGCTAAAATCTGCAGTATTTGCTGAATCTCTTTAGCAATTTTGGAAATTTGCCTGGCGCCAGGCTTCATAAACCGCAATAGCAGCAGAGTTTGATAAATTCAAACTTCTGCTATTTTTTTGCATAGGTATCCTGACTACTTCACTGATTGACTCACTGGTTCTGATTACTTCAGGCAAGCCCCGGGTCTCCGGACCAAATAATAAATAATCATTCACGGCGTAATTGACTTCGGTGTATATTTTTTTGCCTTTGGTGCTGAAGGCATAGATATTGCCATCAGCTTTTTGGGTTAAAAAATCTTGCCAGTTTTCGTAAGTATGCAATGAGCTGTATTGATGATAATCAAGTCCGGCTCGCCGTAAACTTTTTTCATTTAAGTTAAAACCCAATGGTTCAATCAGATGCAATCGACAACCGGAATTGCTGGCAAGGCGAATGATATTGCCAGTATTCGGAGGTATTTCCGGTTCAAAAAGTACAATATTAAACATGAGAAGATTATTGTGACTCTAGTCTTCATCATCCTGATCATTTGAATTCAGACCAAGTTCTTTAATTTTTCTGGTCAGCGTGTTTCTTCCCCAGCCGAGTAATTCAGATGCGTCTCGTTTCCGGCCACCACTGTGTTTAAGTGCTACCTCAATCATACATTTTTCAAAAATAGGCGTAGCTTGCTGAAGAATACCTGTATGGCCCAGACTGAGTTCCTGGTCAGCCCAATTTTTTAAGGTTTGTGCCCAATTACCTGAAATGCCATTTTGATTTTCAGGTTTAAGAAACTCTTCCGGCAAATCATTGATAAATACTTCACGGCCCGATGCCATAACAGTGATCCAGCTACAAAAATTTTCCAATTGTCTGACATTGCCAGGCCAACTTAAGCCGGTTAAATACTTGGCTGTATCAGGTCGGATGACTTTAGTATCTACACCCATTTGGTGGGCTGCCTTTTGTAGAAAGTGTTGCATCAAAGCAGGAATATCCTCACGCCTTTCAGATAACTTGGGTAGATGAATAGGAATAACATTGAGTCGATGATAAAGGTCCTCTCGGAACAGGTGTTCGCTAACCCGCTCCTGCAAATTTTGATGAGTGGCAGCGATGATGCGGACATCAGCTTTGATTGGGCTCATTCCGCCAATACGGAAAAATTCACCATCAGATAAAACACGTAATAAACGTGTTTGTGCTTCCATGGGCATATCGCCAATTTCATCCAGAAACAAGGTGCCACCATCAGCCTGCTCAAAACGCCCAACACGTTGCTGAGTAGCTCCTGTAAAAGCGCCTTTTTCATGGCCGAACAATTCAGATTCAATCAAATCTTTTGGAATAGCCGCAACATTTAATGGGATATAAGGCTTATCTGAACGTGGGCTATGTTTATGCAGTGCTTGAGCAACCAGTTCTTTCCCGGTTCCTGATTCACCTTTAATCAATACGGTAATATTTGAATTGGATAAGCGGCCAATGGAACGAAAAACTTCCTGCATGGCAGGCGCTTCACCAATTATTTCTTTGGCTTTGACTTCAGGAGCAACCTTTTTGGCACCTTTATTTTCTTGAGCATGTTTGGTAGCTCGTTCAGCAACATCTGCCGCATCGTTGACATCAAAAGGTTTTGGAAGATACTCAAATGCGCCATGTTCGTATGATTTGACAGCACTGCTTAAATCAGAATGAGCTGTCATAATAATAACTGGAATTTGAGGATAAGATTCACTGACCAGATTCAATACTTCCAGACCATCTTTGCCTGGCATGCGAATATCACTGATGATGGCATCAGGTTGTGCTTGATTTAGTCTTTCCAACAGGCTTTCACCGTTTTCAAAACTCTCAATGGTAAAGCCGGCTTTATCAAGAGATTTTTCCAAAACCCAGCGGATTGATTTGTCATCATCAACAATCCAGATTAGCCCTTTGTCATTCATACTTGGTTACCTTCATTTTCGTTAGAGACAGGAATGGATAAAATAAATCTGGTTTGTCCTTCCTGACTTTTGCACTCGATTAAACCATTATGCTGTTTCAAAATAGTCTGAGCTATTGATAGGCCCAAACCAGTTCCTTCCGCCCTGCCACTTACAAGGGGATAAAAAATATTTTCTGTAATATCTGCCGGTATACCAGGTCCATTATCAATTATTTCAATTCGAGCTATCAGCTTATGCATGACCGGACCGATAGTTGCGTGACTCACTGCACGGGTTTTTAAAATTATTTCAGGATTGCTTTGTTCAGATTCATTTAATGCCTGCATGGCATTTCTTACAATATTCAATACCGCCTGAATAAGTTGTTCAATGTCGCCTGTAAATTCTGGAATGCTAGGGTCATAATCTCGGGTGAATGTTATTCTGCCTTTTGATTCAGCTTCTAATAATGATCTTACGCGTTCAATCACTTCATGAATATTAAGATTTTTTAACTCGGGTTTTTTATAGGATCCGGTTAAACGGTCAACCAGATTAACCAGGCGGTCAGCTTCATTGATAATGACATTGGTATAGTCTTCCAACTCCTTGTTTGGCAACTCCAGAGCCAGAAGTTGGGCAGCACCTCGAATGCCGCCCAAAGGGTTTTTTATTTCGTGCCCGAGATTTCTCACTAGCTCCAAAGTTGTTTCGTGATTGGAAATCAGAGTTTCACCCCGACTAATACTGTAAGAACGGTCAAGTTCCTGTATCTCAACCAGAAGAAAATCCTGGTCCTGATCATTAATGGCAGAAATTGAGTAATCGACCAGTAGCTTAGTTCCATTGGCAAGCATCAGATGCACTTTACGCGCTATAAATGAATTTCGGTTTTTTTGGACTTTTCGTAAGGCTCTTAATGTAGCTTCCGGGCGATAAAGTAAATCGCCGATGTATGAATTTCTGGAGCGTTTTTCACTGATCCTGAAAAGTGCTTCTGCAGCTGGGTTCATGTGAAATAAACAAAAACTACTATCCAGTACTACTACTGCAGAGGTCAGGTAATCGAGTAAACTGGTGTTAAAGCTTTCCGTATTCATATCTTTGTTATGCCAGTCGCTGAATCAGGCTTGTTTGGCGATAAATTGGCAGATTGTTGTGTAATTTAAGCTTGCAAAAATTGAACCAACCTGGGGCAAATTAAGGATTTTTAACTGTTAATTGAGTTTTCAGACTCATACGGGGTGTAATTATACCTTGAAACGATACAAAATGCACCATATTAGTGCATTTAAGGCATAATCCCTCTACTTCTCGATGCTTTAGTGAGAGTATGCCGTGTTATTAAAGTCTGCCGTTGGTATTATTGTCACTTTTGCCATGTAGTCGCGTATTACCTCGAAATAAGATAGTAAGCATGAGATACCTCCTAAAATACTCCCCTGAGATGACGACTAAGAGTCGGCCCGTAAGAGCGCGTTTTGTAAAGCAGTTAAGAAGGAATCTTTCAAAGTTATTAAAAAAAATTGATGAAAAAATCAGCCTGGTTTCGAAGTGGGATTATCTGGAAATAAATATTCCGCAGGATTCTGAAGAGCATAAGCATTTGGTTGAAACGGTGTTGACCAGAACACCGGGCGTTGCCTCAATAGCATCGACCAGCCATTTAATTTTAGATGATTTGGAAAGTGTCCTCGCCCGTACTTTGAGTCTGTATTCTTCAAGGTTGTCGGGTAAAACCTTTGCTGTTCGTTGTAAGCGTGCAGGGAAACATTCATTTACTTCAGTCGATGTTGAAAAGTTTATCGGTGCTGGTCTGAATAGGCAGGTAGAGTCGCTTGGAGTGAATCTCAGTCAGCCGGATGTCACAGTAAGATTAGAGATTCGAGAACAGGATGTATTTATTATTAATGAATTAATGCAGGGTTTAGGGGGCTTTCCCTTAGGCACCCAGGATAGTGTTTTATCACTAATTTCCGCGGGCTTTGATTCAGCAGTTTCCAGTTATCTGTCTATTAAACGTGGATTATTAACGCATTATTGTTTTTTTAATCTGGGCGGTCATGAACATGAGATCGCTGTTAAAGAAGTGGCTTTGTATTTATGGATGCGTTATGGCTCATCGCATCGGGTCAAATTTATTTCAGTTCCGTTTGAGGCAGTCGTCGGAGAAATAATTTCAAAAGTTGATAATTCAAAAAGGGTGTTGTGCTAAAACGGATGATGTTGAGGGTTGCCAGCAAGTTAGCTGACGAACTTGATATAGATGCTCTGGTTACAGGCGAAGCTGTCGCACAGGTTTCCAGTCAGACGCTAGCAAATCTTGCCGTTATTAATAAGGTTAGCGAGACTTTGGTTTTACGTCCACTGATCATGAGTGAGAAACAGGATATTATTTATCTTGCAAAAAAATTGGTACTGAATTGTTTTCAGCAGTCATACCGGAATACTGCGGTGTTATATCAGTCAGACCGACCACCAAGGCACATGAACACTTGATTAAGAAAGAAGAAGCAGGCTTTGATTTTTCAATTCTTGAAAGCGCGATAAAAGAGGCGACATTCTCGACTATCGATCAGTTACTGAAAAGTGAAAAAAGAGCCGCCATAGAACTACTGGAAGTAGAAGTTGTCCCTGAGCAGGCTATAGTGATTGATATCCGTCACCCGGATGAAGAAGAATTGTCACCTTTAAATTTCCCAACCGACGGAATACAAAAAATTCCTTTCTTCAAATTAAATACCGTATTTGAAAACGGCAGTATCGAAAAAGATGTTCAGTATTTGCTTTATTGTGACAAGGGAATGATGAGCAGACTACATGCGTCCTATCTGGTCGATAAAGGCTTTACCAATGTCGGGGTATATCGGCCAGCTTAGTGACACTTGATAAGCTGACTGCAGTCCCAGAAATTCCCATTAGTGAATAGTTTTCCTGTTTTAAACCGGACAATTCGCTATAATGCGCCACATTTTTTACTCCTTCCGGCAGGAAATCATTGTGATAGAAAAGATTAGAAACATTGCCATTATCGCTCACGTTGACCATGGCAAAACTACCCTTGTGGATAAATTGCTTTCACAGTCCGGGACTTTGGAAACAAGAGGCAAGGATATAGAGCGGGTAATGGACTCCAATGATCAGGAGAAAGAACGGGGTATTACCATCCTGGCTAAAAATACGGCTGTGAGCTGGCAGGGTTACCGGATCAATATCGTTGATACGCCTGGGCATGCTGATTTTGGTGGTGAAGTAGAACGCGTGTTATCTATGGTGGACAGTGTATTGCTATTGGTTGATGCCGTTGATGGACCAATGCCACAAACGCGTTTTGTGACACAAAAAGCCTTTGCCCGTGGTTTGAAGCCGATTGTTGTTATAAACAAGGTCGACCGGGAAGGTGCACGTCCTGACTGGGTGTTAAATGAAGTGTTTGATTTATTTGATCGCCTTGGAGCAACGGAGGAGCAGCTGGATTTTCCAGTGATTTATGCCTCTGCTATTAATGGCGTGGCAGGTAATGAAGCTGATCAGCTTGCTGAGGATATGACGCCATTATTTCAGTTAATTGTTGATAAGGTGCCACCGCCTGATGTTGATCAAAATGGTCCTCTGCAAATGCAGATATCAGCGCTTGATTATTCGTCCTATGTTGGCGTTATTGGTGTTGGGCGAATAACCCGTGGCTCTATCAAGACAAATATGCCAGTGGTTCTGGTGGACCGCGAAGGTAATACCAGAAAAGCGAAAATCGGGCAGGTCAAGACTTATATGGGGCTGGAGAGAATTGATGCTAACTCTGCTGCTGCCGGAGATATCATCTGTATTACCGGGATTGAAAATTTAAATATATCTGACACGATTTGTGATCCTGAAGCGGTTGAAGCTTTGCCACCACTTTCGGTTGATGAGCCGACAGTTACCATGACTTTTCAGGTAAATGATTCGCCTTTTGCAGGACTTGAAGGCAAGTTTGTGACCAGCCGGAATATTAAAGAGAGGCTGGAGCAGGAACTTATTCATAATGTTGCCCTGCGAGTCGAGCAGGGCGAGACAGCGGATAAATTTATCGTATCAGGTCGTGGTGAATTACATCTGTCTGTCCTGATAGAAAATATGCGAAGAGAGGGCTTTGAGCTGGCAGTTTCAAGACCCCAGGTAGTGATCAAGGAAATTGACGGCGTCAAACATGAGCCTTATGAAATGCTGGTGCTTGACGTTGATGAGGAACACCAGGGTAGTGTGATCGAAGAACTTGGTAAGCGCAAAGCCGAGATGCAGGATATGGTCTCTGACAACAAAGGCCGAATGCGTATTAGTTTTATCATTCCTACCCGGGGCCTGATCGGGTTCAGAACCCTATTTTTGGGCATGACTTCAGGCACAGGTATTATGACGCATGTGTTTGATCACTATGGACAGGTAAAAGAAGGCGAAATAGCAAGGCGTAATCGGGGTGTGCTTGTTTCCATGGTTAAAGGAAAAACCCTGGCATTTGCCTTGTTTGCGCTGCAGGACCGGGGCAGGTTGTTTGTCGCTCCAGGAGTCGAAGTCTATGAAGGCATGATTGTCGGTTTGCATAGTCGTGAAAATGATCTGGCAGTTAATCCGACCAAAGCAAAACAATTAACGAACATTCGTGCTGCCGGGACTGATGAGAACCTGATTTTAACGCCGCCGATTCACCATAGCCTGGAGCAGGCCATGGAATTTATTGAGGCGGATGAACTGGTAGAAATAACGCCCCAGACAATTCGCTTACGAAAAATGTATCTGACTGAAAATGAGAGAAAAAGAATGTCGAGAGGCTCGGAGCTCCGAGGATAATCCAGCATGCGGGCACTTATCCAGAGAGTCAGTGAAGCCTCAGTGCAGATTAATGCAGAGCGGGTTGGCAGTATAGACCAGGGCCTGCTGGTTTTTCTGGGTATTGAAAAAAATGATGTGCAGGCGGATGCAGATAAATTACTGGATAAGATTCTCGCTTATCGGGTTTTTTCTGATGCTGAAGATAAAATGAATCTCAGCGTCAGGGATATAAAGGGTGGTTTATTGGTCGTTTCGCAATTCACTCTCGCTGCGGTTACTAATACTGGTTTACGTCCCAGCTTTAGCTCAGCCAAGCCGCCTCAGCAAGCACAGGAACTATATAAGCATTTTTTGGAGCAGGCACGTACCCAGCATAATCCAGTTGCCAGTGGGGAGTTTGGAGCGAATATGCAGGTTAGTCTGGTTAATGATGGGCCGGTAACTTTCTTGCTAAATAGCTAGCATAGCTATTTGGTGTTTTACAGAGTTAAGTTTTTACTTCTTCGCTGTCTTCCTTTACTTCACTATCTTCTTCACTTTCATCTTCTTCGTCTTTCTTGTAAAGAATCCTGCCAGCAATGACACCGGCCTCAAATAACATCCACATTGGAATGGCGAGCATTGATTGTGAAAAAGGATCTGCTGGCGTAAGTAGCATACCAACGACAAAACAGCCTATAACAATGTAAGGCCTTTTTGCTGTCAGCTTTTCAGGCGTGGTCGCGCCTGAAATTATTAGTAACACGGTAGCAATTGGGATTTCAAAAGTCAGCCCGAAAGCAAAAAACATCAATAAGACAAAATTCAGATATTCAGTAATGTCAGTCATGATGGCTACACCTTCAGGAGCAGCCGATGTGAAGAAACCGAAGATGAACCCCAGCACAACAAAATAGGAAAACAAAATACCCAGATAAAAAAGAATGATGCTTGAAACCAGAATCGGAAAGGCAATCTTGATTTCATTTTTATAAAGTCCTGGTGCAATAAAGGCCCAGATTTGATGTAAAAGAAACGGGACTGAAATAAAAACTGCTGAGAAAAACGCCAGCTTAAATGGTGCAAAAAAAGGTGAAGTCACTTGCGTGGCTATCATTTCTGCACCTTCTGGTAAGACATTGAGCAAGGGAGATGCTACGAAGGTATAGATGTCATTGGCAAATGGAAACAGGCAAAGAAAAATAACCAGTACAACTAGCAGGCAACGCAGAATACGATCACGTAATTCAACGAGATGGGAAATCAGGGGTTGTTCTTTAGGATCGTTTTCGAGCGCCATATTAGTCTTTCGATTCTTGTGATTTTTCTGAGTCTTCTGGTGAAGGCGCTGGCGTCATATTCTCGGAGGTGCTGGTCTCTGGAGCAGGAGTTACCGGATTACTATTTTCTGGTGAACTTTCACTTTGTGTTTTCCCGCTATTTAAAATTTGCTGTTTGAGATCCAGGTTGCTTTTCAGGCTATTGGTTTGTTTTTTTGCGGATTCTACGGTGTCGGTAATTTGTTTTTTACCTTCTTGAAATTTGTCCATAATAGCTTCATTGCGAAGCTGGCGACGAATTTCATCAGCACCAATTTCTTTTTCTATATCGCGCTTGATGTCATCAAAGCTGCGTCTGAAACGCCCAATCCATAAAGCCATTGTGCGTAAAGCACCCGGCAGCTTATCGGGTCCAAGAATTAACAGGCCGACAACACCAATTAATAAAATTTCAAAGAAACCGACTCCGGTCATAGCAAAGCCTTTTTAGTGTGATCAGGACTTATTTTCTTCTTCAACTTTTTCAGCTTTTACATCAAAGGTGTCACCTTCATCAGCATCTTCACTGATTTTTGCCTGTGAATCTTCACCCTTACCATCTTCATCCATAGCATTTTTAAAACCTTTAATGGCTCCACCTAAATCAGAGCCGAGATTTTTCAGTTTTTTGGTCCCAAACACTAGAAGGATGATGACCAGAATAATGATTAGTTGCCAAATTCCAATTCCACCGAATCCCATAATGTACTCCTGCTAATTAATAGTAATTTTAAATATGCTGCATTGTAGCGTTCTAGCTGGACTTGCGCGATGCTTTTTCATCCAGCCCGGAAGTGCCAAAGCGTTTTTCCAGTTCGTCGAGAACATCCTGGGGGCCCAGCTCCAGTTTCGACAACATAACCAGTGTATGAAACCAGAGGTCAGCAGTTTCATTAACCAGTTTGGATTTATCGATATCATTTTCGATATCTCGGGCTGCCAGTATGGTTTCTACTGCTTCCTCACCAACTTTTTCCAGAATTTTATTCAGACCGCTGTTTTGTAAAAGTGCGACATAGGAAGCCGACGGATCAGCGTCTTTACGCTCATCAATAATTTTTGCAAGTTTTGCCAAAGTGTCAGTCATTATGTTTGCCTGAAGCTGTTATTTCTTATAAATGTCTTCCGGAGCCTTTAAAACTGGGTCTATATTCTGCCATTCACCGTCTATTAGTTTGCGATAAAAGCAGGAATAACGGCCAGTATGGCAGGCTATACCGCCAATCTGCTCTACCTCATAAATCAGGCTGTCAGCGTCACAATCCAGATAAATGCCGCAAAGTTTTTGGATATGACCGGACTCTTCCCCTTTTCGCCAAAGTTTATTTTTGGAACGTGACCAATAAACGGCCTGTTGTTCACGCTGGGCTATAGACAAAGCTTCAGGATTAACCCAGGCCTGCATCAGAATTCGCCCTGTAGCAGTATCCTGAGCAATTACAGGCAGCAATCTCTCTGTATTCCAGTTGAGCTGATCCAGCCAGCTATCTGCCATTTTTGGTTCCAATAAAAAAACGAGGCCAAATAAAAGCGCCTAGAATACTCTATTTGGGGTTGTTAGTGCGATATTCAAGCACTTAACGCCGAAAATACAGTAATCCTATGCCGGTAAAGCTGAGTAGCCATACTTCCAGAGGAATAGAATCCATCCATGGGCCAAGATTTGTAAATAGCATGATGACAGCCAGGATTAAAGCGGAAATACCAAAACGTAAACGTTTTTGTGCTTGTCTACGTCGCGCCTGCTCACGAATTTTGGCCTGTTGTTGTAACAGGCGCTGCGCTTGCCTTTGGGAAGTGCGAGTTTCTGTCAGAAAATCGTATATCAATTCAGGTAGTTTAGGTAATTGTTCCAGTAACTCCGGCACTTTGCCTTTTAATTTCTTTAAATTTTCCCAGGGAGAGAGACGCCTTTTTTGCCAGTTCTCCAGGAAAGGCAGTGCGGTTTGCCAAAGGTCCAGATCCGGATAAAGGTCTTTGCCAAGACCTTCAATATTCAACATGGTTTTTTGTAACAGAACCAGAGAAGGTTGCAATTCCATATTGAAGCGCCCCGCCGTTCGAAACAGTTGCAGCAGTAAACCTCCGAATGAAATCTCGCTGAGTGGTTTTTCAAAAATGGGTTCGCATACACTACGCATGGTGGCTTCAAATGCGTGCACAGGAGTATCAGCAGGAACCCAACCACACTCTATGTGTAGTTCTGCAACCTTGCGGTAATCCCGTTTAAAAATAGCCAGTAAATTTTTAGCTAGATATTGCTGATCATCTTCGCTGAGACTGCCGAAGATTGCGCAATCCAGGGCAATATATTGCGGTTTGTCAGGGCGCTCCCTTGAGACAAAAATATTACCGGGATGCATATCTGCATGGAAAAAGCTGTGTTCAAAAACCTGGGTAAAAAATATTTCTACACCTGTTTCTGCAAGTTTTTTCAAGTCTATATTGGCTTTTTTCAGTTCTTCAACATGGCTTATCGGAATACCATGAATTCGCTCGAGGACAAGCACATTTTGACAGGTGTAATCCCAATAGACTTTTGGCACATATAACATGTGATTGTCTTCAAAATTTTTGCCCAGTTGCGTGCCATTTGCACCCTCAGCCTGCAAATTCAACTCATCATGAATAACAAAGTCATAATCTCTGATGATTTCTTTTGCACGTAAGCGTTTGCCATCCTTCGTATAATTTTCTATGAATGCTGCCAGCAAGTTCAATAAGGTCAGATCCTGACCAATAACTTTATCTATTCCGGGCCTGACTACTTTGACAACGACTTCTTCACCACTGTGTAATCGTGCAGCGTGAACTTGTGCAATTGAGGCAGATGCAAGTGGCGTAATGATAAATTCACTGAACAATTCATCTATTTTACGACCGAGAGACTTTTCTATGAGAGCCTGTGCTTCAGTACCATCAAAAGGCGCTACCTGATCCTGTAATTTGGCCAGTTCATCAGCGATGTCCAGTGGCAACATGTCCCGGCGCGTGGAAAGGAGTTGACCAAATTTGATAAAAATTGGACCAAGTTCTTCCAGCGCCAAGCGTAAACGAGTGCCACGATCCAGTGAAGCCAGCTCCGGTTTTACTTTAAACGGAAGTGTAAATAGTAAGACGACAGGCGCTTTCAAATTAAAATCATCGAGCAAATCCTGCAAGCGGTACCTGGCAGCAACCTGAAGGATTTTTATTAGTCGCAAGTACTTCTTCACGTGGTATCTCTAAAAGAAAGTAAAGTGATAGAAATTATTGAGTGAGGATATTTATCGTTGGTAAGTTCCAGTCAAGCGGTTCATGCCGAGAACATTGGGCTCAATTGCTGCCAGTAATTCCCAGAGCGTTAAGCCAGCTTCCAGTTCAGTTTCTTTGTCCAAAGCCAATATCCAGAAATAATAACGATGCAAGCCGTGGCCTTCAGGCGGCATAGGGCCATTATAAGTGGCATTGCCCATATCATTAACACCTGCAGTAAATTCCTGGTTGCCTTCAGCGAGTGTCATGGTGTCAGCTGGAATGTTATATAGCACCCAATGTACAAAACCATAATTCCCCTTGGCGGTGACTAGGGGTGCATCAGGATCATGGCAGATCAGCGCATAGCCTTTGGTTCCTTCCGGCGGATTTTCCCAACTGATTTGAGGAGATATATCTTCTCCCTCGCCGGTATGTTTAGACGGAATACCCCCGTCGTTTTCAAAGGCTGTGCTGCTTAATTGCATTGTTGAAGGTGCGAATCCCATAATTGACTCCTTACTGTTTTGATTCAAAATTATTGATACGGGCCTGACTGCGGTCAAGGCGTAACCTCAGTGCATCAATGCGCTGATAAAAATTTTCCAGTTCATTTGAGGAAGGAAGTAGCTTGGCTTCTTCATGGATATATTCATCAATATTAGTTTTTAAACTGAGGGTGCTCTGATTGACAAAACTTTTCAGTAATTCTATGCCATCACTTAAGGTTTGAGTTGGCACATCGCCAATAAATTTACTTAACTGATATTCCCAATCAATATCAAGCTCCAGAAAAATATTTTGTAACTCCTGAATGCTGGTGATGTCTCCTTTTAGCTGAATATCCTTGTTGCGAATTACATCGCCTTTTTCTTTGGCGAAGAGTAATTTGATGAGTTCTTGCGACGGCCCTGAAATTTCAGCATCTGTTTTTTCTGTAATATCAGTAATAACAGGGGATAGTGAAAATCCTTGTTCATGAACAGAAATAAAAAGTGAGCATTCCGGATTTACTGATTTAATTACGATGGTTGTCCCGCTCAACTGGGTCAGTTTTTTATTGCTTGTAGGATCCAGTGTAAGTGCTTTATTAAGTAAAGTTTCTGCTTTACCTAAGACGGCACTTAAAATTAAGTTAATCGGCATCTTTATATCCAATATGAATAGCACAGATACCATCCATGACATCATGATATTCACAACGTTGGAAGCCAGCATCCAGAAACATTGTTTTCAAAGTTTCCTGGTCAGGATGCATGCGAATAGACTCTACCAGGTATTGATAACTTTCACTGTCCCCGCTGACAATTTTGCCGGCAACAGGCCATAATTTTGAATACAGGTCATAAGCTTTACTAACAAGTTGGTTTCGTGGCTTGGAAAATTCAAGTACGACAACTCTTCCACCTACTTTGATTTTTTCATACATGGAGCGTAGGGCTGCATCTTTGTTGGTAACATTTCTGAGACCATAAGCAATACAGATACAATCAAAACTGTTTTCGGCAAAAGGCAGTTTTTCCGCATCAGCCAGTGTATAGGAAATATTATCTAAATTGCCTTTATCAATAATTCTTTCACGGCCTACTCGAAGCATAGATTCATTGATATCCGCTAATACAACCTGGCCTTTACTACCGACAATGGGCGAAAACTGTAAAGAGAAATCTCCGGTTCCCCCGGCCAGATCAAGTACGGTTTGCCCTGATCGAAGTGCAGTTAACTGTACGGTAAATTTCTTAATAAGGCGGTGGGAACCCAAAGACATTATGTCATTCATAATGTCATAATTTTTAGCCACTGAATGAAACACATTAGCGACATGCCCGGCTTTTTCGGCAACCGGCACTTCTTTATAGCCAAAGTCCGTTGTTTTGCTGTTATCTTGATTCATGTGGGGAATTGTAACCCATCAGAGTGCGAAGAGCTTATTTTGCTTTAAGAGGCGTGATGGTGACAACCTGAGTGTCTTCTGGCAGCGGTTCTCTTAACTGGTTTGCAGCTTTTAATTTTTCCAGGTAAATAGCCCACAGATTTGCCTGGTTTAAGCATAATTCTCTTAAATAGTCCCAGGAATAAATCCCGGTGTTGTGGTCATCATCAAAGTGCAGGCGTAAGGCGTAGTTGCCCACTTGATCTA
>JAYQWA010000002.1:0-18019 GCA_038148755.1 Gammaproteobacteria bacterium
GACAATATCGTTTCTGATTGAAGTGATCTGGTCATCATTCAGATCTTGCGAGTAGACTGAAGCTGAAAGTGCAGTCATTAAAACTGTTACACCTATCAGTCTGCATGCCAATTTAGTCTTTAACATTTAATTTCTCCTAATCAATAAATTTTTCAGAATTTTCAATTTAGAACTAAAAATACCTGATTTAGTGCTAATCACGCTCGGCTGCACCAAAAAGTACCCCGTTCGCCGAAAGACACAATCCCTGGAACATGATTATTAAACCCCAGGTCGAGCCAAATCAAGCTGTGTCTCAGTTTTAATACTCGTTCTAACCGTTACCTTGTAATATTTACTAAATACAGCAATTCCCGTGCCTTTTACATAATTTACGCACTGACAACTGTTTCCAGTTTATTCTACGCGGGTATTAGATTGATTAGTCCAAGCAATAAATTAATAATGACAGTCAGTATTCAAAAGCAGACACTAAAATTTTTATACCTGTAATCAGGTAATTAATAATTTGATTAGGAGTATGTAATGGTTTTTAAGAAAACAAAGCACTTAACATTTTTTTCCTGCATAGCACTGATTTTGATTTCATCGATTAGTTTTGCCCAGACAGAGAATTTAAATGAATTAAAATCCGAGGCTATCCACGCCATAGATAATCAGTCAAAACTTATTCAAGAGATTGTTGACAGCCTTTTCTCTTTTTCAGAATTGGGCTTCCAGGAATTTGAAACACAGCGATACTTGACTGATATGCTCAAAGAAAATGATTTTGAAGTGGAATTGGGTGTTGCTGGAATTCCATCATCCTGGTGGGCTACCTGGGGTAGCGGTCAACCCGTCATCGCACTGGGGTCTGATGTTGATGGTATTCCCAGAGCATCTCAAATGCCCGGCGTCGCTTATCGCCAACCATTGGTTGAAGGGGCACCTGGTCATGGTGAAGGCCATAATTCTGGCCAGGCAGTGAATATTGCTGCTGCTCTCGCAGTCAAGGGAATTATGGAGAGAGAAGGTCTGTCTGGAACAATTGTCTTATGGCCTGGAATAGCCGAAGAACTGCTCGGCGCAAAAGCTTGGTATGCCAGAGATGGTTTTTTTGATGATATCGATGTTGTGCTGTTCAACCACGTATCAAGCAACATGGATGTAAGTTGGGGGCGGCCTATAGGCACAGGCCTTGTTTCGGTTGAATATATGTTTGAAGGAGTCGCTGCCCATGGTGCCGGAGCCCCCTGGGCTGGCCGCAGTGCACTTGATGCTGTTGAGCTGACTAATATTGGCTGGAATTTCCGTCGCGAACATCTTCACCCACTACAGCGTTCCCATTATGTTATAACCAATGGCGGTGACCAGCCTAATGTCGTGCCTTCTTATGCCAGTGTCTGGTATTTCGTTCGGGAAGTTACCGCAGATCGAATTCGAGAGAATTTTAATACGCTGCAAAGAATTGCTGAAGGCGCGGCAATGATGACAGATACTGCGCTGAGTAGACGTATTGTTGGTACGGCCTATCCAAAGCATTACAACCGTCCAGTCGCCTTAGCGATGGCAGAAAACATTTATCAGGTAGGTTTGCCTGAATGGTCAGAAGACGATCAGGTTTTTGCCAGAGCACTACAAGAAATGATGGGGGTCAATGAGGTAGGTTTGGCGACTGAAGTTGACGGCATTGAAGAGCCTGCGGAGACGCCTGTATCTGGCCCTTCTGACGATATTGGTGATGTTTCCTGGAACGTTCCGACAGTGACCCTGAGATTTCCTGCAAATGTCCCCGGGATGCAGGCGCATCATTGGTCCAGTGCCATGGCGATGGCGACACCGATTGCTCACAAAGGTGCTGCCGCTGGGGCCAAGGTTGTAGCGACTACGATGTTGGATTTACTGCTGGATGAACAGCTACTCCAGGAAGCTAAAAATTACTTCACTGATATCCAGACAGCTAATGAGCAATATAGGCCTTTTATAGACTCTGATGATAATCCAGCTATTGAGAAAAATGCAGAAATTATGGCTGAGTTCAAACCCATGTTAGAGGAGTATTATTACGACCCATCACGATATGAAACCTACCTGGAGCAACTGGGAGTAAATTATCCGCAGTTAAGTCCATAGTTGATTGATTGAGAAAATTGATAGAAAGAAACGCTTACTCGGCATTATCAAAACGGCAATTTCTGCTAGTTCAGATTTGAATGTATCTGGTTTGCTGGTGCAAAAATTGCCGTTTTAAATTTGGAGTAAAACTTGAAGCTATCAGATAATGATGCTGGTGAAGCCACTACCCAATCAGAAATTTTTACTGTCAACAGTAATAGAACGCTATCTGCATTACAGCTGGAATGGGAGAGCTCAGCCTCGACACCTTAGTTTCCCATGTTGATAATTTACTGAGGACTGGCAGCAATAACTCTTACCCGCATTTGATTGGCACTGGCCTGAACGCCATCCGGGTAACGCAAACCCGAATTAAGGTTGACAGTCTGATTTATAGCGAGGCTGGCTAACCTGACTGATTGCTCAGCAAGTTGATCTGCCAGCACAGCGGTAAATTCCAACTGAATATTCTCCAAGGCGATACCTGAACGATTCATCACCCTGGCCAGCAAACGGTTTTCAGCATCGGTATAAGCTTGAACCTGAATATAATTGGATGGCGCATCTTCGATATCCAGACGTGTGTAAGCCAAAGCCGCCTCATTGGCTACTTGACCAGCTCCGCCAGCTGCCGCCTGAAAATACTGCTTGGCCAGGCTGCGATCATTATTATCCAGCGAAATTTTACCTAACTCATTCATGGCAGTGGCTGTCGGCAGCAAACCGACACTACGCTCCAGATCACTATGTGCCAGATTCTGATTACCAGTTCTGGCGTGAGCCACGCCCCTGCCCAGATAATAATCAAAGTAAGTATCATCCCTATCAATAGCCTGGTTATAGGTACTGATAGCCTCACGATAACGTTTCTGGTAAAGGTAGATATCTGCTTTCAAGCCGTAAAATCTTGCCTCGTTAGGTACCATTGAAATAGCTTCATCCAGGTTTAATAAAGCTATTTCCATATCATCATCGGCAATGGCCCGCTCGGCTTCTGCAAATAATTGATAGGCTTCCTGATCAGCCTTAATCCCTGCAATGGCCTGCTGATAACGCGCTTCTCCAACTTCCATATCTCTTCCCTGCAAAGCTGGCATCAGTTCATTTACCAGAGCCTGATTATTGGCAACACGCTCTTCGGAAGGTGGGTGGCTGGCAAACAAACCATCAATCCAGCTCGATTCACGACCGGCTGAAAGACGTACAAAAGTTTCCTGTAAACTCACTGCCGCTCGAGGATCATAACCCGCTTCAACCATATAACGAATGCCATAAGTATCAGACTCCCGTTCAGCATCGCGACCATAGCGCTGACTGATTAACTGCGCACCCAACTGACCTGCCCCAACGATATAGTCTGAATAGGCGCTGTCCTGGCTGGCAATAGCACCCACCGTTAATACTCCCTGCAACAAGGTCCCTCTGGCCATGGCTGATGCGCCATGACGGGCAGCCGCATGCACAACCTCATGCCCCAATACCGCCGCCAGTTCTCCCTCGTTGTTCAACTCAGTCAATAAGCCTCGATTAACAGCTATCTTGCCGCCGGGCAAGGCCCAGGCATTGGGAACGGAATTATTCAGCACAACAAATTCATATGGCAGGTCATAATCTCTTCTGGCAACTGTGGCCAGACGCTGCCCCACTTCGTTGACGTAGGCACTTAATTCAGGATCAACCTTATATAACCCGCCCTGGCTCTGTTGCGAAGGTCCATATTGTTCAGACCCTATCGAGATTTCATCCTGACGGGATAAAAGTGAAAATTGACTCTCGCCGGTGACAGGATTAACGGCACAGGACACCAGAAATAAATTGAGAACCAAGAAAACAGAAGAAAATAACATTCTGATCATTTTTATCTCCAGTTATATCCAGAATAAAATCTTATTGAATAAAATATCTGAGCACCAGCCAAAAACCTGCCAGCGCGGTACAAACCAGAATAATGCGGGTAAACCAAAGCTGCGATACCCAGTTTAAAAATTTTCGGCCAAGCAGAGCGCCAACATAAACAAGCGGAGCCGTCAGCGCAATAGATGAAAAGTAAGCAGGTGTGAATAAGTCCTGATAATAGAAAATCGGAATCTTGGTGGTATTAACAGCCAGAAAGAAAATACTGCTGGTACCTACAAACGCTTTTTTATCCAGCTTAAGCAGTAAAAAGTACAAGGACATGATGGGGCCAGCGGCATTGCCTATCGTCGTGGAGATACCAGCTACAACACCCGAACTGCCTCTGACTTTTTGCGGATGATGAATTGCCCATTCAGTAAGCCTAGGCCGGAATGGTTCCAGAGAAACCAGGAAAACCACCATGAGCCCGATCACCAGTCCCAGATTATTATCATCAAGAAAATTGAGCATGAAGCCCCCTGCCGCTATACCCAGAAGCACTGGGAAAATCATTTTTTTCAATTCGCTGAGGTGCGCAAGCCGCCAATAAAAACTCACGGCAACAAGGTCGCCAACCAGCAGATAAATTAAACAGATTCCCAGGGCTTCCCTGGGGGTAAAGGCCAGCGCCACCACAGCCGACATAAGTGCCCCCAGTGAAGGAACCCCGGCTTTTACAAAACCTGTAAAAAGAGCAACTGCAGCTAGCAGCAAAAGATATTCTGGCGGAAGGAAACTCAAAAAAAGCCTTTAAAGTGAGTACTTCAAAGGCTTTAGTTTAACAAAATATCAGAAACAAGGCGTATAAATCAGTTTGACTATATTCCTGTTTAAAACGGACAGGTTAAACAGCTTGCTTAGCGTTTGACCGGCACGCGGACAACATAATCCTGCTCATTAGGAATACCCGCTTCACGAATTTTTGCGCCACTAAAGGCCCCAGCGAAGCCCCCTTCTTGCGCTTCCACTGCTTCCATTGCTTCACGTCCACGACGTATCAAAAGAGTTACTTCCTGCGTTTCACCGGCCATAACCGACTCGGAAACATTGCTTAACTGAATATGCATGCCCCTTGCATCCATAGCCAGACGCTCATTAGGCAGAATTTCAACATACTCCAATGTTTCATTATTTGGGCCAATAACCACGGCACTTTCAAAAGTCTCACCACTGGCGCTCAATATGCGCATTGGTTCATCATCGAAATTAGTGATGGTGAAATAGGCGTTAGCTGAATCAGAACCAGCATTCTCAATGTAAGAGCTTTCTATCGCCATAAAACCCGGAACCATAACCGGCTGTGCATGTGCTGATAGCTGGAAACCCAGAGCAGCCAATAACACTATAAAAAATTTACCCAATTTCAATATATTAAGATTCATTTCCAACCTCGTTGAATAATAATTTGCTCTGCGAATGATATCATTAATTCTTCTTAAGGTTAGTGCAAAAAATAAGATTATTAAAGATTTCCAGCGTCCCTAAAATCTTCCCTGTCGGCGCGTAATTTTATCTTCAAGTTCTGTTAGAACCTGCTCGTCAACAATAAATAAGTCTGTCGGATAGGAAACTCCCTGTAACAACATGTTGTTATAGATACCGATATTTTCATAAAGATTCAGCCCCATACCGGCGAGATACTGCAAGCGCATATTTTTATCAACATTGATATCGGCATCTTCCAGCCAGTGTGCCAGATTATCAGGCTGGTCGGCAAAGGTACTGAATAAAGCTGTCACATTTTCCAGCCTTACTTCAGCCAGTGATGCCCTAACCTGAGCGTGACGTGGATGGTTATAGCGTTCCATCATATGATCAAAATTTTAGGCAATCCACGTAACTTTCAATAATACTTACGCAATCAACCCCTAGACTGATTAACAATTTGCTAAGTTTAGGCGTCTTCGTATAATACCGAAGCGTTCCAATTTGATAATTCACACTAAACGACAATAAAACGACATAGGTCATTCATTGCGAATAACTGCCATCACATATCGCACCTTCTGTTTACTTGCCTGTTTGCCTGCACTGTCATTTGGTTTTTCTTCGAATGCGCTGGCCTGGGACTGGAAAGGGTTCTGGGAAAATACAAACCAGCAGGGAAATCATGCCTTCATGCAGGAAGATTACCAAAGTGCCGTAGTGCTGTTTGAAGATATTGCCTGGCGTGCTGCGGCAAATTATCGTCAGGGCAATTATGAAGCCGCTTTAATAGATTTAGCGGAACTTCAAGACATCGAGTCCCTTTACAATCGTGCTAACGCACTCGCCATGCTTTACCGACTTAATGAGGCTATTGATATTTACCGCCGAGTTTTAAATATTGATCCGGCCCATGAAGCAGCGGCCAAAAATCTGGAAATTGTCGCGGCCCTGCAGGCAAGACTGACTGACGACCCCGGTATGGATGTTGAGATGGAACGTGAAGAAGGCGAAGATGCTGACATGCTGGATAAAGATGAAAGCCAGGAGATTACTGGTGCCACCAATGGTCAGGAAAACGAACAAAACCAGACAGACACATCGCAAAGCATTAGCCAGCAAGACAGCCAGGATGCCGACGGTAATAAAGGTAACAGTCAACTTGAAGATCCTGAGTCAGCTGAAGAGCAGGAATTCAGTGCAGCACTGGAGCAGGAACTTTCCCTGCAGCAATGGTTAGGACGCATAAAAGATGAACCCGGAACTCTGTTAAAAAACAAGTTTGCATTGCAGCGTAAAACTGCCAGCCAGCTTGAAATTGACATACTGACGCTTGAACGCAATCAGCAGTTATGGTGAATCAACAAAAAAATCCTTTTTTCTATTGTGTCTTTCTGCTTTTCCTGATTTTTCTTCCTGGCGCCATCCAGGCACAAGCCCAATCAACTGACATATCTCCTGCGATCAGAAATGCCACAGAAAATAATGAAGTCTTTCTGCAGGCCACTATCAGTAAAGATCAGGTTTATGTTCAAGAAGCATTAATCTACAGCATAAAACTTTATTACACGCTAGGATTTGAACGTGGCGCCTCTTTTTCACGACTTGAAATGCCTGAGGCAGCTTTCAATAAACTGGGGGATGACCTTAACTATACTGAAACCGTTGACGGAACGCTTTACACAGTTAATGAAAGCCGCTTTGTGATTTTTCCTCAAACCAGTGGAGAGTTTACGATTGCGCCAGTACGTTTTCGGGCCTTTACACAAACCCGGGCCACCCGTAACAACCCTAACCTGCAAACTACTGAGCGACGACAAACGATAGAGCTATCCTCTCAGGAACATCGGATAAGCGTTTCCCCTGTGCCAGTTAATTACCCAAGTCCAAACTGGATCCCAAGCTCTCAAGTAAGCATCTCTGAAACCTGGAGCCGGTCTTTGCAAGATATGCGAATTGGCGATTCAGTCGTGCGTAGTATTGAACTTAATGCTGAAGATATTTATGCCTCCATGCTCACCAACCTGGATTTCACCAGTGACTCAGCATTACGTTATTACCCGGCAGAGGCTCAGCAGGTCGATATCACTGAAAATAGCGGCGTCCGTTCCATCCATACCCAAAACATCACGCTGGTCGCAACAGAAGCTGGCAGATTTACCTTACCTGCTGTTGAAATTCCATGGTGGAATACTGTGAGTAATCGCCTGGAATATGCCAGCCTGCCTGCACAGGACCTTGACATCCTGACTGTTGATGGACAACAAGTGGAGCCAGTAGCAGAGTCGTCAGGCAGTAATGAGCCAGCAAATTATTTCTGGTTTTCAGTCAACCTGAACCTCTTACTATTTCTTGGAGCACTTTTATTATTGTCTACCTTATTTTTTGGGCCAGCATTGCTATTGGTCTGGGCTAAACTGCAAAACTTTATTAACCATGTATTGCTTCAAAAAAAGACAAAAGTAGCCGAGCATATTCAGAAGCTTCCCGACATCAATCTTAGTTTTCAAAAGCTTAGCAATGCCTGTGAACATAAAAATATAAGAGCATGCGCAGAAAGTTTCCTGTTATGGGGGCAGGCATACTTCCAAAATCAAGCTTTATATAATATTGAAAAATTAAACGCAGAATTTAATCACAATGCACTGGAATCTTTACTCCAGGAATTACAGACATGCCTCTACGCTGAAGAGAATACTAAAGATTTTAATTTCGAAAATTTTCTGCAAATAGTGACAGCGCTGCACAAAAACAGAAAATCCAAAATGGGGAAAGTGCTTCCCTATAATTTACCTCCCTTATACAAAAACTAGGCAATAAGCTCCAACTCAGTCAATAAAGTACAATGGTCCGACAAAGGTTGCCAATCAGCACCGACCAGTTTTTTACTCTGGTTAACCTGGAAGCCGCGTTGATGAATCCTGTCCATTTTTAATAAAGGGAGACGCGCAGGATAAGTTCTTGCTAAAGCCCCCTCAGTACGCAAATGAGCTTCTTCCAACTGCAGTGCCTGCTGGAGGTAATGATGGCAGGACAAGCGCCAGTCATTAAAATCTCCTGCCAGTATCAAAGGTTCTGACAGTGGGATTTCAGCCTGGATATATTCAACAAGCTGTTGAATTTGCAGACGCCTTTCTTTTTCAAACAAGCCTATGTGCACACAAAGTAAATGGATATTTTCATTGGTTGTACCATGAAAATTTCAATAACGACACTCTCCTACTTCTCAGTATAATTTCAGTGATTACTTTTCTGGTGAGTTTAATCCTTTTACCCTGGCTGATTTTACTGATTCCGGCGGATTATTTTATTTAAAAGAAACGGCACCCAATGCAGTGGAAGCAAGGCTTTATTGCATTCAGACTGGTCGTGATTGTATTAAAAAATATACTGGGCCTTGTGCTGCTTGTGCTTGGACTACTGATGCTGGTGCTCTCCGGCCAGGGCATACTCACTTTGCTTGCAGGACTTGTTCTACTGGATTTTCCAGGCAAGTTCCTTTTACTGCGTTGGCTGGCTCGCAAAGAAAGAGTGCTACGAGCCTTGAACTGGATTAGAAAAAAAGGTCATAAGGAACCTTTCATTACCTGAATACGGGAAAAAGTGCAGTATAAGCTTAGTGGCTCAATCAGTCCGATAGACTGAACTTTTGAATGCGTTTACCTTCGTTGACCTCGGCAGTATAGATATTTCCTGCTGAATCAATAGCCAGGTTATGTACCCAGTCAAAATCTCCGGCATTTCTACCGCCCCCCCCTATTTCACCAACCAGCTCCATGGATTCACGGTTAACTATCCAGATGCGGTTGTTAGCTCCATCTGCAACGAATAAGAATGGCTGGCCGGGAAAAGGTGAAAGCTCGATATCCCAGACAGAACCATTACTGCGCGTCCAGGGCGCAATAAAATTTTCCTCAAGATAAGTACCGTCTTTCTGGAAAGTCTGGATACGGTCTCCGGTTCTGTCAGCAACATAGACTAATCCATCCTCAGATATACGGACGCTGTGAACCGGCCCCAGAAAACTCTGCGCAGGTGCGGCATCCGGATCATAAGCTGGTAAAGGCTCATCATTCGGCATTCGTCCATAGGCGCCCCAATGCCGCTTGTATTCACCGGTATCCATGTCGAAGACGATGACCCGGCGATTGCCATAACCATCTGCGATATAAACCTCACGGGCTTCATCATCCACATCTATTTCAGCCGGACGCCCCAGACGACCTGTATCATTACTACCACCTGTTATGATGACTTCATCGAAGTCCTCAGCATTCATCTCGGCAGCATCGCCCGATTCATCCTTGCCAATGACCAGTAATAATTCTGAACCATCATTGTTGTACTTGAGAACCATATCTCCATCAGCATTACCCGCGAGCCAGACATTTCCTTCCAGATCAACATCAATACCATGTTCATTACTTGGCCACACACCTTCCGGAGAATCATCTACCCATACCGAGCGTTGCCGATCCCAGTAAGGGCCACCCCAGGCTTGTAGCAGATTACCGGCCTGGTCAAACTGCAATACTGATGGAGCTGGCACACAGCACAATGAAAACGGTGGATTCTGAATGGCACCGGCTTCCTGGGGAGTAAGAGACTGGGGCCGGTGTACAACCCAGATCGTATCGTTATGATCAACAGCAATGCCTGCTACCTGACCGATAATCCAGTTATTCGGTAAACGCTTCGGCCATGCGGCATCGACTTCATATTCAGGTACCGGTTGTGCCTGAACCTGAACAGCCAAACTGCTTAAAAATAAAATAAATAGCTGGCAATATTTCTTTCTGACTATGTTCAACATGGCTGCACCTTTTTTATTGTTGTTCGTTAATGCGTACTTTATTTGATAAATATACATAAAAAAACCGGTGCTGACTTATAAAACAGCACCGGTTTTTTTAAATAACACCTTTAGATTCAGGCGGCTGAAGATTCCTTTTTAGGGGACAGCTGTGCCAGCATGGCCTGACGCTGGTTTTCCATTTCCTCAGGCAGACTATCACCAATCTCGTTAAAGAGATTAAGCTGATCTTCAAATTCCCGGATACTGTTCTCAGTATCGATTGCCATCAGGTCTTTGAAGGTATCTTCATCATAAACCAGACCATTCCAGTTAATATCTTCATACTTGGGCACCATACCAAAAGGCGACTCATCACCCGACACACGCCCTTTAATACGGTTAACAACCCATTGCAGAACACGCATGTTCTGGCCAAAACCAGGCCATAGCCACTTACCGTCAGCTGATTTACGGAACCAGTTGACCCGGAAAATCTGTGGCAAATGTTCTACCTTATTTTCCATACTCAGCCAGTGAGCCCAGTAATCTCCCATGTTATAGCCACAGAAAGGCAACATGGCCATTGGATCACGGCGTATTGCTGCCTGATTATCTGCCGCTGCGGTTGCTTCCGAGCCCAGAGTTGCCGCCATATAGACACCATGTGCCCAGTTACGGCTTTGGTAAACCAGTGGGAAAGTGGTACTCAGACGACCACCGAAGATGAAGGCTTCAATAGGCACACCTTTAGGGTTTTCCCAATCAGGGTCAACGCTTGGGCATTGTGATGCAGGCGCTGTAAAACGGGCATTTGGATGTGCCGCCGGTTCATCACTGTCCGGAGTCCAGTCATTACCTTTCCAGTCAATCAGGTGCGCCGGTGCTTCATTGCTCATCCCTTCCCACCAGACATCACCGTCATCGGTTAAGGCAACATTGGTAAAGATCGTATTGCTGGCAATAGTATCCATGGCTGAAGGATTGGAGTCATAAGAGGTACCAGGTGCCACACCAAAATAACCGGCTTCCGGATTGATGGCATACATCCGGCCATCAGCTCCCGGTTTGATCCAGGCAATATCATCACCGACTGTCCAGACTTTCCAACCTTCATAACCCTCGGGAGGAATAACCATGGCCAGATTGGTCTTGCCACAGGCACTCGGGAAGGCCCCAGCCACATAAGTTTTCTCACCTTCCGGAGATTCAACACCGACAATCAGCATATGTTCGGCCAGCCAGCCTTCATCTCGCGCCATAACAGAGGCAATACGCAGGGCAACACATTTTTTGCCAAGTAAGGCATTACCACCATAACCGGAACCGAAAGAAGCAACTTCACGGCTTTCCGGATAATGCACAATATAACGGTTCTCAACATTACATGGCCAGGCGACATCTTCCTGGCCTTCTGCCAGCGGCGAGCCAACAGAATGCAGACATTTGATAAATGGTTTATCGCCTAAAATATCCAGCACTTTCTGACCGATTCGCGCCATGATGCGCATATTGACAACGACATAAGGGCTATCAGAAATCTGCACGCCTATTTGCGCAATATCTGAACCCAGTGGTCCCATGCTGAACGGAATCACATACATTGTTCTACCCTTCATACAGCCTTTGAACAGCTCCTTGAGAGTATTACGCATGACCGATGGTTCAACCCAGTTATTGGTGACACCGGCATCTTCTTCTTTCTCGGAGCAAATAAAGGTGCGATCCTCTACTCGAGCAACATCGCGGGGATCTGAACGGCAAAGAAAGGAACCAGGACGCAGCTCTTCATTCAATTTGATAAAGGTTCCCTGATCAACCAGCTCCTGACAGAAGCGGTCATATTCCTCCTGTGAACCATCACACAGATAGACCTGGTCAGGCTGGCATAATTCTTCAATTTCCTTTATCCAATCAATGAGTTGCGTGTTTTTCGTATGCTCCTGGTAAGAGGTCATAGCTTGCTCCAAAGTTAAGGTAGTTTTCTTACAAAAATAGCCAGAATTTGGTAAATGCCGACTAACTGATTAATTATGTAATTTTATAATTTCCTGACTGATATGAGTACCAAAGAAAACTTGAAATCAGTCCTTTTTTTGAAGAAAAAGTTAAGAATTTTTAAAAAAACCTGCAATTAATTGGAAATAAAATATGAAAAGAAAAGTTTTTGCCAAAAATTTCCAATTTACTCGATTTTGTTGAAATGCTAAATTAGCCGCCCTTTGTAGTTTTACTACTCCAATTTAAAAATCATAATCTAGAAGCAAGGTAAACATGAGCTCTTATAAGATAGCCCTCCTCGATGGTGATGGTATCGGTCCTGAAATAATGACTGAGGCTGTTAAAATTCTGAATCTGGTCGCAACACGCAATGATGTTAATTTTGAACTGACACATGCTCCCTTTGGGGCCAGTGCCTATTTTGAGACCGGTCATCCATTTCCTGATTCAACCAAAACCATTTGTGACGAAGCAGATGCCATATTAAAAGGGCCAATTGGTCTGAGTCATGAAGAATCACAAAAAATACCCGTCGATATGCAACCAGAACGTGGAGCATTACTGCCCTTGCGCCGACGCTACAATACTTATGCTAATTTCCGTCCTGTCTACCTACCGAAAGGCTTGGCTCATTTTTCGCCCTTAAAACCGGAAATCATCGGTGATGGCATTGATATCATGATCATCCGTGAACTGGTCGGTGGATTATATTTTGGTAACAAGGAAACCGGCATTAATGAAGATGGCCGCCGCTATGTCAGCGAAACGCTGGAATACACCGAAGACCAGATCAAACGTATTATGCAGGTCGCATTCAAAACAGCTCAAAAACGTAAAAAAGTGCTGCACAATATCCACAAAAGTAATGTGCTGAAATCCTCTGTACTCTGGAATGAAGTCTGTGTTGAAGTTGCCAAGGATTACCCAGAGGTTGAAGTGGTCAATATTCTGGTTGATGCGGCAGCCACTTATCTGTGTCTGAACCCCGGCATGTTTGATGTCATGGTGATGGAAAATATGTTTGGCGATATTCTGTCTGATCAGGGTGGCGGCATTCTGGGCTCGCTGGGCCTGATGCCTTCTGCCTGCATAGGCCCGGATAAGGCCTATTACGAACCTTCACACGGTTCAGCGCCTGACATTGCCGGTAAAAACATTGCCAACCCCTATTCCATGATTGGTTCGGTTGCCATGATGCTGGAAATGAGTTTTAACATGGATGCCGAAGCCAAAAATCTATGGCAGGCCATGCAGAGTGTTTTTGCCAAGGGTTTCTCCACGCCGGATTTATCCAAACCCGGCTCCGGTGTTAATTTAATCAGTACCAGTGATTTCGGTGATATGGTTGCTGAAGAACTGGCAAGTCTGCCGACAGTTTAACTAAGCACTTAATCAGTATTATTGCAGTGAAAAAAAAAGGGCTTCCTAGGAAGCCCTTTTTTTTTGCAACAGTTTACTGCAGAAGTTTAATCCTCAGGTATGGTTTCTCCAGCATCCAAAGCAGCCTGCTTGGATAGATAGCCTTTTGGATACCAGTCACGCCAGGCGTCGAAATTAGGACCACATCCGCCATCATTCGGGGTATACCAGATATCATCTTTAATGATGATCCCAATTGCACCGCCATTACGACCATCACGTAAAGGACACACTACCATTTCAACCTGATCACCTGGCTGAAAAGTAAAACCGGTCATTGGCGGATCATCAGTAACCAGGCCGGGAGGCGCACCACCTTCAAAAGCCCAGACTTCTCCGTCTGCATCATTCCTAATATAAATCGCCACATGTGGACTGTTAAATGCCCATCTCACCACTTCGCCTGTTTTCACTACTTCGGTATCCCGATCAAACATGGCAAAACTGTGGTGTGCCAATGCCGCGCCTGCAAAGCCAAGACCTGATAACAGAAGCACAGGCATAAAAATTTTATTCAATAGATCTTTCATACTATCCCCTAAATAACCTGCTTTATTTTTTAATTATTAAACTTATCTACAGCTTTCTCGCATAACCCAGCTATAACCATACAAGTCTGGAGGTCAAATTTACTACATTTGCATGGATATAACAGCTTTATATGCCAATGGT
The DNA here is from genome assembly GCA_038148755.1 of Gammaproteobacteria bacterium. Lineage (GTDB taxonomy): Bacteria > Pseudomonadota > Gammaproteobacteria > Pseudomonadales > Pseudohongiellaceae > UBA5109. The sequence continues at coordinate 14,300 of JAYQWA010000002.1, forward strand.
TTTATATCTTTTTTTAGTTTTATTGTTTCATGACAAAATCCAAAGTCAGCTCATAGTCATCCAGCAAACTCAGGCGTACAATCCGCCCTTTTCCAATCAAGATACCTCTTGCAAAGATGAACCTGAAAGACTGGCAATACAATCCCAAGACTCTGTCAGTTCTACTCAGAATGTCTGGCCCTATGGTGATATCACAAGGGGCATTTGCAGTCATGATTTTTACTGATCGTTACTTCCTGGCACAGCTCGGCCCCATACATATGGCGGCGGCTCTAGGTGCCGGCGTTGCCTGGTATTTTTCCATTTCACTCTTGAATGGCATCCTTGCCTATGCAACGGCTTTAGTGGCGCAATATTTGGGGGCCGATGAACACCATAAATGCTCACGTGTCATTACACAGGGCATTATCATGGCCTTGGCCAGCACCCCGCTATTAATCCTGCTAGGTTTTTCCATGCGAGGTATCTTCGTTGCAATGGGGCATGCGCCAGACCAGGCCGAACTGGAAAAAACCTATTACAGTATCATGATGTTTTGCAGTGTGACTTTGTTGATCAAGGTTTGTCTCTCGACTTTTTTTTCCGGAATAGGTAAAACCAAAATTGTGATGATTTCAGATGTTCTGGGTATAGCCTTTAATATCCCACTGACCTGGTGTCTGGTATTCGGCAAGGCGGGATTCCCGGCACTGGGCATTGCTGGGGCAGCCTATGGCACAGTAATCAGTACCCTTTTTACGATTGGTGTTTACCTGCTGTTTTACCTCACGAAAGAAAATCGCCAACGCTTCAGCATTGCCTCATCACTGGTATTTGATCGGGGAATCACCGGCAGATACCTGCGTCTTGGCTTTCCTTCCGGGCTGGAAATGTTTCTCAATATTGCTGCTTTTAACCTTTTCCTGTTGATGTTCCAGTCCTATGGCATTGCTGAAGCCGCCTCGGCAACCATTGTCTTTAACTGGGACATTCTCTCCTTTGTTCCTTTATTAGGTTTGAATATCGCTGTCATGAGCATGATCGGACGTTTCGTCGGTGCCGGAGATATGCGCAAAACCAATGAGGTCACCACTGCCGGCTATATATTGGGTATCGGTTATTCCCTGTTTCTTGCTTTGTGCTTTCTTGTATTCCGCGACCTGCTGGTGGAAGTGTTTATTTTTTATGAAGAAGGCGCAAACGAGATTCGAAATCTGGCCAGTTTCATGATGGTCGGCCTGAGCTGCTATGTATTATGTGAAGGCATGTTGCAGGTGGCAGCCGGAGTACTCAGGGGAGCTGGTGATACCCGTTGGGTGATGCGGGCCTCAACTTCACTACACTGGGCCATGCTGGTCATTCAATTTTTTATCATTAAAGTGCTTGCTTTTGGTCCACGCGCTTCATGGGTCGGTTTTGTCATTATGATTCTGGGTATTGCCAGTATATTTATCTATCGGTTGGCGAGTAACCGTTGGCGCGACCCTGACAGGCTAAAAGCCATCATGGCAGAATAGTTATTTTTTGCTTTCCAGTATTTGTTCTGTAAGGCATTGAATGCTTAAATTGGTCGCAGGCAAAATAAAAAACATACGCGGGGAAACACCATGAAAGCACTGTTCATTACACTCATTTCAACACTCAGCATCTTCGCGAATTGCTGCTTTGCGCTTGAAGATGTTGATCCGGCACTGGATGAAATCACCAACTTTCGTCAGTACAGCAGCAGTTTTGCAAGCTCCGGCCAGCCCACTCGCGAACAGTTCCAGACTATTGCTGATAATGGCTTCGAGCGCGTTGTCTATATTGCATTTACCAATAACCAGAATGCTCTGTCTGATGCCGATCAGTTAGTCAAAAGTCTGGGCATGGAATATATGCATGTCCCTGTCGATTTTAACAATCCCCTGCCCGATGATTTTTATGCCTTTGCTGATTCCATGCAACGCAATACCGGCAAGAAAACCTTACTGCACTGTCAGGTTAACGCACGCGCCACGGCCTTCAGTTTTTTATACCGGGTAATTTACGAAGATGTGCCTGTCGCAGAAGCCAAAGCCGATATGAATACCGTATGGCAACCCAACGCTGTGTGGCGAGATTTTATTTTTGAAATACTGGCGCAAAATGGCAAGTCACCTGATTGCGAAGGCTGTGACTGGACACCGCCACCACCCAGAGAACAGTAAACTTTATCCGGCTTAAGAGTAAGTCAAAAATTTACGCTGGCACCTTCAAAAAATGTATAAATTTACTTTAGCCATTCTGATATTTTTCCTGACATTTCCGCTCAGCCTTGTTGCTCAGATCAATGTCCTGATGTCGACATCCGAAGGTGATATTACACTCGAACTTTATACCGGCACTGCGCCTATCACTGCAGGAAATTTTCTGAATCATGCAGACAACGGTGATTTCGATGGTGCAAGTTTTTATCGGGTCGTAACTTATGAAAACGACAAAGGATCCCCGCTGATTGAAGTGATTCAGGGTGGCCTCGGAGACAGGGCTGATGAATTCATGCCCATACCTCATGAAACAACAGAGCAAAGCGGCATATTGCATACTGATGGCGTGATATCCATGGCCAGAGAAGCTGTTGGTACGGCCAGTACTGAATTTTTTATCATCCTCGGCAATCAACCCAGTCTCGATTACAAGGGTGAACGTAATGCTGACATGCAGGGTTTTGCTGCCTTTGGCAAAGTCGTCGACGGCATGGATGTCGTCAGAAAAATTCATCAACTGCCCGCCGACGGGCCAAGTGATTCAGATTATACGATTGGGCAAATTCTGACTGAAGCCGTCAGCATACAGTCAGTTCGACGTATTGAATAACACTGTGTGAATGCTACTTGCCTGTGAATTCAGGTTTGCGTTTTTCGATAAAGGCATTGATGCCTTCTGTTTTGTCTTCACTAGAAAAAGCTTTAGCAAAAAGCTCAGCTTCAAGCTGCAAACCTTCAGCCTGACTTAATTCCTTACCTTCTGTGATTGCCTGCTTTGCCAAGCGCACAGCTAGAGGGCTGCGTTTAATAATGTTACGGGCTATTTCCATGCAGCTTTCCAGCAAATTTTCCGCCTCCACCACCTCTGCAACCAGCCCCCATTCCCTGGCTTTTTGTGCAGAAAACATATCACCGCTTAAAGCGATCATGCGCGCTTTAGCTGTCCCGATATAACGGGATAAACGCTGTGTGCCACCGTAACAGGGAATGATGCCCAGACTCACTTCTGGCAAAGCAAATTTTGCCTGCTCGCTGCTAATAATAAAGTCGCAGGCCAATGCAAGTTCCAAGCCTCCACCCAGGGCATAGCCATTGACTGCAGCAATGACCGGAAGCGGACAATCCTGAATGAGTTGAAAGATAGCCTGACCGGCCCTGGCAAACTCAGCACCATTATGCCTATCAACAGCCTGCATCTCTTTAATGTCGGCGCCAGCAACAAAAGCCTTGTCTCCACTGCCCGTAATAATCAGACAGCGAATATTAATCGACTGTACTCCGGCAAAAAACTGCCCCAACTCAGTGAACACTTGCTGATTAAGAGCATTCAGTGCCTTTGGCCGGTTTATAGTCAGCACGCCAATCTGGCCTTCTTGCTCAAATGTCAGGGTTTCAAAATTCATGGCATGACTCAGGCTTTATAGAATTCCTTGATTGCTGCAATTGTGGTCAGCACATCATCCCGACTGATATCCAAATGACAGACAAGTCTGGCTGTGTATCTGGCGTCAAT
>JAYQWA010000002.1:18029-256502 GCA_038148755.1 Gammaproteobacteria bacterium
TCAATCAGAATACCCCTTTCTGCCAGAAAATCTGACAGGGCAATGAAGTCGCCTTCTGTTGTCTGTAAAAAAACCATATTGGTATGCAGATATTCAAGATCAACTGTCAGTTGAGGAATTTTCGCGAGCTCTTCACCTAATAGGGCAGCATTGGCATGATCTTCTGCCAGTCGTTGTATATTATTCTCCAGCACATAAATACCAGCTGCTGCCACAATACCGGCCTGACGCATGCCGCCACCCAGCATTTTGCGCCAGCGTCGTGCTTCATCTATTAATTCCTGACTCCCACATAAAACCGAACCAATTGGTGCACCCAGGCCTTTGGATAAACAGATAGATACGGAATCAAAATAGCTGGCGATTTCCTTAACCTCAATGCCGGATTTAACGACAGCATTAAAAACCCTGGCGCCATCAAGATGATTTTTTAAACCATGTTCATGTGCCAGCTTAGTTGCTGCTTCAATGTAGTCCAGCGGCAATATTTTTCCTGCGATAGTATTTTCGAGGCACAGTAAACGGGATTTCGCAAAGTGAATATCATCCGGCTTGATTGCTGCCAGAATATTGTCCAGCGCAATCGTACCATCCGCTTCATTGGTAATTGGTTGTGGCTGAATGCTGCCCAGCACCGCTGCCCCACCACCTTCATATTTATAGGTATGTGCATTCTGCCCGACCAGATATTCGTCACCACGCTGACAGTGCGCCATCAAAGCCAGCAGATTGGATTGGGTTCCGCTCGTTGCATAAATGGCAGCTTGCGTACCCAGCATGTCGGCAGCCAGCTCTTCCAGTTTATTGACAGTTGGATCATCTCCCCAGACATCATCACCCACTGGTGCCGCTGCCATCACTTCACGCATCTCGGCATTGGGCCGAGTTACCGTATCACTTCTTAAATCAATCATTGCTAAAAACTCTATACATCCAAACTATAAATCCGGGAGCTAAACTGTAGTTCGCTCGCTTTCGCTCCTCACCTACAGTTTAACTCTCACTTGGTAAAATTATAATTAATAATTTCTGAGTCACTTTTTTATTTTCTTATCCTGCGATTAAAATTTTTATTTACAGACAAGGCATTAAACCGCGCAAGGAGGGAACATACAAAACAGTATGTGACCGACTGAGCAGTTTAATAACGCAGTATGGGAATAAAAAGTTAATCGTCTTTGCTATGAATCTGAGTATTGACCATACGCAGAGTTGCTAGGACTGCTGCATAAACCTGGTTGGCATGCACCCCACGCGTTCTCAGTTTACGTCCGCGTGCTCCTTCCACATCCCAGGTGATCGTACATTCAGTCAAGGCGCCAACTTTACCTCCTTTGGGAATACGGATGGCGTAGTCCAATAATTCCGGCAACGTAAAATCGATACCGTCCAGAATCTTTTTCAGCGCATCCATAAAGGCTGAAAAGCCACCGTTACCATGGCCGGTTTCGGCATATTCAGTGCCGTTTATATTAAGCGCCAGCTTAACTTCCGATTCTTCACCAAAGGCGCTGCTGATCTGGCAATTTTCCAGACAGATATGATGGTAGTCGCTGCTTTCCAGAACATCCGCAATAATAAATGGCAGATCATCAACCGTGATGACCTGTTTGGAATCACCCAGCTTGACCACTCTGTCCAAAACTTTTTTCAGGTTTTCCGGCGATAATGAAATACCCAGCTCTTCAATATTTTTCAACACCGAGGCTTTGCCACTGAGCTTACCTAATGCATAAGTCCGTTTACGATCAAAGCGTTCCGGGCTGAGCTGAGTTTCATAGAGTCCACCTTTGACATCACCATCAGCGTGAATACCTGCTGTCTGGGTAAACACATCCTCACCCACAATGGGCATATTAGCCGACAGCCATTTACCGGAGAATCGTTCCACCATTTTACTGACATCAGCCAGATGGGTTTCATCGATGGCTGTTTTTATGCCCATCTTGTCTTTTAATACAACGGCCAGTTCTGCGAGGGATACATTACCAGCACGTTCACCCAGGCAATTCACTGTGCAGTGTAAATTTTTGATCCCTGTTTCAACAGCTGCCATGCAATTCGCGACAGCCAGGCCATAATCATTGTGTGGATGAAAATCAAAATTCTGTTCCGGGAAACGGATCTGCATATCTTCTAATGCAGTTCTGACTTCCGCAGGACTCATCACACCCAGTGTGTCTGGCAGCATGAAATGTTCAATGCCGCTGTCCTTGATCAATTCCATCAGACCAAAAACATAAGCCTTGTTATCTTTATAGCCATTCGACCAGTCTTCCAGATAGGCATTTACCTTTACGCCTTTTTCTCTCGCATAAGCCACTGTCCTTTTAATATCGGCTGCATGTTCTTCCAGTGTTTTACCTAGCTGGTTATGACAATGATTTTCACTGCCCTTGGTCAGTAAATTTATCACCTTGCCACCGCAATCCAGTATCCAGTCAACACTAAGGTTCACATCGACAAAGCCCAGTACTTCCACCTGATCCAGATAGCCATGTTCAGCTGCCCATTTATTGATACTGCGCACGGCTTCCTGTTCACCTTCGGAAACTCGCGCCGATGCAACTTCAATACGGTCAACTTTCAGGGCTTCGAGTAAAGCCTGGGCGATATTGAGTTTCTCCCCGGAAGAAAAGGACACGCCCTGCGTCTGTTCGCCATCGCGCAAGGTGGTATCCATTAAGGCTACGTATTCAGGTAAGGCTTTCATATTCCATATCCTAAAATGCAAAAACCCGCCTTAAGGCGGGTTTTAATAAAAATTTTGCAAATGCAGAACTTCAACCCACCTGGTGGCGTTGAATAATAATGCTTTTGCTGGCCAATGTTGTTCTCATGGGTGGCGATAATCGTGAATATAGCAGGAAAAGTCAAGTCTGCTTGCGCAGATACAAGTGAGTGTATGTACCCAGCCAAGCAATGAAATATTTTCCATATCGATCTCCACCTTACCCTCATAGCCTGAATTATTTTTAAAATTGAAAAAACTTTGTTTAATAAAGTACTTTCCCAAATAGATGAAGTCCAGCTTTTATTCAGAAACATTACGTTAGGCGACGAGGCGTCAGGACAAAAATTTAAGGTTGGCTCAGGGCTTGCTCTGCTGCTCCCCCTGTGAAAATGCAGTACAATGGCGCTCCCATGACAAATGCCCCAATAACAGATAATGCCAGCGCAGCCTTGTGGCGTCGTTTAGCCGCGATGGTCTATGACAGCATAGTCATCCTGGCTATCTGGATTATTGTCGGTTTTTTGGTGCTTTCCGCATTTGGCATTGATCAGGCCCAGGTAGTGGAAAATGACCAGGTTGTGATGGATCCTTACTACCGCATCACTCTCTTCTCTTCAATGCTGTTAAGTGCCTATCTGTTTTTTGCCTGGTTCTGGACACACAGTGGTCAGACCCTTGGTATGCAGGCCTGGAAATTACGTGTACAGAATGCGGATGGCTCAGCTATTTCATACAAGCAAAGCCTGATTCGTTTTGTTACTGCGCCCTTTTCACTGCTCTTAATCGGCGCCGGCTATTTTTATATGTTTTTTAACCCGGCAAAACTGACCTTGCCTGACCTTTTGTCATACTCAGTTGTGGTGAAAATGTCATGGGATAAACCGGCTGATTAAAGCTAACTGGCCTTCCTAAGCAGGTAAGCCCCGAGGCAACCGGTGAGTAAAATGGGTGTCAGCACAGCCAAAAAGGGATTCAGCTGATAAACCAGGCCCAGGGTGGAAAAAAGCTGCTGCAGAATAATAAACAAAAGCCCGAAGCTGACGCCTGAGAAAACCCTTGAGCCCATTGTCGCTTCCCGCAGAGGTCCAAAAATAAAAGATATTGCCACCAGCACCAGCACGGCTGTCGCCAGCGGTTGCGTTATCTTTTCCCAAAAATCCATCAGATAGGCACTGGCATCCTGGCCCTGGCTAATAAAGCGCCGGGCATAACGATATAAATCTGAAATAGCGAGCGAATCTGAATCCACTATCATCAGTTGCAAAAGCTCAGGGGGCAGATCCACATCCCAGTTTAAATTTTCCAGAATCTGCAATTCGCTTTGCACGCCTGTTTCTGTTTTTGTAAAAAGTGTTCTGCGTACATTTTCCAATACCCAGGAACCATCCTGATAACGTGCGCTTTGCGCAATAATATTCGCATTTAATTCCTGATCTTCGTTAAAACTGTAAATACTGACACCGTATAAAACACTTTCCGGCTCTATCGCATTAAAGTGTAAGAAATCATTACCATCACGTTGCCAGTTACCAAAATCAGATAGCACCACTTCATCACTGTTAGCGACTGTCTTGTTGACTTCAGCCCGCAAATCCAAAGCCGGTGTGACAAATTCCCCCAGAATCAGTCCGATTACCATGACCAGTATGGCTGGCTTCATCACAGCCCAGACAATACGCCCGATTTTAACACCAGCTGCCTGCATGATCACCAGTTCATTACTGGAGGCCAGCACACTTAAACCAATCAGAGAACCCATCAAAGCCGTCATGGGTAATAGATCGTAGATATGTCGGGGAAAGGTCAGCAAAACATACTGCACGGCATCAACAGTTTGATAACGCTCATTGGTGCCACCTAACTCATCAAACACCGTAAACAGAAAATCCAGTCCGGCCAGCACCAGTAACACCAGCAACATAGCCATGAACACAGTACTGCGAATATAGGCGTCAAACTTAGGCATGCGATTTTGACAATCTGAAATCTAAAGACTCAGGCAGTTTTTCCTGAAACATCAATATACCCAGGCCCAGAAACAAAATATGTACCCACCATAAACCAACCACTGCTGGCAGGACACCATCTGCCAACCAGTCTCTGCTGGCCAGTAACAAAGCAAAATAAATAATGTAAAGCAGAACCGCCGGCGCCAGTTTGGCAAAACGACCCTGACGCGGATTGACCTTACTTAGCGGCACAGCAAGCAAACATAACACCGGAACAATCAGAATAAGCGATAAACGCCACTGCAATTCGGCGATACCTGAATTAGTCGCACTAGACCACAGTTCAGTGGTATTCATTGTCTGTTCTACCTGACTTAAATCAATATTAATTTCTCTCTGCGGGATGCGCACAGCAAGTTCGCCGAAGCTGGTCACCGAATAAAAACTTTCTGTCGCCATACCTTCAGTTAATGATCCCTCAGCAAAAACCACCAGGCGATCCGAGTCACCGCTTTCTGCATTTTGTGAAAGACTGGCCGAACTGGCGACGATTAACCGGTCTGATTCGGTTTCATGCATAAAAACATTTTCTATCACATTATCTTCAATATTTTCGGCGTAGGTTGTACGTGCACCGCTCGAAATATCCTGAAATATCCCCGGCACCATTACGTCAAATTCATTAAGATCTTTTTGTTGTTCCAGCAGGGTTTCACTATTCATTAAGCCCCAGGGGGTCAGGGAAAGACTCAGGTAAGAAATCAGCAAAATGATTGCTGAAGAGCTCAACAGGGTATAAGCCAATAAGCTTCGCTTACTCAGGCCTGAGGCTATCAGCACCGTCATTTCATTGTCGGCATACATACGGCCATAAGCTAAAAGGATGCTTAACAGCAAAGCCAGCGGCAGAATCAACTGCACAAATTCCGGCAAACGGTATGACATCAGCAACAACAAAACGGAAGGATCAATGTTCCCCTCTGTCGCATCACCCAGATAATTCAGCAGGCGAATCAATACAGCAACGGCTAACAGAACAAGGGTTAAAGCAGCTGTCAGTTGGAGAATTTGTTTTGCCAGATACCGAGCAATAATCATGTTGGGATTCTATTGTATACCTTGTCTGACAGCTACTTTTCTCTTTTTCACCAATACGAGTAGATTTTTTTTTAACAAATCTCTACATTAATTACTGATTCGTATTGATTCTTCGTCATAAAGCAAAAGGAATAACATGCAATTTTCAACGAAAACCACCGCTCTCAGTAACATACCAACCTCCTGTCTGATTCTTGGTGTTTATTTTAACGGCAAATTACCGGAAGCAACGGCTGCTATCGATAAAGCATCTGGCAAGGCTATTTCCAGATTGATCAAAGCCGGAGACATCAGCGGCAAAACCATGGAAGCTGTGGTCCTGCACAACGTTGAAGGCATTAAAGCTAAACGCCTGCTTATTCTTGGTTGCGGCAAGCAAAGCGATTTCACCTTGAAAAAGTTTACTGAGATCTTGCGTCATGCAGCTCCACAGTTAAACCGACATTCAATTGAAGATGCGGTGCTGAGCCTGACCAGCCTGCCAGTTGAAAAAGCCAGTATCGAACGCAAGGCCATTCAGGTGGCCAAAACCTTTACCTATACCGAGTATCGTTACAAGGAAACAATCTCAAAAGCCAAAGCGGCACAAAAGATAAAACGGCTTGCTATTACCTGCACCACCAGCGAACGGACCTTGGCCAAAAAAGGCCTGGATATCGGCGCAGCTATAGGCACCGGCATGAATACCGCCCGTAATCTGGGTAACTTGCCAGGCAATATCTGTACGCCAACTTATCTGGGAGAACAGGCGCAGTCCCTGGCCAAGAAAAATAAATTACTAAAAACCAAAGTGCTCTCAGAAGCGCAGATGAAGCGTCTGGGAATGCATTCACTGTTATCAGTGGGTAATGGTAGTGATCAGCCCTCGGTGCTGATCGTCATGGAGTATCAGGGAACAACTGCCAATACCAAACCTAACGTACTGGTTGGTAAAGGCATTACTTTTGATACCGGCGGTATCAGTCTTAAACCCGGTGCTGCTATGGATGAAATGAAATTTGATATGTGCGGCGCCGCCAGTGTACTAGGCACTATGCATGCCCTGTGCGAATTGAAGCCGAAAATTAATGTTGTTGCTATTATTGCCAGCGCTGAAAATATGCCCAGTGGCAGAGCCACCAAGCCGGGTGATGTTGTTACCAGCATGTCCGGCCAAACCATCGAAATACTGAATACGGATGCTGAAGGTCGTCTGGTTCTATGTGACGCTCTGACCTATGCCAAACGTTTCAAACCCAAAACAGTTGTCGACATAGCAACCTTGACCGGCGCCTGTGTTGCCACATTTGGCAATGTCGTCAGCGGCCTGTTAAGTAACGATGATGAACTGGCCGATAAGCTTTACCAATGTGGACTGGACTCACTTGATCCTGCCTGGCGCCTGCCACTGTGGGATGAGTATCAGAAATTAATCAACAGTAATTTTGCCGATATAGCCAATATTGGCGGACCCAGAGCAGGCACCATAACTGCAGGCTGCTTCCTGGCGCGTTTTACCAAAGAATACAAATGGGCGCACCTGGATATCGCCGGAACTGCCTGGGATCAAGGCCAGCAAAAAGGCGCTACTGGCCGACCGGTACCCCTGCTCATGGAATATCTGCTGAACAACTGATGACAATAGCAGCCAAGGTCAATTTCTATTTGCTGAAGAAAGGGCAAAGCAGCGAGCAATATCTTTTTGCTTGCCGTCTTTGCGAGAAAATTCTTACACAAAAGCTGAAAACCTACATTCATACGGACACGCAGGAACAGGCGCAATATCTTGATGATTTACTCTGGAGCTATCGTCCGGAAAGTTTTTTACCTCATAGCATAATCACCACCGAGCTGGACGAGGATGTCAACATCATCATCGGCTACGCAGATAACTACCAGCAGGAATCCGATGTCTTAATCAATTTAAGCCAGGAAATACCCGCATTTCATGCAAATTTTTCCCGTATTGTAGAAATCATTCCTGCCGATGAAGATGCCAAAGCGCTGGGTCGCATGCGTTGGAAGCACTATAAAGATGCCGCCTATGAGCTGGAAACACATGATGTCTGATGCTTGATGACTGCTAGTAAGTCTTAATTTGCGCTTGCCATATCATTCACAAATCAATTCGCCGACTTTGGTAAATTCCACATGGCGCGGTGAACGGTTTCGCCACATCAAGCCAATCGAACGCTGTACTTTCTTGTCGGTGAAGGCATGCGCCTCAATGGATGTGCCACGCAATAACCCGGCTTCAACTGCCATTTTAGGCAGAATAGTGACACCGATATCATTTGCCACCATTTGAATAACCGTATTTAGACTGGTCGCATAATAGGGAACTTTAATATCACTGTTCTTCAACTGGCAGGCTTCCAGCACATGATCACGCAGGCAATGCCCTTCTTCCAGCAACAACAACTCCTTGTTTTTCAAGGCCTTGATAGATAGTTTTTTATTGCTGGAAAAATCACAGCCCTTGTTACAGGCCAGTAATAGCTCATCATAAAACAGATGCTGACTTGCCACACCTTCCGCCGGATAGGGTAATGCCAGCAGTAAAAGATCCAGTTCTCCGGCATTTAAATCGTTGAGCAAATTACCGCTCTGATCTTCACGAATATAAATTTTGAATTTAGGATAGCGTCTCCGCAAAGCTTTTAAAATCTTTGGCAACAGAAAGGGAGCTATCGTAGGTATAACGCCAAGGCGCATTTCCGTTGAAAAAGGTTCATGTGCTGATTCAGCAACCGCCATCAGGTCTTCAGTCTCTGTGAGGATTACTACCGCCCTTTCCCTTATTTCCCGACCAATAGCTGTCAGATTAACCTGCTTCTTACTACGATCTATCAGAGTGACACCCAGGCTTTGTTCCAGCTCACTGATGCCGGCGCTGAGTGTCGATTGCGAGACAAAGCAGGCCTCTGCCGCCTGGCTGAAATGCTTAAGATCAGCGACTGCACACAGGTACTTCAACTGCTTTAAAGTCGGAGGATTTGCCATCGTTAAAATCGATTATAAAGAGTAATTTTATCTATTGGACAGATGATAAACTCATCATGCATAATCAATCAAGTTGTGGAATTAACCATTAACTGCTTGGAGCATATAGCTCTTGTATATCTCCATTGTCATAAACCACTGTAACTAAATGATTACTAAAAAACAGAGGGTAACACTATGTCACTTAAAGGAAGTAAAACTGAGCAAAACCTGAAAGACGCATTTGCAGGGGAATCACAAGCGAACCGTCGTTATCTCTATTTCGCCTCTAAAGCTGATGTTGAAGGCTACAACGATGTTGCGACAGTATTCCGCTCAACGGCTGAAGGGGAAACCGGTCATGCTCATGGTCATTTGGAATATCTTGAAGAAGTCGGTGATCCGGCTACCGGTCTGCCAATTGGCGGCACTTCAGATAACCTGAAAGCGGCTATTGCCGGTGAAACTCACGAATATACTGATATGTATCCGGGCATGGCGAAATCAGCCCGCGATGAAGGACATGATGAAATAGCTGACTGGTTTGAGACCTTGGCCAAGGCTGAAAGAAGCCACGCCAACCGTTTCCAGAAAGCTTTGGATAATCTGGACGGATAAGACCAGACAATCAGGTTTACTGCATGTTGAGAGTCAGTCTGGCTCTCAGCATACGGTACTCCCCTATATACAGGTTCATAGACATGAGCAATTCTATCAACACACCTAAAGAAGGCAGCCTGGAAGCACCGACGCGCCATCCCATTAACTGGAAATCAGCAGATTTCTGGGATGCCGACAAGCTTGAGCAGGAACTCGAACGTGTTTTCGATATCTGTCACGGTTGTCGTCGCTGTGTAAGCTTGTGTAATGCTTTTCCTACTCTGTTTGACCTGGTAGACGAATCAGAAACACTTGAAGTCGATGGAGTCGATAAAGCAGATTATAAAAAAGTTGTTGATCAATGCTATTTGTGTGACATGTGCTACATGTCCAAATGCCCTTATGTGCCACCCCACGAATGGAATATAGATTTTCCGCATTTAATGCTGCGTGCCAAAGCCGTTGAATTCAAAAAGTCAGGCACATCATTCCGTAACAAGATGCTTTCGGATACCAATCGTGTTGGCAAAATGGCCACTATTCCCTTGGTCGATGTCACTGTTAATGCACTGAATGCTAATAAAGCATTTCGTAAAATACTGGAAAAGACCGCTGGTGTTCATCGCCAGGCTCCAGTACCACGGTATCATGCACGCACCATGCGCAAGCGCGTTAAAAATTTAAATCAGGACATCCCCTATAAAGCCGTTGGGCGTACGAGTGGCAAGGTTGCCTTGTATGCTACCTGCTACGGAAACTACAACAGCCCCGAACTCGGTGAAGATATATTCAAGGTTTTTCAACACAACGATATTCAAATCGAACTGGCTCCCAAAGAGCAGTGTTGCGGTATGCCAAAGCTGGAACTGGGTGACCTTGATTCCGTGGCAAAAGCGAAAGAAGCCAATATTCCGGCACTCGCCAAACTGGTTGATGAGGGTTATGACCTGATCGCGCCGGTACCATCCTGCGTCCTGATGTATAAACAGGAACTACCCTTATTGTTTCCTGACGATGAAGATGTCATAAAAGTTCAAAAAGCGTTTTTTGATCCTTTTGAATACTTATTTCTGCGCCATAAGGAAGGCGCTCTGAAAACAGATTTTACGGCTGAGCTTGGTGATGTGTCTTATCAGGTAGCCTGTCATCTTCGTGTACAGAATATTGGTATCAAAGCCCGTGATATTTTGAATCTGGTGCCAGGCACAACTATTACTACTGAAGAACGCTGTTCCGGCCATGATGGAACCTATGCGGTGAAAGTTGAATCTCACGATCATGCAGTGAAAATCGCGCGTCCGGTTGTAAGAAAAGTTGATGCTAAAAACCCGGATCACTTTATTTCCGATTGTCCAATGGCGGCAAATCATATTGCCAATTTATCTGAGACTGTCAGCAAGGCTGAGCACCCTATTACCTTATTAAGAATGGCTTATTCATTATAAAAACACCAAGGAATTCGCAATGACACTTACCCGAAATAACCTCCTATCACTTGAAGAATATTCTGCCCGCAGGCAGGAATTCAAGGCCAAGGTCATTAGCCACAAAAAAAACCGGCAACTCAGCCTGAGCGAACACGCCCGTTTGTATTTTGAAGACGAACTGACTATTCGTTATCAGATTCAGGAAATGCTGCGGATTGAAAAAGTATTTGAAGCCGAAGGCATTCAGGATGAATTAGATGCTTATAACCCGCTGATTCCTGATGGCACTAACTTCAAAGCGACATTCATGCTGGAATACGATGACGTTGAACTGAGGAAAGTGGAGCTTGCCAAGCTGATCGGCGTAGAAGATCAGATCTGGTTACAAGTAGAAGGTTGTGACAAAGTTTATGCGATTGCTGATGAAGATCTGGATCGTGAAAATGCCGAAAAAACATCTAGCGTGCATTTTTTGCGTTTCGAACTCAGTGAAGCCATGATCAGCAAACTGAAGCAGTCCCAGTCGCTGTTTGCAGGTTGTGATCATCTTAATCTGCCAATAGCTGGAGTCAAACTTCCGGCCGCTTTGGTTGCTTCACTGACTGAAGACCTGGCTTGAAGCTTATTTAATATTAACGTTCCTGAGATACCCGGATACCACGCCCCAGACCCCGGTCGCCTTCCACGCCAATTGCCCTGAGGGAGATGGTGCCAGTAATACTCCTGTTAACTTCCACATCAAAAGGAGTTTCTGGCCAACGGATAATAGAAGTGGTAACAGATTCAACAAAAACCCGACCGTCTTCAGCATACAGTCTCGATGTACGCACACTGGGTCGCTCCACTTCAATAATTCTCGCGGTTGTTGCTGAATCAATTTCATTCCCCTGCAATCGCTCTTGCAGTTCTGCAACCGTTTCTTCCAGTTCCGCTTCTCGTGTACTGGGCGTGTTTTCCCTGTTACTGACAGCTGGGACTGATGGCCTGTTATCGACTCTTGGTGCAGGCCTTGGAACGCCGGTTCCAGTCGATTCAGTAGCCGGCGGCAAAACACGATCATAACAAGCCAGTCGCAATGACAATCCAGCTATATTCTGACAGGCACGAACAGATGCAAGAATTTCAGCATCTGTTTGCGCATAAGCAATTGGCTGTAACAGACATGCAAGTGAACAGAATACAACTCCGAGTACGGTTTTTTTCTTGCTAAAACATTTGACCTGCATTGATTGTAAAACTCCCGAAACAATTATCTTTTTATATGATTTCCTGACGAGCTGAAGTATAAAACCCTTTGATTAACTAAGCCAGTTTGATATTGATTCTTTCATGCTCTATTAATTTTGAATTCAGTAAAGTTGCCTGGTTATTTCAAGTCATCACGTAATTTAATGAGTTGCTCCTGGTAATGTTCACCATCACCAAAATCTGAAAAATTATTATATCGGCGATGACTACCTGCAACTTTTCGGGCATGTTTAATGGGGCACCAATATTGCTCTGTTCGGGCAATCACTTCTCTTGAATAAGCCACAACACCATTGCCGTAACCGCAATAAATACAGTTAAGTTTTTAAATACCATTTAGATAGGCTAACTGGTGTCGATCCAAAACAATGTAATCGGAACGCTTAACTCGGCGGATACTGTATAGTCTGAAACAAATGTGCTGATACAAGGTAATGGTCAGATCGAAAAAAGCGATTGGGATTATCATGCTGTAAATAAACGGTGCAGAAATGATATTGCGCACCATTGAAGAAAACAGCCAACGTAAGACACCTACTTTTAATTTACGGTGAGCACTCAATATCTCCTGCTCAAATCTGACTTTTATGCCTTCAATTTTGTAGCTAAACTCTTCCTGTTTTTTATCAAGCTCATTCAGCAATTGTTTTTCCAACTTTGAAATCTTGTCTGTCAGTTCAGAAATACTGCCACTCATATTGAAATTATTCTTTAATGACCAGTGTTTAATTCCGCATTCACGATAGCCGTTCCATCTACCAGTGCTTTTAATTTTGCCCGGGCAGATTCTCGAGACAGGTATTTCATGCCACAATCAGGTGCAGCAATAATTCTTTCAGGAGGAACAAATTCCATGGCAGCCCGTAGCCTGTCTGTAACAAGTTCAGGGCTTTCCGGCGTTTCATCCCCGAGATTCAGTACCCCAACCATAATGGTTTTATCTGGCAAGGCATTCAGGACAGCACCCAAATCAAGTGCAGGCTGGGCGGCTTCAATGGAAACCTGATCGACATTAATATCATTCACCAGAGACAAACAGGAATAACCGTTAGCATGCTTATCCGATACCATGGCTGCATAGCCAAAACAAACATGCAGGGCAGTCGTCCCTGTCACCCCTTGCAGCGCTCTGTTTACCACTTCCACACTATAGTCTTTCGCATCATCATAACGAGCCTGCATATAAGGTTCATCGAACTGCACAATATCAGCACCCGCCGCAAACAGATCGTGAATTTCTTCATTAAGGCAATCTGCATAAGCCATGGCGACTTCTTTACCGGATTTATAGTATTCACTAACCGCTAGTTGGGATAGGGTAAATGGCCCGGGGATAGTAATCTTGATGGTTTTGTTTGTATGTGCTTTCAAGAATTTTACGTCATCCACATGCACCGGCGACGTTCTTTTCAGGGGCCCAGAGATTAAGGGCACTTTATTGGGCTTGCCTGCACGCCCTACCAGACTCTCCACTCTATCTCTGTCTATTCCCTCAGGTGCATTGGCAAAAGGAGCTGAGTAGCTCTCACGGCGTACTTCTCCATCAGTGACTATATCAATGCCTGCTGCTTCCTGATCTTCCAGGACACTTAACACCGCATCATCCATTGCTTCCCGAAGAAACGCTGGCGCAATCCGCCACATATCACCAGACAGAATACGTGCAGGTAAACGCTCACGTAATGCGCTGCGATCAATTAGCCATTCAGGCTGTACATAGCTGCCCACCAAGGCTGTACGGATTTTGCTCATAGGGTTTCTTCAGTCAACAGGTAAAGATCGAAATTATAATACATCAAGCATGTTATAAGGAGGGAAGGAGAAACTTCCAGCAGAAAAGCGCAACTTACTTTGGCTGCATTTTCCTTGGGCTGATAGCGTCTAACCGTTATAATGTGCGGCTTTCGCCCAAGCAGAAAGCCCTAATGGATAAAACCTACCAACCAAATCAAATCGAAGCCGCCTGGTATAAAACCTGGGAGGAAGGTGGATACTTCACACCATCAGGCAAAGGCGAGCCTTACTGCATTATGATTCCACCGCCGAATGTTACCGGCAGCCTGCACATGGGACACGGCTTTCAGCAATCCATCATGGATGCCATGACCCGTTACCAGCGTATGCAGGGTAAAAACACCCTGTGGCAGGTCGGTACCGACCACGCTGGTATCGCCACCCAGATGGTAGTGGAAAGACAACTGCAGTCTCAGGGTAAAAACAAACGCGATCTTGGACGCGAAAAATTTGTTGAAAAGGTCTGGGAGTGGAAGGAAAAATCCGGCAATACCATCACTCGTCAAATGCGCCGACTTGGTGTTTCAGTCGACTGGAACCGCGAAAGGTTTACCATGGACGAGGGACTTTCCGCTGCCGTTGCTGAAGTTTTTATCCGTTTATATGACGAAGGTTTAATTTATCGTGGCAATCGACTGGTTAACTGGGATCCTAAATTACACACGGCAATTTCTGATCTCGAAGTCATCAATGAGGAAGAAAACGGCTCATTCTGGTATTTCCGTTACCCGCTTGCCGATGGGGCTCTCACGGCTGAAGGCAAAGACCATATCGTAATTGCAACAACCCGTCCTGAAACCATGCTGGGTGATACAGCCTTGGCTGTACATCCTGAGGATGAACGCTATAAGGACCTGATTGGAAAGTCTGTTGAGCTACCCTTATGTAATCGTCAGATTCCCATCATCGCTGACGACTATGTTGACCCTGAATTTGGTACCGGCTGTGTAAAAATCACTCCAGCGCATGACTATAACGATTATGAAGTAGGCAAACGTCATGATCTGGCGATGATCAATATTCTGACAGATGACGCTGCTATCAATGAAAATGCACCTGCTGCCTATCAGGGAATGGACAGATTTGATGCCCGCAAGCGGATTGTGGCTGATATGGAAGCTGCCGGTTTACTGGAGAAAATTGAACCGCACAAACTGAAAGTGCCACGCGGTGACCGCAGTGGCGTAGTGATAGAACCTTACCTGACCAATCAATGGTATGTTGCCATTGAAGAACTGGCAAAACCTGCTATCGCTGCTGTTGAAAACGGGGACATTGAATTCGTACCTAAAAACTGGGAGAACACTTATTTTTCCTGGATGCGTGATATTCAGGACTGGTGTATTTCTCGCCAGCTCTGGTGGGGCCATCGTATTCCTGCCTGGTATGACAGCGAAGGCAACATTTATGTTGGGCATGATGAAGCAGCAGTACGGGAAAAATATAAGCTGGCTGCTGATCATGAAATAAACCAAGATCCTGATGTACTAGACACCTGGTTCTCTTCTGCCCTGTGGACCTTCTCCACATTAGGCTGGCCGGAAGATACCGAAGAATTAAAAACCTTTCACCCGACTGATGTACTGGTCACCGGTTTCGACATTATCTTTTTCTGGGTCGCCCGTATGATCATGATGACCCTGAAATTTACCGGCCAGATTCCTTTCAGAAAAGTCTACATTACCGGTCTGATTCGTGACAGCGAAGGTCAGAAAATGTCAAAGTCCAAGGGAAATATTCTTGATCCCATTGATCTAATTGACGGCATTGATCTGGAATCGCTACTGGCAAAACAAACAGACAGCATGATGCAGCCGCAACTGGCGCAGAAAATTGAAAAAGCCACGCGCAAGAATTTTCCAGAAGGCATCGCAGCCTATGGCACGGATGCCCTGCGATATACCTTTTATTCACTGGCCAGTACCGGACGGGATATCAATTTTGATATGGGACGTATCGAAGGCTATCGAAATTTCTGCAATAAAATCTGGAATGCTTCGCGCTATGTCTTGATGAATACCGAGGAAAATACTCCCAGCAAACCGGAAAAATCTTCTGATTATTCCCAGGCTGATCTATGGATCCAATCACGTTTTCAGGACACCTTGAACAAGGTTAATCAGAATATGGCCGTTTACCGCTTCGATCTGGTCAGCCAGGCCATATATGATTTTTTCTGGAATGAATACTGTGACTGGTATCTGGAATTATCAAAGCCACTGCTCTGGGATGAGAATGCCTCACCTGCCCAGCTGAATGCAACGCGTTACACACTGCTGAATATTCTTGAAAAAAGCCTGCGTCTGGCACATCCTTTCCTGCCTTTTATTACTGAAGAAATCTGGCAAAAAGTTGCACCTTTATTAGGTATCACAGCTGAATCCATCTTGCTGCAAAGCTATCCTGCAGAAGACGATTCCGTTCTCAACGCCAGCGTTGACGCTGAAATTGAATGGGTTAAAGGCGTGATTATCGCTATCCGCAATATCCGTGGTGAAATGAATATTTCCCCGGCTAAGGAAATTCCTGTCTTACTGACAAAAGGTGGGGAGCAGGATAAAAACTACCTGAACAACAATACTCAGTTCCTTAGCAAGCTGGCCAAGCTGGATTCCATTACCTGGCTGGACGAAACTGAAGAGGCACCGCTTGCTTCAACCCAACTGGTCGGCAATATGGAAGTGCTGGTCCCTATGGCCGGACTGATTGATCTTGATGCAGAACTTGCCCGCCTGAACAAGGAAATCGAAAAGCTGGAAAAAGAAATTAACAAACTCTCAGGCAAACTCGGTAACGAAAAATTTGTTGCCAATGCGCCGGCAGAGGTTGTTAATAAAGAAAAGGAAAAACTCGAAAAAGCTGAAAGTTCCCTGATGCAGCTCAAAGAACAGCTAAAGAAAATTCAAAACCTTTAATCTTTAAGAATCTACCAAAGTAAAGCCTCCTTCATCGCCCAGGAATCTTCTGGAGCTTTACTTTTTCTCATCTGGCATCATGATGCTAAGACCTGGCGTTACGAGCAGAACAACTTAGCGTCATGAGCGAAAGCAAGACAAGGCAAAAACAAGTTTGATGAAGGAGCATGCATACTCAGCATGTGACTGATTCAAACTTATTTTTAACGCAGTATTGGTGAGCGCAATAGCTAAGCGCAGCAGCTCAGGCGCGGGACATGAACTTTCCGGTTGTGGTATTAATTTTTACTATCTCACCCTGCTCCAGATACTCCGGCACCTGAACTTCAATGCCACTTGCCAGTTTTGCTGTTTTGGTTCGGGCTGAAGCAGAAGAGCCTTTTATTGCCGGGGGAGTTTCAACTATTTCCATTTCCACCGATTGCGGCAACTCAATACTCAGTAGCTTGTCATTTTGCAACAATCCAGTCATACCCTCCAGGCCTTCGGTGATATAGGCCGCCTGATCTTCAAGTTCAAGTGCATTGACTTCATACTGAGAGTAATCTTCTGAACTCATGAATATGTAGTTATCACCATCCTGATAGGAAAACTGCAGAGGAACCCGAATACAATCTACCTCTTGCAGAAAATCATCGCCTTTGTAGGACTCATCCAGTTTTTGCTTGCTTAAGAGGTTTGTAAACCGCACCTTATATAAAGTGACAGCACCACGCGAAGACGGGCTCTTGGCTTCTAATTGTTTGACGGCATGCGGTATACCATTTATTTCTACAACCATACCTTTTTTTAATTCACTGGCCTTGGGCATCCGGCTTTCTCCTCAGTTCTACGATGAAAGGCGCCACTACTACCATCTTGCTAGAAATGCTCTGATAGCAGCAAAGTCGCGGCATTCTAGCACTGATATTCGCCAACTTTAATCCTGTTAAAGATTAATGATATTATCCCTGCACAATTTCAGTGCATTTTCTGTTTACATTAATTTTTTAATTCTACGCACCGAAATTTTTTTAATAACAATAGTTTTTTATAAGAAAGAGACACGCTTCCATTATGACTACTAAAATTTTTATTGCTTCTTTCATTGTTGCTGTCGTACTCAGCTTACTGGCTTATCTTGTAAATCTTGACAGCCTGTTCCCCGCACTTGTTGCCTATTTCTGTATGGCATTGCTTAGTGGCTGTCTGACGACATTCTGGGTTGTTCGCCCTCGTTCTGAGCCTTCTACCAAAAAACAAAAACGCAGCAGAAAACGCCAGAAAGACCTGGGCCCAAAAGAAGTCGGTTCAGTAAAGTGGTTCAGTGCCAGTAAAGGCTATGGTTTTGTCACTCGAGAAAGCGGTGAAGATATTTTTGTACACTTCCGTTCTATCGATGGCAAAGGCCACCGGATTCTGCAGCAAGGCGACAAAGTCGAATTCGCTGTTACCCAAGGAGACAAAGGGCTACAGGCTGAAAACGTCAGCGCTATTAAATAATAAATTAATTTATAGCCATTGCCCGTTATTCAAAGCCACTGCTTAATAATGTGGTGGCTTTTCATGTTGCCCCTGCCCTGTTAGGACTGGTGCCGCACTCTCCATATCCCGGAGTCTGTCTTCAAACAATTTCATTTGCAGCTGCAACTGATCTATTTGCTGTTGCTGACTGATCAGAACCTGATTTAATTCAGACAGAGTCTGTTCCTGGAAAGCCCATTTACTTTGAAGCTCTATTAATTCGTCCTGCATAAATTACCTTTGTTATTAGCTGGTTTTACTCTCTAATTTTTTTTGCTTTAATATTCCCGCACAGAATTAAAACATAAGCTGGAAATAATCATGCAGTCTTCATCAAAAAAACCACCCATTATATGGACCAATTTAATTGTTCTCGGCCTACCGCCACTTATCTCCTTAACGCTAGTTCCCTGGTACGGCCTGCGTTATGGTTACGATGCCTTCGAATGGCTATGGTTTTTTATTCTGGTCACTTTTTGTGAAATGTCGATCACGGCCGGTTATCACCGCCTCTGGTCACATAAAGCCTATAAAGCTCACCCGATTCTTAAGGTGATTTTTGCACTGGGAGGAGCCTGCGCTTTACAGAATCATTGCATTGTCTGGGCTTCTGACCATCGTCGCCATCATCTGCATGTCGATGATAATGAAAAAGACCCTTATTCTGCGAATCTTGGTTTCTGGTATTCCCATTTTGGCTGGATGATACGGGACTACGAAAGTGTGAAAACTGACTTAAGCAATGTTGATGACCTGTTTAAAGAGCCCATCCTGGTCTGGCAAAAAAAATATTACCTCCCTCTGACTTTACTGATGAACATTGGCCTGCCCCTGTTGCTGGGTTATATCAATGGTGATATCTGGAGTGCCTTATTATTACTGGGTGTTTTGCGCCTGGTAATAAGTCAGCATTTCACCTACCTGATCAATTCCGCGGCGCACATGTGGGGAACACGCGAGTATGACCCCAAACAGACAGCCCGTGATAACGGCTTCATCGCATTACTGACTTATGGTGAGGGCTACCACAACTATCATCACACTTTTGCCTGGGACTACAGGAATGGCGTTAAATGGTATCACTATGATCCGACCAAATGGTTTATCAAAATCTGCTCCTGGCTGAAACTGACCTCCAATTTGCGCGCCTGCTCCAGTTGGCGCCAGGAACTTACCCGCGTGGAAGTCCAATATCAGAGTGCCTTGGCAAAATGTGAAAAACTGATTGATCCGGTACTCTGGCGTAAACAGCTTGAAGCCGAGTATCGAACGCTGCTGCAGACTTTGAATCACTGGGCTGAACTCAAACAGCAATGGTATGAGAGAAAATCCAGAACGCTGCAGGATAAATTCCACGAATTAGAAACTGCACACATACAACAACGTTACAACAAATTAAAGATTCGACTGCGAGATCAACGTAAAAGCTGGGAAACCTTGCTACAGAATTTCTCAGCGTTGCCACAACCCCAGGTAAGCTAAATCTCTGTGGATTTCAAACTGAAACAAGACAGCCCGCAGTCATGGCTGGATGCTGTTCTCGGTGATTTCGACCAGTTTCTGGTTGATCATGCCAGTTGTGAGAAAAAAGCCTCCGGTATGGCCATTTCCATGATCTCCCATTACCCCGATAAACCCATACTGGTTAAAGCCATGCTGGATCTGGCCATTGAAGAGCTGGCACATTTTCGTGATGTCATGGCTCTGCTGCTTGAACAAGGTTTGCAATCCGGCTCAGACCAGAAAGACCCCTATGTCAACCAACTGCGCAAGGCTATGGATCAGGGCACAGAAGCCTATTTACTGGACAGATTATTGATTGCCAGTATTGTTGAAGCTCGAGGTGCAGAACGATTTGGTATGATCGCAAAGGCCTTGCCAGACGGGCGATTAAAGACTTTCTATCATTCAATCACAGAATCCGAAAACCAGCATTACAAGCTGTTTTTATCCCTGGCTGAACAGTATTGTGAGACTGATCTTATCCTGCCACGACTTGAACAGCTATTGGAAATCGAAGCCAATATTATTCGGCAATTACCCGACCGCCCCGCACTACATTAACGCTGAAAATTCTGCTTTTACCTTGCAAAAAATACTTTATAGCAAGTACCCTACACTCGTTTTCAGGGATTGAGTGTGCCGTTATTTTTAACCTTGGCACACAATATGCTAAGTCTAGGTAAACTTAAGCAAACTTTTTTAATTATGGACGACTAATACAACATGCTAAAAAAAATACTGTTACCCATAATAATCCTGGTAGGTTCTATCGGCGCCACTGTGGCTCTTGTTGCCAACAGGGAGCAACCGATACAGGAAGAAATAACTGAAGCTCGCCTGTTAGTGGATGTCATACAGCCACAGCTTCAGGATACCTATATCACAGTTTCCTCACAGGGAACTGTTGAACCACGTACCCGTACCAATATCGTTTCAGAAGTCAGCGGCCGAGTAACGGAAGTTTCCCCGGCTTTTGTTGCCGGTGGCTTTTTCAGAAACGGCGATGTATTGCTGAAACTGGATGATCAAAATTACCGGGCTGCTGTCAGTCAGAATGCAGCCGCCGTAGCCACGGCCCGTAGTTTACTTGAACAGGAACGTGGACAGGCTGATGTCGCCCAGCGTGAATGGGACAGAATGTCAGAGCAGCAACGTGAACAGATTCGCGCAAGGGACCTGTATCTGCGCAAACCCCAGCTCGAAGAAGCTGAAGCACGCCTTGCCTCTGCCCAGGCAGACCTAGAAAAAGCCCAGGCTGATTTAGCCAAAACCATTATTACAGCACCTTATGATGGTCTGGTATCTGCAAAAAATACCGATATTGGTCAATTCGTCAGCACGGGTTCTGCCATCGCTGAAATATTTGCTGTGGATTACGCAGAAGTCAGATTACCGATACCTGAAAATAAAATTCAATATCTGGACCTGCCTTCAAGCATTCAGGACTTCAATGGCGCTGACACTGCCTATAATTCCGGTTCCGAGGTTGAACTGGTCAGTGATATCGGCAATAGACGTTTTCACTGGAACGGCCATTTAAGCCGTACAGAAGGTGTACTGGATACCCGTACCAGAGTCCTGTTCAGTGTCGTCCAGGTCAGTGATCCCTATAACCTTTATAACAGCGTACATGAGGAGCCCTTACGCATCGGCACCTATGTAAACGCTGAAATTCAGGGCCAGTTGTTGGAGGATGTCATGGTTCTGCCACGGCACACGCTGCAGGCAAATGATCTGGTCTGGGTTGCTGACCAGGAAAACCGACTACGCTCCAGAACGGTCGATGTCATCACCAGTAATGGTGATGGGGTTTATATCAGAGGTGGTCTGCAAGCCGGTGATAAAGTCGTACTGACACGCATGGAAAATCCCTTAAACAGCACCCCGGTGCAGGTTCAGATGCAACCAGCACTGACTAACACCATTAACTGAGCATAGTGCGATGATACAACCTGATGAACAAAAAGGCCTGATTTCCTGGTTTGCTCACAACCATGTGGCGGCAAATCTGTTGATGTTCATCATCATCATTGCGGGGCTCTTCTCAGTTACCACCATGACTAAGAAGTCCAACCCGGATTTGTTTATCCCGGTTATTCAAGTGACTGTTGCCTTACCAGGCGCTTCACCGTCGGATGTCGAAAGCGGCATTATTATTCCAATTGAAAGTGCCGTGGAAAGTGTTGATGGTATAGATTTTATTCGCTCCACCGCTAATGAAGGCCTTGGCACCGTCAATCTAGAAATTGATGAAGCCTATGACATCAATGAAGTATTAAATGATGTCAAAGTAAATATTGATGCGATTCAGACTTTCCCGGTTCAGGCAGAACCCGCCAGAGTGTCAAGAATCATTAACCGCCAGGATGCTATCCGTCTTGCCGTTTATGGCGATATGGATCCGATGAGTCAAAAAGAGCTGGCTCAATCTATTCGTAATGAGTTACTTGAACTCCCCGATGTTAATTCAGTGCGAATAGATGGTGTCAGAAATTACGAAATTACCATTGAGGTTTCTGAAGACACCTTACTGAAATATGGCCTGACGCTGGATGATATTGCTCAACGCATCCGTTTCTCATCACTCGATTTACCCGCTGGCTCACTGGACACTGCGGGCGGTGAGATTTTGGTAAGAACCCAGGCACTAGCCTACAACTATCAGGATTTTGAACAGATCGTGCTGATGACTACCAGTGACGGCACCATTCTCACTGTTGGTGATATTGCCAATGTCATTGACGGTTTTGAAGATACTGAAGCGTATGCACGTTTTGATGGTAAACCTACCGTAGAGCTGGCTATTCAAACACTCAGCAACCAAAACGTACTGCAGGTTACTGAGACTATCAGAAACTTTGTCGAAAAACGTCGGACTTCACTACCCGAAGGCATCAATATAGATTTGTGGGCTGACACCTCTTTCTACCTTGAAGACAGACTGAGCATGATGACTGAAAATATGCTGATGGGGGCACTTCTGGTTTTCCTTTTGCTTACCCTGTTTCTGGAAATCCGTCTGGCTTTCTGGGTTATTGTTGGCATTCCCATTTGTTTTCTGGGCGCCTTTGCCCTGATGCCCAGTATTGATGTGGATATCAATTTAATGAGCCTGTTCGGCTTCATCATGGTGCTTGGTATAGTGGTCGATGATGCCATTATCATTGGGGAAAGTGCGCATCATAGTATGACCAAATACGGCCATAGCATTGATAGCGTTGTCCACGGCGCCAATCGGGTTGCGAAGCCTGCAACTTTTGGCGTTTTAACCACTATTGCCGCTTTTATCCCGCTCATGATGATTACCGGCATTATTTCAGCCTTTACTGCAGCTATTGGAGGAGTTGTTATACTGTGTCTGATTTTTTCATTGATTGAATCCAAGCTCATTCTGCCCTCTCACCTGGTCCACTTTGGCAAACCAAACAAAAGTGGCTGGTTTCATCGTTTACAGGAAGGCTGTAACAAAGGACTGGATAAACTGGTCGCTAATTATTACAAACCTTTTCTACAGACCTGCATCAAAAACCGCTATACAACCCTGGCCTCCTTCATCGGCATGTTGATATTAAGTGTGGGCTTGATCGCTGGTGGCATCATCCGGGTTGTTTTTCTGCCTGAAATTCCGAGCGACTTCATTCAAATAGAACTTACCATGGTCGAAGGCAGCCCTGAACAACAATCCCGGGATGCGATTGATAAGCTGGAAGAAGCCGCTCTATCCCTGAACGATGGTCATTTCGAATTCATAGACGCTGAAACCAACGCTGTATCGACAGAAATTCTTGATCACCTGCTGGTAGTCAGCGCCAATATTGCATCGGGGATAGCAGTATTGGAACTGGATAAGGACGTAGCCAGTCAGATTGATCTTGATCTGGTTACTGAATATATGCGCGACTATATCGGCATTATGCCAGGCATAAAAAGCATTATTTTTAATAGCTCAGACGGTTTTGGTGGTAGTGCAATATCCTATCAGCTGGTCAGCACCAATCCTGAAGAGCTCACTGCAGCTGCGATTGAGCTGGAAACCCAACTGTATACATATACCGGTCTGATCAATATTACCAATGGCGCAGTTAACAGCAAGGATGAGTTGCGTTTAGATATCAAACCTCGCGCTGAAGTCATGGGCTTGAATTTAAATGACATCTCATCACAGGTACGCAGTGCTTTATTTGGCGCAGAGGCCCAACGACTACAGCGCGGCGATGATGAACTAAAAGTGATGGTGCGTTATCCTGAATCAGAACGTGTTTCCATTGGCAATCTGGAAAGTATGTATATCAGATCCAACCAGGGGGACACCATACCCTTTACCTCAGTCGCAGATTTCCAGATAGAACAAGGTTACGCCCGCATAAACCGCGTTGAAGGTGAACAGTCTGTTGCAATTAATGCCGATATTATTGAAAGCTTGGTTGAACCGGCTGAGGTCGCTAGGGACTTACAGCAAAACTTTTTTCCGCAACTGTTCGCCCGCTACCCAAGTGTCAGTCAACGCACTGACGGAGGCCTATCGGTCACCGGTGATCTGGTTACCGATATGATTCGGGGCATGATCTTCGCACTATTTGGTATTTATGCACTGCTTGCCGTGCCTTTACGCTCTTATATGCAACCTCTGATTATTATGGGCGTTATTCCCTTTAGCATAGTCGGCGCCATGGTCGGCCATATTATTATTGATATGCCGCTTAACTTTCTGTCATTTCTCGGCATTATTGCTTTATCTGGCGTCGTCGTGAATGACAGCATTATTCTGCTTGATTTCATTAATCGCTCAAAAGATAAAATGCCTTTGCTTGATTCTGTTATAAGCGCCGGTACAGCCAGGTTCCGGGCTATTCTGCTTACCTCAATCACAACCTTTATTGGTCTTTTGCCCATCTTGCTGGAAACCAGCCTGCAGGCGCGCTTTCTGATTCCAATGGCCGCTTCTCTGGCCTTTGGCATCCTGTTTGCCACAGTGATAACTTTATTACTGATCCCCTGCCTCTATGTCATTCTGGAAGACTTTACAGGTCTTTTTTCCCGCAAAGTAAAAAGTGAGCCTGCTGTCATGCCTTTGGGTTAGGACAGCTGATGTCTATTGCCAAATATCTTCAGCATTACGCTGAGGATGAAATAAAATTTACTGAAGCGCTTCATCATCAATGGCAGCAGGTTATTTGCATCCCGGCCTTTGATGAAGTCGATAGCCTCCCTGCCTTAATACAAAGGTTGAGCACGGCGCATGACTTACTAGTCATCCTTTTGCTCAACAGTCCTGAATCAGCAGAGCCTGATGCCGTATTAAGTACACAGCAACTTGGCAGTCTGATCAAGCAACAATTTAACCTGCAGCAAACACTGCATGAAGGTTGTCACTTATTAGAGCTGAATAACAATAATTCACACATCCTGCTGATTGAAAAATACACCATCCCCGATAAACAGGGAGTTGGTCTGGCCCGTAAATTAAGCTGTGATATTGCCTGCAAACTCATTCATGAGAATAAAGTTCTGTCGCCCTGGATTCATAACACCGATGCCGACGTCATTTTGCCGCCTGACTATTTTGCTGCCAGTCAACAATTACACAATAAACCCAATATCGCCGCCGCACTGTTCCCGTTTAAACATGAACATAACCCACAGGTTAAATTTCAACGTAGCCTGCAGCTCTACGAATATTCTCTTTTTTATTATGTTGAGGCTTTAAAGTGGGCTGGCTCGCCTTATGCTTTTCACACTGTCGGCAGTACACTGCTTTTACATTACAGTTATTATGCGCTGGTACGGGGCTTTCCCAAACGCTCGGCCGGAGAAGATTTTTATTTACTGAACAAGCTAAAAAAAATCGGCGGAATTGAATCATTAGCTTCGCCTGTCATTACTCTCTCCGGCAGGGCATCCTCCCGAGTTCCCTTCGGCACCGGCCCGGCCATCAATAAAATAAGTGCACTGCAAAATCCTGATGGTGACTATCGCTTTTATCATCCTGATTGTTTTCTGCATTTGAAGAATTGGTTAGCTGTCATTCCCGACCTGTGGAAAAACAGAGAACTCAATACGCTGATAAAAGATGAATTACTGTTAAACAGCCTGATAACTATTGGCGCAGCAAAAGCTGTTACTCACGCCTTGAACAACAGCACAGATCAAAAAAGTTTCATAAAACATTTGCACAACTGGTTTGATGCTTTCCGCACTTTAAAATTAATTCATCAACTGAGAAATTCGAAACTGCAATCAATCGGGCTTAAGCAATTAAAGGATTATGAAGAAAACTATCCATTTATTGCCAAAGCTGAATAAACGGGTTCCTAATAAATAACCAGCGGTGCCTCGTCCAGTGCAGAAAGTTGTTCCCTGAGTTCCAGAATATGACCGGCCCAGTAAGCCCCAGTATTAAACCAGGGAAAACTAAGAGGAAAAGCCGGGTCATCCCAACGTCTTGCCAGCCAGGCGCTGTAATGCATCAGGCGCAGGGTTCTGAACGTTTCCACTAAAGCCAGTTCAGCCGGGTTAAAGTGATAAAACTCGTTATAGCCTTCTACCAGTTCAGCTAACTGTAACAGCCGTTGCTCACGCGAGCCGGATAGCAGCATCCATAAATCCTGAATGGCTGGCCCCATCATGCAATCATCAAGATCAACAAAGTGCGGAGTATCTTCACGCCAGAGGACATTGCCGATATGGCAATCTCCATGTATGCGAAGCAGTTTTGGCGCTACTACCGTTTTGCTGATTGCATGCATACGTTCAATAAGATCTTTTGACAAAGACTCATAGGCCGGACGTAAATCTTCCGGCAAAAAATTCTGCTCCAGTAAAAAAGCCGCACTTCGTTCAGCAAACAGTTCAATTGTAATGGTGTTACGGGTCTGAAAATCATGCATGGCACCGGCCTGATGTAAGCGTCCCAGAAAACGCCCCATGACCAGTAAGTTATCCAGGTTATCCAGTTCAGGTGGGTGACCGCCACGGCGTTCAAATATCGCAAAACGAAAGCCTTCAAACTCCATCAAGGTCTGTGTTTTACCATTGCCAAGCGCAAACTGTTGCGGAGGAACCACCGGAATCTCCAGCTCAGCCAGCTCAAGACTGAAATCATGCTCTTCAAGTATCTGCGCCGTACTCCAGCGCTGGGGACGGTAAAACTTGGCAATGACCGGATTGGATTCTTCAATACCTACCTGATAAACCCTGTTCTCATAGGAGTTCAGGGCCAGTACCCGAGCATCTGAAATCAGACCACAGCTCTCAACGGCATCTATAACCCTATCCGGACTTAAGCGAGCAAAAGCATGATCTGAGTCGATTTTCATGAACCTGCAGTATTAAAAACGTTACAATACGCACGATTAAAACAAACTCACTGTATAAAGAGAAATAAACAATAATGAAAAATCGGGCAGTCTTACTCGCCAATCTCGGTTCACCGGATGCACCGGAAGTCCCTGAAGTCAGAATCTATTTACGGCAGTTTCTGATGGACCCTTATGTAATACAGTTGCCCTGGTTATTGCGCGCTTTAATTGTCAATCTGCTGGTACTGCCAAAACGGCCTTATTCTTCTGCAGAAGCCTACCGTTCAGTCTGGACTGAAGAAGGTTCGCCATTGCTTTCCCTTTCATCGAAGCTGCAGCAAGCCTTGCAAAGCAAAATCGATTTGCCCGTAGCGTTGGCGATGCGTTATGGCAAGCCTTCTATCGAATCACAGATAAAAAAGCTTTCTGCAATACAAGGAGTCGATGAAATATTATTTATCCCGCTCTATCCGCATTTTGCAGACAGCACAATCACAACATCTATTAAAGAAGCTGAGCGCGTCATCCGGAAAAATAATCTGGCCGTCAAATTACTGACGCTTAAACCTTTCTATGATAATGACGCTTATATCAATGCACTGGTTGCTTCAGCCCAGCCCTGGCTGGAAAAAGATTTTGACCACGTTCTGTTCAGTTATCATGGCTTACCGGAATCACACATCACCAAAGCTGATTCGACTGGCAGCCATTGCCTGAAAAAAACTAATTGCTGTTCCAGCCCTTCACCTGCGCATGCCACCTGTTATCGTCATCAGGTATTAAAAACTACGGAATGTTTTGCAGCAAAAACAAACTTACGCCCGGATCAATACACGCTGGCCTATCAGTCCAGACTGGGAAGAGCCAAATGGCTTGAACCCAGTACAGAAGAAACATTACACAGGCTTGCGCAGCAAGGGATAAAAAAACTACTTGTACTCTGCCCGGCCTTTGTAACAGACTGCCTGGAAACACTGGAAGAGATCGATATCCAGGGGCGTGAAACATTTATTGCTGCCGGAGGCGAAGAGCTGATCTATGTCCCCTGCTTGAATGATAATGAAGAATGGGTGTCTGCGCTGGCACAATGGATCAATGAATACCCATTGAATATTAAAATGCAATAGCAAAAGCTTAAAATGAATAGCGATTAGACGATGGAATCTTCAATCAGCGATCTTGCCGGCATCATTCAAATTGCCGTTGCGCCGGTTTTCCTGCTGGCTGGTATAGCCGGCTTTCTCAATGTCATGTCGGGACGCCTTGGTAGAATTATTGATCGAGGCCGCGTGCTGGAGAATATAATTAAAGATCTGGAAGAAGGCCCAGAAAAAAGTCTTACCCATACAGAATTCGAAACCTTGCGCCGGCGATCCAAGCTTATTAACTGGTCAATTGCCATGTGTACAACTTCCGGCCTAATGGTTTGTACCGTAGTTGTTTCTATTTTTATCGGAGATTACTGGAATTTTGAAATTGCTTCTCTGATTATCAGCCTGTTTGTACTTGCCATGATCTGGCTGATACTCGCTCTAATGTTGTTTCTCGTCGAAGTTCAGCTCGCAACAAATAACATGCTTAAGCCCAGTGCTTAATATTCTTAGATAGCAACTGCGACTTGTTGATTATTATTCAGCACTATTACCTGAAAGGCTGCCAGTTCATTTAACAGCTTTTCATGTGTCGTTTTACTCATGTTAGTGAACAATAAAACCAACTGATAATTTTGTTGCGACAAACGGCGATGTGTGACGACCTGGGAACTTACTTCAAATAACTTCGGATGTCCGGGAATTTTGAATTTAATTTTACATTCATGCGGATAAGTATTTTGTGCAAGAATCGCCTGAATTAGATCATCATTACAGGCAAGCTCAATCCCCCGCAAAGAAATATTAATACTCTGGGTTTCAAAGTGTTTTTCCTCGCTTTGCGAATATATTTTTACTTCAACATCTGTGTCTAAAGGACAACGAGGCAACACCCTTCTTTCAATCGGACGACTTTCCTGAAATTGACCTGACATTTTTACTCACCTTTTAATTTTTTTATATCTGCTTCAAATATAAGCTTTAGCTTTATTGATGGGCGCCGTACTAAAACAGTTTACGAAAAAAAAGTGAGCTGTTTCACAACTATTGTTATTGTTTTTATTAATGTTTTCGTCGGTAATTTTTACCTAAGACCAATTTTTTTCTACTCCGAATTTCGGGTTTTCCTCTTTTTACTGCAGGTGGCAGCAAATGATTTTTACCTGTGCCAATCAAATCTTCACGTCCCAAATCAATCAATGCCTGCCGCAACACTGGCCAGTTAGCTTCATCGTGATAACGCAGAAAAGCTTTTTGTAGACGTCGTTGCTCAAGCGCTTTTGGAACTTGCAGCTTTTGATTTTTATAACGCAGCTTCTTTAAAGGATTATGTTCTGAATAATACATAGCCGTCGCTAAAGCCATGGGTGAAGGATAAAAAGTCTGCACCTGATCCGGTTTGAATTTGTTTTGTTTCAACCACAGTGCTAATTGCAGCATATCTTCATCAGTAGAGCCCGGGTGTGCTGCAATAAAATACGGGATTAAATATTGTTTCTTGCCTGCTTCAGCAGAGAACTGTTCAAATAAACGTTTAAAATCCTCGTATAAGGCAATACTGGGTTTCATCATCTGCTGTAGCGGGCCATCTTCACTATGCTCAGGTGCAATTTTCAAATAACCACCCACATGATGTGTCACTAGTTCTTTAATATATTCCTTATCTTTAAGTGCCAGGTCGTAGCGTAAACCTGAGGCAATTAGAATTTTTTTTACGCCTTTTATCTGGCGCGCCTCACGATAAAGTTCTGTTGTTTGTTTATGATCAGTCTTTAAATGCTTACAGATAGAAGGATAGACACAGGATAAGCGACGGCAACGTTTTTCTATAGCCGGACTGGAACAGTTAAGGCCGTACATGTTTGCCGTTGGCCCGCCAAGATCAGAAATCACACCAGTAAAGCCCGGTACTTTTTCTTTTATCTGCTCTATTTCGTTCAGAATGGATTGTTTGGAGCGACTTTGAATTACTCTGCCTTCATGCTCGGTAATTGAACAGAAACTACAGCCGCCGAAACAGCCGCGCATAATATTCACAGAGGTTTTTATCATGTCGTAGGCTGGAATTTTTGCGTCACCATAAGAGGGGTGTGGTCGGCGTTGGTATGGCAAATCAAACACAGCATCAATTTCCTCTGTGCTGAGCGGCAAAGGAGGCCGATTTACCCAGATTTCCTTACTGCCATGTTTTTGCACCAGAGCTCTTCCATTATGCGGACTGGCTTCCTGATGCAAGACCCGTGAAGCATGCGCGTATAGCACTGGATCATTTCTGACTTTTTCAAACGACGGCAAACGGACATAAGTATTTTCAACAGCAAGTTCATGCCTGGCCTGTAAAGGCAAAGGTATAATTCTAACTGCCTGATTTTCTGTTTCTGAATCATCAGCTACAGAATTTGTTTGCTGATTGTATTCATAAGGGTTTGGCATCTGCTCAATTTTGCCGGGCCAGTCAATACGGGTGGAATCTATCTCTGTCCAGTCAGCGGAGACACTGTCAATCAAAACAGCCGTGCCACGAATATCGTGCATATCATGCACACGGCGACCTTGCGCCAAACCATGTGCTACTTCCGCCATTGCCCGTTCGGCATTACCGAAAAGCAGAATGTCGGCACCGGAATCAATCAGAATCGATTTGCGCACCTTATCACTCCAGTAATCATACTGGGCAATGCGTCTTAAACTGGCTTCAATACCACCAATTACAAGTGGCACTTCTTTATAAGCTTCGCGGCATTTCTGACTATAAACAATGACCGCCCTATCAGGACGTTTGCCGCCTTCATCATTAGGAGTGTAGGCATCGTCACTGCGCATGCGCAGATCTGCCGTATAGCGGTTAATCATGGAATCCATATTGCCGCCTGTAATGCCGAAAAACAGGTTGGGTTTGCCCAGCGCCATGAAGTCTTCTGTTGTCTGCCAACGCGGCTGCGCAATAATACCGACCCGAAAGCCCTGCGCCTCCAGAAAGCGCCCGATGACAGCCATACCGAAACTCGGGTGATCTACATAAGCGTCACCGGTCACGATAATTATGTCGCAGGAATCCCAGCCCAACGCATCCATTTCCACGCGCGACATCGGTAAATAAGGTGCAGTGCCGTAACACTCCGCCCAGTATTTGGGATAGGAAAAGAGGGAGCCGACCTGATTGGCTGATACGTCTGCAGATGGATTTAGATTCATCTGCAGATTCTATCAATAATCAGCGCGGATAGGCGCAGAGTTTTTAGAGGGTTTTAAATCAGCCAACAAACTCACGCAGTGGTTTGGAAACCCCTGCTGATTCTTTCCCTTGCAAATAAGCCAGCATGGTATCCGCATCAGACACTTCAAAAGGGTCTGTAGGACAGTTATCGCCGAAATCCGGCTCAATAAAAATCTTTTCAATCTTGCCATCATTGACCAGCATGGAATAACGCCAGGAACGTAAGCCAAAACCGAGGTTACTTTTATCCACCAGCATACCCATTTTGCGCGTAAATTCGCCATTGCCATCAGGCAGCATCTTTACATTTTTTGCTTCGACATGCTTGGACCACTGAAACATGACAAAGGCATCATTGACTGAAATACAGTAGATGTCATCAACACCCGCGGCT
This sequence comes from Gammaproteobacteria bacterium, assembly GCA_038148755.1. Classification (GTDB taxonomy): domain Bacteria; phylum Pseudomonadota; class Gammaproteobacteria; order Pseudomonadales; family Pseudohongiellaceae; genus UBA5109. Next base: position 49,762 of record JAYQWA010000002.1, read on the forward strand.
TTAAAATCGTCATACAGTTCTTCGTAGCGTGGTAGATGATTGGAAGAACAGGTTGGTGTAAATGCTCCTGGCAAGGAAAACACAACAACTTTCTTGCCGGCGAAAATATCGTCGGAGTTGGTATCCTGCCAACGATAAGGATTCGGCCCCTCAACACTTTCATCACGCACACGGGTTTTGAAAACTACATTTGGGACTTTTTCTACTACGGGCATGTTTTACTCCTTTCGGTTTTAGTTAAACTTATTTAGTGAAGCTGTTCGTTATACAACTAATAAGCTATTTATTGATTGGCAGATCAGTATTTTTTCTAGGGTAATTTTATTCATTGGCGTATATACGCGAACCCAGAACGAGGCAAAAGAAAAATTTGGAGAAGGATCTTACAACCCAGTAAGAGACTGAAATAAATTTTACTTTTAACGAAGTAATGAGGAGCGCAATAGCTATTGGGTTTGCTTACCTCCAGGCGGTGTGACCAAGGTCGGGAATGGGGCGATATTATCTCCACTCGTAATCTTGGCAACACCCTCTTTCTCCACCTGATCAATCCGGACTATCGCCTGCAGCGGGATAAAGCTTCGCTTAACACCCTGAAATTCAGCTTTAAGCTTTTCTTCTGAGGGATCCACAACAACCTGTGTATGCTCGCCAAAAACAAAATCTTCGATTTCAATAAAACCCCACAGGTCACTTTGATAAACCTGCTCGGCATAAACTTCGTAGACTTTACCTTTGTTTAAAAAGGTAATTTTAAATATTTCTTTGGATTTGCTTGAATTCGCCATGGTACTCTCAACTAGACAATTTGAACTTTCAATCAGACAACAACACGAATTGTATATATAGGGATAAACATCGCCTTTTCAAGGCCTTATCGCTATAATGCCTGCCCTTTTTAACACCGGTTTAAAACAGTTTATGCCTAAAAAGGTATTTATCAAAACTCACGGCTGTCAGATGAACGAATATGACAGTGCGCGTATGCTGGATCTTCTGCAGGAAAGCGACCAGATGGTGCTCGCAGATACTGCAGAAGATGCTGACGTGCTGCTGCTTAATACCTGTTCGATTCGAGAAAAAGCGCAAGAGAAAGTCTTTCATCAGCTCGGACGCTGGCGCAAACTGAAAGATAGTAAGCCAGAGTTAAAAATTGCCGTCGGCGGCTGTGTGGCTTCTCAGGAAGGTGAATTGATTGGTAAGCGTGCACCCTTTGTAGATGTTGTCTTCGGCCCACAAACCCTGCACCGTCTACCCAGCCTGTTAAAAGACAAGCCTGAAGGTGGCCCGGTGGTTGATATCAGTTTCCCGGAAATTGAAAAGTTTGATCGCCTGCCCCAACCCACAGCGGCTGAATGCCAGGCTTTCCTGACTATTCAGGAAGGCTGCAGCCGATACTGTTCTTTTTGTGTGGTGCCTTATACCCGTGGTGAAGAAGTCAGCAGGCCACTGGATGATATTCTGGCTGAAGCGGTTCACCTGGCCTCGCAGGGTGTACGGGAAGTAAATTTACTTGGTCAAAATGTTAACTCTTACCGTGGTTTAAGCCATGAAGGTGACTTGATAGATCTGGCAACCCTGATCACCTATATCTCAGCCATTGAGGGTATCGACAGAATCCGTTACACCACCTCACATCCGGTGGAATTTAATCAGAGCCTGATTGATACCTACGAGACAACTCCTGAACTGGTTAGTCATTTGCATTTACCCGTACAAAGCGGCTCAGACCGGATTCTGGCCCTGATGAAGCGTAATCACACAGTACTAGAATATAAATCCATCATTCGCAAGTTACGTGCGATTCGCGCTGATATCAGCATAAGTTCAGACTTTATTATCGGATTTCCAGGTGAAACTGAGCGGGATTTCGAAGACACCATGAACCTGATTGCGGATATCGGCTTTGATCATTCCTTCAGTTTCATCTACAGCGCCCGACCCGGGACTCCGGCGGCCGATCTCAAGGATGAAACCCCAGAAAGTGTTAAGAAACAACGGCTTGCTATTCTACAGGAACGGATACTACAGCATGCCCATAGCATCTCCGAAGCGATGGTTGATACTGTAGTGCCTGTTCTGGTTACCGGCCCGTCAAAAAAGGACCCCGGCCAGTTGCAGGGCCGTACTGAGAATAACCGGGTTGTGAATTTCAGAGCTGATCAGGCAAATCTGGTCGGCCAGATCATTCCGATCAAAATTACTGAAGCCCTGCCTAATTCATTACGTGGTCAGCTCCCATAAAACAAGCTGAGATAACTACTTGTATTCACAAAAATTTAATACCATTGTACTTTTCACTTGGTATACTGAGTGCAAGCAGGTAATACAGGAGGCACAGTTCCCTTTTGACTAACGACAATCAAACCAGCAGGTTGCATCTGGAACCTGAAAATCCTCAACGCCTGGCCAGCCTCTGTGGCCGTCTGAATGAGCATATCCAACAAATTGAAGATCGCTTGAACATTAAGATACAGAATCGTGGTTCTGACTTTACACTGCATGGTGAACCTGCAGCGCTAACCAGCGCAATACAGATATTGGAAGCACTTTATCTGCTCACTGATAAAAACAAGGATCTCGGTCCTGATCAGATACATCTGGTTATTCAGGAGTATCTGAACACGGCTGATTCGACGCAAGCGCTGGAAGACCAGCCACAGCAGGATGTACAACTTATCAGAACACCTAAGTGCTCGGTCAAACCGCGTAGCCATCATCAAAATGAATATGTCCGTGCCATCATGCGCAATGATATTAACTTTGGCATTGGCCCTGCCGGCACGGGTAAAACTTATCTGGCCGTTGCCTGTGCTGTAGAGGCGCTGGTAAATGACAGGGTTGGTCGGATTTTATTGGTTCGTCCGGCCGTTGAGGCTGGTGAAAAACTGGGGTTCCTGCCAGGCGACTTGGCACAGAAAGTGGATCCGTATTTACGCCCCCTGTATGACGCCTTATATGAAATGCTGGGCTTTGAACGCGTTGCCAAATTGATTGAACGTAATATTATCGAGGTCGCGCCTCTGGCTTACATGCGAGGGCGCACACTGAATAACTCATTTATTATTCTGGATGAAAGCCAGAACACAACGGCCTCGCAAATGAAAATGTTCCTGACCCGTATCGGATTTGGTTCAACGGCTGTCATTACCGGTGACGTTACCCAGATTGATTTACCCAAAGGTGAACGTTCCGGGCTGGTTCATGTCAGTTCGATTCTTTCTGATATCAAAGGCATTAATTTTTCATATTTCGATGCCAAAGATGTCGTACGCCATCCTATCGTCCAGCGTGTAGTTGAAGCTTACGATAAGTACGACAAACAAAGCATAGCCGCCTTGAAAAAGAGTGAAAGCAGTGAGCAGGAACGCATTAATGAGCGTGACAATTGAGCTCATGAATGCCTCTGCAGAATCTGCCGTGCCGTCCCAGGCAGAATTTGAACTATGGGGCAATGCAGTACTAGAGGAGTTAAATCAAGATGACCAGACATTCGAGCTTGGTATCCGTTTGGTTTCTGAAACCGAGTCTGCTGAATTGAATCAAAATTTTCGTAATAAACAAGGCCCGACCAATGTCCTGTCTTTCACCTATAATGATATTCCGGCACAAGCACAGCAAGGATTATTGGGGGATCTGGCTATCTGCAGCCAGGTGATCATCCGTGAAGCACAGGAGCAGCAGAAAACCGCATCAGCTCACTGGGCACACATGACCATTCATGGTCTCCTGCATTTGCGGGGTTACGACCATCAGGATGATAAAGAAGCCACCTGCATGGAGGAGATGGAAATCAACATTTTATCCAAACTTGGTTATCCTCACCCTTATAACGATTAGTACACTGATAAAAACAGAAAAAAAGTAACAGGAAGCAATTAGTTACATGGCAGACGATCAATTTAGCAACGATCCGGATGAAAAATCCTGGATCGATAAAATTAAAACAATATTTGGTTCTCAGGTTTCTGATAAAAAAGATCTGGTTGATCAGTTACGACTGGCTCAGGAAGAAAAAATCATCGACGTTGATGCCTTGAGCATTATCGAAGGTGCCTTACAGGTGGGTGATATGCAGGTGCGGGAAATTATGATCCCTCGCCCTCAAATTGCCATGCTTAACACTAAATCCAGTCTGGAAGAAATTCTGCAGATTGTGACTGAAACAGCCCATTCCCGCTTCCCGGTGACCGGCGAAAACAGTGATGACATCATTGGTATTTTGCTGGCCAAGGATTTGATTCCGCTTCTTCTCGAAAAAAACAGCAGTAAACGTTTCAACATCAAAGACATCGTGCGCCCGGTTACCGTTATTCCTGAGTACAAACGGCTCAATGTTTTACTTAAAGAGTTTCGTGAAAATCGCAACCACATGGCTATTGTGATCGATGAATATGGCGGCCTTGCCGGTGCTGTTACCATTGAAGATATTCTTGAACAAATCGTCGGGGAAATCGAAGACGAATACGATGTCGATGACGAGGATTACATCAAAACCTCTGATGGCGAAAGCTATATTGTCAAAGCCATTACACCGCTGGATGAATTCAACGAATATTTTCATAGTAATTTCACCAGTGAAGAAATGGGCACTATCGGCGGCATTTTGTTGAACCAGTTTGGCCACATTCCCAGCCGCAATGAACGCATCGGTATTGGACCTTATGTGTTCAAAATTCTTAATGCAGATGGTCGCCAGATTCGCTTGATCGAAGTCAGTTCCAGCCTGGCATTGAATTCCAGTGATGAGTCAGGCCACGAATAAAACGCCGCTTGTTAAAGACTTTTTGCCTGCCCTGTTTGCAGGCGCTATTGCTCCTCTTTCTTTAAGCCCGGTTAATTTCTGGCCTGCGGCGTTTATATCAGTCTTTGTCTTACTAACGGCGCTTGAAAATACCAGCCCAAAACAGGCGGCAAAACTGGGCTGGGTATACGGTCTGGGCTTTTTTGGCGTTGGCGCTTCATGGGTTTATGTCAGCATTAATGTCTATGGCAATGCGTCAGGCTTGTTTGCGGCTTTTCTGACGCTGCTGTTTGTTGCGGGGCTTGCTTTACTCTTCGCGCTGCAATGCTGGTTTTATCAGCGTTATTTCTCAACCACACAACGTGCACTGGGTTTCGCTGCCTGCTGGGTTCTGTTTGAATGGCTGAGAAGCTGGTTGTTTACCGGTTTCCCCTGGCTTTATCTCGGCTATGCCCATATCAATACACCACTGGCTAATCTGGCGCCGGTTCTGGGTGTGCTTGGTATCAGTTTCACTGTTGTTCTGTTAAGCGGCACCCTATATGAAATGTTTCTTGTCAGACGCCAAGAAAAAGTGTGGCTATCCAGGCGAATGACTCCGTGCGGAATCAGGTTAATCACGGTGAGTGTGGCACTGCTTTATTTGTCTTCTCTTAGCTGGGTTGAAGCAGAGTCAAACCGCACTGCTGACGTTGCTTTAGTGCAGGCCAATATTGATCAAAACCTCAAATTCGACCCGGCTTATCTGGGTGAAAGTCTGAATTTATATAACGGCTTAAGCGCCCCACTCTGGCAAAACGATATTGTCATCTGGCCTGAAACCGCGATTCCTTTGCTCTACCAACGTGCCGGTACCGAGCTTGCTTATTTTGACCGCTTGGCCAGCGAGAGAAACAGCACACTGGTTAGCGGTATTCTGTATAACGAAGACAATAAAATTTACAACAGCATAACGGCCGTAGGAAATGGCACAGGCGTTTACCACAAACAGAAACTGGTACCCTTTGGTGAATATGTGCCCTTTACTGCCATCATGGAATCAGTACTGCAAATTTTTTCTCTGCCAATGTCATCACTTGCAGCTGGCCCTGCCAATCAGGATTTATTGCAGGCCTCCGGTTTTTCATTGGCTGCATATATCTGCTATGAAGTTGTATACCCTGATTTTGTGCGCAAGCATGCACATGAAGCTGATTTTTTGATTACCATTAGTAATGACACCTGGTTCGGCGCATCCTTTGGCCCCCTACAACATTTGCAAATGGCTGCCATGCGTGCACTGGAAAATGGTCGTTACATGGTTAGAGCAACCAGCAATGGCGTCACGGCTTTTATCAATGAAAAAGGTCAGATCGTATCCCAGGCAGAGCAGTTTGAAATTGCAACCCTGCAAGCAACAGTGCCAGTGTTTCAGGGAAGAACCCCTTTTTCCTACTGGGGCAGCTGGCCGATAGTCCTGTTTAGCTTTTTTATTTTACTGGCCATTTGTTTAATCAAGCTGAGAGCAAGCAAATCCGAATAGATACTTTCCATGTATGATATTTACGATGCCATCCTATTTTTTATTTTTATCTTTGCTGTTATGTACTGGTGGCGTATCAGTGAACAAAAATCTTTCGCCATTCGCAACGCAAAAGCTTATTGCCAGGAACGTAATGTGCAATTACTGGATCAGACTCTAGTCTTCAAGGGCTTGCATCTGGAAAAGACTGGCAATAAGCGCTGCAGACTTTGCCGGGCCTATGAATTTGATTTTTCTTCAAATGGAGAAGATCGCTTCAAGGGCGAAATTATTCTCAGCGGCTTTAATTTCTTACGGGTTATTCTTGAATTGGAAAAACTGGAAATAACTGAATACTGAAGTGTCGAGTTGTAAATTTTTATGGCTATATGTAAAGCAACTGCCAGAGATGCCGAAGCTATACACAAGTTAATTACTGAAGTCGCAGCAACATGCCAGCAAGATTTTGGCCCAAGGGATCTGGAAAATTTTCTGTCGCCAAACACAACAGCTAAAATTCTGGAACGTATTCAAAACATGGGCATTCAATGAAATCTCTAAAGCATCCATATTGCCTAGCTTATTTGATTCCCCATTGCTTTACTTCATTAGGCTGTCAAAATGATTGTCCATCAATTTATAAAAATTGCAGCTATTGCGGAATCTTGGTTTCAAGCACCATTAAAAAGTTTAAAAAAGTAAAAACTGCATGCTATATTGCAAAAACTTGAATCACGCACGGTAGACGAAATACCTACCAGAGGAATAATTATGCGTACTACACATACCAAGTTAGCAAAAACATTAGTTCTTGGCTTGTTTGGGGCCCTTGCCATAAACACTGCCCAGGCTGACATCTATGGTCATTGGAATCCGATCATGCATGAAGACCGGCTCGAGCGTGGCCCTGGTCCGATGGCCGGAGACTATGCGGGTCTGCCAATCAATGACGCCGCCCGGATGCGGGGCGATACCTGGACCGCTAGCTTACTGACTGTGCCTGAACATCAATGTAAACCTCACCCTTCAACCTATGGCTTCAGAGGGGTTGGTAACCTGCGAATCTGGCAGGTTATTGATGAAGAAACCCAGGAGCTGACTGCAATCCGTACACATATTTCGTGGCAGGCGCAGAAAAGGACTATCTGGATGGATGGACGTGAACACCCTGATGAAATGTATCCACATACCTGGGGAGGGTTCTCAACCGGACATTTTGAAGGCAACACCCTTGTGGTTGAAACCACTCATATCAAAAATAGTTGGATGCGCAGAAATGGTCTGGCTTTCAGTGACCAGGCAAGCATGCTGGAATATTTCATTCCACACGGAGACACCATGACACATGTCATGATGGTGACTGATCCGGTCTATTTGGACGATGTATTTATTAAAACCAATGGCTTTTCAGCCCGTGCACAGAGCACCATGGCACCTTATCCTTGCCGCTATGCCATTGAAATCGAACGCGAAGATGGTGAAATTCCACATTACCTGCCCGGTCAAAATACCGCTCCGGTAGAGTTTGCCGAAGAAAATGGTATTCCCTATGAAGCCGGACGTGGCGGCGGGATCACCATGCTGCCCGAATATATGGATGTTGTTCAGGCATGGCGAATGGAAAACTTGACTTATGAAGAACGTATGGGTGATGGCATTCCACCGGGCAATGAAAGATAACCCGCGAAATTGGCAGGCTTGAATATCAGACATTGAGCTGCCTATAATCTTCCGTCTAATTTTTACTACACTGTTCAGGAGAACAATAATGAAAAAACTTTTCGCTCTTATCATACTGACTTTATTCAGTACTACTGTATTTGCCCAGCTCCCTGTTGAGGTTATTCCAGCAAACCAGCAACAGGCATGGCTACAGGATTCAAACCCACAAGACGCTGCTGATAAAAAACTGGCTTATGATTTCTGGCGTGAAGTTCTGGTTGCACGTGATATGGACGCTGCTATGCTCTATATGGCTGAAGACTACATGCAACATAATCCAAATGTTCCAACAGGCCGTGCATCTTTTATTAGCTTCTTTGGACAAGCACCACAGCGTGAACCTTTAGCTTATATTCCAGACCTCGTCGCCATTACTGCAGATGCCGGTTATGTGACTATGGCTTTCAAACGTGAAATCGAAAACCCAAATATGCCTGGAACTATGTATAACACTACCTGGTTTGACATGTTCCGTATTGAAAACGGAAAGATCGCAGAGCATTGGGATTACGGGACTATCGCGTCTCGTTAATTTTAATGTTTAAGCTGACATTTAGTTGAAAAAAGGGCTGATCATCAGCCCTTTTTTTTGTTTTTAGAAATCACCCTAAAAAATTAAATCGCCTGCAGGGTACTTTCAAGCATATCGCTTAAACAGGCAATACTGTTTGAGTTCCTGACAACCTGTCGGCCATTCTTTATAAATATGGGGCAATCATTGATCCATAGCAGCAAAGGTTTGGTAATATTAAATGCGTCTACCTGAACCACGACAGTCGTATCAAGCAGGGCATTATAAATGCTGCCAGAGGAGAATTTGCCACCAGCATAGCCATAACCATCGCTAAAAAAAAGCAGAATCCCGCCAAAGGATTCAAGCCTGATGAAGTCGCTAATGGAATCTAATGGGGGCTTAATTGAATTCAACATGCTTTAGAAATCAACTCCTTTTCGAGCCTGAATCCCAGAATCATAGGCATGTTTTATATTTTTGTTTTCAGTAACCGTATCGGCAATTTTTCTTAAGGCGGTACCACCGCCGCGACCAGTAATAATGACACTTTGATGCATGGGTCTGTTTTGAATCGCCTCAATAATAATATCTTCTTCAAGGTAATCGAAAGCCAGCATGTAAGTCAGTTCATCCAATATAAGCAGATTTATCTCAGGATCCTGCAACAGATTTTCAGCAAACTCCCAGGTAGCCTTTGCTGCAACTATATCAGCTTCTCTGTCCTGGCTGTCCCAGGTAAAGCCTGTGCCCATTTGAAAAAACGGAATCTCCGGGTATTTTTCTTTAAGGAAAATTTCTTCCCCTGATAACTGCTTACCTTTAATAAACTGAACGACAGCCACTTTATGTCCATACCCCAGACTTCTCATGAGCATACCGAAAGCCGAGGTGCTTTTACCTTTCCCATCTCCGGTTAAAAGAACACAGACACCCCGCTGCTCTGTTGCAGCAGCTACGCCCTTATCAACCTGCTGTTTCAGGTTTTTCATCTGTTCTTTATGCTTACTGTTTTTATCCATAGTAATACCAGAGTAATCTTGATCGGTGTCAGAGTAAATCCTTATTTTGCTCTGACACCATCGTTTATTTGCGCTACCGCTAACATGCCTTCTAAGGTATCCTATGCGTCTTTTTTTAGGCCTTAAATAATAGAATCAACATAGATACAAAATAGACTTGCACCATGGCAGTAGATATTACAAACAAACTCGACGAAGAATATAAATATCAGGATGTGGAACAGGCAGCCCAGTTATTCTGGGCTAAGCAGCAAAGTTTTAAAGCTGATCAAAGCTCAACTAAAGAAAAATTCTATTGCCTTTCCATGTTCCCCTACCCCAGTGGCCGTTTACATATGGGGCATGTGCGTAATTACACCATCGGTGATGTCATCTCACGTTTTCAACGCATGTTAGGAAAAAATGTACTGCAACCCATGGGCTGGGATGCCTTTGGTCTGCCTGCCGAAAATGCCGCCATGAAAAACCAGGTGGCTCCGGCCAAGTGGACTTATGAAAACATAGCTTACATGCGCAAACAATTGCAGCAGCTTGGCTATGCTTATGACTGGGATCGGGAAATCGCCACCTGTCACCCTGATTATTATCGCTGGGAACAGTGGTTTTTTATCAAGCTCTTCGAGAAAGGCCTGGTTTATAAAAAAGAAGCTGAAGTTAATTGGGATCCGGTGGATCAGACTGTACTGGCAAATGAGCAGGTTATTGATGGCAAGGGCTGGCGTTCAGGGGCACCTGTTGAACGCCGTAAAATCCCGCAATGGTTTATTAAAATTACCGACTATGCTGAAGAATTACTTACCGATCTGGACAAGCTGGATGAATGGCCGGAAAAAGTCCGGGTCATGCAGCAGAACTGGATTGGACGATCTGAAGGCCTGGAATTCAGCTTTGAAGTACCCGGCCATGATGACCTGAGTGTTTATACTACACGTCCGGATACCATTATGGGTGTCACCTATGTCGCCGTAGCCGCACAACATCCGCTGGCACTGGCAGCCGCAGAGCAAAATCCTGCGATTGCCACCTACATAAAAGAACAGGACAACATAAAAGTCGCTGAAGCCGAACTCGCCACCATGGAAAAAACCGGCATGGATACCGGTTTTAAAGCAGTTCATCCTCTTACCGGTGAAGAAGTGCCAATCTGGATTGCCAATTTCGTACTGATGTCATATGGCTCTGGTGCGGTGATGTCGGTACCTGCACATGACCAGCGTGACTGGGAATTTGCCAAAGTCTATGGCCTGGATATTAAACAGGTGGTCAAGCCTTTGGACGATGCCGACTGTGATATCAGTAAATCTGCTTTTACCGATAAAGGTCTGCTGATCAATTCCGGTGAATACGATGGTCTTAATTTTGAACAGGTATTCGAAAAATTAGTTGCCTTTTTTACAGCCAAAGGCACTGGTCGTAAAACAGTCAATTACCGTTTGCGTGACTGGGGAGTGAGCCGCCAACGTTACTGGGGAGCTCCTATCCCTATGATCACTTGTGAAAAGTGTGGATCTGTCCCTGTGCCGGAAGCAGAACTGCCAGTAGTTCTGCCAACTGATGTGGCTTTTGATGGCAGCGGTTCTCCCATTAAGAAAATGCCGGAATTTTACGAAACAAGCTGCCCTGCGTGTGGCGACAAAGCCGAACGTGAAACCGATACTTTCGATACTTTCATGGAATCCTCATGGTATTACGCCCGCTTTGCCTGTCGCGATGAAAATTCTTCCATGCTGAATACTGAAGCTGATTACTGGTTACCTGTTGATCAATATATTGGTGGTATTGAGCACGCAATTTTACATCTGCTGTATTCCCGCTTCTTTCATAAATTGATGCGGGATGCAGGCATCGTAAATTCTGACGAACCTTTTAAACGTCTGTTAACACAAGGTATGGTCTTAAAAGACGGCAGCAAGATGTCTAAATCTCAGGGCAATACTGTCGACCCTGAAGGCTTAATTGAACAATATGGCGCGGATACTGTGCGTCTGTTCATGATGTTTGCTTCTCCGCCAGATCAAAGTCTGGAATGGTCTGATAGCGGCGTTGAAGGTGCGCATCGCTTCCTGAAACGTGTCTGGAAACTCAGTGCTGCTTTTAAGGCAACCGAACTCAAACCGGATCCAGCCTCGTTAAACGCTGAACAAAAAGCCTTACGTCTGAAAACGCACAGTACTATTAAAAAGGTGTCTGATGATTATGCGCGTCGGCAAATTTTTAATACGGCCATTGCCGCAGTGATGGAATTATTCAATGCTGTTAACAAATTCAGCGAACAGGCATCTGGCAGTCAACCACAGGATGCAGCAGTCATACAGGAAGCGCTGGAAGCGATCGTGCTGCTGTTAGCCCCCATTGTGCCGCATCTTTGTCACGCCCTTTGGCAACATCTGGGACATACTGACGCCATCATTGATGCTGGCTGGCCAACATTTGATGAATCTGCCTTAGCGCAGGAAACCGCAACCATAGTTGTCCAGGTAAACGGTAAATTACGTGCCAAACTGGAGCTATCTACTGACGCCAGCAAGGAAGAACTGGAAGCTGCCGCGCTGGCCGACGAAAGTGTCAGTAAGCATATCGACGGACTGAACATCAGGAAAGTCATTGTTGTGCCGGGAAGACTGGTAAATATAGTTGCCAACTAAAATGTCTAAACATCTTCTGCTAATGCTTATGTTCCTTCCGCTTCTCAGTTCTTGCGGTTTTACCATGCGCGGTAGTGACACACAGCTACTGAACGCGGATTTACAGCAAATTCAAATTTCATCCAGCAACCTCAATGCACTCGGCCAAATATTACAACGCCGACTTACCGCTTCTGGCGTAGAAATTGTTGATGGCCCATCAGCCTATAAGCTCACGCTGGGAGATGAACAAAGTCTTGAGCGCGTTGTCAGTGTTAATCGTAATGCCAGAGCCGGAGAATATGAATTGACCCTGCTGTCTTCCTTTCAACTAGAGAAGAATGCTGAAACAGTAATTGCACAGGAAATTATTTCTGCTGAGCAAGTTTATGAAGCGGACCCTGCCAATGCTGCCGCCAAGACCAATGAAGCTGAGCTGGTACGTAATGAATTAAGACAGGCACTGGTCGAGCAAATCATGAGACGTCTGCAAACCGTCCAATAGACAATTTGAGTTAACCTATTTAGGCCGAAGTCGCGACGTAAGTGAGAAAGGCTTAGCAAGCGAACTACGACTGACTCAGGTAACAGGGAAAACGTCAAATTGGGACAAATCAGATAAAAGTATTGATCTATCACGCAATGCCTAATCCTTGCTCAATAGAGTAGGCCTTGTAATAATCGGAAACGACAACAAATAATCTGGAGCATCTTATGTCATCAACAATAAAACGTTTATTTACAGCTTCGCTTTTAGGCTTTCTCAGCCTGTCAGCGCATGCTGACTGGGAATTAAACAGCACTGATTCCAGTTTGTACTATGTCACCAGCAAAGCTGCCGCAATTTCTGAAGTTAACAGCTTTGCCAGTTTAAGTGGCAGTATCGATAACACCGAAGCTACACTTGAAATTGACCTGGGTAGTGTGGATACCGCTATTGAAATACGTGATCAGCGCGTAAGAGACATACTCTTTGAAATACAGACTTTTCCTACAGCTACCATCAGTATTAATGTTGACAGTACAGCTCTAGCAAATATGGCTATAGGCGTTTCAACAACAGCGAACTATAACTACAATCTGAACCTTCATGGTGTTAGCAGGGATTTAAGTGCTGACTTACGCATTACCAAAACCAGCGACAACCGCATAGAAATTCAGCCAGCCCAACCGATTATTCTGGGTGCAGGCCTGTTTAATCTGGCAGAAGGAGTGGAAGCATTAAGAGAAATCGCCGGCTTGGCCAGTATTAATCCCAATGTCGTCGTCGATTTTTCTTTAGTCTATGAAGACAGCATGTAATAGCCCTTTAGCACAATCATGCAAGTAAAGCCGGAGCAGCTACTTTCACAACTGAACAACCGTATCCCGGCTGTAATCTGGATTGCCGGAGACGAAACCTTACTGGTTCAGGAAAGTTGCGATGAACTCAGAAAGTTTGCCCAGGAACAGGGATTTACAGAACGTGAAGTCTATACGGTACAAACAAACTTTGACTGGAACATCCTGCTTGAGTCTGGCAACAGTCTGTCTCTATTTGCTGAAAAGAAACTGATTGAGCTGCGTTTAAATTCAGCCAAGCTTGATGACGCCGGGAAAAAAGCCCTGCATGGCTATCTGGAAAACCCCTCTGCAGATAATCTTCTGCTTATTTCAAGCCCAAAAATTGAAAAAGCGACAAGCAACGCCAAATGGTTCAAACAGATTGAAGATCAGGCCTACATCGTTACAATCTGGCCTGTTAATGCCCAGAATCTTGCAGCCTGGGTAAGACAACGACTTGGCCGTTATAAGCTTACTGCCGATCAGCAAGCCATTGAAGTCCTTTGCCAACGTACCGAAGGAAATCTCTTAGCAACTGCGCAGGAAATTGATAAGCTCAGTATCCTTGCCGAAAGCCAGGAACTGGACGGCAGTATGGTTGCCCGTGCTGTTGCTGACAGTGCCCGCTTTAACGTCTTCAGCCTGATTGACACGGCTCTGGGAGGCAATACCGCAAGAGCCCTGAATATCCTTTATCACCTAAAGGCAGAAAGCGAGGATCCGCTTAAAATTCTGAATTTTATTTGTCGCGAGTTACGCTCTCTTTGCCATATGGCCTTACTGATTGAAAATGGACAAAGTGTTAATGCTGCCATGCAAAGTGAAGGTGTCTGGCGCAATAAAATGGGGCCTGTATCTTTGGCCTTAAGCCAGCATTCACTGGCGCGGCTGCAGGCTTTGTTAAACGATGCCAGTTTAATTGACCAGTCTGTGAAAGGTCTAAACAGACTGAATACCTGGGATGAGCTTGCTCGCCTGATACTCACGCTCAGTAATAATAAATTAAGCCTGAGCGCCTGATTTTTTAATCCCGTTAATATCGAAAAGTATAGGTCGCTCGCAAGGATAGATCCGAGCCTGTCGATGTGAAGTTATTGTCTTTATCTCTATCCTGAGCGCCATAATTAAACACCAGAATAGCCTGCTGCCCTGCTTCGGGAATATAGACAAGACGACTATTGAACCCGGTTGCTTCCGACACATTGTCGTACTGTAGTAAATTATTCCAGGACCAGCGGGTATTTAAAGCAAAGTTGCCCTGCAAATTAATTTGGCGGACTTTAAATTCACCAGCAGGCAATTTAATTGAATTCTCGTTATGTGTCAGGCCAAATTCAAGTTGACTGTTTGGTCTCCAGGTCAAGGCAGATCTGAATTCCAAATGATCACCATCATAAAATTCACCAGCCCATACACTAAGATTTGCTGACAGCTTTCGATGGGAGCCTGTATTTAGAAAGAACCGCACCTCATTGAAGGTATAATCGCCACTTGGTATCACCACTGATCTTGATCCATCTGAAGCCCTGAAAATTGAAAAATCATTTAATAGCACTTCTTTCGCCTGAACCAATCTGGCAAAAAATCTGTCTCGGGTTCTGTTGTATAGAGAAAATCGAATGCCGACATCTTGAGAGCTAAGCTCTCCACTGGATAACAGTTCTGCCCGATATCCATCCAGTGTCACATTATAAGAAGCAAAATAGCTACTAATCGGCAAAAGGTATGAGTAGCCTCCTTCGAGTGCATATTCCTCAACGCCTACGCGATTTACATAACCTAAAGCTGGGTCGAAATTTTGTTCGACTCTTGTGTAGATAGCAGTACCACGCAAACCATTCCTGTTCGGAGAACTTAAGGCAAGACTGTATGCCATATCATCTCCCGGCTTTCCTTCAGTATCAGTTTTTTGCACCCAGGCATTTAATTCTACCGTTTTGTTATTTGGTAAGCGGGAATTTCGATAGCGAAAATCTGCACCATAAAGCGTGTTATCCAGATTGGATTGTGGATCACCATCCGTTAGCATGAGGCCAATCTGTGATTCAGACAGTACATTCATCACAGCTCTACCAACAAAAATATCGGTAGCATCAACGCCGGTAGTCACATCTTCATCTTGCGAAATGATTAATGAGCCGACATTAAAATTACCAATCCGGCCACTTATCTTTCCACCAACATTAAGATCGACTGGTGAGCCATTGGCACTTAATCCAATTCTGCGGGAGAAGAATGGTCTGGCATTTTGCTGAGCCGCGTTAGGTATAGCTGAGAAACCAGTGCCCCAATTAGCAGAAAAACCATATGTTCCAATCTGTCCAAACTCAAAAATATCTGAATCACGCAGAAAAAAATCGCGCCTTTCCGGAAAAAATAATGAAAACCGTGTCAGATTAACCTGGCGGTTATCCACTTCTGCTGCTGAAAAATCAGTATTCAGGGTTAAAGACGCATTCAAGGCGGGCGTTAATTTATAGAATATATCGAGAGTTGGTTCAAAACTATTTTCAACACCGGCACCAGGTGCAGGACCAAAAACTTTATCTCGACGTAATGTTATACCCGGAACAATATCCAGACCTTTACCCTGTTGAATTTCATTTATACCACTCGCTACTCCGGAAGTCGCTGGATTATGTTGACGATCCCGTGAAAGCCAGGAGATACGTTCATCGTTGCGTCGAATAATGCGTTGAAAGTTAATACCCCAGTCACTGTTCTCAGGGTCAAATGACAATGTCTGGAAAGGAATGCGCATTTCAGTCGTCCAGCCATCTTCGACAATTTGACTTTCACCCTGCCAGATTCCCAGCCAGTTACTATCAGTTTCAGTGGGACTGCTATAAATTGCATCCCACCAGATACCAAGAGGACTGATAGCGAAGCGATAACCGCTCCGCCGATTGAGAAAGGGATCTAGCAAAAGAATGAATACATCTTCCTGAGTAACTCCCCCGTACTGTCGATACGACTGGGCAGTTATTAAATCAGGATCATCTTCAAACATTTTCGCGCCAACATAAATGGCATCCTCTGTGTAAAAAATACGCACTTCAGTAGGCTGTGAAGGCAATGCAAATTCACTAGGCGTAGTTTGATAAAAATCTGTAACCACTCTGGCCTGCTTCCATACTTCATCATCCAGAACTCCATCAATTTCAGGTTCTTGAGCAAGTCTGACCATCTCAATACTTTTAGAGCCCATACCGGCAGTGGAAATATTTTCCTGGGCCGACAGCCCGCCAGATAATAAAAGCAATAATAAGGGGAATAACTTAAAAGTCATTTGTTTGATAGTCATAATACGAAGTTTGATAAATCTACAGAAACCCTGGACCGATCAGGGTCAGTTTAAAAGCGCTTGTTTATCCGCATGATATGAGGATCTGACCAAGGGGCCACTGGCAACATGCCGGAAACCCATCTCCTTGCCCAGCAGAGCATATTCTTCAAATTCATCAGGGTGAACGAAACGCTCAACAGCCAGATGATCCCGACTCGGCTGCAAATACTGACCCAGGGTAACCATATCTACCTGGTGTGCCGCCAGGTCCTGCATAACCTGAAGCACTTCTTCCCTGCTTTCCCCAAGACCGAGCATGATGCCTGATTTAGTTAAGACCTTCGGCGCCATCTCCTTGTATTTTTTCAACAGATTCAGAGACCATTGGTAATCAGAGCCAGGTCTAACTTTTTTATAAAGGCGTGGAATGGTTTCAAGGTTATGATTAAACACATCGGGTGTTGTACCAGTGAGGATTGCCAGAGCGACATCCATACGACCCCTGAAGTCAGGTACCAGAACTTCAATTTTAATGCCAGGATTCAGACGCCGGGTTTCTGCAATACACCGGGAAAAATGCTCAGCACCACCGTCTCTTAAATCATCTCTATCTACCGAGGTAACCACAACATAATTCAATTGCATTTCAGCAATGGCTTCAGCCAGCTCAAGTGGTTCATTCTCCATCGGCGGATTGGGGCGTCCATGGGCTACATCGCAAAATGGGCAACGTCTGGTACAGATATCACCCAGAATCATAAAGGTCGCCGTACCACCGCTGAAACATTCCCCCAGATTTGGACAGGATGCTTCTTCACAGACAGAACTCAGCTTATGCTTTCTCAGCGTATTCTTGATATGTTCGACTTTTGCTGAAGAGCCCATCCGGACACGTATCCAATCCGGTTTACGTGGTAATTCAGTGGTCGGAATGACCTTGACGGGAATACGGGCGACTTTGTCAGCGCCGCGTAATTTCTCACCCTGAACGACTTTTTTCAATTTAGTTGTCACTCAAATAAACCTTACAGTCTTACATTTTGCTGTTCCGTAGTTTACAGGGTAAATAAGGAACAATTATTACGAATACAAACAGCCGTGAATTATAGCAGCTTTGCCTGCAAAACATGGAGCAGTCTGTCCTGCGCAGATTGCAGTAAATCGCCTTCAGGCTTATCCAGCAGGTCAACGAGTTGAGTCGTTTGCAGACCAGCATAACCACAGGGGTTTATATAGGTGAAGGGAGTTAGATCCATATCAATATTAAAACTAAGGCCGTGATATGAGCATCCCTGTTTAATACGTAAACCCAAAGCTGCAATTTTTTTGTCATCAACATAAACACCCGGTGCGCGTGCTCTTGTTGTGCCTTCTATACCAAAAGATGCCAGTACTGAAATAATAGAGTTCTCAATCAGATCGACCAGATGTCTGATACCAAATTTGTTTCTGCGCACATCAATCAATAAATAGACAATCAGTTGACCAGGGCCATGGTAAGTCACCTGTCCACCCCGGTCAGACTTTACTATCGGAATATTATGCGCATCCAGAATGTGTTCCTGCTTTCCGGCCTGCCCCAGCGTAAAAACAGGCTCATGCTGCAAGACCCATAATTCATCTACAGTGGAAGCATTTCTGTTAAGTGTAAATTCAAGCATATCCTGCCAGACACGCTCATAGGGTTGCAGACCCAAGAAACGTAATTTGCAGTGTTCTGCTTCAAGAACCTGTTGCATGTTATTCACAACAATTACAAGACCATGGAAACCCGACCACTAGCCTTCAAATCATCAAACAAGGCCTGCAATTGCTGGACACCCGTGGCGTAAATAATGACATTCACTGCCAGGTAGTTTTTATTGCGGCTGGGACGAAAACTGATATTTTCATCTCTTAAATCCGGCGCATGACGCCGGATAATGTCGAGAATGACGTCACTGAAATCATCGGTATTTCTACCCATGACCTTAACGGGATATTCACAGGGAAACTCTATGCTTACCGAGTCTTCTTCTATATATATCGTATCCACAAGCTTTCAGATTGCGCTAACTAAAAAGACTCATAAAGAACAAAGTCAGCCAGTCCATGATACGTTTGATCAGACTGCCCTTCTCGACAGTCTGCATCGCGATGACTTCACCCTGATAGTAAATCTGATCTTCAAAGCTGATAGTTACCTGTCCGAGAACATCACCGGCATTAATTGGCGCTCTCAGCGTTTCTTCAATCTCCAGCTCAGTTACCAGCTCATCACCGCTGTTATTTGGAATAGTGATAAAGACCTGGTCCTGCACGCCAACTTCAACTGAATTGGTTCTGCCTGACCAGACTTCTTCACTGGACAACACCTGATTGCCGCTAAAGAGTTCGTAGGTTTCATAGAAACGAAAGCCGTAGGTTAATAGTTTTTGTGCCTCGATAGCCCGCGCATTGGTACTGTCTGTTCCCATGACAACAGCAATCAACCGCATACCGTCTCGGGTAGCGGATGCGACCAGGCAATAACCTGCGTCATCGGTAAAACCTGTTTTCATGCCATCGACATTTCTGTCCTGAAACAGCAAGGTATTTCGATTTGGCTGCCGGATACCGTTGTAGGTGAATTCAGGCACACTGTAGATTTCGTAATTTTCCGGAAAGCGTTCAATCAGAGCCTGGGAAAGAATAGCCAGATCCCTGGCTGACATGACATGCAGGTCTTGTGGCAAACCGGTAGCATTAAGGAAATATGAATTTTGCAGCCCCAGTAACTCGGCATGCTGATTCATCATATCGGCAAAGGCTTCTTCACTGCCAGCAACATGCTCAGCCAGCGCAACACTGGCATCATTACCTGACTGTACGACCATGCCGTAAATAAGATCTTCCAAACGCACTGTGGTGCCTTCCTGGATGAACATTTTGGAACCTTCCATCTGCCAGGCTTTGACACTGATATAAACCTCATCATCCAGCGATATATTGCCGTATTGCAGCTCGTTGGCAATCACATAATCCGTCATGATTTTAGTCAGACTGGCAGGCGGCAGAGGAACATCGGCATTGGATTCGACCAGAATATCACCTGTTGTTGCATCCATCAGCAAATAAGACGTTGCCGCAATATCCGGCGCTCTGGGAATAATTCTGCTTTGCTGGGCCAATACAGTGCTGGAACTGGAAGCAAGCATCAGCAAACACAGCAATCCGCACCAATAGGCACACCAAGTATTTCCGATATGAAATGTTTTATTCATAAGCTGTCTGTTTGTTAATGCATTTGTCACAGTTATCGCTTGCATTGTTTTCCTCAAATGTCGCATATTAATCTGACTTTTTTATGGCAAAAACAGGCCTTTTTACTGCCGCACCCTGAAGGGGGTGCCCAGACCCGCCTCTATAAAACTTTGAATTAAACTATCCAGTTGAATTGTCTCATTTAGCGGCCCTAAACGCACACGATGCAGAATATTATTTGTGCCCTGGTTAACATCACTGCGGATAAAAGCCGGAAATTCAGTTAAGGTTCTTACATTATTTAACAAGTTCTCTGCACTTTGCAGGTTACTAAAAGCACCAAGTTGTAAATAATCCTGCCCGGCATCCGCTTCTATACGCTGTCTCTCAGCTGCTATTTCTTCCTGGTCTACTGGACTATCATCGGTATTGTTGGATGCCAGCACCATTGGCACCTCCTCAGTCTCAGGTGCCACATCCAACCAAGGCGTCAAGGCTTCAACATGGACTCTTGCTGTGCCTATGTCAGCATAATCCAGCTTGGCAGCAGCCGCATAGGATAAATCTATAATCCTGTTGTCATGAAAAGGCCCGCGATCATTAACCCTGACAACAACACTTTTGCCATTATCCAGATTCGTTACTTTCACAAAACTGGGAATCGGCAAGCTTTTATGCGCAGCGGTAAAGCTGAACATATCGTAGATTTCACCATTAGAAGTTAGATGACCATGAAATTTACGCCCATACCAGGATGCCCGCCCACTTTCCTGATAACCAACCTCACTGTCCATGACGGTATAGCTGAGTCCGTTAACTTCATAGGGACTCTTGTTCCCTGCCAGGGTTCTGGTGACAGGCTGTGGAATAACTTCCGGAATTGAGTCGACATCAATAGGCTCCAGTATGGGGCTGTCATACTCCATATCGTAACGGCCTGCATTGGAAGTTATGGGAGGAGCGGATACGCAGGCTGTTAATGTAACAGCCAGGAAAGAAATAAGAATCAGCTTGTATTTATTTTGCTCTGCCATAGGGCCGCTAATAATTATTTTCCTTATAAAAACTATTCAAAGTAAACTAGTCAGCGTAACGAAACGCTGTTTTACCATGACTGTGGACCGACATCAGAATGCCAAATCCCAGCATCAAAGTAACAATTGATGTCCCGCCCAGACTAACCATGGGCAGAGGCACACCCACTACCGGTAAAATCCCACTGACCATGCCGATATTAACAAAAACATAAACGAAAAATGTCAGCGTGATACTACCGGCAAGCAAACGAGTAAACATGTCGCTGGAAACTCCTGCGATATAAAGACCTCTGGCTATGATAGCCAGGTAAAGTAGCAAGAGAAAAAGAACGCCTGCTAAACCAAATTCTTCAGCCAGCACTGCAACAATGAAGTCCGTTTGACCTTCCGGTAAAAAGTCCAGCCTAGATTGAACTCCGTTCAACCAACCCTTGCCATACAATCCGCCGGAACCAATGGCTGTTTTTGACTGAATAATATTCCAGCCGGTTCCCAAAGGATCCTTTTCCGGATTCAGAAAAGTCAAAATGCGCTGTTGCTGGTAATCCTTTAAATAAAAAATCCACATGGCAGGAATAGATAAAACTCCCGCGCCTAATGCTGAACCCACCAGTTTCCAGCTGATGCCTGAGAGTAATAAAACAAATATTCCGGATACCGCAATCAGCAAGGCCGTCCCTAAATCCGGCTCTATGGCAATCAGTACAGCAGGCAATCCCAGCAAGACCAAAGACCAGAATATATGTTTAAAACGTGGCGGAATTGCTCTTCTTGAAAAATACGCGGCGAGGGTCAAAGGCAAAACAATTTTCATAATCTCTGAGGGCTGGAAGCGCGGCAGTCCAGGTAAGTCAAGCCAGCGCTGCGCACCATTCGAAGTTGCCCCGAAAAATAAAACAGCAACTAACAGACTTAAACTACCCAGATACATCAAGGGTGCCCAGCGTCGCATAACCCTGACATCAACCTGGGCAACAATGAACATCATAGTGAAAGCCACGGCTATGAAAATAATCTGACGCCGCATCTCTGCCTGATTTCCATCAGTTGCACTGTATAAAACCAGTAAGCCAAACGCAGTCAGTACCACCAAAGCAAACAACAAAGGCAAATCCAGGTTGAGCTTTTCCCAGATACTCTGGCGTTTTTCCAGATTATTAAAGTCGCCGCTAAGCTGCCTGATAAAAGTAGAAGAGCTCACAATTGTTCCTGTACAGTCTCAATAGCGCTTAGTTGCAGATCAGGCTCAGATGCTTCCGGTAAAAACTCCTGTTTTACTTCGCCAAACTCATTCAGTAAATACGCGTCCAGGACTTTTTTGGCTATGGGTCCAGCCACGCCACTGCCACCTACGCCATGTTCAACAAATACTGCAATTGCGATTGCAGGATTTTCCACCGGCGCAAAAGAAATAAACAAGGCATGGTCTCTATACTGCTCCGGCACCTCGGCATCATTATCAAAATCTGCGGCCATGCCAACGACCTGAGCAGTCCCTGATTTCCCTGCCATGTGGTAAGGCATTTTTTCAAGCATGGAAATATAGGGATAGGCTGTCCCGTTATTGCGATAGCCGCCATCATCCTTATGGACAACATCCTGCATGGCCTGATGAATAAAGTTCCAGTCATCAGGATTTTGTAAGGTCACATCCGGAATAGCACTTTCATGTTGAATATCCTGGTTTAATAAGCCCACTCTCTTGAGCAGGATGGGTTGCTGCCAATGCCCTTTGTTTGCCAATACCATGGTTGCCGTTGCCAGCTGTAATGGCGTGGCTTCGGTATAACCCTGCCCAATAGCAGAATTCAGTGTTTCACCGGGATACCAGGGCTGCCCTAAGGTTTCCAATTTCCAGGTTTTGGACGGCAAGGTTCCCGTGTTGGCCTGAGAAATATCGACGCTGGTATTTTGGCCAAAACCAAATTTGGCCATAAATTCAGCCATCCGGTCTATACCCAAATCCACCGCCAAATCCCAAAAATAAATATCACAGGACTGATAAATAGCCTTGGCCAGATTCACCTGATCATGACCGGTTTCTGTAAACCACCAGGTCCAGTCATGATAAATGTGGCTATCACCTTCCAGAATAAAATAGCCTGGATCCGGGACCTGATAATCTCTAGTTCTTACACCAAAATCGAGACCAGCCAGACCAATAAAAGGTTTTACCGTTGAACCTGGAGAATATTTAGCCAAAGCCCGATTAAACAATGGTGTCTCAATGGGATCATTCAGTGCTGTATATTCAGACTGACTGATGCCGCCAACAAAAAGATTAGGATCAAACGCCGGCTTACTGACCATAGCAAGAACGCCACCGGTTGCCACATCCAAAGCGACCACTCCACCCCGGTAATCTCCCAGTGCTTCCCAGGCTGCCAGCTGTAATTGGCTATCCAGATGCAAGACCAGATTTTCACCGGGAACCGGATCAGTGCGGTCGAGCACGTTCATAATCTGGCCACGGGCATTCTTTTCTACGGTTTCATAACCTACCTGTCCATGCAGCAGAGATTCATAAAAGCGTTCTACCCCTGTTTTACCAATCTGATGAGTTCCACGGTATTGTTCGGCATTCAAATTACGTAATTCTTCTTCGGTAATACTGCTGAGATAACCCAGGGCATGCGCTATCGGCGCACCCAGAGGATAAGATCTGACCAACTGCGCTTCAACCTGAAAACCGGGAAGCCGAAACTGGTTAACAGCCAGGCGGGCAATCTCTTCTTCACTTAAGGCATAAGCCAAGGGCACCGAAGAAAATGGTACGCCGCGTCGACGTAAACGCTGTTTGAATGCTTCAACTTCCTGCTCAGGCAGCTCAATCAGGTTTTGAATCAGGTTGATGCTGGCATCCATATCCCTGACGTTTTCCTGAATTACCGTTAAGTTAAAGCTGGGCTTGTTATCGGCGAGTAAAACGCCATTACGATCATAGATTAGCCCGCGGGTTGGCGCGATGGCCTGACTATAGATTCGGTTGTTATCCGAAACTGTCGAGTAATACTCGTGTTGATAAACTTGCAGATAGATAAGTCTTGATATGAGAAGTGCAATCAGAAAAGTTGCAATACTGGCGCCGATAAGTAAGCGGGACAGAAAAATCCGCCTTTCCTTAGTATGATCTTTCAGGGTGATATCGTTAACCATTTATAGTGATAACACCTATATTCAGGCTTTTAGCCAAGCCAACGTTAAGTATTTATGACAACAATGTGGAGAATATACGCCCAGCTTCTGAATGTCCAAAATTTAGAACACAAAATCGCCGAAAAATTCCATCAATTAAATAACTTAGAGAGTAAACAGAAAGAATTTATCAATAAAAGGTTGTAACTGGACTTATTCACTGGCAATTGACATCGTTGCCTCATCGTCTGCATCCCAGCCACCACCTAAAGCCTGGTAGAAGCCAACCATGGAATTAAGCTGCTGAATCTTGTTGTTCAATAGGACAGTACGTTGAAAAAACAATGTATTTTGCGCGGTCAGAACAGTCTGGTAATCGGCAACACCCTCCGCATAACGTACCTCTGCCAGCCGGAATGACTCCTCCGCCTGCGCCAGTTGCCGCGCTGCTACCACTCCCAACTCCTGCAGTAACTGAATATTACTCAGCAGGACTTCAATTTCGTTGAATGCACTGATAACGGATTCACGATAGTTATTCAGACTGTTTTCCAGTGCCAGCCTGTTTTGTTCAAGTCCGCGCCTACGCGCACCATTATCCAGCATGAGCTGACTTAGGTCAGTACCGATATTGATCACTGTGTCCGGTGACGAAATTAATTCACTGAGCGAAGTACTTGAAGCATTGGCGCTACCCGTTAAAGAAATGGATGGAAAGAAGTTTAGACGGCTTAACTCTACCTGCACTGCCGCTCTCTGTAGTTCAGCTTCTGCCTGTACCAGATCAGGACGCCGACGTAATAATTCAGATGGAATGCCCGGCCGCAAAACAGGTACCAGTATGTTTTCCAGTGTATTTCCGTTGATATCAAATTCCTGCACTGAAATGCCCAACAATAGTGCCAGTGACGCCAGAGCAGATAACTCATTCTGTTGCAGACTGCGAATATTTGCGCGCTGCTGTTGTATGGCGATTTGCTGTTGTAAAGCATCAATGGGAACAGCAACACCGGCATCAACCCTGGCCTGGGTAATCTCCCCTATTGCTTCGGCATTGGCCAGATTTTGCTGGGCTGCCAGAATCTGATCACGAATCAGTAAAACCTGGAAATAAGTTGAGGCAGCCGTTCCAAGCGTGTTCAATGCGGTATTGGCTACCTGAGCACGACGCGACTGATAATCAGCGACAGCCCCCTCAAAAGTCGCAGGTCTGCTGAGAATGTCGTTATAGGTCAAGGACCCGGTCAGATCAACCGGACTGTTAGGGTTATTATCCAGTTCGGCAGCACCCAAATTATCGGTGTAAAGCGCGCCTGTGCCTATCCTGACAGCAGGTATCGGCAATAAATTAAAGCCGGCTTCGCGCAAGGCAATTTGTGCTGCTTCCAGATTGCGCCGATTATTTTGCAGATCAAGATTGTTCTGTCTGACCGACTGTACAATCGTATTCAGCTCATCATCCTGAAAACTTTCCCACCAGACCAGAGTTGGCCAGACTTCCGCCCCCTCAACCTGTGGACCAATCCAGTTTTCAGGGACATCAGTATCCGGGATCTCTGGCACATCGACAGACACACAGCCACTTAAGCCGAAAAACACTAAAACGATTAACAAATTAACTTTCATACCGACAACAGTAAGTTTTACTTTTAATAAATTATTCGTTAGCCAGCGCTACCACCGGATCAAGCCTGGATGCCTTTCTGGCTGGCGCAAAACCAAAAATTAATCCGGTAGTCACTGAACAGGTAAAGGCCAGCAACATTGGAGTGCTGGAAAAATAAATGGCAACGTCAAAACGCTGCAATACAAGACCTATTGTTATGCCTAATACAATGCCAATAACACCACCAAAGCAGGAAACCACTATGGCTTCTGATAAAAACTGCGACAGAATATCGCTCTGTCTTGCACCGGTTGCCATGCGCACACCGATTTCTCTCGTACGTTCTGTCACGGAGACCAGCATGATGTTCATGACGCCGATACCACCAACAAGCAGAGAAATGGCCGCGACTGAACCCAGTAAAAGGGTGAACGTTTCCTGCGATTCAGAAGCGGATTCCAGCATGGAAGTATTCTGGAACATTCTCATATCCTGCGTACCATGCAGGGCCGTCAGATATTCAAGTATGTTTTGTTCAGTCTGGTCAATTTGTTCAACATCATCAATTAACACCCTGATTTCATCAGCATCGTTCTTGCCAAATACCCGAACAGCCCCGGTTTTAAATGGAATATAGATGGAATCATCCGGATTATTAAATCCCTGCGCGCCTTTCGAGGTCAGGATACCGATGACCTGAAACGGAATATTGCCTATCAGAATATATTCGCCAAGCGGATCCTGCCCATCCGGAAACAGATCTGCCCTGGCCTCGGAACCCAGTACGGCAACACTGGCAATATCGTCACTGTCTGCATTGGTGAAAAATACGCCCTGGGCCAGTGGCCATGATTCCACCTCAGGCATATCACCCGTCGTTGCCACAACAGAGGTCTGGGTATCATTGCGCCCAAAGCGGACATTGGAGTTGCGATTTTGCATCTGCAGAATGGCTGCCACAATATTCGGGATATTCGCACCTACGGCAGCGGCATCTTCCAATGTCAGTGTTGATGGCATACTGCGGAATGAGCCTGGCAAACGCTCGGGTCTCACTGTCACCACATTGGTTCCCAGCTGGTTCATGATCTGAATGATTTCCTGTTGTGCACCTTCACCGATAGCCAGCATGGCAACGACTGAGGAAACACCAATAACAATCCCAAGCAGGGTCAGCATGGTACGGAAGATATTTGCCTTGAGTGAACGCAATGCCATACGGATGGCTTCACCGGTGCCGGTCAACATTGACGACGCCTTACGGCTCATGAAAAGTTCACGTAATTTGGCATTATTTTTTGCATCAATACTTTCAGCTTTTGGACCTGTATCGCTGACGATCTCTCCATCGCGAAACTCAATAATCCGGTCAGCATGTGCAGCAACCTCCTGATCATGTGTAATCAGTATGACGGTGTGTCCTTTGGAGGCCAGATCTTCCAGCAGCTCCATGACTTCTATGCCGCTTTGCGTATCCAGAGCCCCCGTCGGTTCATCAGCCAGAATAACATTGCCGCCATTCATCATTGCCCTGGCAATCGACACCCTTTGCTGCTGGCCACCTGACAACTGGGAAGGTCGATGATCCATACGCTCACCAAGTCCCAGGGCACTTAATAATGACTCTGCACGTATCTCGCGTTCATAGGCACTCATGCCTGCATAAACTGCCGGCACCTGAACATTTTCCAGTGCTGACTCTGAACCCAGCAGATTGTAGCTTTGGAAAACGAAGCCAAAGGCTTCCCGGCGCAGCCAGGCAAGGCCATCAGCATCAAAGCTTTCAATATCCCTGCCGGCAAACAGATACTTGCCTGCCGTCGGGCGATCCAGGCAACCCAAAATATTCATTAAGGTCGATTTACCGGAACCCGATTGCCCGACAATGGCGAGGAACTCACCAGGATAAATTTTTAAATCAACACCACGTAAAGCACGCACTTCAACACCGCCACCAGTGGTGAAAATGCGCACCACGCCCTGCAGCTCTATAAGAGGAATTGCCGTTGCTGTTGCCGGAGCAACAACATCAGTTTCGGCTTGCCTGCCAGGTTCTGAACCCTCGGCTGAATAAAGCAAAGAAGTGCTCATTTAGCTAGCGCCTCCCGGGTATACCCAAAGCACTTCTTAATTGATCACGGTCTATGCCATTGACATTACCCTGTACAACACCGGAAACAACCAGCTCTCCTACCTGTAATCCAGAGATAACTTCAGCAGCAACGCGACTGGTCAAGCCGACTATGATCTCTCTTTCCTCATAGGAACCGTCATTCAACTGCACCTGAACTGTTGCAAGCTGTGTTGTCCCTGCCCTGTTTCCAGCAGGCCGTTGTCTGCCGGCATTAAACGCTGACCCAGCGCCATCCTGAATAACGCCGCCACGGGCTCCGGCAAAGGGGCCTTGCCGCCCGCCTGCATTCGCCATGATGTCATTAAAGCCTGACCCGGCAGAGGCCGGACCGTTATCCAGAAAAGTTAAGGCGCCTATTGGAACTGTTAATACATCTCTGGCGGCAGAAGTGACGAAATAAACCTGTGCCGTCATTTCAGGTAGTAACGCGCCGTCAATATTTTCTATATCAAACAGCCCAGTATAGAGCACAACATTATTGGTGATAGTGGGTTGTGGCAATATTTGTCTCAAGGTGCTGTTCCAGCGACGATTACCTCCGCCAAGCGTTGTAAAATAAATCTCCATGCCGTTCTTGAGACTGCCGATATCAGCTTCAGAGATTTCCGCCTCAACTGACATCTTGGTTAAGTCTGCGATAGTAAGGATGGTTGGCGCCTGTTGCACAGCATTCAGTGTACGTCCCTCAGTCATCGCTACTGAAACTACCGTTCCAGAAATTGGCGCTACAATGCGGGTAAATGCAAGTTCCTGCTCTTCAATATCCAGATTGGCCCGGCTCTGGTCTATCTGACGCTGTGCCTGAGTCAAATTAGCCTGGGCTGCCGCCAGTTGATTCATGGCATTATCAAAATCCAGTTGACTGGTCGCATCAGCAGCCATTAAACGACGCTGCCGGTCAGCATTCGCCTGAGCCAGTTCCAATGCTGAAATTCTGGATTCCAGCTGCGCTTCCTGACCCGCTAAATTTGCACGACTCGACTCGACACGTTGCTCCTGCTGATTGGCATAAATTTCAGCCAGCAACTGACCTTCCTCAACCAGATCGCCGGCCTCAACATATAGTCTCAGCAATTGACCTGAAACCTGGGCACCAACTTCAACGGTTTCAAAAGGTTTCAAACTGCCTGTAGCGGCAATCGTATTTTCAATATCGCCAATTCTAACCGGTGTTAACAAAGGCTGAGTCTCAACAACATCGTCATCCCTATTTAACCAGTAGTAGCTGCCTGCTGCGACAAATACAATGAAAACCACTAGACCGACAACGCCTTTTTTACCCTTTTTTCTAGCTGCGGGTATAAAGCTTTCTCCTGTTTTACTGTCTTGTTCGGAACTCATATTTTTCCTTTAAAAATAGCCTGTTAGCGATATCTAACTAAAGCCTATTGCTTAAGAGTTGCTAAGAATACACCTGTAATAATGGAAATAAAGAGAAATCTTCTCTCTGTAAATATAGCTTTAACGGCTGACAACGAGAAAAGTTTACCTTAGGAGTGAAAAGGAGCAATCTAGTTTTGACAAATACTGACCAGTTTTTCCAGCGCCTGTGATGCTTTGCCACTATCTATCGATTCTGTCGCCATCTGCACCCCGGCCTGCAAATCCGAAACTTTATCGGATACCAACAAAGCGGCAGCCGTGCCAAACATAACGATATCCCGGTAAGCATCTTTTTCACCCTTTAATAGGGACTCTAGACGCTCAGCATTATAAGCAGCATCGCCGCCTTTAAGTTGTTCCAGTGTTGCCTGCGGCAAGCCTGCATCCGCAGGACCAATATTCAACTCTTTTATGCTCTTACCATTTACTTCACAAATATAATTCTGGCCGGTGGTGCTTAATTCATCCAGACCATCTGCGCCATGCACCACCCAGGCTTTTTCACAGCCTAACCTGGCCAGCACTTCAGCCATGGGTTTAACCCAATCCTTGCTATACACACCCAACAGATAACGTTTTACACCGGCAGGATTACACAGGGGACCTAAAATGTTAAACATGGTACGTATACCAAGTTCCACTCGCACCGGACCCACATATTTAAATGAACTGTGATGCCGTGGCGCCAGCATAAAGCCGATATTTGCCTCAGCGATAGCCTGCTCAATTTTTTCCATTGGCGCTTCAAGATCAAGACCTAGTGCAGACAGCACATCTGAAGCGCCCGATTTGGATGACAGTGCACGATTGCCATGTTTGGCTACAGGAACACCGCAACCAGCCACAACGATGGCTGTTGCCGTAGAAATATTCAAGGTGCCTGAACCATCACCACCCGTGCCAACAATATCGATAGCATTATCCGGCGCCTTAACCGGCAGGGCTTTGGCACGAATAATTTTTACTGCCGCACTAAGCTCATCAACATTTTCTCCGCGCATACGCAGCGCGACCAGAAAGCCGGCAATTTGGGCAGGCGTTGCACCACCACTCATAATAATTTCAAACGCTTCGCAGGCTTCATCAAAGCTCAGCACTTTGGCATCACTGACTTTGGCTATGAAGGGTTTTAAGGCTGTTAGAGGCTCAGTCATTTTATTCACTCAGGTTTTATTTTTACGCTCAACTGCCAGCAGTGTGTTCTGCATAAGCGACGCAATGGTCATCGGCCCGACCCCGCCCGGAACCGGCGTAATAAAACTGCATTTATCTTTTACATTATCAAAGTCCACATCGCCTTTCAGCGCAAAACCTTTTGGCTTGCTGGCATCCGGTACGCGTGTTGTCCCAACATCAATAACCACTGCACCCTGTTTGACCATGTCTGCTTTGACAAACTCAGGCTTACCGATAGCAACGATTAAAATATCGGCACTGGCGCAAATTTCACGCATATTTTGCGTGCGACTGTGCACCATGGTCACAGTGCAGTTTCCTGGCTCGGCATTACGCGACATCAAAATTGACATGGGGGTACCAACAATATTACTGCGCCCGACCACAACACAATGTTTACCTGAGGTAGTAATGTTGTTGCGTTTTAATAATTCCAGAATGCCATTCGGTGTTGCCGAAATGTAAGTCGGTAACCCCAGCATCATACGTCCGAGATTTTCCGGGTGGAAGCCATCAACATCTTTTTCGGGATTGATGGCTTCAGTGACTTTGTCTTCATCAATATGTGCGGGCAAGGGAACCTGTACGATAAAGCCATCTATGTCATCATTGTTATTCAGCTCATCGACTTTTTGCAGCAATTCAGCTTCAGTGGTTTCTTCCGGTAACGCAATCAGCGTTGAATCAAAACCCAGTTGCTCACAGGTACGCACCTTATTATTGACATAGGTATGACTGCCACCATCATCGCCAACGATAACGGCGGCCAGATGCGGCACCTTGCCATTGACGGCTTTAATGGCAGCAACTTTTTCAGCAATTTCAGCTTTTAATTGTTCAGATGTTGCCTTGCCATCCAGTAACTGCATGTTGCCCCCGTAACAATAAGAAAAGCAGGAATTCTAACCGATCAGCTTGAACGATCACAGAAAAAAGCCGGGGGCTGTGGTATTTACAATTTCCAGAATTGTCGCTCGGGTTTGCGCATCAAGATGTGCGTATTCCGTCTGATCCGTGTCGGCTGTCAGTACCTGTTGAATGGCCTGAACAATGTAGTTGTGCAAGGCTTCAGGCAAAGCAGCAAAAGCATCCGAATAAATCAGATAACTCAGCGGGTATTTGAACACGCGGGAGTTTAAATCCAGATCCCTCAGGGAGCGGCGGTTGTTATCAAAAGGTCCCAGACTCTGAAAATATTTAGTAAAACCCGACAGTCCCTGAATACGATCCCCCAAAGGTGCCTCGTTCTTCATAAAAAGCACATCAACAACCGGCTGCGCCAGTTCCGCGACTTTTTCCGTGCTGACATTGCCTGCTTTTGACAATAACTGACGATAATCCCATGCTGCCTTGGTCATGGTGTTTTGTACTTCGATCTGATGCTGAATCACCAGCAAGGCAACAATGTCGCTATGCTCTGTTAGATACGGAGCCGTGTTAAACATAGTATTCAAATCCGTTTTATTCCCATTAGCCAGCAAATCTAATTCACTCACAGATCTGGCCCGGCCTTCAAACATGAGGTTGCCCATAGTCTCCTGCTCGCCATGCAAACCAGTGACATACCAGCCACCCCAGCGCTGCCTTAAAGGTGTGCTGTCCTGCATAATCACACTGACTTCATGTGATGCAATCTCACCGTTACTGTCTACCAGTCTTGAACTGGTCATAAAACGTGGCGTACCGCCCCCCGTATTACTCATCGTGTCATGGCAGCGTAAACACCGGCTGGTCTCATGTTCCAGAACCAGTGGCCTTTCAACATTCTGTGGCACATCGAAAAATACCGGCCCCAGAAGCGGATCCATTGCTGCTACTTCCAGGCTATTGGTTTCCGGTACATAGCCCACATAAACCTCATCATTAAAATAAATCGCACGCGGCGTGTCAGGCGAGACAAAGCGGCTTTTACGGGCAGTTTTGGAAAAAACCAGTAATTGAGAAGAATCATCTATATTAAGCAGAGCAAGCAAAGACTCCAGATAACCACGCTCACCACGATGTTCAAGCTGCACCCTGCCTGCGGCAATATCGGCGAATAACTGACTGACGGCATCGCTGGTTTCCGCATCGGTGTAATTCATCACAGGATAGTCCCTGTCATAGGGGATCTGTGCGACAGCAAATAGCGGAACAAACGATAAAATGAATAATAAGTTTCTAGTTAGCCCAAGCATTACCTGTAACCTTTTTTAAATACACTAACTCGAAAGATTATACAAAATTAATGATTTATTGCTTGTTTAAGAACTTATACTTCTTCACCCTTTGACTTAAATTAAGCCCCTAAAACTGCTAGAATCGCCGCCTTTATCAGCACCTATCCAGTTTAACTGCCAAAACAGACCCGGCTATGACTCAAGCTTCTGACATTCAAATTGCCCAGGCTGCAATAAGCGAGCCCATCGTCGATATAGGCGCTAAATTGGATATCCCTGTAACTGCATTGCGTCAATATGGCCCTGATAAAGCCAAGCTGGACTACGATTTTATTAAGTCAGTACAAGATAACACAGACGGGAAACTGATCCTGGTCACAGCAATCTCTCCTACGCCTGCCGGAGAAGGCAAGACCACCACCACTGTTGGTCTGGGCGATGCCCTGAGCCGAATAGGTAAACATACAGCTATCTGTTTGCGTGAACCCAGTCTCGGGCCCTGCTTCGGCATGAAGGGGGGCGCTGCCGGGGGTGGCTTTTCACAAGTGGTGCCGATGGAAGATATCAACCTACACTTTACCGGCGACTTTCATGCCATCGGTGCTGCCCATAATTTACTCGCCGCCATGATTGATAATCATATCCACTGGTCAAACGAACTGGGCATCGACAGTCGTCGTATCACCTGGCGCCGGGTAGTCGACATGAATGATCGTGCGCTGCGCGATATTGCTCTGGGTTTGGGTGGACCAGGTAATGGATTTCCACGGCAAAGTGGCTTTGATATCACCGTTGCATCCGAAATCATGGCAATACTCTGTCTGGCCACTGATCTTGAAGATCTACAAAAGCGCCTAGCTAAAATTGTCATCGGTACCACACGTGACCTGCAGCCTGTCACTGCCAGAGACCTCAAAGCCGATGGCGCGATGACGGCCTTGCTGAAAGATGCACTGATTCCCAACCTGGTGCAAACCTTGGAAGCAACGCCGGCATTTGTCCATGGTGGTCCTTTCGGTAATATCGCGCATGGCTGCAACTCTGTGATGGCAACCAGTACGGCTTTGAAACTGGCCGACTATGTGGTGACGGAAGCAGGCTTTGGCGCAGACCTGGGTGCTGAGAAGTTTTTTGACATCAAATGCCGCAAAGCCGGTTTAAAGCCAGCCGTTGCCGTCATCGTCGCCACGGTCCGTGCACTGAAAATGCATGGCGGGCTGGCAAAAGACAAACTTAGTTCTGAAGATTTGCAAGCATTACAAAAAGGTCTCTCTAACCTGGAACGGCATGTGAATAATGTGCGCAAGTTTGGCGTGCCTGTTACTGTTGCGATTAACCATTTTGACGCTGATACCGATGCTGAAATCAGTCTGATCCGTGAATGTTGTGAGAATCTGAACCTGAGTGTATTTGAATGTACCCATTGGTCGCAGGGCGGAGCCGGAGCAAGTGCCTTGGCAGAAGCGGTAGTGGATTTGGCTGAGAACGATACCTCCGATTTTCGTTATTTATATGATAATGATTTAACACTCTGGCAAAAGGCCCAATGTATTGCCCGTGAAATTTATGGGGCCTCCGACATCGTTGCAGACATGAAAGTACGCCGGCAGTTTGATGCTTATCAGGAGCAATATCCTGATTTTCCAATCTGCATGGCCAAGACCCAATACAGTTTTTCTACCGATCCTTTATTGATGGGAGCCCCCAGTAATCATGTGGTGCCAATTCAGGAATTACGCCTTGCCGCCGGGGCCGAATTTATTGTTGCTGTCTGTGGCGATATCATGATCATGCCGGGCTTACCGAAAGTTCCCTCCGCTGAAAATATTTCAGTCAATGCGGAAGGACAAATACAAGGATTGTTTTAGCAAGAATTTATATTATTTAAGCAAATTACTGAGAATTAATTTTGAGCAAAAGAAATATACTGGTTACCAACGCCCTGCCTTATGCCAATGGCCCTATCCATTTGGGGCATTTGCTGGGTTACATTCAGGCTGATATCTGGGTGCGTTTTCAGCGTATGCAGGGTAATAACTGCAGTTATGTCTGTGCAGACGATGCCCACGGTACCGGCATTATGCTGAGTGCAGAAAAAGCCGGCATATCACCGGAAGAATTCATTGATGCGGTCAATCTGGAACATCAACGTGACTTTGCTGATTTTCTGGTGGATTTCGATATTTACCACAGCACTCACTCTGAGGAAAACAAAACATTTTCCTCCTTGATTTATGAGCGTTGCAAAGCTAACGGACATATCAGTGAACGCAAGATCACTCAACTCTATGATCCAGAAAAAGGTTTGTTTTTATCTGATCGTTTTATTAAAGGTCAGTGCCCGAAATGTAAAGCTGAAGATCAGTACGGTGATAACTGTGAAGTCTGTAGTTCTACCTATAATGCGACCGATTTAATCAATCCGCGTTCAACCATTTCCGGCGCAACACCAATAGAAAAAGAATCCACACATTTTTTCTTTAAGCTGCCGGATTTTTCTGACTTTCTGAAAGAATGGACCCGCAGCGGCACCCTGCCCACATCTGTTGCCAACAAACTGGCCGAATGGCTGGATAGTGGCTTGCAGGAATGGGATATCAGCCGTGATGCCCCCTATTTCGGTTTTGAAATTCCGGGGGAACCCGGCAAATATTTTTATGTCTGGCTGGATGCCCCAATCGGGTATATGGCCAGCTTCAAGAAACTCTGCGACAGTCGTACTGATCTGAATTTTGATGACTACTGGAGCAAAGACGCCAAGTCTGAGCTCTGGCATTTTATCGGCAAGGACATTATTAATTTTCATGCCCTGTTCTGGCCCGCCATGTTACTGACCTCAGACTTCAGAACACCAACCGGTATTTCGGTTAATGGTTTTCTGACCGTCAATGGGCAAAAGATGTCGAAATCACGCGGCACTTTTATTATGGCTGAAACCTATAAACAGTTTCTTGATCCGGAATATTTACGCTATTACTTTGCCGCCAAGCTTGGCAGCAGTCCTGACGATCTGGATTTAAATCTGGACGATTTTATACAGAGAGTAAATTCGGATGTCGTTGGCAAAGTCGTCAATATTGCCAGCCGCTGTGCGGGTTTTATCAACAAAGGATTTGCTGGCAAATTGTCTGTACAAGACTCAGAACCCGAATTGACTGCGGAATGTCAGCAGGCCGCCGCTGAAATCGCTGCACTTTACGAGCAGCGTGAATTCGGCAAAGCTATACGACTGATCATGACCCTGGCCGACAAAGCCAACCAATATATTGCTGACAAAACGCCCTGGGTACTGGCCAAAGAAAACTCCAATTCGCCTGAAGTTCAGGATATTTGCTCAACTGGTATCAATCTGTTTCGACTGGTGATGATTTATTTAAAACCGGTTCTGCCAGGCATTGCAGCACAGGTGGAAGAATTCCTTAACATAGAAGCGTTACAGTGGCAGGATGCGGATAATCTGTTACTTGACCATCAGATTAATAAATTTACCCCCTTAATGACCCGTGTAGAAAATTCAAAGGTAGACGCTATGGTAGAAGCCAGTAAAGAAAGTCTGGGCGAGCAGGAAAAACCAGCCAGCAGTGCTGTCGACAGTCCGCTAGCCAATGACCCCATTTCCGCTGAAATAGAGTTTCCTGACTTTGCCAAAGTCGACCTGCGCATAGCCAGAATTATTCAGGCGGAGCATGTGGAAGGTGCCGACAAGTTACTCAAACTCACCCTTGATCTCGGCCTGAATGCTCAGGGCGAACAACAAACCCGTACCGTTTTCTCCGGTATCAAATCCGCCTATGAGCCGGAAAAGCTCAATGGCATGTACACTGTACTGGTCGCCAACCTGAAACCCCGCAAAATGAAATTCGGCGTGTCCGAAGGCATGATACTGGCTGCCGGTGAAGGCCAGGAAATCTATCTGCTGGAACCCCACGAAGGTGCCGTGGCTGGTTTGCGCATTACTTAACTATTTTTGCGTTTATTTATTGACGCAGCTTCGAGTAAACTTACTCGCAGATGTCTAATATTACTCTCAGCGAGCATATACAGCGTTTTTATAATGAAAACACTGGCCTTTTTCTGAAACTGGGTCATTCCTCGGAAGGCAGTATCCATCGTGCTATCTGGGCCTATGGTGTAAGCACCCGTGCGGAAGCACTGCATTATGTTGATGACCAGATTTGCCGACTCTTACTTAAACACCATGCAAACCACCGGCCTCATATTGTAGATCTGGGTTGTGGTGTAGCTTCCAGTCTTTGCTATATTAAATCCCAGATGCCAGTAACAGGGCTTGGCATTACAATCAGTGAAGAGCAATGCAAACTCGCCAATCAGCGTATCCATAAGCATGACTTCTCAGAAAAATTACAATGTATTCAAGCTGACTTTTGTAAACTGCCCGGTAATTTGCAGCAAGCTGATCTGGTTTTTTCCATTGAATCTTTTGTCCATGCCCAAAATGCTGCCGCTTTTTTTCATCAGGCCAGCTCTCTGATTAAGCCCGGCGGCTTTCTGGTCATTTGTGATGATTTTCTGACCGATGAGAAACTTCTGCAGGATAAAAAAGCCACTACCTGGCTAGACCGCTTCCGTCAGGGCTGGTTAATTTCTTCACTTTGCACCCCACAACAAGTTGATAAATACACAGCTCAGCTTGGTTTTAAACAGATTGACAGACAAAACCTCACACCCTATCTGGAACTGAACAGACCGCGTGACTATTTAATAAGTCTGCTACTTAAATTCACCAATAAGCTTTCTCTAAAGAAGCCATACTTGCAGATGCTGTATGGTGGGCACGCCTTACAAAAATGTTTAAGCAAACAATGGCTCAGCCATGAGCTTATTGTCTGGCAAAAAGCGAAATGACCAAGCAACTTTATTTACTCAGGCATGCTAAATCGGACTGGAACCTACCTGTTTCTGACCACGAGCGGCCACTCAACCAAAGGGGAGAACGAGACAGTCTGGCTATCGGGAAATGGATGCAGAAAAACCGGCTTATTCCTGATTGTATCGTCAGTTCTCACTCCGCCAGGACACGCGAAACCATTATGAATGTGTGCCTTAATCTGGAATTCGATTCAATGGATATCTATTGGAAAGAAGAGCTTTACCATGCCAATCCTATGGTGCTGTTATCAGAAAGTATAAAATTTTTAAATAAATACAATACTGTTATGCTGGTGGCACATAATCCTGGACTTGATGGACTTGTCGAGTATCTGTGTCCACAAGATGAATTGAGTTATACCGGGGATGGCAAACTGATGACGACTGCCAGTTTTGCCCAAATAGCGTTACCTGCCGATACAAACAGAATCACTTGTCAATCCGGCCATTTATTGCAGTTAAAACGTCCAGGTGATCTGTCCTAAAAATAATATTCACACAACTCAGAGAGTCGTTTCATGCTCGGATTTTTGTTTAAAACCTCTCAGGACAGTGAAAAATCTTTCACTAGCGAACTGGATACCGCCAATTTCAGAATTGTTCAGTTAGAGAAAAAAATAAATGAGCTGACTTTTACTCTTGATACCCTCTGGGAGTTAATAGCCGAGCAAAGCAGTTTTGACAGCAATGCCTTGCAGGAAAAAATTTCTGCCAAAAAAAATGCACTGGAAGCCCGCGCCAATGAGACAATCAACTGTTCCTCTTGCAACAGAACCGTTCCTGCCAATAAAAATACCTGTTATTACTGTGGCGCCAAACTCAACTGAAGCCATCAAATGCGCTTGATCTATCAACATGAAAACCGTGGACTGGTCTATTCGGTAAAAAATATTCTGGCCATGCATGATATCGATTGCCATGTAAAAAATGATTTTGGTAATACCATGGGGGCAGAATTTGGTATCGGCAATACTTTACTGGAACTGTGGCTTGCTCATGATGAAGATTATGAACAAGCCAAAGCAATCATTCAGAATCAACTTGAAAAGCCTCAAGAGAACAAGCCGTGGCTATGCAAAAACTGTGGTGAAGAAAACACCGGTCAGTTTGCCATTTGCTGGAATTGCCAGACAGAATACGAAGAAGAAAAGCCTTAGACGCTATGTTTAAGTCCGACTATTTCAAATGTTGAAAAATCCTCCAGCGGCTTGCCCTGTCTGGCTACTAACTTCTTAGGCGCCGCTTTCCGGCTTAATTTTTGCGCCAGAGCCAACTGAAACCTGGATTGATAAACAAATTGCCAGAAATGCCAGGCTGCAGGCTCATCGTTGCGTTGTTCTGCAAAACTGACTGCTATTTCGTCCTGCTTAAAGCTAAAACTGAAATCCTTCAGCGGAATTGCCAATCCCATGCCACAAGCCTTGATATAAGCTTCTTTCAAGGTCCATAGCCTGAAAAAACGCTCATCGAAATCTTTAACATGCAGTGCAGCCAGTTCATCGTATTCCTGTTTGGAAAAGAAACGTTGCGCCAGTTTCAGGATGTCCACCTTGCGGGTCAGGTATTCAACATCAACTCCCAGATCATCGCCCGGCGTTACAGCTAACACACTCAGTCCATTGGTATGCGAAAGGTTAAAACTGATTGGCAAAGGTTTTTCAAAGCTGGCAATTCTCGGTTTTCCGTAGGCATTTCTTGCAAAAACCAGACTCTCGGGAGGCCGCTGAAGATATTTCCCGAGCACCGTTCTTAACAAAGCCCGGGAAACTAAAAATTGTCTTTGATGTTTGGGAAAGTTCAGACGCTCATAACGTGTTTGCTCTTCAGCATTAAGCAAAGCCTTATATTCATCGAGTAAAGACTGCTCAGTGATTTGCTGATCTTCTACAAGCCATAGCTGTACTTCGTTACTTTGTATATCCCCCATGGTTAAAGTCTCTCATTATTGGCATAATTCCACCAGGAACTTAATCACATCTCACTGAAAAAAGAGGCCTTCATGCGCATTTTACATACCATGCTTCGAGTCACTGACCTGGAAAAATCCATCGATTTTTATACCAATATTTTTAATATGCAATTGCTTCGCCATATGGAATTTCCCGATGGTAAGTTTACCCTGGCATTTTTGGGTTACGGCGACGAAAGCAGCAATACCGTCCTTGAGCTCACACACAATTGGGAAACTGACTCTTACGACATGGGCAATGCCTATGGTCATATTGCTATTGCTGTCGATGATGCCTACAAGGCCTGCGACGAAATTGCAGCCAAGGGTGGTGAAGTTGTCAGGCCCGCAGGACCCATGATGCACGGAAAAACTGTCATCGCTTTTGTTAAAGATCCTGACGGCTACATGATTGAGCTAATACAAGGTAAGTAGAAGGTCAATAAAAGGCAAGATAGAAGACAACAAATTCAGAGTCCCAAACACGAGCGCAGAATATGAGTGCAATCATTATCCTCCTGATCAGCGCTATCCTAGTAAACAATTTCGTCCTGGTGCAATTTCTGGGACTCTGTCCTTTCATGGGGTCTTCAAATAAAGTTGAAACTGCCATCGGCATGTCGGCGGCGACAACCTTTGTTCTGACCCTCGCATCCATGGTGTCTTACATCATCTATCACTACCTGTTAATTCCACTGAATATCACCTGGTTACGGACAATCGCTTTTATTGTTGTCATTGCAGCCCTGGTAAATTTTACTGAAATACTGATGCTGAAAACCTCGCCGCTTCTGCACAAGATACTGGGTATTTTTTTACCACTTATTACAACAAATTGCGCCGTGCTGGGCGTTGCCTTGCTAAACATCAATGCCGGCAATAATTTTATTGAATCGGCCTTTTACGGTTTTGGTGCAGCACTGGGCTTTTCATTAGTGCTAATTCTGTTTGCAGCACTCAGGGAAAAGCTCAATCTGGCAGATGTTCCTGCGCCTTTCCAGGGTGCTTCCATTGCCATGATCACAGCTGCCTTAATGTCACTGGCTTTCATGGGCTTCACCGGGCTGGTGTAAGCATGGCTAACATGGAAGCATTATTGGCTCCGTTCTTATCTCCTCTGCTGGCGCTTCTCATTATCAGCGTTTTGTTTGGTGCCTTGCTTGGTTTCGCCGTGCAGAAATTTAAAGTCACCACCAATCCCCTTGTTGATCAGATCAATGCACTCTTACCACAAACACAATGCGCCCAATGTGGCTATCCCGGCTGTAAACCCTATGCCGAGGCCGTAAGCTCTGGTGCCCCTATTAATCTCTGTCCACCCGGTGGTGAAAACACCATCAACCAGCTTGCGCATTTATTGGACGTGAAAGCCATCCCACTTGACCCCGACCTGGTAGAGGAAACCGCCCCCAAAGTTGCCGTAATTCGGGAAGCAGAATGCATCGGTTGTACTTTTTGTATTCAGGCCTGTCCGGTTGATGCCATCGTTGGTGCTGCCCAGCAGATGCACAGTGTCATTGCTTCTGAATGCACTGGCTGTGAATTATGTGAAGCACCCTGCCCGGTTGACTGCATCGACTTTGTCACCGTGGATGCCGAAGCGTCAAAAAGTCCTCCTGAAAAGAGTCTGAGTGAACAAGCCTGTATCCGCTGCGGACTTTGTGTGGATGCCTGTCCAGTAGATCTATTGCCACAACAGTTGTACTGGTTTGCGCAGGGCAAGGCTTATGACAAAGCCAGAGAACACCGACTGATGGATTGCATAGAGTGTGGTCTTTGCCATGCCGTGTGTCCCAGCCATATTCCGCTGGTGCAATATTATCAGGCGGCAAAACTGGCCATTAAAGATCAGGATGAAAAACTGCAACAGGCATTGCTGATCAAACAGCGTTTCGATTATCGAGAACAGCGTCTGGCTAAAGAAAGAGCCCAGATCGAACAACGCCGACGGACCCGCGCTGAACTGGCTCAGGCAAAAGCTAAACAAAGTGATTTAATTCAGGCGGCACTGGCCCGGGCAAAAAACAAAACAGCCGCAGGAAAATCGCCGGATACTCAGCATGGCAGTTAAGAAAATCAAACTGCCAAAAAACCATCAGGTCTTATCAACTTCCCTGATTATGTTATGGGTGCTGGCAGCTTGCCTGCCGGGACTGCTTGCCCTGACCGTATTTTTCGGCTGGGGGACACTCTTAAATATTGTCTGGATTTGTCTCTGGGCCTTGTTGTTTGAAGCGCTGATTCTGATCCTGCGCAAGCGTAGTCTGGCTTTTTATCTAAAGGATTACAGCGCCCTGGTCACTGCCGTTTTACTGGGTCTGTGTATTCCTCCCTATTCTCCCTGGTGGCTGGGTATCGTCGGGATGTTTTTTGCGATTGTCGTTGCCAAGCACTTATACGGCGGATTGGGACAAAACCTGTTTAACCCTGCCATGGTTGCCTATGCTGTACTCCTGATTGCTTTTCCTCTGGAAATGACCAACTGGACAAATCCATTCGGTGTTGAACGGGATATAGACGCTTTTACCGGCGCGACTGCACTTGACCTCTTTCGTAATGAACGGGGTGCTTTGTTAGTCAGTGAATTCTGGTCACAAAATTCTGCTTTCGGAAGATTATCCGGTGTCGGCTGGGAATGGGTAAACTTCGGCTTTTTACTGGGTGGCTTGGTCCTTTTATATAAACGGATTATCGGCTGGCAAATTCCTCTTGCCATGTTAGGCAGCCTGACACTGATGGCGGCCCTGTTTTATGACGGTGGCAGTTCAGCCAGTGGCGGTTCACCATTAATGCACCTGTTCGGTGGTGGCACTATGCTGGGGGCCTTTTTTATAGCAACGGACCCGGTCACGGCATCAACTACACCCAGAGGCCGAATTATTTACGGCGTCTTAATCGGTATCGTCACTTATGTCATACGGGTCTGGGGTGCCTATCCCGATGGCATTGCCTTCGCCGTATTGCTCGGTAATTTTGCAGCACCCCTGATTGATTACTATACTCAACCCCGGCCTGCCAGTGATGTCTAGCGAAATTCGACAGTCCGTCATCAATAATGCGGCTAGGCTTGCCTGCTTTGCAGCCTGCGTGGCTATAATTCTAACGTTGGTCTATGCCATCAGTGAGTCTCGTATAGCTGAGCAGGCGTTAAATGCTGAACGTCAGGCGCTAACCATTATCTTCCCGGCTAACCTGCATGATAACGATTTAATTAATGACCCTATTCCTCTGGAGTTAGACTCGAATGCATTCGACAATCTTGAACTTTTAGGCTTAAGGGAAAGTAGCACTGCTTATATCGCACGCAGTAACAGCCTGCCCAGCGGAATAATTTTGCCGCTGGTCGCACGTGATGGTTACAATGGCGATATACATTTGTTAGTCGGCATCCGTGCTGATGGTTCGGTGACTGCTGTCAGGGTTATCAGTCACCGTGAAACTCCAGGCCTTGGCGACCTTATTGATTTGAGATTTTCCGACTGGATACTTTCATTCAATGGACGCTCACTGCAAAATCCTGCCCCGGCAGGCTGGACAGTTGTTAAAAATGGCGGAGACTTTGATCAGTTTACCGGCGCAACCATCACACCAAGGGCGGTGACGATTGCAATTGCCAGAGCGCTGGAATTTTTTGAACAAAACAAAACAGTCATTCTGAATTTATGAAAACTGAACTCCTTACTCTCAGCAAGCAGGGCCTCTGGAGCAACAACCCGGCACTGGTACAGTTGCTGGGGCTCTGCCCTTTACTCGCGGTGAGCTCATCAGTGGTAAATGCGCTGGGGCTGGGGCTGGCGACCATCCTGGTACTGGTGTTTTCCAATCTGATGGTGTCACTGATCCGGCATCAAATCACTGCGGCCATTCGACTGCCTGCCTTTGTGCTGATTATTGCCGGCTTTGTTACCTGTGCTGAATTATTACTGCAAGCCTTCGCCTACTCCTTGTATCTGAGTATTGGCATTTTCATTCCTCTGATTGTGACCAATTGCGCCATCCTTGGTCGAGCCGTGTCTTATGCCTCTAAAAACCCACCCTTACTCGCCACCTATGATGGTTTAATGACGGGCCTGGGTTTCAGTCTGGTTTTATTAGTTCTGGGTGCTTTGCGCGAGCTTTTTGGTACAGGCAGCCTGTTCGCCAATATGGAATACCTGCTGCCTTTCGCTGCAACCTGGGAAATTACTGTGCTGCCTGCTTATCCCGGTTTTCTGTTGGCCCTGCTACCACCCGGTGCGTTTTTATTTATGGGCTTATTATTGGCGACAAAAAATTTTATAGACCATCGCTTACTGGATAAACAGTCCGTCAAAATAAATAGTAAACAGATATTGCAGGGACAATGAACAAACAAAAACGCACAGAAATTTTTAAACGCTTACGTGCTGAAAACCCAAACCCGACTACAGAACTGAAATTTTCAAACGCTTTTGAATTACTGGTTGCCGTTACCCTGTCCGCGCAGTCTACTGATGTTGGTGTAAATAAAGCGACAGCAAAATTATTTCCGGTCGCAAACACGCCAGAAGCCATTTATGCCCTGGGTGTGGATGGCTTAAAAAAATATATTAAAACCATTGGCCTCTATAACAACAAGGCTAAAAACATTATTGCAGCCTGCAAGATTTTAATAGAAAAACATCATTCCACTGTGCCGGATAATCGCGAATCGCTTGAAGCCCTGCCTGGTGTCGGCAGGAAAACAGCTAATGTGATACTTAATACCGCTTTTCGTCAGCCTGCCATGGCTGTAGATACGCATATCTTCAGAGTCTCCAACCGCACCGGCATTGCACCCGGCAAGAATGTGCTGGAAGTGGAAAAGAAGCTAATGAAATTTGTGCCCGAGGAATTCCTGCTGGACGCACACCACTGGCTGATTCTGCATGGACGTTATACCTGTATTGCCCGCAAGCCTCGGTGTGGTTCATGTGTCATTGAAGACTTGTGTGAATTCAGGCAAAAAGTTATCAGCTGAATCTTATTCAAAGAATCTGATGTCTGCGGATACATTGCATATACTTGACCTGAATTTCGCTTGGCTCAATAATCCTTGTTGAAAAAACCAATAGAAAAATTCTTGCCATGAAAAATTTTCGCGTTCTTCTTATTGCTTGTCTGACAAATATATTTTTATTTTCATCGGGCAATGCACACCACTCTTTTGCCATGTTTGATGATCAGTCGGAAATGTGGCTTGAAGGAACTATCTCGCTTTTTCAGTGGACTAATCCCCATACTTTTATTCATGTCCTGGTAGAAGCCAGTGGTGA
The DNA here is from genome assembly GCA_038148755.1 of Gammaproteobacteria bacterium. Lineage (GTDB taxonomy): Bacteria > Pseudomonadota > Gammaproteobacteria > Pseudomonadales > Pseudohongiellaceae > UBA5109. The sequence goes on from JAYQWA010000002.1 coordinate 94,458, forward strand.
AGAAAATAATATGATCGACCTGGATGTTCCCATTGAATGGAGCTTGGAAGGTGGCAGCCCTAACATACTTTCCCGCAATGGCTGGAAGCGGACATCTCTGGAAGAAGGAGAAAGAGTCCGGGTATTGATTTATCCGCTAAAGGACGGCAATGCGGGCGGCACCTTTCTGGAAATACACAAAGAAGACGGGACAGTACTTTACTATCATGGTTAAGAATCATTTAGTCTCCCTGTTGATCGCATCTTCGTTGCTGTTCGGTGCCAACCTCTTTGCCCAGTCAGCAGATCAGGAAAGAGATATTTCTGGCGTTTGGATGAATGACAACACCCTGGATGAACGGCTTAAACGTGCCGGATTGAAAAGGCTGGATCCAAACAGCACGAATAATGCAGCGCCCGCCCAGGCGGTCGGCGCTGATATTCTCACCGAGCAATACCGTCAAATCTATGAAGCGGAACAGGCACGACTTGCGCAGTTGGCTGTAGGAACGGCGAGTTGTGGCTGGCAGGGTATGCCACGTGTCATGACCTACCCCTACCCATTTGAAATATTACAAACACCAGGCAGGATCACCATTATTTTCGAAACAGAAAGCCAGGTGCGACGAATTTTCCTTGACCGCGATGAGCACCTGCCCTTTGATGAGCTTGACCCAAGTTATCTGGGTGATTCAATCGGCTGGTGGGAAAGCAATACGCTGATCATTGATACGATTGGTTTTAACACACTAACCACCGTAGGCAGAGGACTGCCTCACAGTGAGGAAATGCATATTCTTGAACGCTGGCAATTTACAGAAAATGATTCGGTCATTGTCGAGATGACCATAAGCGACCCACTGGCATTTGAAGAACCCATCGTCCAGGAAATAGAATATTCCAAAAGACCCACCTGGCGTATCAGAGAGTATCATTGCGAAGAAAACAATCGCGATGCACCTGATGAAGAAGGTCAACGTTCTGGCGGTCTGGCCAACTAACTCTTTACTGACAGGAGATATGAGTTAATGCTGAATTTACGTTTCATGATTAAAGTTTTGGCTTTGAGTTTTAGCGCTTTAAGCATCTTAATATCATCAATAGCCCAAGGTCATCACAGCTTTGAAATGTTTGATAGAGATAACCCTATTCAGATAACAGGCGAAATAAAAGAGTTCCAGTGGGTTAATCCCCATACGTGGATTCAGATCATGGTGAATGAGCCAGCCTCCGGTGAGCTTGTAGAATGGAGTATCGAAGGCAGAAGTCCGAATGTATTGGTTCGTCGTGGATGGACCAGAAACACTGTACAACCAGGCGATCAGGTAACCCTGACAATATCCCCGCTTAGAAATGGAGATCCTGGTGGTGCGATAATAACGATTGAAAAAGCGGATGGCAGTATTATCAATGCTGATACGCCAACTGCTGTAGATACCGATGAGGAAGGTCCTCGATGAACAGATATACTGGAACGAAAAGCTGGACAATTTTATTAGTCGTCTTGCTTTTTCATTTTGTTAATTCAGAAAGCAGCACGGCAGCTGAAAATAATATTACGGCAGTTCCCCCCGGCCAGAATTTAAGTGGTCTTTGGGTTATCTCAAACAGAAGTCTCAGGGGTTATCGGGATGAAAATTTTGAGCAGCTTGAGCCTGAAGAGTACCTTAATGAAAGAGGCCTGGAAATAACCGGGACTGTCAGACCGGCTTTAGATCCAGCGGCCATGTGTCTTCCTTCCATACCACGACATTTAGGCGGACCTTACCCAATACAGTTCATGCAAAATCAGGATCAGCTTGTTCAGCTTTTTGAATATGACAATGTTTTTCGAGTTATCTATACAGATGGCCGGATGCACCCGGATACAGTAGAAGATCAACGTTTCATGGGACATGCCATCGCGCACTGGGAAAACGATACTTTAGTTGTTGATACCCAAAATTTTAATGGTAAAGCATGGTTGGCTGCCAATGGTCTGCCTGTATCACAAGAGGCTCATCTAACTGAATGGTATAGGCTGATTGAAAATGGTAAAACGCTGGAAGTGATTGTTAAGTACGAAGATAATGAATACTTACAACGCCCTATCTGGCGAAAACTATTTTTTAACCTGAAAAACGAATGGTATATCCGGGAATATTTGTGCGCAGAGGGAAATCGCGATAATGTCTTCAATCAACAAAGCGGACTCCCGGGTTCATTACGTCTGGAAGATGTTTTACCGAATTGAAGACTATCTGTCCGGAAGGCACTCGTAAGCCTGTACAGTGACTTCCGGATACCAGAGCCAGTATTTTTCAAGTACTACTGGCTCTGTAAATGTCGCCGAATTATCCTGCCACTTAAAAATTTAACGGCTTTATTCTTCTTGCCATTCCCAGACAAAACCATCTTTATTCGGCATTTCAACAGCCGGTAAAGTCTGCGCATTTAATACAGTATCTTCATCAATGACATCATTCATTTCTAGAAGATAAGCAGTCAGGGCATAAACCTCATCATCTGATAATGAACCTGGCTGCGTAAAAGGCATGGCACGTCTGATGTAATCAAATACCGTTGTCGCATAAGGCCAGTAGCTGCCGACTGTCTTGACGATATTGTCACTGGTCAGGCTGTCATGACCACCGACCAATCTGTCATTAGTCGCGCCTTCACCATTTGCCCCATGACAGACGGCACATTGCGCTGCAAAAATTTCTGCACCCTGGGCAACAGTGCCCGAACCCGGTGGCAGGTTTACACCATCAGGGCCAATACTGACATCCCAGCCGGCGACCTCTTCGGGACTTGCAACAACACCAAGACCAGGGCCTTCCTGAGCCAGAACCAGTGGACATAAAAAAACCGTTAAGACAGATAAAGCTGACAATTTACGCATAAACATTGCTCACCTCGCCATTTGCAGCTATTTGCCAGGACTGGATGGCATGATTATGGTAACCCCATTGCGGCCCGCCTCTATCACTAAGCAAGCTAGCTCTGCTTGGTTGTACAGCACCTGACTCATCATAGGCCCGACTCTGCAATACAGTCGCTCCACCATTCCAGCGCCAGGGTATGCGGAATCGTGTCAAAGCCTTGGAGAGCACTGGTTCAGTCAGTTCAGCCTCACCCCAGGTTTGTCCACCATCGGCAGAAACTTCCACCCGGCTGATCCGGCCTGCTCCTGTCCAGGCAATGCCGGAAATCTGGTAAAGTCCCGGCCCGCGCATGGTCTGCTGCCCTGATGGTGAGGTAATCACCGATTTCACACCCATCTCGAAGGTAAACAGCCGCGCCGTGCCATCTGGTTGCAGGTCAGAATATTTTGATGTCTCATCACGCGTCATGGTTGGTTCTGCAGTAACTTTTAAACGTCGCAACCATTTCACACTGGTGTTGCCTTCCCAGCCCGGCAGGAATAAACGCATGGGATAACCATTACCCGGTCGTAATCTTTCTCCATTTTGATAAATAGCAACAATGGCGTCATCTCTTATTTTGCTCATCGGAATGCTGCGGCTCATCATTGAAGAATCAGCTCCTTCAGCCAGCACCCAGCGGCCTTCCGTCTGCACGCCAGCCTCATCCAACAATATCGAGAGTGGCACGCCGGTCCATTCGCTGCAGGAAAGCAGACCATGCAGGCTTTGCGCGGTTGCGTCCGGCGCAGCTTCCGATGTATACAATGCCCGGCTGTTACCGGAACATTCCAGAAAGCGTATTTTTGACACCAGGGGGTACTGACTCAGGGTCTCCAGATCAAAAATCAGTGGGCGGTCAACCAGACCATGAATCAATAGTCTGTGTTCAGAAGGGTCAATGTTGGGAATACCATTATGATGTCGTTCAAAATGCAGGGCACTCGGCGTAATAATGCCTTCAAGATTGCCTAAAGGTGCCCTGGATGAACCGGCACCCACGGCTGGGGCGCTATACCCGGTTAAGCGACTAACGGTTTCAAACTCGGAACGGTTACCATAACCCTCCGGTGGCCTGCCAGGGAGTTTAGTCCAACTATCAACTGCAGGCGGTGCGGCTTTAGCACTCAAAAAACCTGCGCCTCCGGCAACAACAGCACCCGTCTTCAGAAATGCTCTTCGATGCAGTAAGCCATTGGCAGCAACTTCCTCTATTTGATCGTTTGTTTTTTCTGAATTGCTCATCTTCAGTTGCTTCCTTTATATGTTGTTAGTGGAATCAAAGATTTCCATTGTAGCCATTAAAGCTAAAGTTTCAATCCAGCGATTTGGGAGCAACCTAAATTCAGCAATTAAGCACCGACACCGAAACTATTTTGACAATAATCAGCATAAGCATTTACAGTTGACTACTAACAACAACAATAAAAGTAAAAAGGCTCTTCATGAAACTGAATTTACAACAATTTGCACTTATTTCCTCATTTTTAGTGCTGTCGTTCTCTGTATTTGCGCAATGGCCCCTGTATATGGAAGGTGTCCCCTTATTAGAGGATGGCACACCTAACTTTGACGCCCCCACACCGAGAACATTGACTGGCAAACCTGATTTATCCGGTGTCTGGGACTTCCCCTTTCCGCATGAAAGCGGTGTGCAAGGACGTCCGGTGGGCGAACCCAGAACACCGCCGCCCGGGGTAGCACCCTATGCGACTTTCTGGGATCAGGGCTTCGGCTTTGAAAATGGCCTGCCCTATCAACCCTGGGCCAGGGAAAAACGCGCAGAACGCATGGCAAACCATGGTATCGAAAACCCTGACAGTTATTGCCTGCCACTGGGGCATATGCAGTTCCATACTCATCCACAGCCCTTTGAGATTGTTCAGTCGGAAAACCGCCTGATCATTTTGTATGAAGCCAGTTCAGGCGTCAGGGAAATCTTTCTTGATGGCCGTCCACTGCCACCTTTGGGTGACCCTCTGCCAACCTGGTATGGCTATTCCGTTGGGCACTGGGAAGGCGACACACTGGTCGTTGTCACTAATAACTTTCGAGGCGATGGCTGGCTCGATTTCAATGGCAGCCCATCAACAGAACAACTGGTAATCACCGAACGTTTCAATCGCGTCAGTTATGGACGTATAGAGCTGGATATCACCATTGATGATCCCGGCGCCTATACTGAAGCCTTTGACCTGAGAGCCAACTTCAGAATTATGCCAGGCGATAACCTGATCGAATGGGTTTGCGAAAACGAAGCATCCGTGCAGTTTTTCAGTCAGTAAACAGTAACTACCTGAAAGAGACCAACATGAATATTAAAAACCATAAACTAGCCTACGTAACCGGACTAATAATTAGCTTAGTCTTAATTCCTTTCAGCGCCCTTGCACATCATAACTGGCTGTCAGAATTCGACCCTGATCTGCCTGTTATTGTTAGCGGTACTGTCGTAAATTTTCAGCTGACCAACCCGCATGCCAGACTGTTTGTTGATGAAATGCAGGATAATGGTGAAATCAAACACTGGAACTTTGAACTGGCTGCGGCCTCCATGCTGATGCGACAAAGTATCAGACGGGACACCCTGCAACCTGGTGATACTGTCACCATCCATGCTGCCCGGGCCAGGGAAGTTGAAAATGTTGCCAATGTTGAATACGTTGAAATACTTGATGAAAGCGGCAATGTCACTTTCAGGTTTGGCTCGGCAAGGCAATAGGCTAAAGCTATAATCTCTCATATTTATGATAATCGGTGTCGGGCATGAGTCCGGCACCTGACACATACATCAATCAAATAAAGATTCAGGAATCCCGGTATGAGTGAGCAAACTCACTGGCGCGCTTACGCGTTACTCGTCTTTACAACCTGGTGCTGGGGTCTTAATACCATTTTCAGTCGACTCGCTGTCGATCAGATTTCTCCCATGCAGCTTGTCATGTTTCGCTGGCTTGGCGTCGTGATCATCATGCTGGTTTTCGCCCGCAAATATTTATACCGCGACTGGCCGATATTACGCCAACATCTATTGTTTCTAAGCTGTATAGGAGGCATTGGCTTTACGCTGTTCAACTATCTGTTTTATCTTGCAGGGCATTACACCAGCGCACTTAACATTGGAATTTTACAAGGCTCTATGCCTGTCTTTGTTTTGCTTTGCAGCCTGTTTTATTTACGTAAAGGAGTCACGCCAATACAGGCTGTTGGTGTACTCATCACACTGATTGGTGTCGTAATCATTGCTGCAGGTGGTAATTTAGGAGACCTGAAAGCCCTTTCGATTAACCGCGGCGATTTATATATGCTGCTTGCCTGCTTCCTGTATGCGGTGTACTCCGTCGCCTTAGGTCGCCGTCCCCAAGTCAGCGCAATAAGTCTGTTTACTGTGATGTCAATTGCAGCCTGGATCTTATCCATGCCTCTGCTCGCTGTCGAGGTTCTGCAGGAAGGCTGGCAGGCACCTACCACTAACGGCTGGATAATCGCGCTATTGGTGACAATATTTCCTTCGCTGGTTGCCCAAATATTTTTTATTAACAGCGTTGCCATGATCGGCCCCAACCGGGCTGGTGTGTTTATCAACCTGGTCCCTGTATTTTCAGCCATCATGGCGGTTATTTTTTTACAGGAAAACTTCGAGCAACAACATGCCTTTTCACTTGCCCTGGTTCTCGGGGGTATTGCCTTATCGGAACTGGGACGACAGCGACCAACGGCGCAAACGCCATAAGCTTTTAGACTAAAACAGCCAATGGCTTGATTCACTGATTAAGCAGTTCCATAATGTCCGGGATTGTTCCAAAGCAGGCATTAATGAATGCCAACACTAAAATAACAATAATAAGAAGCCAAAATGAACTCTCAATTACTCAAAACCTTACTGGTTGTTGTCAGTCTTTTATCCTTTTGTGTTAATACCAGCGCGCAAAGCCTGGAATTTGTCCAACCCGAAGCAGTCGGCTTTTCATCTGAGGGACTTCAGCAATTAGAAAGTTTCTTTTCTGAGAGGGTTGATAAAGGTGAGATTGCCGGCATGGTCACTCTGGTCGCCCGCCATGGTCAGCTTGTTCACTCAAGCTCAGTTGGCTATCAGGACGTCGCGCGGCAAATTCCGATGCAGGATGATACCCTGTTTCGAATCTATTCAATGACCAAACCAATCGCGACGACGGCATTGATGATGCTGTATCAGGAAGGCCGCTTCCAGTTGAATGACCCCTTATCCAAATATATCCCGGAATTTTCTGACCTGCGTGTATTACGGAGCCCGGATGGCTCGCTGAATGACACAGTGGCGATGGAAAGAGAACCAATCATCCAGGATATTTTGCGTCATACCGCAGGCTTTTCACATGGCCTTGGCACCAGTGAGTATGATGAATATTTTGTTGGTCAGGGTATTTTCAGCCCGGAAACTTCGCTGACTGAAATGATGACTGCGCTATCACGAGTTCCCCTGATGAATCAGCCTGGTTCTCAATTTCGTTATAGTGTAGGCCCAGATGTAGCCCTGAGATTAGTTGAATTTTTTTCTGGTCAACCTGCAGATGAGTTCCTGCAGGAACGAATTTTTGATCCCCTGGGAATGGATGACACCGGCTATGTAGTCGATTCGGACAATACCCATCGTTTCTCACCGATCCACTGGTCAGACGAAGGACAACTGTTACCAATTGATAATGCTTATGGTTATCCCTCGGGTGGGGTACTCGTCCAACCATGGTCAGCAAACAGTTATACCGTTGATCATGAATTTAAAGGCGGTAGTTTTGGTTTGGTTTCTACCGCTGAAGATTATTTGCGTTTTGCGCAGGCCATGCTGAATCGCGGAGAATTAAACGGAAACCGTATTCTCGGCACCAACATCGTAGATTTTATGGCAAGTAATCACCTGACTGAGGAACAGCAGGATTCCTTCACTCCCGGACTTGGATTCGGCCTGGGCTTTGCGGTTGTAGAGAATCCTGCCCTGGTGGGTCTGCCGCATAGCGTTGGTACCTATTATTGGGGTGGTGCCGCAGCAACTTTTTTCTGGATAGACCCTGTTGAAGATATTGTTGTTGTGTCAATGACACAACATATGGCTGTTCCCGAAACTGCCACCCTGCGCGGGGAGCTGGTTGCCCTGGTATACGGTGCCCTTATAGATTGATATTTATGCTACGATTGATCGTTAACAGAAAATAAAAAACCTATTTCCAACCTATTCAGCATAGAAAGGAGTACGTTTATGTGGTCCGAAATTCAAAAACATCTCAATCCCAAAACTGTTTTTGTCTGCATCCTGATATTTGGCGCATCATTCCCAGCGTTTGCACAAAATGCAACATCACGACCCGATCTACTGTTTACGGAAAGCTGGCAACAGTCTGACTCTGCTCTTGGAAAACCGGGCAGCAGCCATGCCTCGGCTAATGATTACTATCTGGCCGGACAGGATGCCGTTACCAATGATGCGCTGGAGCTGAATCTTTATGGCTTCAGCGCTGACGATATAACTGTGTATGAACATGAAGGTCGCATAGACCTATGGACAGGACTGGCTGGCTCCCCTGTTGCCGTCACCCTGAAATTACACAATGCCTATATGGATCTAAGCGGGCTTGCTCGCATGCGCGCAATCGTGCGTACCAACAACCTGCATGCACTGCACCCGGTCATCAAACTTGCCGATGGCACACTTGCTGTCGGCAGCCAGTCGATTCAGACTTCAGGGTCATTCCTCAGCGTTGAAGTGGCCTTTGATAATCAGGAGTGGTTCATACTCGACCAAGATGAAGTCAGTGTCGGCAACTCTCTGGAAAATCCCGACTTAAGCCGAATTGACGAAATCGGCTTCGCCTCGCTGGCACCCGGCGGCGGTCACGGTAATTCCGGCTGGACCAATATTTCAACCATAGAAGTATTTGCGAATTCTATACCGAGGTAAATATTCTCATTTTTATAGCGTTTACTATCGGATTAACTTAATAGTCTGCTGCCTTTTCTGACAATTATTAATGGCAGCTATCTATCCAAAGCGGACATTAGCGCTTTCCCCGTAGGAGTGGCTAAATATTTAAAAAATCAAGTTAGGGGATGCCAGTATTTTTTAATTAGAAGTAGTTTGGTCAAGGTATTTGCATGTTGGGTAATTACTTCATCATAATTGGTAGCCTGTAATTATAATAAATAATGAGGAAGCAAACGATGCTTAGGTTAGCGACATCAGTACTTATCTTATTGATAAGTTCTCAGTTAAATGCGCAATGGTGGAGTTTATCAACGCCTGGTATTCCCCGAACCGCAGATGGTAGACCTGATCTGAGTGCTCCGGCTCCAACATCGGCTGATGGTAAGCCGGATTTATCAGGGGTTTGGGTAGCAGTAGACGCTAGAGGTAGTTTATACGACCTTGCTTATATACAACCATGGGCGCGTGAGGCCATGATAGAAAATGAAAATAATTTCTATGCTAATGATCCACGTTTTGCATGCTTGCCAAGTGGGCCAGGTTCTTACCCGGCAGGAGCAGTGGCAAGCGGAATGCGTAGGTTTGTGCAAAGCCCCACCTTCATCGCAGTTCTTAACTCAGACTATTCATACCGCCAGATTTTTATGGATGGCCGTGAACTAGAAGAAAACCCTTTCCCATCATGGATGGGGTACTCAATAGCACATTGGGAGGATGACATTCTTGTCGTTGAGAGCAATGGTTTCAATGATAAAACCTGGCTGCACCGTGATGGCTTGCCACACACTGATCAATTAACTATCACTGAACGATATCGCCGTCTAGATTTTGGACATATTGAGCTGGAAGTAACCTACGAAGACCCAGGGACCTTTACAGAACCTGTTCAAGCATCCATTGATCTGGAATATAGAGCAACCGAGATATTTGAAAACGTATGCAATGAATCGGAAAGAGGACTTAGCAGTAATTGGAAAGGAGAAATTCAGCAAGCAGATGACAATGTCGTGGATGTCTCTATGGAAAATTTAGAAACTTATCTTGGTACTTACCAAGGAGTCTGGTTAGGCACGCTAACCACAGCTGAATTCGTGCTTGAAGATGGCGAGATGGTTTTAATCAGAACTCCTGGTTATTCAAATACTGGAGGTAATACCGAGTCGGTTAGGTCTAGACTGGTTCCTCTTTCTGATAATGCCTTTGACTGTATCTGTGGATTAGGCTTTGTTTTCACCGTCAATGATGAAGGTATTGCAACCGACGTTTCAGAAGTTCATGTTTCTGGGGCATGGTCTTTTGTTCGGGTTGATTAAAATTAATTATCTCCGAAATTTAATAACGAGGTTAGATAAATGCGTAATTTAATATTATTTTTATCTGTTCTGACATCACTGATGTGGTCTGTCTCAGCCTGGTCACATCATTCTTTTTCGCTGGAGTTTGATGTGAGTCGCCCGCTAGAACTTACCGGAACTGTAGTAAACATTCAATGGACCAACCCACACGCTTGGGTTCATATCGAAACAGAAGATGAACAGGGCAATGCTCAGCTCTGGGCAGTTGAATTTCTCGGTGTAATAACCCTGATTCGTCGCGGCATGTCACCAGATACACTGGGGCCTGGTGATGTGGTCAGCATAACTGGTTTTGGTGCACGAGATGGCACCAATACTGCTAATGCATCTTCACTCACTAAAGTTGAGACTGGTGAAGTGCTTTGGTCATCTTCTGCTGCAGATAATTAAATTCAAGGCTTAACGACGTAATGCCGAGCGCAGTAGTTATTTCCTTTTATTGGCAGCTGTTCTCAGGCGCAGTGCGTTAAGTTTGATAAACCCGGCCGCATCACCCTGATTATAAGCCCCGGCATCATCTTCAAAAGTCGCCATGCTTTCATCGAATAATGAATCCTTGGATTCCCTGCTAACCACAATCACATTGCCTTTATAAAGTTTCAGGCGCACCTTGCCGTTAACAAAGGTCTGGGTGTTATCGATCAAAGCCTGTAGTGCTTCACGCTCAGGTGACCACCAGTAACCGTTGTAAATCAATGAGGCATAACGTGGCATCAGTTCATCTTTCAGATGCGCAGCTTCACGATCCAGCGTTATGGATTCAATAGCACGATGTGCTTTCAGTAAAATCGTTCCACCGGGGGTTTCATAACAGCCACGGGCTTTCATGCCGACATAACGGTTCTCGACAATATCAACCCGTCCGATGCCATTGGCACCACCGACTTTATTCAGGGTTTCCAGCACTGTTGCCGCTGACATCTGTTGTCCATCAATGGCGACCACATCACCTTTCACAAAATCCAGCTCAACATAGCTTGGCTCATCCGGGGCATTCTCAGGAGAAACTGACCACAGCCACATATCTTCTTCAGGTTCGGCTGCCGGGTCTTCCAGAATGCCGCCCTCGTAGGATATATGCAGCAAATTGGCATCCATGGAATAGGGTGATTTCTTACCTTTGTCATGATCAACAGCAATATTATGCTGGGCACAATAGGCCATGAGTTTTTCCCGTGAAGTCAGGTCCCATTCACGCCAGGGCGCGATGATTTTAATGCCGGGTGACAAGGCATAGGCCCCCATTTCAAATCGTACCTGGTCATTACCCTTGCCAGTGGCGCCATGGGAAATCGCATCTGCACCAGTTTTTGCGGCTACCTCAACCAGACGTTTGGCAATCAATGGTCTGGCAATGGACGTGCCCAGCAGATATTCACCTTCATAAATCGTGTTGGCACGAAACATCGGGAAGACAAAATCACGCACAAATTCTTCACGGATATCTTCAATGAAAATTTCTTTGACACCCAGGGCTTCGGCTTTGGCACGGGCAGGCTCAACTTCTTTACCCTGGCCGAGATCAGCCGTATACGTTACCACCTCACATTGATAAGTATCTTGCAACCATTTAACGATAACCGAGGTATCCAGACCGCCTGAATAAGCCAGTACCACTTTATTGATATCCGCCATCAATGACTCCTGCACTGCGTGTTTTATGCTGTTTGAAAAGGGACGATATTGTACCTAGACAGTCCGGTCATACCAAGGAGAAACTGGTATACTTCGACCGAATAACCCGACGGAAAGCAAAGATGCAAGAACTCACTATTACCCGCCCCGATGACTGGCATGTGCACCTACGTGACGGCATTGGCTTAAAGCATACAGTTGCGTATACGGCGCGTTATTTTGGCCGTGCCATTGTTATGCCTAACCTGGTTCCTGCTGTGACAAGCACTAAAGCGGCACTGGCTTATAGACAGCGCATTCTTGATGTGAAACCTGCTGGCTCATCATTCCAGCCTTTAATGACACTGTACCTCACCGACAATACCTCAGTGGAAGAACTCGCTGCAGCTAAGGCAAGCGGCCAAATCTTTGGCATTAAATTGTATCCGGCTGGAGCAACCACAAATTCTGATTCAGGCGTAACAGATGTAGAAAAGGTTTATGGCTGTCTGGAACGCATGAGTGAGCTTGGATTACCTTTATTAATCCATGGCGAAGTGACCGATAGTTCGGTCGATATTTTTGATCGGGAGAAAGTCTTTATCGACAATATTCTAAGCAAAATAACTGAGCGGTTTCCCACACTAAAAGTGGTGCTTGAACATATCACCACCAGACAGGCCGTAGATTTTGTCAGCAGTGCACCCGACAATGTCGGCGCAACGATCACGCCTCAACACCTTTTATATAACCGTAACCACATGCTGGTGGGGGGTATCCGTCCGCATTATTATTGCCTACCCATTCTCAAACGGAATGAGCATCAGCAGGCCTTGCTGGACATCGTTGCCAGCGGGAACAATAAATTTTTCCTGGGTACCGACTCTGCACCTCACGCAACCAACACCAAGGAAAATGCCTGTGGCTGTGCCGGATGCTTCAGCGCTCATGCTGCCTTGGAACTTTATGCAGAAGTATTTGATACACTGAATGCCCTGGACAAACTGGAAGCTTTTGCCTCGTTTAACGGCCCGGATTTCTATGGCCTGCCCCGTAACGATGACAGCATTACACTACGCAAAGCCAGCTGGCAGGTTCCTGATTCCTACGACTTTGGTCAACAACAGCTTACCCCCCTCTACAGTAAAGAAACATTACAATGGTCTGTATTGAGTGACTGAAAAATCTAAAACAAAAAAAATAACGCCTCTATCTGCGCGTTTTCGCGGCTTCCTACCGGTTGTGCTGGATCTGGAAACAGCAGGCTTTAATGCTGAAACCGATGCCATTCTGGAAGTCACCGCCGTTATTCTGGGCATGGATAAAAACCAGAACCTGGTGCCGGAAAAAACCCATGCCTATCATGTGCAGCCTTTTGAAGGCGCCAACCTGGATGAAGCTTCCTTGCAATTTACCGGTATTAACCCTCACCACCCTTTGCGTATCGCCCACCCTGAAAAAGATGTCTTTGCCGATATGTTCAAACACATCCGTAAAAAGGTAAAAGAAGAATCCTGTTCGCGCGCAATTCTGGTGGCCCATAATGCGCATTTTGATCATGGTTTTATTCGGGCCGCCGTCGAACGCCATCAGTTGAAGCGTAACCCTTTTCATCCCTTTTCCAGTCTGGATACGGTATCTTTGTCTGCGCTAAGTTTTGGTCAAACGGTACTGTCCCGTGCCTGTGAAGCTGCCGGACTGGATTTTGATAATGAACAGGCCCATTCAGCCAGATATGATGCTGAAAAAACGGCCGACCTGTTTTGCCATATTGTTAACCACTGGAAGACTCTGGGAGGATGGCCTTGACTGACCGACAAGACGGAGCACTGGCAGATACCATCGGCGAACGATGGATAGACAGCACCAAAAATCCCACTTTTAAAAAAGAACACCTGATTATTGATACGCTGGGAACAAAACTCAGTCCGATCCGGGCACTGACCGGCAGCTTTGTACTGGCCAGCCACATTAAAAAAATCAGCCCCGAACAGACAGTCGCGACACTTCTGCCAACCAGCGCCGGCGCGATGCTTTGTAATATGGCTATTCTGTTACTGGGTAAAACCTTGGTTAACCTGAATTACACAGCAAGTGCTGAATCGATCAAATCTTCCATTGAGCAGGCAGGCATTCAAACCATCTATACCTCTTCAACATTTTTACAGCGGCTGGAAGCCCGTGGCATTGATACCAGCTGGCTTGAAACGTCTGCCAATATCGTCATTCTTGAAAAAGTTCGTGCATCAAGCTCCAGGTTACAGCAGCTATTTACCTTGTTACGTTGTCAGCTTTATTCTCCAAGAGCACTTAAAAAACGCTTTCTCAACAAAGTGGATGCAGAGACACCGGCGGTAATTTTATTTTCCAGTGGCAGTGAGGCTCAGCCAAAAGGCATCCTCCTCAGTCATAGAAATATTCTGACCAATATTGACCAGTTCAAAGTTCTTTTGAAGGCCACCCAGGATGATGTCGTTCTGGCCAATTTACCCCTCTTTCATGCACTGGGGCTGACTGTCACGGAATTTATGCCCTTACTGGAGAGCGTCACTGTCGTTTGTCATGCCGACCCTACCGATGCAGTGGCAACCGCCAATGCCATTAAGAAGTATGGTGTCAGCATAATGTTTGGCACATCCACCTTTTATCGCCTTTATATTCGCAATCCGAAAATCACCCCGGATTCACTCGAATCATTACGCCTGGTAATTGCCGGTGCAGAAAAACTCCAGACTGAAGTAAGGGAAGAGTTTTACACCAAATTTGGCAAGGTGATCTATGAAGGTTATGGGGCAACTGAAACCGCACCTGTTGCCTGTGTCAACGTACCGGACGAAACCGATGATGACGGCAATATCGTGATCAACCATAAACCCGGTTCAGTGGGTTTGCCGATTACCGATACTGAAATTATGGTTGTTGACCCGGAAACAATGATGCCCCTCGACACAGGTGAATCTGGCATGATTCTGATTCATGGCGATCAGGTGATGCAGGGCTATCTGAACAACCCGGAAAAAACCAAACAAGCCCTGCCTATAATTGATGGCAAGACATGGTACGTCAGTGGCGACAAAGGTTATCTGGATGAAGATGGCTTCCTGTTTATACAGGACAGATATTCCCGCTTTGCCAAAATAGGCGGTGAAATGATTGCGCTCGGGCAGGTAGAAGCTGCCATCCGTAAAGTCATAGGTGATATTGAACTGGAAGTTGTCGCCATGAATATCCCCCACCCCAAAAAAGGTGAGACCATCATCGTTTTAGCCAACCGGACTCTGGATAAAAAAGAACTCAAGGACAGTTTGCTGGAGAATGGTTTGACTACGCTCGCCCTGCCAAGCGCTTACTATCTAGTTGATGAAATACCCAAATTAGGCTCCGGTAAAACTGATTTTGGTACGGCCAAGAAACTGGCACAACGAGTCAGTGAGATTGGTGACAAATACAGTAAAAAGTAGAAATTTCTGTTTGACAATGATTCTCATTTAGCTTATTATTCTCAGCAAGTTTTATAGTTTGGCTATTTATTGAGTTTATTGTTATGTACGTGTGTCTCTGCAAAGCTGTGACTGACAGCCAGATTAAAGAATCCATCAATGGTGGCGCCAGTTCTTTTGCTGAAGTCCGCCGTCACCTGGGTGTTTCCACACAGTGCGGGAAATGTTTACAGCAGGCTAAATCCATCGTAGAGACGACAACTAAAAAAGCCCCTTTCCACCCTGCTTAGTTAAAGCTGCTGCACTCGTCCACTCTTCGTTCGCTACGCTTTTGGCGATTGATTGAATTACCTTTTATAAATTTCACTTTGTTCCGTTTTAGTGTCATTCATTACGTTTTATCTGTTATCTGCTCTTTTTTTCGCTTTTATTAAGAAACGTAGTAATAAGCATTCTTATTTATACTTTTCCTTTATAAATTAATAACTTAGATATAGACTTTTGTTCCTTACTTAGCCAGAATGTTACCTGAATTCAAAGTAGTTACGGAGGTAAGACATGCAAGGTGACAAACAGGTTATCAGCCATCTTAATAAGGTACTGGGTAATGAACTCATTGCCATTAATCAGTATTTTCTACACGCCAAAATGCTCCAGGATTGGGGGCTGAAAGAGCTGGCCAATTACACTCACCATGAATCCATTGATGAAATGAAGCATGCCGATCAGCTGATTGAACGCATTTTGTTTCTGGAAGGTCTGCCTAACCTACAGGATCTTGGCAAACTGCGTATCGGCGAGGATACCGAGGAGATGCTGAAATGTGACCTGGCTCTGGAAATGCGCGCTATCCCTGATTTACGTGAAGCCATTGCCTACTGTGAAAGCGTTAAGGATTTTGTTTCCCGCGATTTGTTTCAGGAAATTCTTGATGCTGAAGAAGAGCATGTCGACTGGCTGGAAACCCAGATCAGCCTGATAGAAAAAATCGGTATACAGAATTATCTTTCAGAAAAAATGGGAGAATAAAAGCACTAACTGACTTGCGTTTTTCTTAAAGACTGTTTTAAAACATAAAAAAATTCCCGCTTGCTTTTTTAATCAGCAAGCGGGGATTTTTTATTGGAATACGACTTACTGCTTATTCCATGTCAACAGCAAGATCGATGATTACCTGCGCTATTTCATCACTATTGGTGTCCGCCATCATAAAATGTCCGTTACCTTCAAAACCCAAATCAGGTAAATAAGTAAAGCTGGCATCTACACCGGCCTGGCGCAGAGTTTTAGTCGCACAATCCAGTCCCAACGCTTCAGTTAAGCCCATTGGCGATCCAACCAGAACTACCGGTTTATCCTGCAGGTTTGTCAGACGGCTAACTGAACCTTGAGATTGCAACATACAGCCTTCAGCATCAGCAGACAAATTAGTATTCAATGCAGGACTGAAAGTCAGTCCAGGACGCACATCTTCACCGAGGATATTACTACCAACAGCCTCAATAGCGATCAAACCTGCAACATTGTCAGGGTTATCATCCATTGCCCACCAGCCAGTCATGCCACCTGCAGAATGAGTGATCACAATAGCTGGTCCAATTCGATCCAGTAAGCGGGATAAATCTTCGGCAGCAATTTCATTACCGGCATAAGGTCCGGGAGGTGAACTCGCTAACCAACCCTGAATGCTGGGATCGTTCGGATCAGAGTAATCACCGGGCCACAAATCAGCAGTTGCCAAAAAGCTGATAATTCCTGAACTGGTATTTGGACCCAGCTCACCATAGTCAGCACTGGTTGGTGAACGTCCATAGCCTGGTCGGTCTATCCAGTACACATCAAAACCTGCTGCCAGGAAGTAATCGCGCCAGCCATCACGGTTATCCGGCGTACTGAACCAGTCAGTAGCCTGACCGCCACCGCCATGCACCAGCACTAGAGGATAAGGATGTTGTGGGTCTGCAACCAACTGGTAACCAACATACATTTGATTCTTAATGGCCAGACCAGGCGCACCAAACATCGGGCCGGCTTGTGGATTTGCAGGCACCTCGAAAGTCTCTCCTCCTACATAGAAATGCCCCTGTCCGCGTAAGGAAATAATGCCTGCTTCACCTTCAGCAAAAGCTGCCACGCTGCTGAAAACAGCCATCAATAGTCCAATGGCTGTCAGTAACAAGCCATTTTTGTTTTTTAGAAAAACCATAGTTTTCTCCGAGCTGATAAATGTAAAAAGATAAAAATAAAAAAGAACGCGCAGAATAACCCCTATTAACTTCAGGGTCTATGTTTTAGCAAGGATAACTGTCTGGCTAGATAGCCGATTCGCCTTTGGTAAGCAATCTGTTGCGCCAACTTATAAAACCAAAAACAACGATGACTAAATAAATTAAAAATAACAGAACCGTCAGATACAGCCCCCTGTCCAGATACAAATAAATTGAAAGCGCATCAATAACAAACCAGTAGATCCAGTTTTCCAGAATTTTGTAAATTACCATGAAGGTGGTCAAAATACTGGCCCAGGTAGTAAAGGAATCAACGTAGGGCCATGCTGCCGCTGTATAATTCTGCATATACCAGCCATTCAGCCAGGCCAGTAATAAAATCAACAACAGTATCAAACCATGCTGCCAGGCCCTGAGCGTTTTTATACTCAAGCCCTCGTGTTTATCCCCACCGTAGCGCCATTGCAGCCACCCTGCCAGCGCCATGCTGATATAAAAAACATTCAGCATGGATTCCATCAACAAACCAACCTGCCAGAACAGATAAACATAAATGGCGGAACTGATAAAAGCGCAAAGCCAGCACCAGATATTTTCTTTTGCCGCTAACAGCAAATAAGCAACAGCTAGAATGACACCAAGAATTTCAAGTAGCTGATTTATCATTCACTTGCGTAGCCCGGAATAAATTTGCTGACAAAAACTGCCCGTCCATGTTCAGCAAAGCTCCAGGCCATCATTTCAGTCAACACCCTCATCACGTATTGATATTCACCAATGATGATAGTTGAAGTCGCACTGGTTGTAATATCCAGATCAGGATAGCTATTTAGTTTCAAGATAAAGTTTTTTATTAAAGGTTTAAAATCTTCATTGAAAGGATACATGGATAGTTCGGCGGCTAAATTCATACAACTGTCTCCACTTTCTCTGTTAAACGTACAGTTCTGGTTTTATACAGCACGTTGATAATAACACCTGCACATACCAGCGCCATTCCCAGGTAGGTCATACTGTTGAAAGTTTCACCAAAAATAATAAAGCCAAGCGCGATTGTGTAGATAATACTGGTGTAATTAACGATAGACACCGTCGCGATTTCTGCAATCTGATAGGCTCGCGTTAAATAATATTGAGCAATCTGGCTGGTTAGCCCAACCATTGCCAGATAAATCCATTCAAGCCCCTGAGGCATTACCCAGCCAAAAATGATCCACAGCCCTGTAACAGGCAAACATAACAGCGGGAAATAAAACATGATCACCAGCGGATGCTCCGATGAACTGAGTTTTCTCACACAGTTGTATGCCAGCCCCATTAATGCCGAGGCAGAAATACCAACAAACAGATGCAGCAATGAAATCCGGTTATCGAAACCCTGAATGACCAGAACACCGCTAAAACTCAGGGCGAAGAAAAAAAACTGTAAGGGACTGACCTTTTCTTTGACAAAGAATATTCCCAGTATGGTAGTAAAAATCGGGGCAAGATAAACCAGCGTTGAAGCCGCCGCCAAGGGGACAACCTGTATCAGATAATAATTCAGTGACAGCGCTATAACACCGGCGAGTCCACGCAATATTAAAATTGGTTTGTTCTTACCAAGGACCGGGACCCTTGCCCTGAGCAGGCTATACAAACAAACTACAATAGAAAACACCGCACGAAAAAAAATTATTTCAAGGACAGGAATATTCGGCACAAGTTTGACAAAAACTGTCATCAAGGCGAACACAAAAGTCGCCAGCAACATATAAATGACGCCGCGCAAAGAGTCAGACATAACTTATTAAAAAAGTGAGAGCCTTGTGGCTCAGGAAATTACGCTTTCAATAACTGCTTTTCAGTATTTACTGTCTTTATTCTGCTGGTTGCGATTCATCTGCCGCTGTAACAGAAACTTCACTAAGCAACGTTTTAAGCTCACCACTTTGATACATTTCAGTCATGATGTCGCAGCCACCTACCAGCTCACCGTTGACAAATAACTGGGGGAAGGTTGGCCAGTCTGAAATTTTCGGCAAATTAGCTCTGATCTCAGGATTCGACAGAATATCAACATAAGCAAAACGCTCTCCACAGGCCATCAGGATTTGTGTAGCCTGCGATGAAAAGCCACATTGCGGCTGATTGGGATTACCCTTCATATAAAGAATAATCGGATTGCTGCTGATCTGGTCTTTTATCGTTTCTTCTATATTTGTATTTTCGTTCATACTGTCACTCATACTTCCACTCATAGCTTCACTGATATTTACATTGCCAGCTTATCAAGCTGTTCTGCAATTAATTGCACCTATTTTAGCTGATTTCAGCTATCGAAGATATCAACTTCACCCCAGCCACCACCACCTGGTGTATTGATGCTTAAACGCTGGCCTGGCTTGGCCGTAAATGAACATTTAGCAGGCAGGGCTTTTGACTCAAGATAATTCTCGCCCGGTTCAGCATCAGAGCCCCCTGCAAGCCCCCAGGGTTTATTTCTCCTGCGTTCACTCAGGATGCTTACTCTGGTTTCCTGTAAAAACTCATACACTCTGCTTAAGCCGTCTCCACCCTGATGCAAGCCGCTACCACCGCTGTTTTTTCTTATCGCATAAGACGTAATGCGAATCGGATAATGCGCTTCGAGGCTTTCCACCGGGGTATTCAGCGTATTCGTCATATGCGAATGCACAGCACTCAGCCCGGCAAAATGCGGCCCGGCACCTGTGCCGCCGGCCAGGGTTTCATAATAATCCCAGTTGCCATCCTTCGTATATTGCCCCATAGCTATATTGTTCATGGTGCCCTGACTGGCTGCAGGTATCTGCTCCGGTAAAGCCTGAGATAAAGCACCAAGTACCACATCAACAATCCGGCTGGAAGTCTCAACATTGCCGGCAACCACTGCAGCAGGATAACTGGCATTCACCAGGCAGGAAGCTGGCGCGGTAATATGTAAATGCCGGAATATGCCGGCGCAGGCAGGGGTATAGTCAGGCATCAGACAGCGGAACACGTAGTACACAGCGGCAGCCGTCACTGATAAGGGGCAATTGATGTTACCTTTTGCCTGTGCAGCCGTACCCTGGAAATCGGCGATAATTTTTCCCGGGCTTACGCTGAGTGTTAACTCAATACGCAAGTCCCGATTACAAAGTCCATCATCATCCATGACATCAGTAAAATGGTAACTCCCGGCAGGAATACTTTGTAAGGCACTCGCTGCCAGGGTTTCACCGTAGCGGTTAAGCGCCTCTAAGGCCATTTGGAAATTGGCGATACCCTGAGCAGATATTAATTCCTGCAAACGTTGTTTGCCTGTATACAAGGCGCTAATTTGAGCGGCAAAGTCTCCACCAATATCTTCACCTTTTACCTTTTGCTTCTTATCCAGCTTGCCTAATAATTCAGCAAGCTTCTGATTTAACTTTCCCTGCTGATAAAGATATTGCGGCGAAATCACCAAACCCTCTTCTTCAAGTGAACTGGAATTAGGCATGGAGCCGGGCGAATCTGATCCGATATTGGCATGGTGCGCGCGGTTAACTACAAAAGCTGCCAGCAGGTTATCTGCAAAAACCGGCGCAAGCACCGTCACGTCAGGCAAATGCGTGCCTCCAAGAAATGGGTCATTCAGAATAACAACATCTCCTTCATGCCAGTCAAATCGATTTACGATTTCTGCCAGGGCAAAAGCCATACTGCCGAGATGCACAGGGATATGTGCCGCCTGCGCACAGAGTTCTCCATTCGCATCAAACAAGGCACAGGAAAAATCCAGTCTGTCTTTAATATTCGGGGAAAAAGCCGTGCGCCTTAGCACAGATCCCATCTCATCACAGACAGCCTCCATGCGGCTGACAAACAGACTTAATTCAATAGCGTTCATAATTTAAACCAATAATCAGAAAAAATAAGCCGATAGTCATTCGTATCAACCTGTCTTGCAAACCTACGTTAGTTATCATTTTTATGTCTCCTCTCGGAATATGCGGTAACAGTTTAACCAGACTACTTTGCCAAAGATACAGGATTGATAGCGCCAGTTACCGACACAGATCAAATGATTGATAATTAATGGAACCCTCGGCATTTTCTGCTAGAATTACGCTTTAATTAGGGTAGCTCGCGCTGCCCTTTTGCGTTTAACGAGCCAGATATCTGGATATCCAGAGACAAACAGGACAAATGAAACAGAGAACTCACATTATGCCGACCTATAACAGATATCCCGTCGCATTCGATCATGGCGAGGGTGTTTGGCTATATGATACTGACGGCAATAAATACCTGGATGCCATCAGCGGCATCGCTGTATGCCCGCTCGGCCATAAACACCGGGCATTCACTCAGGCATTAATAGCGCAAAGCCAGAAACTTATACATACCTCTAATCTGTATGCTATTCCCTTGCAGGAAGAACTCGCCGACAGGCTTTGCCAGGACTCAGGCATGCAGCAGGTATTTTTTGCCAATTCAGGCACAGAAGCGAACGAAGCTGCGATAAAAACTGCCAGGCTATATGGGCATAACAAGGGCATAAAGCTGCCGCAGATTATTGTGATGGAAGGCGCTTTTCATGGCAGAAGTATGGGCTCTTTAAGTGCCACATATAACTCTAAACATCAGGAGGGCTTTGCTCCTTTACTTGAAGGCTTTGTCAGAGTTCCTCTGAATGATGTTGCTGCTGTAGAAAAATGTCTCAGCGAAAATCCAGACATTGTTGCCATCATGCTGGAACCCATTCAGGGTGAAAGCGGAATCAACCCCTGTGCTGCAAGCTATCTCGAATCCTTGCAGGCGCTATGTGAGCAACATGATCTGTTGCTGATATTGGACGAAGTCCAAACCGGCAACGGCAGAACCGGCAAATATTTCAGCTTCCAGCATAGCGCCGTACAACCGGACATTCTGACCACTGCCAAGGGCATGGGTAACGGCTTTCCCATGGGCGCCTGTCTGGTTGGTGGTAGGGCTGTCAATGTCATGCAGGCTGGCCATCATGGCAGTACTTTTGGTGGCAGTCCATTAGCCAGCGCTGCAGGCCTGGCTGTCAATCAGGCTATCCACGATGAAAAACTGATGCAGAATGCGCAACATCAGGGACAACTGATTCTTGAATCCCTGCAAAAAAACCTGGCAGGTATTCCGGCTATCAAAGAGGTCAGAGGTTTAGGCCTGATGTTGGGTATTGAATTTTCAATCCCCTGCAGTGAACTGGTTAATCTGGCCAGGGAAAAAGGGTTGTTGATTACCGTACAGATGGATAAGGTGGTACGTTTATTACCGCCATTGATTATCACCGATGCAGAATCTCAATTGCTTGTCGACACCCTTACCCAGGTGATCAGGGAGTTCTGTGATGAGCGTTAAACATTTCAGAAATCTGCTTGATCTGGAGTCGCAGGAATTAAGACAGATAATTTCCCGCGCCACTGAATTGAAAGCCATGCTGGCCGAAGGTGTGCCGCATGAATTTTTAAAAAACAAGTCATTGGCAATGATTTTCGAAAAGTCGTCAACCCGTACCCGCGTCTCATTTGAAGTCGGCATGACCCAGTTTGGTGGTTCAGCCATATTTCTTTCTCCAGCTGACTCACAGCTGGGCAGAGGTGAGCCTGTGCCTGATACTGCCCGGGTATTATCAAGTATGGTGGATGCCATCATGGTCAGAACCTTTAAACAGGAAACGGTAGAAAGCTTGGCTGAACACGCTTCTGTACCGGTGATCAATGGGCTTTCTGATTCCTTTCATCCCTGTCAGTTACTGGCCGATTTACAAACCTATTTTGAACACCGTGGCGACATTCAGAGCAAAAAAGTGTGCTGGGTAGGAGACGGTAATAATATGTGTAACTCCTATATTAATGCTGCAAAACTATTGGATTTTGAGCTGGCTATAGCCTGCCCACCGGGTTATGGCCCCTTGCAAAGCCTGCTGGATGATAATAAAGACCGAGTGCAGCTTTTCCAGGATCCGCAACAAGCGGTGGCTGGAGCATCTCTGGTAAGTACTGATGTTTGGGCTTCAATGGGACAGGAAGCTGAACAACAAAAGCGCCTGCTTGATTTCGCGAACTTTGAAGTCACAACAGAATTGATGAGTTATGCCTCTAACGATGCAATCTTTCTGCACTGCCTGCCTGCTCATCGTGGCGAAGAAGTCAGTGCCGAGGTCATCGACTCTCCTGATTCCCTGGTTTGGGAGCAAGCTGAAAACCGTTTACACGCACAAAAAGCGTTACTGGAATTTCTGCTATGCTCATAGCCTGCGCACACGCCGAATAAACCTTGTGAGCCTCAGGTGAGTACACTACTCGACGTAAAACAAATTTCCTGTCGTTATGGCGATAAGGTCATCATCCCGCAACTTAGCTTCGCTGTTAAGCAAGGGCAGATTGTGAGTCTGCTCGGCCCCAGTGGGTGTGGTAAAACTACCGCTTTACGGGCAATTGCCGGCTTTGAGCCTATCTATAGCGGTTCAATAGAGCTGGCCGGAAGAGTACTCAGTACACCAGACCAGACTCTGGCGCCTGAAACAAGAAAAGTCGGCATGGTCTTCCAGGATTACGCCCTCTTCCCTCACCTTACGATTAACGACAACATCGCTTTTGGCATTCAGGACAAAGAGAAAGCTGAACGTGTCAATAAAATTGACGAACTGCTGGATATGATAAAACTGAAAGATCATGCAGACTATTACCCGCATCAGCTGTCAGGCGGACAACAGCAGCGGGTCGCTCTGGCCCGGGCTCTGGCACCCAACCCATCAATATTGTTACTGGATGAACCCTTCTCAAACCTGGACACAGAATTGCGTCGCTCTTTAAGCCTGGAAGTACGCGATATCCTTAAACAAAACGATATTACCGCTATTCTGGTGACGCATGATCAATCAGAGGCTTTCATGGTAGCCGATGAAATTGGCATATTAAATGAAGGGCTTCTGCAGCAGTGGGGGCAACCAAAAACGCTGCGCCAGCAACCTGAAAATGAATTTGTCGCAAATTTCCTGGGCCTTAACGCCTCATAATAAAAACTACTAGACAGCTTTGTCTGCTTTGCATCCTTTATAACGCTAAACTGCCTATTTAAAGGGAAGTTCCTGCTTTGTCCCTGCTTTAGTAGCGCTAAATATTGCAGCTATTTACCCACAAATGCCTATTTTTTATCAACAGGCCTAACACAAGATGTAGTATTGGCCTTTTCACAAGTAAACTCGTGCTTTCAGCGATTTGAAAAAGCGCTAAGCTATAAATGACTACCCACAACTTATCCACATAAAATACACAACATTTTTACTTGCCAAGAAGAAAAAATCCCTGATATAGTGGGCCTCGTCTATGTAAGTCCACTATATCTTGTGATTTTAATGACTTAAGGCCCTTAGGCAGCATTAAATCGAAGTAAACCAAACAGTGAATACACATAGCCTTTTACAAAAACCAGATAGAGAATCCTGAAATTGATTCTATGCTCTGGTGATAGTGACGCACACACTGTATTCAAACACTATATATAGTGTTATGTAATGTTAAGCGAAATAGCCTTCGTTACAGCAAAAAAGTGCATGAACTGCACTAACTGAAAGAATGTCGCCTAGCATTTAAATGCCCGGCAAGAATATAGAAAAATAATAAACACAACGTCAAATTATGGAGTTTTATATCAATGCACACTGAGACAGCAAATGACTCATCAACCTCAGCCTCGGTTACCGTCAACGACCAACAAGATTCCAACCTAGAAGCCACAGCGCCAGGTCAGCTGCGCGTTATCAAGCGTAATGGTTCAGTTGTCAGTTATGATGAAAGCAAAATTAACATTGCGATCACCAAAGCCTATCTGGCTGTAGAAGGAGGCAATGCCGCAGCATCGTCACGCGTTCATGAAACCGTTGGCAAACTGTCAAAAGAAATTTCCGACACTTTTCGTCGGCGCATGCCTTCCGGTGGCAGCATTCATATAGAGGAGATCCAAGACCAGGTAGAGCTGATGCTAATGCGTTCCGGTGAACATAAAGTTGCCCGCAGCTACGTTATTTATCGTGCAGAACATGCCAAACAACGCGCTCAGCAGGAACCAGCCAGCCCGGCCGCACCCTCCAATATTATTGTCACAATGGATGATGGTTCGACTCAGCCGCTTGATACTGCCCGGCTACAGACCGTTATCAATGAAGCCTGTGAGGGCCTGGAAGACGTTACTGGTGAAGCCATTTACAATGAAACCCTGAAAAACCTTTATTCCGGTGTCAATATCAAGGATGTCCGCACATCGCTGGTTATGACAGCCCGCACCCTGGTTGAACAGGAGCCCAATTATTCCTATGTTGCTGCCCGCCTATTACTTGACAGCCTGCGCAGTGAAGCCTTGCGCTTTTTGAATATTACCGATGAAGCTACCCAGTCGGAAATGCATAACCGCTATGCCGCCGTCTTAAAACCCTATCTGGAAAAGGGTGTGGAGCTGGAACTGCTCTCCCCCGAACTGCTCAATTTTGATCTGGCTAGATTAGGAAACGCATTGCAGGCCGATCGTGACGAACAGTTTACTTATCTCGGTTTACAAACTCTGTATGACCGTTACTTTATTCAAAGTGAAGGAACGCGCTTTGAATTACCGCAAATCTTCTTTATGCGCGTCGCCATGGGGTTGGCCATCAATGAAGAAGACCGCGAAGGTAAAGCCATTGAGTTTTATAATCTGATTTCCAGCTTCGATTATATGACTTCAACGCCGCAATTATTTAATGCCGGCACTTTACGTCCTCAACTTTCTTCGTGCTTCCTGACTACAGTGCCTGATGACCTGAGCGGTATTTATGGCGCTATTCATGATAATGCCATGCTTTCCAAATGGGCCGGAGGCCTGGGTAATGACTGGACACCGGTTCGTGCCCTGGGTGCTTACATCAAAGGCACCAACGGTAAATCACAAGGTGTGGTTCCTTTCCTGAAAGTGGTTAACGATACCGCTGTTGCCGTTAATCAGGGGGGCAAACGTAAAGGTGCCGTGTGTTCCTATCTGGAAACCTGGCACCTGGATATTGAAGAATTTCTGGAACTGCGCAAAAACACGGGTGATGACCGACGTCGTGCTCATGACATGAACAGTGCTAACTGGATTCCCGACTTGTTTATGAAACGTGTTTTCGATGATGGCGACTGGACACTGTTTTCTCCAAATGAAGTCCCGGACTTGCATGACCTGTACGGCAAAGCCTTTGAAGAACGTTATGCGCATTATGAGCAGCTTGCCCGCGAAGGCAAGATGTATGTACACAAAACACTGAAAGCCAAAGATCTGTGGCGCAAAATGCTGTCCATGCTGTTTGAAACCGGACACCCTTGGATCACTTTTAAGGATGCCTGTAATGTGCGCTCCCCACAACAGCATGTCGGGACGGTACATTCATCCAATCTGTGTACTGAAATTACACTCAATACCAGCAAGGATGAGATCGCCGTTTGTAATCTTGGTTCAATTAATCTGGTTAATCACGTCACCGAACGTGGACTGGATCGTGCCAAGCTGAAAAATACAATCCACACGGCAGTTCGCATGCTGGATAACGTCATTGATATCAATTACTACTCAGTTCCGCAGGCAAAAACCTCCAACCTCAGACATCGCCCTGTCGGCATGGGCATCATGGGCTTTCAGGATGCCCTGTATATTCAGAAAATTCCTTACAGTTCAGAGAATGCTGTGAATTTTGCCGATAGCGCCATGGAAGTCATCAGCTATCATGCCATTGAAGCTTCTACCCTGCTTGCCGAAGAACGTGGTACTTATGAAACCTACGAAGGTTCCTTGTGGAGCCAGGGAGTATTACCTATCGACTCCCTTAAAAAACTGCAGGAAGAGCGCGGTGATCAATATATGGAAGTCGACATGACCAGCACCCTGGACTGGGATGGCCTGCGTCAGCAGGTACTGGCAAAAGGCATGCGTAACTCCAATGTTATGGCTATTGCACCAACCGCAACCATTGCCAACATAACAGGTGTTTCTCAGTCTATCGAGCCGACTTATCAGAACCTGTATGTGAAATCGAACCTGTCGGGCGAATTTACTGTGGTCAATCCTTACCTGGTCAGAGATCTGAAACAGGCTGGCCTCTGGGACAGCGTCATGATCAATGACCTGAAATATTATGAAGGCAGTGTACAAAAAATTGATCGTATTCCGGCTACCTTAAAAACACTGTATGCCACAGCTTTTGAAATTAATCCGCGCTGGCTGGTTGATTCTGCCAGCCGTCGCCAAAAATGGATTGATCAGGCACAGTCGCTGAATCTGTACATTGCTGAAGCAAATGGCAAAAAATTGGATGTTACCTACCGAATGGCTTGGTACCGCGGTTTGAAAACAACCTATTACCTGCGTGCCATGGCAGCTACCAGTACGGAAAAATCAACTATCAACAGCGGCACGTTAAACGCGGTGTCTTCAGGTTCCGAGACAAGTGGTCCGGTAGCAGCAGCTGAAGTACCAAAAGCCTGCTCAATTGATGACCCGGATTGCGAAGCCTGTCAGTAAAGGTTACTGAAAAGAACAATTGAAAATAACAGTTAAGAAATTTAAAGATCAAGAGGTCTAAAACAATGTTGAACTGGGATGAGTTTAGTACCGAAGACAACACAGCATCTGCTGGTACCGTTGGTAATACGGCAGCAGAGCACTTTAATAAAACAGAGGACTCTGTTCCTGCTGAAAACACGCAGGCCCCTGCAGAAACCACAGAAGCTATAGCACAAAACTCCGATGTGACAGCCGACATTGAGGAAAGCCCAGAGGTACAGCCCTCTGCTGCCCAACTCAGTGCTATTGAACAGGCCAAAGCTGCTGTTGAAAAACTGGATATTGCAGCGGCAGAAGCAGAGCTGGCCGGTTCAGCCGAACGCGTTGCCGTTGATGATAAGCGTATGATCAACTGCCGCGCTGACTTGAACCAGTTAGTTCCTTTCAAATATGACTGGGCCTGGCAGAAATATCTGGATGGTTGTGCCAATCACTGGATGCCACAGGAAATCAACATGAATGCCGACGTCGCTCTCTGGAAACGCGAAGATGGTCTGACTGCTGATGAGCGCCTGATCGTGAAGCGCAACCTGGGCTTCTTTTCAACAGCAGACTCACTGGTTGCCAATAATCTGGTGCTGGCCATTTACCGATTAATTACCAATCCGGAATGTCGCCAATATATTTTACGCCAGGCCTTTGAAGAAGCTATTCATACCCACGCTTATCAATATTGCATTGAATCACTGGGCATGGATGAGGGTGAAATTTTCAATATGTATCATGAGGTTCCTTCTGTTGCTAAAAAAGCATCCTGGGGACTGAAATATACCAAAGAAATAAGTGATCCGACCTTCAATACCGGCACACCGGAAACCGACAAAGCCATGTTAAAAAACCTGATTGCTTTTTATTGCTGTCTGGAAGGCATCTTTTTCTATTGCGGCTTTACCCAGATTCTTTCCATGGGGCGCCGCAACAAGATGACCGGCACATCTGAGCAATTCCAGTACATCCTGCGGGATGAGTCCATGCATCTTAACTTTGGCATCGACATGATCAACCAGATCAAGCTGGAAAATCCTCACTTGTGGGATGATGACATGAAAGACAAAGCCACTCAGATGATTCTTGAAGCGACTCAGCTGGAAATTGAATATGCCCGCGATACCATGCCTCGCGGCGTACTTGGTATGAACGCTGCCATGATGGAAGATTATCTTAAATTCATCGCCAACCGCCGTCTCAACCAGCTCGGCCTGAAAGAACAGTTTGCCGGTGCGCAGAATCCTTTTCCCTGGATGTCCGAAATTATGGATTTACGCAAAGAAAAGAATTTCTTTGAAACTAGAGTTATCGAGTATCAAACCGGAGGAGCGCTTTCATGGGATTAAAACTATTGCGCTTGCTATCTTGTCGTTAAAAATTATCTCAGGGCAGTCATTTACTACCGTGTAAACTCAGCCCTTCGATAATTTTTGCCTCAATCTTGCTTCGCTCATAACGTTTTAATCTTCATAAAAGTTAAAAATATTTACGATGGCAAACTCTTTTTCAGGAGAAGGCGATGACTGATAAAAAAGAAGTGGAACAAAACGCTGAACAAACCCTGATTACACTGGATCAGTTGAGTCAGACGCTGGAAGTTATGACGCATGTGGTTGATCGTTTGAAGCAACACCTCACCAGACAGTTATCGCTTAATGCCGAGTTGTTTCAGGATGAAGAAAAGCTGCGCAAACAGGAAGCGGAAGAACGTGCTGAAGCCAGCAAGAAATTACAGGCCAAGAGTTTTGTTGTCGAAATTACACAGCAGGAACTGGAAGAAGGCTCTGATAACAAGACTGTTCACTAAGCCCCAAATCAAGCCTTGTAAATAGTTCTGGGTCTAAGTATGTTAGTCGCATCAGTAATACAGACGACATACAGGCTATTCATGAAACAGGTTTTTAACAGCGTATTTGGCGCTTTTTTCTTAATACTATCATTCACTCTCTCGCTGGCACTTCCAGTAACAGGCTATTCACAGCCCGAGTCTTCCGAGAATCAGGATATTGCTGCTTTACGCGAAAATCCTGATAACCCATTGGTCGAAATCCAGACTTCAATGGGCAGCATGATTCTGGAGCTTTTTCCCAGTGAAGCGCCTGAAACCGTCGCAAATTTTATTGGTCTGGCGGAGGGACAAAAACCATTTGTTGACCCGGCAACCGGTAAAATGGTGACACGCCCTTTCTATGATGGCCTGATTTTTCACAGAGTCATTGATGGCTTCATGATTCAGGGTGGCAGCCCGACAGGGATTGGTAACGGGACACCGGGTTATTCTTTCAAAGATGAAATAAATGCACGCAGCCTGGGGCTTGACCGAATGCCCGCCATTGACGAGGAAGGCGTTCCACACCCCTTTTTAAGAATAGCTTCACAGACCCAATTTCAGGCTGTCATTCTCGAGCCACTTTTTGCGGAATTGAATATCACTTCACAGGAAGATCTTGAAATTAATATTGATACAGTAGAACAGAGAATTAACAGCATGACAGTGAAAGACGTCTATGAAAACCAGGGTTATGAATACAGCGAAAGGCTCACTTCCAGAATGCCGGTTAGAGGCGTAATTGCCATGGCTAATGCCGGCCCCAACAGCAATGGTTCACAATTTTTTATCAATCTGATTGATACTGAATGGCTGGCTGGCAAGCATACTGTGTTTGGCAGAGTCCGCCAGGGGATGGACGTGCTTGATGCCATTGGCGCGACACCTGTTGATGAGCAGGATCGCCCCATCGAGGATGTTCGTATCATCCAGATAAGAACACTGCCCTAACGTTTTCTAAATATAGTTTGGAATATTAAGATGAGTAAAAATCCGGGATCTCACAGTACCAATATAGTCTGGCACGAAAGCCGAGTCAGTCGGGAGTTCAGGCAACAGATATTCAACCAGCAAGGCTCTACCCTCTGGTTTACAGGTTTAAGTGGATCCGGTAAGAGTACGCTGGCCTTTACCCTTGAGCACAAGCTAGTCAGTGCCAAATTTAAAAGCTATGTGCTGGATGGGGACAATATACGCCATGGTTTAAATAACAATCTCGGATTCAGCGATGCTGATCGCGAAGAAAATATCCGGCGTGTCGGTGAGGTTTCAAAACTTTTTGCAGATGCCGGTTTAATAGTGCTTTCCAGTTTCATTTCACCCTTCAAAAAAGATCGCGAACTGGTAAGAAAAATTCACGAAGACGCAGGGTTAAACTTTATAGAAGTTTATATTGATACTCCGTTGGCAGTTTGTGAAAAACGTGATCCGAAACAGCTTTATGCCAAGGCAAGACGCGGTGAAATCCCAAATTTCACCGGCATCAGCTCCCCTTACGAAGTACCTGACAATGCTGAAATTATTATTCCTGTATCCAACAGCCCCGAACAAAGCGCTGAGCAGATTCTTGACTATCTAAATCAGCACAAACTGATCAAAGTGTAAACTTTTCACGCCGATATGGTGGCAGGGCTTCAAGGATCGCTGCACCATACCGCCGGTTTAATAGGCGTTCGTCCAAAATTGAAATTTTGCCAGTGTCTGTTTCACTCCGCAACAAACGGCCGCTGGCCTGTACCAGCTTCATTGCTGTCTCAGGGATAGCAATCTCAGTAAAAGGATTTAAGCCCTGATCCTTTAACCACTGCCCCAAGGTTACCTCTATCGGATCATCTGGTACCGTAAAAGGCAGTTTGGCGATAACGACATGTGTGCAGTACGCAGCTGGTAAATCTATGCCTTCACTCATACTGGCCAGACCAAAAATAATACTTCGCTCGCCTTTATCAATAGCTGCTTTGTGTAAAGCAATGAGCTGCTGTTTCGGATAATCATCCTGTGACAGGATTTCACTTCTGAAGTCAGCGCTTAACCCTGCCAGAACCTCAAGCATCTGTCGTCTGGAACTGAACAAAACCAGCGCGCCTTTATCCGTCGACAATAACTCCGGCAGGCAGGTGATTATAGATTGTGTATGTGCCAGGCTGTCACCACCATCAAAGCCTTTCTCCGGTATCGTTAAAGTCCCGGCTTCTGCAAAATTAAAGGGACTACCGATGCGACAAAAATGACTGCTTTCTGGCAACCCGCTACGCATAGTCAAATAATCAAAACTATTCAGCGCACTCAAGGTTGCCGATGTTAAAACGGCAGCAAAACATTCATTCCACAGTTTTTCTGTTAATGCTTCGGCAGCCAAAATCGGACTGCAGGACAAACTGATCTCCAATTGATCCTGACTATGAGTAAAACCCAACCATCGGGCCTGCGGCAGTGCCTGCTCTGCATCAGGGTTTGCATAATTGAACCAAAGCATGAGACTGGCCTCACAACGTGTCTGCATACTGCCAAGCCCCGGATACCACGATTCGGCCAACGCTGAATCTATTTCTCCTCCCTGATTCTCCATACATTGACGAATCCTATTAAGAATTTTGTCCAGTATCTGGGAGAATTGTGAAAAACATAAATACAAAATCCCGCACATTTCACGCAGTTCCGGGTCAATGAATCCTTTGTCAAAAGTATGCTGGGTCTGCTTGCTGTCGGTTTGCGTTTGCTCAGAATAAATTTGTTCAAACAATAAAAAGGCTTCATTCAGTTTATGCCTTGCTTCCAATGCGGCTGCATCTGCTTTTTCAAATAGTGCTTTTAATTCAGAACCGGCCTGTTGCTGGAGGCGGACAAAAAGTTTCTTGGATTGATCCAGCCAATTAAGCAAAGATCTCAGTTGGACAAAGTGTGAAAAATGCGACAGGCCTTTTAAAGGTAAATGATGAGCTTCATCAAAAACATAGATGACATCTGCAGGTGACGGTAGAATTGCACCGCCACCCAGACTCAAATCAGCCAGCACCAGATCCTGGTTGGCAATGATGCAGTCACTCTGTTGTAACATCTGGCGGCTTTTAAAAAAGTAACAGGAGTTGTAATTGGAACAACGATTACCCGAACATTGTCCATGCTCCACTGAAACTGCACGCCACTGCTGATTATCCAGAGTTTCAGGCCAATCATCACGGTCTCCCTGCCAGCTTTTATCGGCTAGCGCATTCTGCATATCTTGATATAACTGCTTATCCAGTTGTGATGGATCTTCCAGCTCGAGGCCGTATAAATCCAGCATAGCTTCCTGACTGCTATTTAACTTAAGCAGATTTTCCAATTTGGAAAGACATAAATAACGCCCTCTGCCTTTGGCGAGCAGACAGCTGAAATCCATATCGGTATTAGCCTGCAGTTCAGGGATATCCTTAAACATGATCTGTTCCTGCAAAGCGACAGTCGCTGTTGCAATTACCACCTGTTTATCCAAAGCTTTTGCAATAGGTAAAACGGCAACCAGATAGGCAATCGTTTTACCTGTTCCGGTACCGGCTTCGACAACGCAAAGCGGAGCTTGGTCTGAAGCACGCCTGCCTTCTTCATCAAGTTCTATCGCCGAGAGTGTTTTCGCTATTTCAGCGATCATCAATTTCTGGCCGTAACGCGGTTTTAGATTCCGGTTCTGAAGAAATTGTGAATAGTAGGATTGTATGTCCCGTTTGACCTGCTCTGAAATCATAAGAAGTTTATTCAGGTTATCAGGACTTTATACAGATTTTGCAATGACAGGATTTGCATACATTGCTAGCAGGTAAGGTCTGAGTTTAGCCGGCATTTTTGTCAGTCGAGCGTTGAAATTAGCCTTTAAGTGTTCAATTTCTGTTTCACTTTTATTGAAAATTTTCGTCAAATCAATATTTAGTGACTGGCCTGGTTTCAGCTCGAAAAAAGCAAAATAATTGCTCGGATGTAAATAATAATTTTTAATTATTTGCGTATCGATAAGCGCTGCCACCTCTTCTTCGGTCACTTCATTATCCAAATATAAAGGCTCTCCAAAGGCGACATGAATATCCCCCTTATCTCCAATCATGCCAGCCAATATACTCTGTATATCGGAGTTTTCATTTTTTTCAAACTTACCGACAGTATCTATAGCAAATAACTCTTCCGCTTTATATTCATCACAGGGGTCGAGGCCGTAGGAAATTGCTACAGGAACTATGTGCAAACCATTCATTACCTGAGCCAGCCCTCTTTTTTCCTCTTTATCACGTTCAGCGAGGTGCAACATTTTTATGATTGCTGATTCAGTCTGATCCAGACCGTTCTTGGCACGCCCTTCACGCTGTGCCAGCCAAACGTTTTCACCCTGCTCAATACAAAAATGAATATACGCAGATAATCGTTTACTTTCTTTGAGCTTCTCCCGCCCCTGTAAACCACGCTTTACCAGAAAACTTTTATTCAGACGCATTAAATCCGATAAGAAAGGACGTTTTAACAGGTTATCTCCTATCGCAATCTGCACTGTTTTAAAACCCTGGTGATAAAGCATGTAATTGACCAGAGCCGGGTCCATTGTGATGTCCCGGTGATTACTGATAAACAGGTAAGGTTTAGCAGGATCCAGATTTTGCAGACCTTTATGAGTCAGGCTGGTTGTGGTTTGTTCAAGGAGTTTGTCCAGATATTTTTCGATGATGATCTGTACATCATGAATATTCTGAACATGATCCGTTTCTTTTTTTAGATATTGCTGTACCAGTTTACTGACAATGCCGGGAAACCAGCCAAACCAGCGCGGATAACGGTATCTTGCAATAACTGCACTGAATTCCGGATCAGTCACCAAGGAATCAACAACATGCCTTACCTCATGATCAAGGTAAGGTCTGATATCTTCAAAATCCTGCATAAGCAATTTGCATATTAAGGAAAGGTTCTGAGTAACTCTGTATTAGGCATGCGTTATTTTAAATGAGTATGCCGCGAAAAGGAAAAAGCATTATAAGCTACTTCGACACTTCAAATGGTAAATCTGATGAATAAAAAATATCAGGTAAAAAACTGCTGCTGTATTTCTACAATCAGCAGGAAGCTGAATAACAGCAAACATATAACCAACAAAACCCTGGTATACCAACTATTAACATAGGCTCCTAACCAACGTCGTGCACTATTCATATAAAGCAACAGCCCCGCTAACAGCGGCATAAAGAAGGCACCTGTTACGGAATACAGAATAATGACCCAGAATGGCCTGCCCCACAGTAATAGCAGCATGGGGACGAAGCACAGATATATCAGATAACCCCGGTAAGCTTTGGTTTTAGTGATGCTTTCAGGCGTTTCCAGTAAATTTTTCTGATCTCTCAAGTGATAGAAAAAATTAGCAAACAAATATGGGACACCATGCCAGACACCAATAACCGAACTGATAGCAGCCCCCCAAAAACCAATTAAAAATATCCACTTCCCGGGTTCGCCGAGTACCGGTATCAACTGCTCAGCAATGACAAGTGCCAATCCTGTTCCAGTAGTTGTTTCCGCATCAGCACCTGATGCAACCAGAATAATCGCAACACCAAAAAGTCCGGTAAGGCCGTAGGCAACCGCCAAATCAGTACGCATGGTGCCCATTTTTTCTTTGCCGTGCCAACCAGCCTCCTGCATCCAGTAAGAGTAACTCATAACAGTAACACTGCCACCTACGCCACCAATAACACCAAACACAAAAACCAGACTACCATCCGGCAATTTAGGCAAAAAAATCCCGGAAAATATTTCTGACAACGACGGCATCACCATCACGGCACAAAACAAAATACAAACAAACATTAAACCGATAAATATTTTCATCACATGTTCAAGCAAGAAATAACCACCATGCCAGACAAGAATCAGAGCCAGTATTCCGTGCAACATGCTCCAGACTTCAACTGAAAGAAATGGAAAAATAGTATTGGCAACAATACCTGCCGCTGACATCAGGGCTGCAGCGACCATGACTGTCCAAAACAACAGATAAGCCGCAAAATACCAGGTCAGAATTTTAGGTAAATCATCTACCCAGCCTTCCAGCAAAGTTCTGCCAGTGACCAGTTGCCAGCGCCCGATGCCTTCGTTCAGGCAAAACTTCAGCAAACTGCCGATGATTACAGCCCAGAGTAAGCTGGCGCCATAATTCGCACCAGCAGCGGAAGCAGCCACAATATCGCCGCCACCCAGGCCAGTTGCCGCCACCACCAGACCCGGGCCGGTTTTGTGATATATCTCCCTGATATTCATGCCGTACTGATTCCGAGTTGACTGCAAAGGGCACTAATATACTGACTAAGCTCCTGTAACAGAAGCGATTGTTTTGGATTGGCATCCTGTAATTTATCTGCAATCGTCTTTTTGGTTTGTGTCAACCAGGATAAACCTTCCGGGCCTTTTCTGATTAATTTTTCCCGACAATAGTTATGCCAAATCTGTAATTCTTCTGCGTTCAAGAATTCAGGATAATTTCGACAACGGTAACGAAAGAACATCTCCGGCAAACGCTTATCATGAAAATCAAACCCTTGGCTGGCTAGAGTCTCTGGATTTTGTTGCCGTATTTGCATAAAAAGCGCTTTATCGTGACTATCGAAAAAACCGCCGCTGTAAAGCATTAAATCCGGATCCTGTTCCTGCTTAAACTCCGGTTTAAAAACCGCTTCTAACTTCTCCTGTAAAATTATGGCCCTGCCTAACTGCAGTCGGTTTGCCTCACACTGCTCAAGGTCAATGCCAAACCTTGCGATGACTTCATCAGTCAACACGTTCAAGGGAGCTAGTGCCGGACATTTGTTAATGTGTACTGTTTTGAGGGCGATTCTTTCCACGCCATCCGGAAGCTCAGTTTCTGCTGTAAAAAGCCGTTCCTTAATACTGTCGACGCTCTCTTCAATCCAGGTTGCCGGATCCTGACTTAAGTCATAGATAATAATGCCATTGGCATTAGTAGGATCAAGCATGACAGGAATGACCACGGCCATACAGCCTTTATTCGCCGGATACATGCCAGATATATGCAGCAGAGGTTTGGGTTCAGCCAGATTCAGCATTGGAATGATGTCGTTCTTTTTACGCTTACTGTAATAGTAATCATATAGCTTGGTTTGCTTTTCCCTAATCAATTTTGCAGCGCCAATAGTGGCATAGACATCCGCTAAAGCGTCATGTGCCCCTTCATGTGCTATGGCATTTTCCCTGGTAAAATCTTCCAGTCTGAAGCTTGGCGAACCGTCTGCTTTTATTGGCCAATTAATACCTTCCGGACGCAAAGCATAGGTCATTCTAAGCAGATCAATAATGTCCCAACGGGAATTACCATTCTTCCACTCCCTTTCATAAGGATCATGAAAACAGCGGTATAAAAGGTGTCGGGTAACTTCATCATCAAAGCGTATACTGTTAAAGCCGGATACACAGGTTTGCGGCTCTGAAAATTCCGCCAGTATTTGCGCAGAAAACTCCACTTCAGATACGCCTTTTTCAAGCGCCAGCTGAGGACTGATACCTGTTACCAGACAAGCCTCAGGGTCAGGCAACATATCTAATACAGGCCGGCAATAAAGCACCAGGGGATCATCAATGATGTTCAGGTCTTCATCGGTGCGCACCCCTGCGAACTGGCAGGGACGATCCTGTCTGGGATCACTACCGAACGTTTCATAATCATGCCAGTAAATTGATTTTTTTCTATCCAAAGACTCCCCCCTAAGCCATTCAGGATAGCATGACTGTGACCCGGGTAACACTTTAACCCATCCTGAACATTAGAGTCTGTAGCTTAATCATACAGCAATAAAGTAGACTGATTTTAAACAGCTAAAAATTACTCTGAAAATACATTATTAGCTCACGACTTCCGACAAGGCTGAATCCAAGATGGCACGCAGATCAGAGCATAGTAAAGAAGAGATTAAAGAATTAGCTATTACAAAAGCCCGCATGCTGATCGCGGAAAATGGCAATGACGGGTTTAAAGCCCGAAAAATCGCTAAAGAAATGGACTACACAGTTGGCACTATTTATTATCTTTTTGGCAACATGGAAAGTCTGCGCTATCACGTTTGTGGATCGATTCTTGACAATCATTTTTCTTTTACGGACAAGCAACTGAATAAAAAGAAAAACAGACTCTATTTCATGATACTTCAATATATTAAATTTTCTCAGGAACATAAGAATTTCTGGACTTTTTTGTTCTCATACAACACGCCATATAAAGCAAAAATGCCAGACTGGTATTCACAAAAATTAAACATACTTTTTTCACAGTTATATGACTCCTTTTACCCATATACCAAAACCAAAGCTGCAACAGTGAAAGCCGTTATAGTGATTTGGGCAGGCATACACGGGATATCCATATTCTCCTTAAATGGCAGGTTATCACTGTATGGTGACAACAATCTCGAGACCCTGGCAAAACACCTATTAAAAACCTACCTGGCAGGTCTCAACAGCTAAACCCAGCACTGATCAAATTGTTTGTAGCAATTTTAATCTCAAGCCTAATAAAACTTCCGGGTTAATTTCCTTTAACCAGCAATAGTAGTAACATCCACTTTCAATATGTCTTCGACTGTTGAATCTAACTCTGGCCTGATTACATGAATTTTTTAGGCACTCATATACTTTCAATTAACCAGTTTAATACTCAGGATGTAGAGACATTGTTCTCTGTCGCTGATCAAATGCGTCCCTATGCCCATCGTGAGATGAAAACCCGGGTTCTGGAAGGCGCTATCCTGGGTTCTTTGTTTTTTGAACCCAGTACCCGTACCCGTATCAGTTTTGGCTGTGCTTTCAATCTTCTGGGAGGCCAGGTACGGGAAACCACTGGCATCAAATCTTCTGCCCTGGCCAAAGGTGAGTCACTTTATGATACGGCGCGGGTCATCAGTGGCTACAGCGACATCATCGCCATGCGACACCCTATGGATGGTTCGGTTGAGGAATTCTCCAAAGCCAGCAGAGTTCCCGTAATCAATGCCGGTGATGGTTCCGCAGAACACCCTTCTCAGGCGCTGCTGGATCTCTATACCATAAAAAAAGAGTTGAAGCTCGATGGCGAAATTAATGGTCTTAATATTGCTCTGGTCGGTGATCTCAAATACGGGCGTACCGTACATTCCCTATGTAAGCTACTGCAACTATACAAGAACATCTCCTTTACGCTGATATCACCCAAAGAACTTAAGATGCCAGAAGAAATAGTCAATGGCTTATTAAGCGCTGGTCATCATGTGTATGAAACTGAAGACATGGAGCCCGGCCTGCATGATAAACATCTGGTTTATCTTACCCGCATCCAGGAAGAACGCTTTAGCAGTAAAAAAGAAGCTAATCTTTATCGCGGCAGATTCAGGCTGAATCAATCTATCTATACTGCCCATTGCGAGCCTAATACTGTCATCATGCATCCGCTGCCCAGAGATTCCAGAGCGGAGGCCAATGAACTCGATAGTGATTTAAATCAGCACCCAAGTCTGGCAATATTTCGACAGACAGACAATGGCGTGCTTATCCGTATGGCCTTATTTGCCCTAAGCCTGGGTGTGGAAAAAGAAATTCATCAAACCAGCAGCAAAGTTAGCTGGTATACCGACCGAAGATTTTAAAACAGGAGTTAGCGATAGAACTGAAAGATTTACTTAGAGTAATGGTAGATAAAGAAGGGTCTGACCTATTCCTGTCCACACTGCCCCTCCCAGCATGAAAGCACATGGCAAACTGGTTCCTATGACTGACAAGGCCCTGCCTCAGGGATATACCCGTAAAATCGCCAATCAGGTGATGAATGAAGATCAGCGCAAGGAGTTCGAAGAAAAACTGGAAATGAACCTGGCGCTTATGGAAGAAGGTGTTGGTCGTTTCAGGGTCAATATATTTGTCCAGCGAAATGAAGTTAGCCTGGTCTGTAGACATATCGTGACTGAGCTGCCTGATTACAGAAAATTAGGTCTTCCTGAGATTCTGCCTGAGCTGATGATGAGCAAAATGGGATCATCCTGTTTGTTGGCGGAACAGGCTTAGGTAAATCAACCTCGCTTGCCTCGTTAATCGATTACCGAAACATGAACTCTGATGGCCATATCATTACTATTGAGGACCCTGTCGAGTTCATTCACCCGCACAAGAAGTCCACTGTGAATCAACGTGAAGTCGGTGTGGATACACAGTCATATGAAGAAGCCCTGAAGAACACCCTGCGACAGACGCCTGACGTAATCCTTATTGGTGAGATCCGAACCCAGGAGACCATGGAACATGCCCTGGCTTTCGCCGAAACTGGCCACCTGTGTATTTCCACCCTGCATGCCAATAATGCCAACCAGGCGCTGGACAGGATCATTAACTTCTTCACGGAAGAGCGCCACAAGCAGCTATATCTTGATTTATCTCTTAATCTGAGAGGCTTTGTCTCACAGCGTCTGGTTAAGACCAAAGATGGCAAGCGAGCCGCCGCCATTGAAATCCTGCTGGGAACACCTCGTGTTGCCGACCTGATTAAAAACGGTAAAGTTGAAGAAATTAAAGAAGTGATGGAAAAATCCGAAAACCTCGGCATGCGCACTTTTGATTCAGCCCTGTTCCAGCTTTATCGGGAAGGCAAAATTTCACTGGAAGAAGCCCTGAAAAATGCCGATTCCGAGAACAACCTGCGACTGAAAATCTCGCTGGCTGAAAGCGAACGCGGTGAGGGCGTCAGCGATGAAGAAGCGACTGATGGGCTGTCACTTTCGCCCAAGCTGGATGATGAATAAAAACCCCAGGTATCAGAGTAGTTCAGGGAACATATTTACACGAAGATTAGCCGTTTTGGTCTAAATGCGGTTGCAGGTATTTATGCTGTTTTACTTTGACACCAGCTTTCTTTTAACGAAACATGACCGAATGCAGTAGCTTTAAAAGCGTCGCGAGCGAAGGCAAGGCAAAAGTAGAATTTTAAGAAGGAGCCTACAGAACAGTAAGTGACTGAATGGGAAAGCCCTTTTAACGCTGTATTACCAAGCGCAATAGCTTTAATGCTCTCTAGTAGAGAAAAACCTAATATCAGGCCATCGTTCTTCCATTAAACTCAGATTTACTCTTGTCGGTGCCAGATAAGTCAGATGTCCGCCACCATCAAGTGCAATGTTTTCAGCTGCTTTGCGTTTGAACTCTTCCAGCTTGGCGTTATTGTCAGTACGTATCCAGCGTGCCGTATATATGCTGATGGGTTCGTAAATACAATCCACTTTGTATTCATCCTTAAGCCGGTATGCCACGACATCAAACTGCAGAACACCCACGGCTCCAACAATCAGATCATTATTCTTCATCGGCATGAACACCTGGGTAGAGCCTTCTTCTGACAGCTGAGTCAGACCTTTTTGTAATTGTTTCAATTTGAGCGGATCTTTCAGGCGAATACGCTTATAGAGTTCCGGTGCAAAATGCGGGATACCGGTAAACTGCAGATCTTCACCGGTCGTAAAAGTATCACCGATCTGGATGGTGCCATGATTATGCAGGCCAAGAATATCACCCGATACAGCATGTTCAGCCTGTTCACGTTCACCGGCCAGGAAAGTTACCGCATCACTGACACGGATATCCTTGCCAATCCTGACATGCTGCATTTTCATGCCCTTGCTATATTCCCCGGAACAAACCCGTAAAAAAGCAATACGGTCACGATGCTTGGGATCCATGTTGGCCTGAATTTTAAAGACAAAGCCACTGAATTCGGGCTCCAGAGCTTTCACCTTGCGTGTTTGCGTTTCCCTGTCCTGTGGGGCTGGGGCCCATTCAACAAAGTCATTGAGCATTTCCTCAACACCGAAATTCGCTAAAGCGGAACCAAAAAACACCGGTGTCTGCTTTCCTTCAAGGCAGGCTTCCAGATCAAATTCATGGCTGGCGCCACGCACCAGCTCAATTTCCGCCTTAAAGTCTTCTACATAAACACCAAGATAAGCCGTAGCTTCTTCACTCTCCAGACCCTGGATGACTTTAACGTGCCTGATTTCACTATCCTGACCATGCTCATAAACATGAACGCTATCTGTATAGAGGTTATAAATACCCTTAAACTCTTTACCCATACCCAGGGGCCAGTAGATCGGCGCACATTCGATCTTCAGGATATCCTCAACTTCATCCAGCAGCTCTATTGGGTCTTTGATATCCCGGTCTAGCTTGTTAATAAAGGTGAAGATGGGGGTATCCCTTAAACGACAGACTTCCATCAATTTGATGGTTCTATCCTCAACACCCTTCGCCCCATCAATAACCATAAGAACTGAGTCTACAGCCGTCAGGGTTCTATAGGTATCCTCAGAAAAGTCTTCATGCCCAGGGGTGTCAAGCAGATTGACTACGCTATCTCTGTAAGGAAACTGCATGACCGAGGAAGTAACGGATATTCCCCTTTCCTTTTCCATGCCCATCCAGTCAGAAGTGGCATGCCGGTCTGATTTCTTACTTTTTACCGTACCCGCCTTTTGAATAATTCTACCGTACAGCAGTAATTTCTCAGTGATAGTGGTTTTACCCGCATCAGGATGAGAAATGATTGCAAAGGTACGCCGCTTGCCTATTGCAGCGGTTAGTTCACTCATAAGGAATCCCTAGAACAATTAAGAAGGTAAAGTAAAAATGTTAGTGAAAAAAGAACATCAAGACATTCAATGCTGACTAATGCAACACGTCCTGACCGGTCGGGGTCTCACTGGAATACATTGGGTGTAATACCTGGTAACGCTTAACCATAACAAGATCATGTGGACAGATTTCTATAAATTCACCGTCAACCCGGATAGCCACTTCATCCAACATGACACAAACCACGTCATCTTCCTCTGTATCAACGATAATTCCACGCTTATAGCCTTCCAAGGTTTTCAGGCTGACTTCTGTGCCTAATTCCAGGTTGGGAAAAACCTGTTCAGTACCTGTAGTCTCGGCAAGAATCTGCTCGCAGGGCTGCACGACACCAAAGCCGGCTGCTGCAACAATCTGCACAATTTCTATGGTTTCAGGGTCGTTTAAATCCACTCTGACTGTCTCCCCTGGTGGCAGCTGACCCTGACTGTGCTGATTGCTTATCAGTTTTAAAAAGAGACTGATATCTTCTTCATTCCATTCCAGAATTTCTTCACTCTGCGCGCTCTCCAGATCACTGGCAAAACTAAAAATATCTGTTTCAATGATATGCTCCAGTTGCTCTTCGCCCTGGTTGAAGGGAACAACCATCGTCACCATGCAGAAGCCATCACCATTGTCTGAGCTTAAGCGCCATAAGAAAGGAATGTTTTGATTAATATCTATCATTTACCGACTTGAATGATGATCCTGGATCAACTGACTTCTGTGCCAAGTATAGCACTGGAAAATTAACAAGCTCCACGATTTCCGCAAGATATTCATCTGAAATGTAAAGATAGGGTTCTGATTAAAAAATAATCTAAAAATTCTTTACCTAATCTTTTTCTCCACAGCTTTTGTGGATAACTTTGTGAATAAATTTGACTTAAGCAATGCGATTTACGTAAAAACCTTGGCCAATCACAGATTGATCAAAAAATAGCCAATTAAATAACCATATATTTCAATGAGTTATAATTGGTAATTATTTGTTAGTCTTTTTACCCCTAGATTTATAGGGTTTTTAAGCAACAGCTACGATTTGTGCATAAAAAACCGTATCCAAACCAATTAAAATTTTAGCGAATTTTTATATACTGAAAATAAGGGAGTTTTTCTCGGTCAGTCAAGACCTTATTCGGCGACAATTCTCAACAATTGTTCATAATCGGTCAGGCCACTGAATATTTTTTCGATGCCATCCTGTTTCAATGTACGCATACCATCTTTGATAGCCTGATCTCGTAAATCCTCCAGACTGGCCTTTTTGTAAATCATGCTTTGTAACTCATGAGTACCTACCAGGAGTTCATGGACACCTGTTCGACCACGATAACCTGTATCACCAGATTTCTCACAGCCTACGGCTCGCATGAGCTCCAGCTCATCAGTATTTATCCCGAGTTCTTTAAAGTCCTCTTCTCCGTATTGCTCAATCAGATGGTTTAATTCTTTTTCATCCGGCTTATAAGGTTCCTTGCAATCAGCACAAAGCGTCCGCATCAAACGTTGAGCCAAAACACCAAGCAAGGCATCAGAAAAGTTAACCGGATCCAGTCCTAAATCCAGCAATCGAGTAATCGTCTCCGGCGCAGAGTTTGTATGCAAAGT
Source organism: Gammaproteobacteria bacterium (assembly GCA_038148755.1). Classification (GTDB taxonomy): domain Bacteria; phylum Pseudomonadota; class Gammaproteobacteria; order Pseudomonadales; family Pseudohongiellaceae; genus UBA5109. The sequence continues at coordinate 138,589 of JAYQWA010000002.1, forward strand.
GGATAATACAAGGTGACCGGTTAGTGAGGCTTCGATACCAATAGCCGCTGTTTCGTGGTCACGCATCTCACCAATCAGGATGACATCAGGGTCAGCACGCAGGAAGGCGCGCATGGTGGCAGCAAAGGTAAAACCAATCTTGGGTTGCATTTGTACCTGCTGCAACCCTGGCTGGGTAATCTCCACCGGGTCTTCAGCGGTCCAGATTTTAGTTTCCGGCTGATTGATATAGCCCAGTACCGCATGCAGGGTTGTGGTTTTACCGGAACCCGTAGGTCCAACCACCAGAATCAAACCATGCGGGTGTTTGGACATTTCAATAACATTATCGTAATTACGCTTGCTTAAATTCAGTTTCTCCAGCGGTAATGCGCTGCCTGCTGCCAGAATACGCAATACGGCACTTTCTCCATTTACCGTTGGAACAGTCGCTACACGAAGTTCCAGCGTTCTACCGCGGATTTTAAGCTTACACTTACCATCCTGGGGTAAACGCCGTTCTGAAATATCCAGCCTGGATATAACCTTGATACGGGCAATCAGGGAGCCACAGTGCTCTCCCGGAACTTTCAATAATTCGCGGCAAATGCCATCTACCCTGACCCTGACAATACCAGGGCTTTATCTTTGCCCGGTTCAATATGGATATCTGAGCCACCAAGCTTGTCACTTTCTATGATGATTCGGTTAACCAGCTGAATAATCCCGGAAGTTTCAGCAGCGCTTTCATCATCACCGGAATCATCATCTTCCTCAATTTCAATATTTGCCTCACCCTCAAGGTTCTTGAAGACATCATCAAAACCTTCGGTGTCGTCCTCTTCAGCAATGCTTCCCCCCAGATACTGAAGAATGTGCTCCGGTAAACCCACACGAAAAACATAATTACGGGCATTCAAAATACCCTGTATTTCCATAATTTTTCGGTAGTCACTGGGATTACTGAGCAGAATAACAACTTCTTCCTTACTGCCCGACACCGGCAACCAAAGATTGTTGCGCAGATAGGAGGTGCCAATATTTTCCATTAAATCCATTGGTAGTGTCAGATCGGGATCATATTTCATATAAGGAATGCGATAGTACAGTTCCAGAGACTTACCAATTTCATCAGCTTCTATTTTGTAATCATCCATCAACAGCTTTGAGATAGTACCGCCATAAAGCGAAACGGCTTTTTCTATATCGTCGAATTCCTTGCTGGTAATCTTGCCTTTCTGAACCAGGTAATCATAAGGTCCCTGTGTGCTTTGAAATTCCGAACGAAACTGCTTGGCCAACAAATTGGCAAACATGGTCGCGTGTTTAAGGTCATCCTTGGTGAAAGGCTCATCTTCCTTTAGATTAATAAGCTGAATGACGCCGAGTAATATATCGTCTTTAATTGGCACAACCAGCATGGATTTAAAATATAAACCCTGGGATTCACTAACTTTTATCCCATTGTAATCGCGGGTGAATATCCTTCAGGGCTGCACTGTCATAAACATCCTTGACTAAAATCGGACGTTGACTCAAGGCCACGTAGCCGGCAAGTGAAGTAGCAGTAAAGGGCACTCTGATTTCAATATCCTGACCTTTGTCAGAACCAATACCCCCCATAAAACTTGCCGCAATTTCTTTGCCGTTGTCGACACTTTGGAAGATGGTGAATAATTTGGCGTTAAACAGCTCAAGAATCGTTCCCTCGATCTGTTTCATGGACTTCTTCATGTTCTTGGAGAACTTGAGACTTTTGTGAATAGTCGCAAGGCTTCGTACGAAACTATCTTACGTCGCGGAGTTGGAACCCTGAGCTGTATTGGCCTCAGTCTCTGTACTGGCTACATTAGTTTCCATAAGAATCAGCTTTTACACTTTAAACATTATTTAAACTGTTTTATAAAGTGGTAAATTTACGCTTTATGATAGAATTCAGACCCTACTGTAAGCATAAGTTTCTCACTTCGCCATGCCTTTAAGTAAATCTGCAAAGTCATTACAAGCTTGTATTTTCAGGATTTTTATACCTGTTGTTGCGATTAGCATAACTAGTGCGCTTAGTGCTGCAGAAAATTATCCGGCATTAAACGAAGAAGAACGCCAATGGATCGGACAAAATATTTTTACTAATGAATGCGCCATGCAAATTGATTGCCTGACTTCCTGGAACCCTGGCGAGGATTTTCCTTCCCTGGGTATTGGACATTTTATTTGGTATCAGCAAAACCAGAGCGAAATTTTTGAAGAAAGTTTTCCTGACCTTTTACGCTATCTTGAAGCACAAGGCATCAGCATTCCAAACTGGATAGTAGATTCAGATTATGCTTCCCCCTGGCAAGACCGGGAAGAATTCCTTGATGATTTTTCCGGAACAGAGTTATCAGAATTACGTACATTACTGGCCGATACTTTTTCTGAACAAACGGCATTCATCATCCGGCGCTTCGAAGCTGCTTTAGATAGAATGCTCGCCGTAGCACCTGAATTAGCACCTGAATTAGCGCCCGAAGTTGAAACCGACACTGTCGAAGAAAAATTTTATCGGGTTGCAAACGCCTGTCCCCCATACGGTATGTATGCATTAATTGATTATGTAAATTTTAAAGGCGAAGGCGTCTCAATTAATGAGCGTTATTCAGGGACAGGCTGGGGCCTGTTACAAGTATTGAGCCTGATGCCAGACAGTGATGAAGATATTCTGGAAAATTTTGTAAAAACAGCCAAGCGCGTTCTTCAGAACAGAGTTTCCAATGCGCCTCCACAAAGAAATGAAGATCGATGGTTGCAGGGATGGTTTAATCGCCTTGATACTTACTTACCAGACACGCAGGACCTACCAGAGTCCAGCTCATTAACATTGCAGGAAACCATATGACTTTTGAACGAAAAAATATTCGCAACATGACAGGTTATATCCCTGGCGAACAACCGGCATCAAAAGGAGTAATCAAGTTAAATACTAACGAAAATCCTTTTCCGCCAAGTCCTGCCGTAAAAAAAGCACTCTCTGAAATTAATACGGATAAACTGAAATATTATCCGCAGCCTACAGCCTCTGACTTACGCGATGCTATTGCCAGGTATCACGGTATCGAGAAAGACAAAATCATTGTAACCAACGGTGGTGATGAGCTTTTACGTCTCGCTATCGCCAGCTTTGTTGAAGCTGATGAGGCTATTGCGGTTGCAGAACCTACCTACACTTTATATGAAGTCCTTGCCCAGGCCCACGGCTGTAAGTATGTGCGCTTCAGCTTAAATAATGACTGGTCTTTACCGAAAGATTTCGCATACAGCCTGAATTCATCAAATATAAAAATGTGCCTGTTGCCCAATCCCCACGCACCTTCCGGCACTTTATTAACAGTTAAGGAGCTGGCTGCTATAGCTGAGGTATTCAAAGGCCTGCTTTTGATTGATGAAGCCTATGTGGATTTTGTCGACCCGGCACTTAATCACGACTGTGTTCAGCTTTTAAAAGAGTTCGACAATATTTTAATACTAAGAACGTTCAGCAAGGGTTATTCACTGGCGGGATTGCGTATTGCTTATGGTTTAGCAGATACATCAATCATTAACCCCATGCAGTCAAAAACCAAGGATAGCTACAATACTGATTATATAGCACAAAAACTAGCCCAGGCAGCTCTTGAGGATCAGACTTATGCAAAAGAGACCTGGCACTTTGTCAGAACTCAAAGAAGCATACTGAAAGAAGCGCTGGCAAAACTGGGCCTGCCCAGTGTAGACAGTCAAAGCAATTTTATCCTGGCCGACGTTCCTGCAAACATTAATGCAGGAAAGCTTTATGAGCGTCTTAAGCAAAAAAACATTCTGGTCAGACATTTTAATCATGCAGGGCAGGATAATTTTTTGAGAATTACAGTTGGCAATGAGAATGAAAATCAGCTTTTACTGTCTACTTTACAAGATTTACTGACCGATAACTAAAAATCTTTGTTAAGAAACGAGCTTATTTCACTTGGTTAAAAAAAAAGCAAAACTCAGTAAAAAAAATCGGAATACGATTTCAGGATTATTAGTTGGCCTTGCCTCCCTCTATGCGATCAGTGTTTATATGGAGATTTCGCGGGAAGAGCTGCGCAACTTTTTAACCTCAACCTTGCTGTTTTTTGCGTTGATTTTAGTTCTGGCCATTCTAGCGATAAGCGGTATCAAGCTGCTAAGCAAGCTAAAGCAAAAACTAAGCACACCAATAGAAGATTCTGATCACGACAAGGATAGTGAATAGAGCCAGGCATCTTCTCTACCAGAGACAGCTTTATAGTAAGCTTTCCTGGTGCCATTTTTCTGAAAACCATATTTCTCATACAGGCTTATAGCGGGAGCATTGCTGGCTCGCACTTCCAGCGCCAGTGAGCTTTGATTGTGTTGTCTGCTATGCTTAATCAACTGTTGTAAAAAGAGTGTTCCCAGCCCCCTGCCCTGTTGATCTTTCCTGATGGCTATATTCAACAGCTGACTCTCATCAAGCACTGTGTGAATAACGGCATAACCCAGAAGCTCCGCTTCATCTGCAAGAGTAAACACAAAGGATTCATCATTATCCGACAGATATGACTGCTGTATGTTTTGCGGAGTCCAGGCAAAGTCACTGGCGCCTTGTACCAGTTTAATAACTTCATCCAGATCTGATTCCAGCATTAAACGAGAAATATAGTCTGACATAGTGATGACACCAGGAGATGTCAGTCGATTTGGAATTTCTTGTTTAATTGCTGCCAGACTTCACGTTTCAATTGCGGCATTTTCAGCATTTCATCAAGACTTCTGCAAACGATAATTTCATAGTCATTTTCTGTCCCAAGCAGAGGAGCAATTTTTTCGCCCATAATAAGTAGACGATTAAAGGCAAATTTTTTCTGCAACTGTTGCAAATAGGCTGCTAAGGATGCTTTTGCTGCACTGGTACTCTTTTCTATATGCGGGGCCTCGCTGAATGGCCAGCGGAAAGGTTTAATATCCAGATTCAAATTAACCGGCATTTCGAAAAAGGCATTGAAGATATTATTAACAAGCTGTTTCTGAGTGGTATTTAACGCATTACTAGCCTGCATATATGGCAACAAAGCTAACACCAATATTTCATTGTTAATATGAACCATGGCCAATTGAAAGCGGATCTCCTCAGCTTCGCCGGCGCTTTTGGATTTCACCTGCTCAGCCGGTATATCCGTCGCTTTATCCAGGGCCTTGGTAGAAACTACTGAATCACGTTCCAGTGACTCTTTAAGATCACTAAGCCCGGATCTGAAATTGTTTTCTTGCTTTATCAGCGCAGGCCATTCACATTGTTCAGACTGTTTTGCCGCCGGTAAAATGTAGCGTGGAAAATACGATTGTACTCCCATGCTACCGAGGTATGCTTGTCTGGTGACTTCATCCATACTTTATCTAAAATTACACTATCTAAAATTACAGTTGCCTGAAGAATCTGCTTTTCTGGGTTTACCTAGCTTGTCTTTAACAAAGACCCAGAGAAAGTCATAATGCCTCAAGCATTATTCAACAAGCAAGCATCCATCAGGAAAATAGACCCTGGGCATCTACAGCTTATGAGCTGCCATGAGTAGAAAGATAATTCATTGCGATTGTGACTGTTTCTTCGCGGCCATTGAAATCCGTGATGACCCGGCGCTGCGTAATTTACCGGTTGCTGTTGGGGGTGATCCGGGTAAGCGCGGGGTTATCGCAACCTGTAATTATGAAGCTCGAAAATATGGCGTACATTCAGCTATGGCCTCTGCCACAGCACGCCGACAGTGTCCGGATCTGATTATTATTCCCCCCAGTAAGAACAAGTACAGTGAGGCTTCAAAGCAAATGCTTAAAATATTCCGGGATTACACAGCCTTGATAGAGCCTTTATCACTTGATGAAGCCTTCCTGGATGTCAGTCGCAGTAAATCATGTAAAGGCAGTGCAACATTAATAGCAGCCGAGATCAGACAACGCGTAAGGGAAGAGATGCAGATCACGTTATCAGCAGGTATCGCCCCCAATAAATTTCTGGCAAAAGTCGCCAGTGACTGGAATAAACCCGATGGCCAATATGTTATTACCCCGGATAAAGTAAGTGATTTCGTCAAGCAATTGCCTGTCAGAAAAATTTATGGTGTCGGTAAAGTAACTGCGGCAAAGATGCACAATCTAGGCATTGAAACCTGCCAGGATTTACAACAATATTCAAAAACCGGTCTGCTTGAGCATTTCGGCAGTTTTGGCGAGCGTCTTTACAGTTTATGTCGGGGTATTGACGATAGGCCCGTTGTCACTGAACATCCCAGAAAGTCTATTAGTGTCGAACTCACTTATAATCATGATCTTCCCAGCCTGGAGCATTGCATCGCTGAATTACCGAATTTACTGGATAAACTGGAGCAACGCATGCACCGCTCCAATCAGCAAATCGCCATTGCCAAATTATTTGTTAAACTCAAATTTAATGATTTTATTTCAACAACAGTGGAGCAAATTGGGCAGGAACTGAACATGCAATCATTTGAAGAACTTTGCCAGACCGGCTTTGAACGCGGCAACAAACCTGTACGCCTGTTGGGGCTCGGCATTCGGTTAAGAGAGGCTTCGAGCTTTTATCAGCTCCCCCTGAATTTTGAAAATTATACTTTTGAAAACCCGAACAGATAATATCCACTATGTCCCGTTATCGGCCACCAGCAGCGCCCAGTTCCAATTACATCACTCCTGAAGGTGAACGCGCATTAAGTGAAGAACTGGAATATTTATGGCGTATAGAACGGCCAGAGGTTACCCAGCAGGTTTCTGATGCCGCAGCACTGGGTGACCGCTCGGAAAACGCAGAATATATTTACGGCAAAAAGCGCTTACGAGAAATTGACCGCAGGGTTCGCTTTTTACGTAAACGTTTGGAAAATCTGAAAGTCGTTGATCAGTTACCTGCCAATCAGGGAAAAGTGTATTTTGGCGCCTGGGTTGAATTAGTTGATGAGCAGCTACAGGTTTTAAAAATACGACTGGTCGGGCCGGACGAAATTGATCCTAACCGGAATTACATCAGTATTGATTCACCACTTGGCAAAGCCATACTGGGCAAGCAACTTGATGATGAAATTACATTTCATAGCCCTTCAGGCCTTAAACAGTACTGCATAGAAAAAATTGAATACCTCAAGCCCTGACAGAAACAATGAAACTATTTATGTCACGCTGATTGGCTATAAAAAAGTCCTCGGTACCAGTATTACTATTCCGATGGAAATGTTAAACGCCGCAGATTTAATCGCACGAATCCACCACCCCAAAACCAGCAAGCTAAAACTCCAGATTGTCAGCCTGGATGAAAGCAATATCCAGCTCAATGCAGGGCTAGAGATTCTCTGTAAAAACACACTCAGTGATATTACAAAAAGCGATATTATTATTTTGCCCGCGATGTGGGGGAACCCGCTTGGTGTGGTAAAAAAATACCCCGAGTTTCTGCGCTGGCTGCGCTTGAAAGTAGAAGCCGAGCCCTTAATCTGCGCAGTCGGGACAGGTTCTTATTTCCTTGCCGAAGCAGGTTTGCTGGACCACAAAGTTGCTACTACCCATTGGTATTACTTTGACCAGTTTGAAAAACACTACCCTTTAGTACAGCTGAAACGCGAGCGTTTTATTACCAAGTCCGGCAACATATACTGTACCGGCAGTGTTAATTCAGTGCGCGATGTTATGTTGCACATTATTGAACAACACTATGATGAAAAAGTGGCTAATCAGGTATCAAGCCATTTCACCCATGAACTTAAACTCTCGTATACCTCAAGCTTCTTAAATATACCTGGACAGAATTTTCATGATGATGAAATTGTTATTGATATCCAGGAGTGGATGCATAGGCACTTCAATACCGATATCAATATGGAAAAAGTCAGTATTGAGTTCAAACTAAGCCAGCGCTCATTAAACCGGCGTTTTAAACAGGCAACAGGCTTATCCCCTATAAAATATTTACAGGAAATCCGCCTAGATAAGGCCAAGGAATTATTGAAAACCAGCAACCTGGCTATTGCTGAGGTTGCCTATAATGTCGGTTATCCCGACAATGCTTATTTTTCAGCTTTGTTCAAACGTGTGGTCTCTGTCTCACCAGGTGAATATCGACGCCTGGTGAGAAAGAAAATATTTAAACTGGATTTATAGTTTAGAATTCTTCAGCGACTTCAAGCGTTTCAAGTGGCTTCGATACGGCTCTATCCTGGTGTCTTTTCTTTTCATACACACTTTTTATTTGACGTTCCAGCGCATTAAAAGCGTCACGAATGGCAATATAAATATCTTCATGTTCATGTTTATCGTGTTGGTCATGATTAACCTGAATATCATGATTTGGAATAACAGCTTCTACCCCTACGTGAAAAACTTTGCCTTTGTGATGGTGGTTGTGGGGGGATTCGAGAATAACTCGTAAACTTTGAATTTCGTCGGAGAAACGTTCTAACTTATCTAATCTTTTTTGAACTGCGTCAGCAACAGCCTGGGAATGATCTATACCTCGGAATACAACTTTAGTGTCACTTACCATAATTATTAGACTCCTTTGGTTACTAGTATTAGATGCTAGTAAGGGTTTAAATTTAGCGGGAAAGGTTTCTTAGATTTAACTCCTCTGTAAAATTAAAAGGGCAAGTAAAGATACTACTCCTCTAAATATTTGTGTCAAAGAGATTTGCTGACTTTTTTGATTAAAGTTAATAATCAAAATGTAACTAATTGATTTTAATATGATATTTAATCATTAAAGCACCAGTGCCATGGCTCATACAGCAAGCCATGCACATTATTGCGGGGAAATGACATAAAAAACCCATAGTTTGCAGCATGGCTTTCCAACCAGCCAAATGCCGCTGTATCCTCAAAGCTTTCTTCCAGACATGCCGAATCCGGGCAGGTTAAATCCAGCGCTCTGCCGCTATGATGCTCGCTGTAGCCCGGCGCAGCATTGACCTTAAGAATCTCATCAATACGCTGTCCTGCTTTCAGCTTTTTCAGAAATAATTGCTTTTGATACTCTACACTTCGATAGGCAGAAACCAGCTGTAACTCAACGCCATCTTGTAACGCTGCCGTTCGCATGCGCCTCCAGGCAGCTAATGCCATTTCTTCCATAAATGCTTCACGTTCAAAGATATCAGTACCGGCAGACACAGGATTCATACACTCAGATTGCAGAACCAGCTTGCGCTCGGTGGCATAAACAGCCGGAATTTTCAGCTCTTCATGTATAGCAGCGATTAATTTTTCAAATGTATCAGGCAAAAGCTTTCCTTTTTATTTTTTTATACTGACTCGTCACCGGCAGAAAAATTGAAAAGTCAGATCATATCTGTGTTTACAAACAAATAAATATCTATAAAACAATATAATATGGCTATTAAAGACAAATCATTATAACCTAAAACCCTTATGATTAATGTCAAGTTATTGACTCCATAAGGCCATATCTTAAAGGAATTCATGTCACATTTACCCGTAATAGTTGGCTTTGGCGGCATCAATTCCGCCGGTAGGGCATCCAACCACTATGCGTATCGACGTATGGTAATTGATAAGCTCGGACAATCAACGGCAAATGAAACATTGATTAATCTTGCTGTTATGATGGGGCTCCTGCAAGTCAAAGATGGTAAATGTTTCGATGCCCAAGATGAAGCAGTCTCCCCTGATGAGTTTTTGACTTTTCACCGTGAACTCATTCTGAACAGCACACTGATTCGAAAGCTGGAAAATAATCTCTTCGACAATACTAAACTACTGCAACATGCCAGTTCAGTGCTATCACCTGTCGAAGGCGAAACGCTGAGTTTTAAAATAGCAACGCGCAGATTACCCGAGCAGATTCCGGCTAACTGGCAAATCAGCGCATTGAATGACAGAGAGAGCCGTGTCGATGTCACCGGCAATCTGGAAGCCTTGCTGCCAGATTCATATCGCGGTTCAGTCAATTGTGCGGGCCAGTTGCCTTCCGGTTTTGATCCCGCTGAGCTGTACCCTTCACGCAATCATCCCCGCAGTCTGCAAATGACGGTTTATGGTGCCTCCGATGCCCTGCTATCGATGGGTATTGACTGGGAAAGCGTTAGAGCACATGTGAACCCTGATCAAATTGCAGTATATGCCGGTTCAGGCATGAGCCAGCTTGATTACAACGGTAACGCCGGTATGCTTCAGGCGCGCCTGCTTGGCAAGCGGGTGACCTCAAAACAGCTGCCGCTCGGTTTTGCAGAAATGCCTGCTGATTTTATTAATGCCTATATGCTGGGCAATATCGGGAAAACCGCCTGTAATCTGGGAGCTTGCGCAACCTTTCATTACAACCTGAATCAGGCTGTGCGAGATATTCAGAATGGTACTCATCGTGTTGCCATTGTCGGTAACAGTGAAGCACCGTTAGTGCCTGAAATTTTTGAAGGCTACAGCGCAATGGGGGCACTCGCTGATGATGCAAAATTAAAGGCTCTGGACAAACTGGCAGAACCCGACTATCGGCGTGCCTGCCGCCCATTCGCTGAAAATGTCGGTTTTACGCTTGCCGAATCTTCACAGTTTATTATTTTATTTGATGATACTTTGGCACTTGAGTTGGGCGCTAACATTCATGGTGCCGTCAATGATGTATTTATCAATGCTGATGGACATAAAAAATCAATTGCCAGCCCTGGTATCGGGAATTACCTAACCCTGGCCAAAGCCGCTGCGGCAACCAAAGCCGTCCTGGGAGAAAAAGCTTTGCGCCATAACACCTTTGTCCAGGCACATGGTACAGGCACACCGCAAAACCGGGTCACTGAATCTGCGATCTTGAACGACGTAGCTGCACATTTCGGCATTGAAAAATGGCCTGTAGCAGCAATCAAATCCTACATAGGACACTCAATAGCCAGCGCGGGTGCTGACCAGCTTAACAGCAGTCTGGGAGTCTGGAGGTACGGCATAATCCCGGGTATCTTAACCAGCAAAGCACTTGCTGACGATGTTTATACAGAACGCCTGGATTTCTTGTTACAACATAAAGAAATTGAACCGGAATCCATAGATGCGGTCATTCTGAATGCCAAGGGCTTTGGCGGAAATAATGCGACTGCTTCAATATTATCCCCCATGATCACACAGAAAATGTTAGCTCATAAACATGGTAAAAAAGCAGTGGCAGCCTATCTAACAGCCAACGAAAAAGTTACTGAACTAAGCACTGCTTACGAGCAAAAAACTAATTGTCAGGCCATCACCCCCATTTATAAATTTGATCATAATGTCCGTACGGGTGATGATCTAAAATTCATCAATGACAGTATAAAAATTTCCGGCGAGAGTCTGGATATAGACCTTGCTCTTGAAAACCCCTACACAGATATGTGTGACTAACCTGATAGTTAAAGGCAACTTTATGATTAAAAAAAATATTGATACCAGCGAACCTGTAAATGACATTATTGCTTCACGTTGGAGCGGTGTTTCCTATGATGCTGAACGCCCTGTCAGTGAAGAACAATTACATTCCATCATGGAAGCTGCCCGATGGGCACCCTCATGTTACGGCGACCAACCCTGGCGCTATATTATCTGCAACAAAGCGACCCATCCTGAAGCCTGGCAAAAGCTCTATGATTGCCTGGCAGAAGGCAATCAACCCTGGTGCAGCAATGTGCCTGTGTTAATCGCTGCCTGTCACGATTCCCAATTTACCATGAATGATAACCCCAACCCCTGGGGGGCTTACGATACCGGCGCCGCATCTGTTTCATTATGCCTGCAGGCAACTCACCTCGGCCTGATGGGACATCAAATGGCCGGCTTCTCTGCTGATCTGATTAGAGAAAAATTTGAAGTGCCTGCACGCTACATTCCAATTGCTGTTATCGCCATCGGCTATCAGACAACGGAAGAACAGGTGCCTGAGGATTTCAAAGCCAGAGAACTGGCTCCAAGGCAAAGAAATCCCTTAAGTGAAAACTTTTTTATGGGATCATGGAAATAAAATTTTGTACAACTGAATAGCAATAAAACAAAAAGGCTCTGACTGAATACAGCCAGAGCCTTTTTTTATGGTGCTGATTTTTATTTCAATGCTAAGTTTTTTAGTTTCACTATTTTACTTCTACCGGTTTTGCCTCATGGATTTTGGCATACCATTCGGCCGGGCCGATTTGATGCACGGAAGTTCCATTGATATCAACCGCTACGGTAACCGGCATATCTTCAACTTCAAATTCATGGATCGCTTCCATCCCCAGATCCTCAAAAGCAATGACTCTGGATTTCCTTATGGCTTTTGAAACCAGATAAGCTGCACCACCCACGGCCATTAAGTAAACGGATTTATGTTTTTTGATAGCCTCCAGACCCGCCGGTCCCCGCTCAGCCTTACCAATCATTCCCATTAACCCGGATTTTTCCAGCAAGGCATCAGTAAACTTATCCATTCGTGTTGCCGTTGTTGGACCAGCCGGACCAACCACCTCATCACGCACCGCATCCACCGGACCAACGTAGTAAATAAATTTGTCTTTCAAGTCCACACCTTCCGGCAAGGTTTCACCTTTGTTATAAAGTTCAATTAAACGTTTATGTGCTGCATCACGACCGGTCAGCATGGTGCCAGAAAGTAACAAGGTATCACCCGGCTTCCAGCTGGCAATATCCTCACGCGTGACTGTTTGCAGATTTACCCGTCGTGCATTTGGTGCTGCCTGCCAGGTAACTTGCGGCCAGTCTTCCAGTTTCGGCGGAATCAGCTCAGCAGGCCCAGAACCATCCAGCGTAAAATGGATATGACGGGTTGCTGCACAGTTGGGAATCATCGCGACAGGCTTTGATGCTGCATGGGTTGGAAACTCTTTAATCTTTACATCCACCACCGTCGTTAAACCACCGATACCCTGCGCGCCGATACCCAGATCGTTCACTTTTTCCATCAGTTCCAGACGTAATTCTTCAAGCGTATTTTGCGGACCTCGGGCGCGAAGTTCATCTATATCGACATGTTCCATCAAGACTTCTTTTGCCATTAAGGCTGCTTTTTCCGCAGTACCTCCTATACCAATCCCGAGTATCCCAGGTGGACACCAGCCACCGCCCATGGTCGGTACAGTTTTCAATACCCAGTCAACAATACTGTCGCTTGGGTTCAGCATAACGAGTTTAGATTTGTTTTCTGAACCACCGCCTTTGGCGGCCAGTTTGAATTCAACCTTATTACCCGGAACCAGCTTGTAATAGATATTTGCAGGTGTGTTGTCCTTGGTATTGATACGGGCGCCAGCAGGATCACTGACTATTGAAGCACGTAATACGTTATCAGGATGCGTGTATGCCTGACGTACACCCTCATTAATAACTTCCTCCAGCCCCGTATCAAAATCCCACTGCACATCCATCCCGATATAAACAAAAATAGCGACGACACCTGTATCCTGACAAATGGGTCGTTTGCCTTCTGCGCACATGCGGGAATTGGTCAGAATCTGCGCCATGGCATCTTTCGCCGCGGGTGATTCTTCACGCTCATAAGCGCGATGTACAGCCTGAATGTAATCAAGCGGGTGATAATAGGAAATATACTGCAAAGCATCCGCTACACTTTGGATGACATCTTGCTCACGTATCAGTGTCATGGTGACTACTCCTTACTTTCTGGTTCTTACTGACTGGCTTCAATCTCTGATTTTTATTTTTCAGTCCCTGGCGCTATAAAGCACCGGACCGTTATTTTAGTTTCCCGATATTCTATCACGACTGAAGTTTCGCTTTGCATAAAGCAACAACAGGCATGCAGGCCTTCTCAGGGCCTGCAAAATAAATCTCAGGGGATATCAGGCTGACCTTATTTATTGCGCCGGTTTTAATCGGGCAGCACGAGCCCTTGGTTTTGCGCTCGATTTATCTACCTTCTTACTTTTTGATTTTTTAAACAGTTTTTCACCCAGCACCAACATACAAGGCGTAAAAATCAAAGTAAGCATAGTAGCAAAGAACAAACCGCCGGCAATTGCGGTTGATAATTGCACCCACATTTGAGTGGAAGGACCACCAATAATAATTTCCTGATCAATGATATTGATGCTTATTGCAAGCACCATCGGGACCAGACCTAATATTGTCGTAACTGATGTCAGTAATACCGGACGAATACGTTGTGCAGCAGTTTCTATGACCGCTCTTTTTACACTAAAGTCTGTGTTTTTTCTGATTTCATTATAAGTATCTATCAGTACAATATTATTGTTTACCACAATCCCTGCCAGCGCTATAACACCAATACCGCACATCACAATACCGAATGGCTGCCCACTGATAATTAAAAAGATCAGCACACCAGCCGTTGAAAAAATCACGGCAGAAATAATCAGAAATGACTGATAAAAATTATTAAACTGAGTCAATAAAATACCAATCATAAATACGATGGCAACGGCAAAGGCTTTCGCCAGAAAGCCCATGGCTTCAGCCTGGTCTTCGTCCTCACCGCCAAAACTGACATTCACACCCGGGTCAAAAGTCAAATCCTGCAAAGCATTTCTCAACAGGTTGATCTGATTGGCTGCCAGCAATCCCGCTTCAACATCAGCTTGAATCGTCAGCGTTCTGCTGCCATCGATACGATTAATAACACCTGTTTTTTGTGATGTTTCAAAATTTAAAAAATTACCAATGGGGATTAAGCCATTCATCGTTGGAACATTTAACTGACTTAACTGCTCCATATTCCGATTCACATCATTGAAACGTAAACGGATATCAAGCTCTTCATCCGCATCATCAGGCTGATATTCTGACAGCTTAAGACCTGTCGTCAGCAACTGTACAGCACTACCCAGACTGGTAATATCTGCCCCATATCTGGCTGCTTCTTCCCTGTCCACCAGCAACTCCCATTCAATACCCGGCAGCGTCCGATTATCTTCAACATCGGTGAAGCCACCAATTTCATCCATTGTTGATAAAATTGTTGCAACCGTTTCGTTGAGTACTGCAGGATCCTCCGAGCTAACCTTAAGCTCGATGGGTTTGCCAGAGGTTGGACCATTTTCCTGTTCTGCAATTTCAATCTGAATACCAGGGACATCTGCCAGTCTGCTACGCACGACTTGTTGTAATTCAATTGCGGTTGGGCGTAAATCCCAATCAACAAAATCCAGTTGAACAACACCGATTGTATCTTCAGCAGCATTATTACCCTGACCTCCACCACCTGCTGTTCTGGTATATACAGCGTCCAGATAATCCATATCCAACAGGCGCACTTCCACGTCACTCATTATCTGATCTTTCTCATAAATGGATAAATCCCCTCTGGCATGGATTTCCACCTGAATAAATTCGGGTTCCTGATAGGGAAAGAACTCAACACCTTTACCTAATTTTCCATAAGCAAAATAAGCCCCAAACAGAAACAGGATTGTGACAGCAAGCACCTTGCCTGGATGGTTAAGCAACTTCCAAAGAAATTTCAAATACACCAGGGTGGCCCCTTTTGCAGATTTAACACTCTGATGCTGTACATGTTCGGTTTTGGCAACAGTCTTTGCACTGATCTGTCTACCAACAACGCCACCCAGGACTGGAATAAAACACAAGGCCATAAACAGTGAAGCGCTGAGTGTAAACAGAACCGTAATCGGCAAATATTTCATAAACTCGCCCACCATTCCCGGCCAGAAAAGCAGAGGGAAAAATACCGATAAAGTAGTTGCTGTCGACGCAATAATTGGCCAGGCCATTCTTTTTGCCGCCATGGCAAAAGCTTCTTTTCTGCGAAGACCTTCCGACCTGAGGCGTTCTGCAAGCTCAATAGTAATAATGGCGCCATCTACCAACATACCAACCACCAGAATCAGGCTGAACAACACGATCATGTTGATGGTCAATCCCATAGTTTGAATAATCAAAATACCGGCGAGAAAGGAACCAGGTATAGCCAAACCAACCAGTAGCGCCGGACCAACGCCAAGTGCTGCTATGACTACAATCATCACCAGGATAATGGCGGTAATAACATTATTCTCCAGATCACCCAACATGGTACGGATCGACTCAGATTCATCCAGCAGGTAAGTGACTTCTATAGATGCTGGCCATGCCTCCTGAGAATTGTCAATCAGGGTTCGTACAGCTTCTATCGTTTCTATAATATTGGCCCCGGTGCGTTTGGAAATTTCCAGCACCACGGCATTTTCACCGCCAATTCTGGCAAAACTTTCAGGATCTTTGTAAGTTCTTCTTATAGTGGCAACATCCTGAAAGGTAACTACACGATCATCCAGGACTTTAATAGGCATTGTCAGGATATCTTCCAGTTCTGATATGACACCTGGCACTTTTAAAACCATTCTGCCGGATCCTGAGTCCAGAGCTCCAGCGGCAATCAACTGGTTGTTATTAATCACCAGACTGGATATATCCTGAAACGACAACTGATAAGCATCAAGTACAGAAGGCTCAATCAGAATTTCGAGCATTTCTTCGCGGTCACCACCTATGGTCACTTCAAGTACATTGGGTAGGCCTTCAATACGATCCTGTAGATCCCTGGCAATAGTGATCAGTGTTCTTTCCGCAACTCTTCCTGACAAAGACACCGAAAGCACCGGAAATTCCGATATATTGACTTCATTTACTGTTGGCTCGAGTGTTTCAGGCGGGAGTTCTGCACGGGCTCTGTCAACCTGTTCCCTGACATCCAGTAAAGCCTGATCAATATCGTAGCCGGCGTCAAATTCCATCAGAACCGAAGCGTGTCCTTCAGACGCTGTGGAGGTCATTTCATCCAAGCCTTCCAAAGATTGTAATTCCTGCTCCATGGGCATCACTAAAAGACGTTCAGCGTCTTCGGGTGAAATACCCTCATGCACCATTGAGACATAAACAATAGGGATAGGGATATCAGGCATGGACTCTTTTGAAATTGTCACATAAGAATAAGCACCCGCAACCATGATTGCGACCAACATCAGAATCACAACTTTAGGTCTGGAAAAAGCAGCGTCTATTAAAGTATTCATAATAAAATTCTGTCTTGGTTAAACGTTTTGATCAGATTTACTTAAATTCCGAATACTGCGGCATGGGAATATCAGAACTCCATGCCATTTCACCGTCAGCAAGCGTGATCCTGACAGCTTCACCAATGGCTGCAAAGCCCTGCCCGGCAGTAATAATTCTTGCAACTTCAGGCAAACCACTAATCCACATCCCATTAACATCTGATGCTTCAATCTTGGCAAGATAAAACTCAACCACACCTTCATAGTTCACGGTTTTAATACCAATATCACCAGCTTCGTTCAGGGTTAACAGCCCTGCCGACAGATAATGTGCTTTTACCTGCTTGCGCGGAATTCTGGCTATGACGCTACTGCCCGCTCTCAAGTCTTCGGTATTAGGGACAGCAATCTCAACACGGAATGTGCGAGTAGCTTCATTTGCCCGGGGCGAAATGTACCGGATCTGACCAGTCGTCTCGCGTCCGTTAATCATCTCGACTTTTGATTCAACACCCAAAGCCAGAAACTCCACATCACTCTGCGATACATAAGTATTTACAACCAGCGGGTCGTTATCGACTATACGGGTCAATTCATTACCCAACCCAACATATTCTCCCAGATCCACCAGGTTTTCTTCTATGTAGCCGCTGAAAGGTGCCCGGATATAGGTTTTTTCAATTTCCAGTTGAATGCGTTCAAGCTCAACTTCTGCGAGTTTTAGTTGTGTCAACGCCGTATCAAGCTCAGTGCTTGAAACAAAACCACGTTCATGCAGATTAGCCTGGGCTTCATAAAGCCGCTGCTTTTCCTGCAAGTTAATTGTGGCCTGTTCTTCACGTATGACACGGTCATCCATTTTAATTCGCATAATGACACTGCCAGCATCAACATAACTGCCTTCACTGACTAAAATCTCGTCAATTTGACCACTGGTTTCCGCGCGTAATAAAACCTCACGGTCAGGTACCGCACTGCCATTGGCAATAATGTAACTGGTAATCTCTTCTGCCTGCATATCAGTCACTTCTACCAGTACGCGGTTATCTACAGCTTGAGAAGCTGTGCCAGCATTGAGGTCACTCATCTCTTCAGCGTTGTTATCACGCATTACCATGCCTGATGCCATCCACACCACCAGCGCTACGCAGGCTCCCAGTGCTATCCCTACAGACTTATTCATAACTCATCTCCTCAGCCGTCTCCCCGGCAACTTCCTTATTTTTCAAACCTTCTATCAACATCTCTGCATTCTTCTCTAAAAACTCTTTCTCTGCTTTCACTTTGTCGTGCACATACTCAAGTAAAAATTCCTGACCTTTGTTGCCGCTAACATATTCACGCCATCGTGGTTCATCTTGCAAAAAGCATTCCATATCCTTTATGCGTTCCTCAAAAATAGTTTCAAGGCGCTCTGGTGAAAGCATTTCGGCGAAAAAGAGCAGGAACATAAACTGCGAACGAATTTTATGCGTTGGCACTAATACTTCTAATTCTGCTTTTAAAAAATCCCTGCCTGCATCCGTTAAGTCATAGATTTTCTTATTTGGCAGCGCTTCCTGTTCAACAATTTCAGATTGAACCAGCCCTTCCTCCTCCAGACTTTTAAGTACCGGATACACGCCACTACGCGCAACATCAACAAAATGCCCGAAGGGATCTTCCAACTTTTTCCCTATATCGTAGCCAGAAGCCTTACCCAGACTCAGCGCAGCCAAACATAAAATCTTTGTATTCATTTATACGGATATATATGATCATCAGATGACAATAGGCCAGATTATACTATTATAATCTATACTAGTACAATCTATACTATTATATTTTGTAAGGGTATTGCTGGCATTTTATGCAAACCATGGCACTAAAACTGTCGAAACAGCAGCAAAATGAAAAATGAGTGGACTAATATCCGGTTGGCTACCGGTTATTGACGGCAAGGCCTTTGAGGCATTTTTTTATAGTAAGCGGTTTAAGTAGCTCAATATCCCAAAGCGTATACTTGAAAACCTTAATTATTTAATTAAAGGTAACCACAGCGCCGACTGTGGTGCGGTCCGCAACGGCCTGAAAGGCCTGTTTGGTCTGCCCCATTGGAACCGACATCGTTACCATCGCGCCGGCATCGAAGAGTCCCTGGTTTATCAATTCAACGAAACGTGGAACATCTGCTTTCGCATTTACGCCTCCATACTGGCCAGCATAATGAATTCGCCCACGGTTAGACCAGGTGCCTGCAGGTAGACTTATCTCTCCACGTGGTAAACCCAGTGTCACCAGTCTGCCAGCTGCACGAGTGCATTCCCAGGCCTGTTTGGTAGGTAACAATGCTGTCGGGTCAGGACCACGTTCAACTGTCGGTGTGCGGAACTCGGCGCCAACCGTAGCTACGACCAGATCCGCACCCCGGCTGTCGCCATTGGGCCGGCTGTCACGCCCTCCAATAAGTTTTCTGTCTGTTGGACCGCTACATAAATCCCGAATGTGTTGCACCAGATTATCAGCCACAACATTCGGATCAAGCGCCAGAGTCGCACCCATACTCAAGGCCAGTTCCCGGCGCGCTGCTATAGGCTCAATGGCGATTATCTGAGCCGCACCCATAATTCTCGCTCCCTGAATCGCACTGAGGCCCACCGGACCGGCACCGAACACAACCACATTGGAACCAAAATCAGCAGGCACATAAGTTGTCACAGCACCCAAACCACAGGCACCAACGCATCCCAGCATAGCCAGATCCTCAGCTGCGGCATCGGTAAAAGCGGGCACGCAATACCACTCATAGGTCACCATCAATTCACCAAAGCCACCGGTATTATTATGCTGTACAACTGGCGTCCCATCCGCCAACTCTCCAATTGAAACCAAAGGCTCACCGGCAGAAGGATTCATCTGACAAATATCACCCCTGCCACGTAAACAGTTATAACACTCACCACAATTTGGGGTATTGGTAACCAGTACCCTGTCACCTGGCCGCACACGCCTTACCGAAGGACCTACTGCTTCAACAATTCCAACACCGCCGTGCCCAAGAATCCTCGCCTCATCGCCACGTGAGCCTTCCCCATTCTCACCCAGTGCCTGATTGATTATTGAGTAACAGCATTGTGCGGCCTCACTACGGACCACCACCATGTTTTCCTGAATCGGCAACAGGCGTACATCCTGAATCTCAGCACCGGCTGGCTGTCGCACAAAAGCCTTGAATGTTTCTCCGACTGGCGGTACTGATGATGTCTGCCCGGCAGAACTGGTGGCATAAGACTGCTGTGCAGCCAGTCGGCTGGATGCAGCCGCAGCAACGCCGGTAAGTGCTGCAGCCGTTCCCTGCTTCAGCAGATTGCGGCGCGTAACGCCTGCTTGATTTTCCTCAGTTGCATTATTGGGCTTATCATCATGTGACTTACACATAGCTTCACCTTCTTGAATCCCCTGCCGATACTTTGAATGTCTATAACCTGGCTAAAATAACAAAGCTTAAAACCTTCAACATTTTTTACACGTTTTTAGCTATAAATGCCAATTTATTAAGATAGAATGCGCTGATGCTACATAGAATTATTTTCAGTCTGTTTTTAACCTTGAGCACTTTCTCGAAAGTACAGGCACAGGATGAATTTACTATTCTGTTTCTGGGAGATTCCCTGACCGAAGGATTAGGCCTTGATGTCGAGCAGGCATTTCCCAACCTTGTCGATGAACGTCTGCAAGCCGAAGGATACAATTACATTAACATTATCAATGCTGGTATCAGTGGCTCAACGTCAGCCAGCGCACTGGAACGCATGCAATGGTACGTCCGCTCACAGCCAGATCTGGTCATTCTTGCTTTAGGTGCCAATGATGGTTTGCGTGGACTCAGTGTTGAGAACATGAAAAACAATCTGGCTGCTACCATAGAGTTTTCTCAGGCTAATGGTGTTAATGTCGCACTGACAGGTATGCTTACTCCGCCTAATATGGGGGAAGAGTACACCTCATCCTTTGCCCAGGTTTTTCCTGACCTGGCTAAAGAATATGAGCTGGATTTCATGCCTTTCCTGCTGCAGGATGTCGCCGGAATTGCTGAACTCAACCAGGCTGATGGCATACACCCCAATGTTGAAGGCAGTAAAATTGTTGCTGAAAACGTCTATCAGTTTTTACTCCCCCTGCTCCCCTATTGATTAAAGGATTAAAGCCTTAAATGATTCTGGAAGTTAATAATCTTCATAAAAACTTTGAAACTGCTGGCGGCTCGGAAATCATTGAAGTTCTGAAAAACCTCAATATGAGTATGGAAGCCGGTGAAAGTGTTGCCATTCTCGGCCAGTCAGGCAGTGGTAAATCTACCTTATTAACCCTGCTGGCAGGTCTCGACAATCCCAGCTCAGGCACCATATTGCTGAATGATCAAAACATGCAATCGCTCAGCGAAGAAGAGCTCTCTAAATTCAGGGCATTAAATATCGGCATCATTTTCCAGCAGTTTCATCTGATGTCGCATCTGACTGCGCTGGAAAATGTTTCCCTGCCACTGGATTTATTTAAGGACAAGTCTGCTACCGAAAAAGCTAAAGAAGCCTTGGAACAGGTCGGACTAAGCCACCGTATTGAACATTTCCCTCACCAACTCAGTGGTGGTGAATGCCAGCGCGTCGCGATTGCCCGCGCCATGGTAGTCAGGCCCAGTATTTTGCTGGCCGATGAGCCCACCGGCAATCTGGACAATGTCACCGGTGAACATATCAGCGATATGATTTTTGATCTGGTCAAGCAGCATCATATGACCTTGTTGTTTGTCACGCATAATGAAGAACTGGCTTTACGCTGTGGACGCCAGTTGCGTTTAGAGGGAGGCAAATTTATCTGATGCTCTGGCTAAGACTCGCCTGCAAGGAAATTTTTAATAATTTTCGTTTCAGCCTTTTCTTTATTATCAATCTATCTATCGGTTTGATTGGTTTTATCGCACTGGATTCCTTTAAAAATTCAATTGATACACACCTGAACAATAATTCCAGAGCCATTCTTACGGCTGATGCCCAGATTTCTGCCAATGCACCATTAACTGAGGTTGAACTGACTCTGGCTGATAATATTTTTAATGCCGACTATGAATATTCCGATCAGATTTCCTTTCTTTCGATGGTGGCAGGGAATGATGCCTCACGCATGAGCCAGCTTATTGGTATTGATGGAAATTACCCGCAGTACGGGGAGTTCACTTTACAGCGTGGCGGCGTCCTGAATGATGAATTACGTCAGCAATTATTTAGCGGCAACAATATCTGGGTTGCTCAGGATTTAATGTTGACGCTGGACCTGAGTCTTGGCGACTCCATCAAAATAGGCAATGTCGATTATACGATCACAGACATCATCGAAATCGACCCCAGCAGCACGATCTCCGTGATGTCCAATTTCCCACCCATTTACATGGGCCTGGAACAAATCCAGGCAACTGGACTGATTCAGCTAGGCAGCCGTATTAATTATTCGCGATTCTATAAATTTACCGAAGACGTCAATATGGATACCTGGGAGGATGAGTTCCGTCAGGCTGAATTGGAAATTCTTGGTGATACCCGCCGCATGAGCATGACAACTCACCAGGAACGCAGTGAAGATTTGGGCCGCATCCTGGGTTATATGAATGACTATCTGGGACTGATCGCCCTTATCGCATTATTTTTAGCCGGTGTTGGTGCGGCTTATTTATTCCGCTCATTCTTCACCAGCCGTTTTAAAGACATGGCGATTCTAATGTGTCTGGGTGGCACGCCAAAACAGGCTTACCTGATGACCCTGATACAAATTGTGCTACTTGGCGCTATCAGTGCAAGCATAGCCAGTGTTATCAGCTTTATTACCATGCCGGTATTACCTGGTTTATTTGAGGAATTTTTACCCCGCGGCTTTGAGAACCAAATGGAATTAAGCTCTTTTATTCTGGCTTTGTTTTTAGGCACTATCGGTAGCGTCATTTGCTGTCTGCCAATTCTTTCCAAAATTTATGATCTGCACCCGATTGCCCTGTTCCACGAAAAAGTACAGCCAAGCAAAACCCTGGCACACTGGCAACGACATGTCATGAGTTATGCGCCTATTCTGATTGTCTTCTGGTTACTGGCTATCTGGCAGTCCAGCTCTGTATTGGTTGGCAGCCTGTTTATCGCTGCTTTTCTTGTCGCCATTTTTGTCCTCGGCATCGTTGCCTGGTATATCCTGAAATATTGTGGCACCTTTTCCAACCACTCTGCAGTAACTCAGAAACTTGCTCTGCGCAATTTAAACCGCAACCGCCTGGGAGCAATATCCTGCTTTCTGGCAATAGGATTGGGCTCTCTACTTATCAATCTTATTCCACAGATCGAAAAAGGCCTACAGGAAGAAATTGCCCAGCCAGATGATTTTTCTGTACCGGATTTTTTCATGTTTGACATTCAGCCCGACCAGCTTGCACCACTGGAAACTATTCTGGGTGACTACGGCCACTCGCTTTCTTTTGTTTCTCCCCAGGTGCGCGCACGTATGGAAAGTATCAATGCCGGTGAAATAACTGATATGGAAGAAACGCCGGATGAGCAGATGCAACGCCGACGTTCAGTTAATCTGACTTACCAGGACACACTGAAAAGCTCTGAAACGCTGGTGGCCGGTGAAGTCTGGGATGGCCCCTGGGTCTTTGGCTCTGATGAGCTGCCCGGAATTTCACTGGAACTGGACTTTGCTGAACGCATCAATGCGCAAATTGGTGATGTCATCAGTTTCGACGTACAAAGTGTTCCCATTAGCGGCAGAGTCATGAATTTACGGACAGTTGACTGGAACTCATTCCAACCAAACTTTTTTATATCTTTTCAGCCTGGTGTATTAGACCCGGCACCAAAGACCTTTGTCGCTGCAGTCAGTAATGTCTCAGAAGAGCAACATCTGACTATCCAGAATGAAATCGTGGAAAACCTGCCTAATATTTCAATCATTAACGTTGGCCAACTGGTTGCCAGTATTCTGGATATCACCAATCAGATCAGCTGGGGAATTAAAGTGATGGCCTACCTGGCCATTTTTGCTGGACTGGTCGTGTTATTTTCCATTGCCCGCTATGAGGTCAAAACCCGTTTCTGGGAAATTAATTTATTGAAGATTCTCGGTGCTAACTTCAAGGATGTAAAACGCATGATACAAATTGAATTTGGTATTCTCGGCTTTTTTGCTGCTTTTATCGGGGTCAGCATGAGTCTGCTGATTTCTTATGCCATTTCCTGGTTTATTTTCGACAGTATCTGGGATTTATCCTGGGGCATAACCTTGTTTAGTATTATCGCTATCTCAACCTTGAGCGTACTCACTGCATTGGTAGCGACCAGGTCTGTATTGAAACAGAAACCTTTGCAGCTACTGCGAGCAGACTGATTCTTACACACAATAGCGTGGGCATTATCAAATAAGTTCGGGTATAATGCGCGGCCTGTGCGGACGTGGCGGAATTGGTAGACGCGCTGGATTTAGGTTCCAGTGCCGCAAGGTGTGAGAGTTCAAGTCTCTCCGTCCGCACCAACTATTTACTAAAATAACTTCTAAAATATCTTTTAAAAAAGCACCTGTTCTCAAAAGAAAGTTCTGGGAAAATATCGCCGAGAATTTACACCCAGTCGGCAGGGAGAACTGAGTTCTCCTGAACAACAAAAATCAATAGCAGCGACTGTGTGACAAACTCACTCAATACGATAACCGTAGGATTCAATAATCTCTCTGGCTTGTGTACTACGCATGTAGTTCAAAAAATCAAGGGCAGCCTGATTATCTTCTCCTCGCTTTAACAGCACCGCATCCTGCTGGATAGGATTGTAATATTCATCAGGAATACGCCAGACCGACTTATCCAGAGCTAGCCTCGCACTTATTACCTGTGACAAAGCCACAAACCCCAGATCGGCGTTTTGTGACTCAACAAATTGGAAAGCCTGAGTAATATTTTCACCCTGTACCCACTTATCACGGGTACTTTCTTCAAGCCCGAGTGCCCTTAAGACCTCAACAGCAGCAACGCCATACGGTGCCAGTCTGGGATTAGCCAAAGCCAGTTTGTTGAATTCCCCCTGCCGCAGAATTTCCCCCTCGGCTAAAAGCAAAGCTGGATTTTTTGACCACAACACCAGCGTACCAACGGCATAGGTAAATCTGCTATCCGCAACAACCAGCCCCATTGACTCCAGATCTGCAGGCTTCTCCTGGTCTGCCGAAAAAAAAGCATCGAAGGGTGCACCATTATTAATCTGCGCATATATTCGGCCAGAAGAACCATAAGACACCCTTACGCTATGCTCTGACCCTGCCTCAAATTCGGCAATAATTTCATTCATCACGGGCATAAAATTGGAGGCAACAGCAATATTGATTGTTTCTGCCGAGGCAGTCAGACAACCACAACAGAATAATAACGTGAGAAAAGTTTTAAAGTGAATCTGCATAGTGTACAAATAACAGCAACGCGTATTTCAATCCATTATTGATTTTGTACCGTGGATTGGCAAAGTTTTTTTATTACACCAGCGATAAGGCGTAATTAGAATCTGAAGTTTTTGGTATATTTAACTGCGATTTCAGAATCCCGTGCACTCACACCAGAAAACACACCGTCTGAATCAAAATTATAATTAACCACCAGGAAAAAATTTTCTCCTGCCTGAGGATTCCAGTTCAGCCTGCTGTTAAGTCCTGTCGATGATGACAGATTGTCATATTGCACTAGGCTGATCCATGACCAGGTTGAGCTGAATGCCACTGTTGTTCTGAGACTGACCAGGCGGGTAATAAAATCACCCTGCGGCAATTCAACATCGGTATAGGTATAGGAGAAATTGGCAGCAAAGCGCGGTCCCGGTTGCCAGCCTAAACCCAATCCAACTTCACGCTGATCACCATTATAAAATTCACCCTGCTTGTAACTGATATCAGGAATAACAGTCCTGAATGAAGAACTTTCAAGACCGAATTCCGCACTTGAGAAAGTATAATCACCCGCCGGAATAACGATCCCTGGCCGGATCGGAAAATCAACCACCAGGCCTTCTCTTTCTCTTTGCACATCGAGGTACAGACGATCAGCCTGATGACTGTTAAGACTAAAGATTCGCGATGACAGTTCTTCACTTTGCATTTCGCCGTTATCAATACGCCGGGTATGGTTATATCTGACTCTACCGAAATAATACCGCAGCAGTGGGTTGTCACTGACGAAATAGCGCCCCTGTACCTCGGCATCGAGTCTTTCTATACCACGGCGATTGGCAAAACCAAGCGCCGGATTATATTCAGCACCAATATATCGATAGCCTAATGAGCCACTGTATCCGGTATTTTCAGTATTAATATCCAGATTCGCACTGTATGCCTTGTCATCACCCGTTAATCCATCGGTATCGCTTTGCTGATACCAGAAATCACTGGTCAAGGTGTGGTTGGTTGCAAAGCGTGTATTTCGATACCTGAAATCGACTCCCATCAGTGAATTATCAACCTGGCTATTCGGATCCCCCTGGGTAAAAATTGCACCCACTCTGGATTCTCCCAGAATATTTTGTGTGACACGGCCTACAATAAGTGGAGAATCATCCACGCCGACTCTTTCTTCCTGTTGCACTATCAATGCGCCGACACTCAGGTCACCAACCCGTCCAGCCAGTTTGCCGCCGACATCAATATCCACAGGACGTCCACTTCTTGCATCCAGTCCAATACGACGTGAATAAAACGGAATGCCATTATTACTTCCACTTCCACCAAAACTGAAAATTTCGGAGTCCTGTAAAAAGAAATCTCTTTTCTCCGGGAAAAATAATGAGAAACGCGTCAGGTTTACCTGCCTGTCATCCACCTCAGTCGCCGAAAAATCAGTATTCAGGGTCAATGCCCCGGTCAGGTTAGGTGTAAATTTGTAAAAGACATCCAGTGATGGGTCAAAGCGTGAATCCGAACTGTTATTCACGTGATTCTCAGCATTTGCCACTGTTATGGATGGCGCAATATCCAGTCCCAGTCCCTGCTGTAAACCATTCATACCAACAATCTGCCCACCGGTTGATGGGTCAATAGCACGATTAAACGAAGACCAGGCCAGCCTTTCGTTATTACGGGCAATTTCCCGCTCAACATTGAAGCCCCAGACAGTCGTATTGGGATCAAAATTCATGGTAGTAAAAGGAATGGCGATTTCAGTTGTCCAGCCCTGGTCATCAATCTGTGAATCCACCAGCCAGATGCCGGACCAGTCAAAATTAGGACTGGTTGGGCTCTCAAACACAGCATCATCTCGAATCGCGTTAGCGTTGGTCACAAAACGAAAAGCCGTTCTGCTGTTATTAAAGGTATCCAGAATGACATGGACATTATCATCAAAGCGCACTGACTGTCCCTGGATCATGGTCCGGGCGATAATTTGATCCGGATCTGTATCGAATAAACGCGCAGCGACATAAAAGTAATTATCATCATAAGTCACATAAAAAATGCTTTCCTGTGTTGGTGTGCCATGATCAACCGGATTGACCTGATGTAAATCGGTAATCACCGTTGCCTGTTGCCAGATTTCATCATCAAGCACACCATCAATCACCGGCTCCAGTGTCGTTCGTTGGATATCGGCTGATTTTCTGATAAACACTGAACCCTCGTCAGATGACGGACTCTGCCCGTGAAGTAATGCAGGCAGCAAGCCGGATAGCAGCAGGAGATAAGAAAGGTGTTGCTTCAAGTGCTTATTAATTTGCATGTTTCCCGATTTCTTGTTTTAAAAAATTTAATAAAGTTAAACAGTCTTTAACGTAATTCAGGCGTTAAGGTTTACAAAATTTTACGCCACTTTTTTTTGCCATATTAAACATTGATTATTGGCCGGCATGGCCCGGTCTTCCTGCAGTTCGAATCCATTTTCTGTAGCGAGTTGATTGATCGTTTCAAAATTCCTGATACCACTTAATGGATTACGTTCTTTTAACCAAAGATCGAAACCGGCATTACTCTCAGAGGTAAATTCACCCTGGTATTTAAATGGCCCGTAAACACAAAGAATTGCATCCTGTTTTAATACCTCACAGGCACCCCGGAAAAAATCAACATTAAAAGCTGCCGGCATAATATGCAGGCAGTTTGCGCTGAACAAACCATCCAGCCCACTGACCGGCCAGTTTTTTTGTGTCACGTCCAGCGTTTCAGGAGGAGCGAGATTCGATAATTCTTCTCCTGCCAAGCCTGCCTTCAGGGTTTCCATATTTTCCGGAATTTCGCTGGGAATCCAGCTTAGCTCCGGTAGTTGCTCACAAAAATATAAGGCATGCTGTGCCGTGCCGCTGCCTATTTCCAGAACGCGGTCCCCAGCTTTGAAATAAGAGGAAATGACCTCGAGTATCGGTTGCTTGTTATTTTCACAAGCCTGACTAAAGGGCTCATTCATCCTGATTTTTTACAGAAACCTTATAAATTATTGAAAGGCCGTTGGTCTGGCACCTAATGCCGCTACACGTTCTTCCAATTCGTTAAGGCTTTGTTGAATTGAATTTATAGTTTGATTCAGGCTAAGACGATATAGGTTAATGGATTCAATATCCTGTTCATTAATATTCACCCGGTCTGCAAGACCTGAATCCTCCAGGGCCATTGAAGATTTCAAGGTATCCAGATCAGTGGTAATACTGCTCAGTTGCTGACTAATATTCAAATTATTCAGTCCTGCAACACTGCTATTCAGACTGTTTATCTGGTTACGGATGGTTTCTATTATCTGTTGATTCTGATCGAGGTTTGCCGCTTGCTGATTAATCATGCCAGCCTGATTGGCTACCACGGTTTCAATCTCGGTAATGTTTTGAGCCTGATTTTCCAGGGTGGTATTGAGTCCGCCAACATCCGAACGCAACACATTGCGTGCTGCCCACAGTTTATCGATTTCAGAAAAGTTAAAATCCACGCGCTCTAACAATCCCATTGAAGATTGTTCAGCCGCTTCATCGACAAGATTCAAGCGGTTTTCCAGTTGCACAATACGGTCATTTGAGCGATCCAGAGACATTTGAGCCTGCAAGTCCTGCTGATAAAAATAATAAGCTCCCCCACCGCTGGCACACAATCCCACAGTCAATAAGGCTAACAGGAATTTTACCGCTCCACTGGTTCCCACTGGCGCAGGTGTTTGGCTGCTGATACCAGTAGACATTGAATTGCCTCGTTTCTTTTTACGATGCGTAACCAACTCATCCCGTTCCGGAACTATTGAGAAATCATCAAAATCCTGGTCTTCTCTGCTCATCCGCGTATTATATTTGCTTTAAGCTAAAAAGTATAAAGTCCTTTAAGTTTGGCATAATCCTGATCCTCACAAACAACAGGAATAAATCAAATAAGTTCAGTTTTTCCGGTCCCGATTAAAGAATCTTTCTTCTCCACAAGAAAATCCAGAAAACTTCGGGCTCTCAAGGAGAGCAAGCCTGGATCCGGGTATATCACATTTAAGGGCAGGCTGGGGACCATATAGTCTGGAAGAATCCGCTGCATAGTGCCTTGCTGCAGAAAAGGCTGTACCAGCCAGCCTGGCAAAATCGCAATACCCATTCCTGCCAGAACTGCAGCCTGCAAAGTATCCGCATCATCTGCTCTAAAGACGCACTCTAAGTCTACGGCATGACGCCCAAATTCGCTTTCAAAAACCCAGTCTGTTCTTGAACTAAATCTTGAATAGCCCAGGCATAGATGTTCATTTAATTCACTCGCCTCAGCCGGCAATGTATGGGACTGTATATATTTCGGACTTGCTACTGCAAAGCGACTGACACGACCCAGAGTGCGCATGCGTAATGAGCTGTCACTTAGTTCACCAATCCGCAAAGCCAGTTCTGCCCCTTCTTCGAGTATATTGACCTGTCTCTCTGACAGTCTGGCACCGCCAACCATTCTGGTTTCAGTGATGCAAGGCAAAACCTTGAACGCAATAAAGCATTGCAACAGGTTCGCGGTTAATGTCTTGCCGGCGCTTGCTCAGGATATTTCTGATTACTTCGCGGGACACCAAATCCAGGGACCAACACCCGGTTTCGAAGCATGCCCCGGCATGCCAAAGCTCAAATCATCAATCACCTATTTCAATTGTGAAGTAGAAAGATTTATACAAATAGCAGATCACACCTTGCTGGCAGCGAAAGTGCTGGACTGCAGCTACATAGACAAAGAACCCCTGGTGTTTTTTTCCAGTCAGTATCGCAACCTCGATATGGAAGAAGCCTGTATTTAAAAGACAATTAACCCTTTAAAAAACTTTTCCTCTGCAATAAAAAACCCCGCACAAAGGCGGGGTTTTTATTAGCTGTTTACAAGCTGCAGGGGCTTTACATCATACCGCCCATACCGCCCATGCCACCCATATCAGGCATTGGCGCAGGTTTCTCTTCAGGTATTTCAGAAACCATCGCTTCAGTGGTAATCATCAGACCGGCAACAGAACCGGCAGCCTGCAAGGCTGAACGGGTAACTTTAGTTGGATCAAGAATACCCATCTCCAACATATCACCGTATTCTCCCGAGGCAGCATTGTAGCCATTGTTACCTTTGGAGCTGCGGACTTTATCCAGCACCACAGAACCATCATCACCGGCGTTTTCAGAAATCTGACGTAATGGTGCAGTCAAGGCTCGTTGCAGGATATTCAGACCAACATTCTGATCTTCGTTATCACCGACAAGGCCTTCGATTTTCTGTAAGGCACGTACCAGTGCAACACCACCACCCGGTACAACACCTTCCTCTACCGCAGCACGTGTTGCATGCAGAGCATCTTCAACACGGGCTTTTTTCTCTTTCATTTCAATCTCGGTTCCGGCACCAACTTTGATCACGGCAACACCACCGGCAAGCTTAGCAACACGTTCCTGCAGTTTTTCACGATCGTAGTCTGAAGAGGTTTCTTCTATTTGCGCTCTGATCTGAGTCACACGAGCCTGAATAGCATCAGCCTGACCAGCACCATCAATAATCGTGGTGTTATCTTTAGTCATGATGACACGTTTGGCAGAACCCAGGTCTTCAACGGTAGCGCCTTCCAGATTCAAACCGACTTCTTCAGCGATAACAGTACCGCCAGTCAGTATGCTGATATCAGCCAGCATGGCTTTACGACGATCACCAAAACCAGGTGCCTTGACCGCAGCAACTTTTACGATACCGCGCATATTGTTAACAACCAGAGTTGCCAGGGCTTCACCTTCAACGTCTTCAGCAATTACCAGCAAAGGACGACCAGCTTTGGCAACACCTTCCAGTAATGGCAGCATTTCACGAATGTTAGACACTTTCTTCTCAACCAGAAGAATCAGTGGGTCTTCCAGTTCTACCGTCATATTGTCTTGGTTGTTTACAAAATACGGAGAGAGGTAACCGCGGTCAAACTGCATGCCTTCTACTACATCCAGTTCATTTTCCAGACCGGAACCATCTTCTACTGTGATCACACCTTCTTTACCGACTTTTTCCATGGCGTCAGCAATAATGTCACCCACAGTTGTATCAGAGTTAGCTGAGATACTACCTACTTGTGCGATTGCTTTAGTCTCAGTACAAGGCTGTGACATTTCACCCAGTGCTTCAACAACAGCAGCAACACCTTTATCAATACCACGTTTGAGATCCATTGGGTTCATGCCCGCAGCAACTGATTTCAAACCTTCGTTCAAAATTGCCTGCGCCAAAACTGTTGCAGTGGTGGTACCGTCACCGGCCAGATCAGAAGTCTGGGAAGCAACTTCCTTCACCATCTGTGCACCCATGTTTTCAAACTTGTCTTTTAATTCAATTTCTTTTGCGACAGAAACACCGTCTTTAGTTACAGTCGGTGCGCCGAAGGATTTGTCCAGCACCACATTTCGACCTTTAGGTCCGAGGGTTACCTTTACGGCATCTGCCAGCAGGTTTACGCCCTTTAACATACGTTGGCGGGCCTTATCTCCAAATAATACTTCTTTAGCCATTGTCTTAGTTCCTATTATTCAATCTGTTAGTAAAATTTAATTAAACTTTTTCGTGCCTGGCCTTCTGCCTTAACCTTCTACAACACCAAATATTTCGCTTTCATTGAGAATAAGCAGTTCTTCTTCCCCAAGTTTGATTGTGTTGCTGGCGTATTTACCAAAAATGACTTTATCACCGACTTTCAGGTCTACCGGACGGACATCCCCGTTATCGAGTAAACGGCCTGGACCAACAGCAACGACTTCCCCCTGAGAAGGCTTTTCAGCCGCAGAACCTGGTAGGACAATGCCACCAGCTGATGTCGTTTCATTTTCTTCACGTCGTACTACGACCCGGTCTTGTAAAGGACGAATGTTCATAGTTTATATTCTCCAAAACTATCTGGTGTTAATAATGCGTTGAATGGCCGTTGATTCTTCATGTCAACTGACCGTAAACCTTTACAAATCAATATCTTATAAGCGTTAAGCACAAAAGAACTATGATTTGAACACACTAGATGGGGTTGCTTGCTGTAATTTCAATAGGAAAAAAATATTTTTTTTAACTTTATTCTTTGCCAATCTTATCCCGATCTGGCACCGGAGGCGTTTCCCGTTCAAATTCCCCTTCATAAACACGACTATCTTCCGAGCTGCTTGTATGATGCGTATAAAAAAACTGGCGTTGACCACCTGCCTGCAAAATAGTCAGCTTGCCTGACTTAATCAGAGCTTGCACCAGTAAACGCCTGATCGGACCGATTAGAAACATAAAGCCCAGGGTATCTGTAATGAAGCCCGGTGTAAGCAGGAAAGCGCCACCAACAGCCAGGAATATCCCTTCAATCATCTCCTGTGCCGGCAACTCGCCGCTTTCTATGCGCTGATTGGCACGTGTCAAGGTTGAAAGACCCTGCTGCTTCAATACCTGAATACCTATTACTGCCGTCAGCACCACCAGACCCAATGTGTACCAGGCACCAATGTGATCTGCCACTTCAAATAACAGCAGCATTTCAGTAATGGGAACGATAATAAAAATTAAAAAGAGAAAACGCACGATGCTGTCCTTATTGGAGTATCTGTATTCAAATATGGGGACATTTCCTTAAAGATAAAGGGATATCGATCAAAAGCTGTGCGCAGAACTGTTATGCTTAAGGTATGGAAAAAGTTAATCCCACATTAAATGACTTATTCAAACAACTTGGTTTACCAAACTCTGATGAAGAAATTCATCACTTCCTTGAGCGTTACAAACCCATACCTGAAACCATGAAACTGTATCAGGCTCATTGCTGGAATCAGGCCCAATCCGAATTTCTGGAACAACTTATTGAAGAGGATGGAGACTGGTCTTATCTGGCCGATGAATTGGACGCATTACTGAGAAAATAACAAAGTGGCTAACACAAAAAGTTTATAGTCAACTTTCGCTGTGTGCATGAATAAAGACTCCAACCCTACAAGCGTCGTTATGAGCGTAATTTAGTCGAGGCGCAGAGCTTTTTAGCTTCAGTAAAATCCTATTAAAAACTAACTTAAACTTTAATGTGCCGTCGCGAGCACAGGAAATTTAATCAGCGTCGTTATGAGCGAAGTTTAATTGAGGCGCTGAGCCTTTTTGGGGAAGGAGTTTACGCGACCAGTAAATGACTGAACCAAAAAGGCTCAGCAACGAAGAGTAAACGAGTGTAATAGACGCTAATCGCGGAAATTGTTGAATTGCAGTGGCAATCCCCAATCATCTTCTTTTAGGACAGCAATCACCTCTTGCAAATCATCGCGCTTCTTACCCGTCACCCTGAGTTTTTCACCCTGAATGGCAACCTGCACTTTCATCTTTTGATCTTTAACTTTTTTAACAATCTTACGCGCTGTTTCCGATTCTATACCCTGCTGTACAGCCGCTTTCAGAATCGCTCGCTGACCGGAAATTTCCACTTCTCCCAGCTTCAAGGCTTTAACATCCAGCTTGCGACTAGCCATTTTATTACGCAGGATATCTAGCATCTGTTGGGTCTGAAAATCCACTTCCGCCGTCATGATAATTTCTGTGTCTGTTAATTCAAAAGAAGCATCCACACCCTTGAAATCAAAGCGATTGGTGATTTCCCGCTGAGCCTGATCCACAGCGTTGGTCATTTCGTGCATATCAACTTCAGAAACTACATCAAATGAAGGCATAGTTAACCCTTATAAAACCATCAGACGAATATCAGATAACAGGCCGTTCAAATACTGACAGAACATCCCGCCATCAACCCCATTCACCGCTCTATGGTCATAAGACAGCGAGAACGGCAGCATCTTGCGTGGTAAAAATTCATTATTCATCCACACCGGTTTAACCATGGTTTTGGATACACCCATAATTGCGACTTCCGGAGCATTGACGATAGGTGTAAAGCCAATTCCGCCCAGATTCCCCAGACTGGAAACTGTAAAACAGCCACCTTCCATCAACTCTTTGGTCAGTTTACGCTCTTTGGCCATATTGCTGAGTTCGGCTATTTCTGCAGCAATTTCCCAGACTGATTTCTGGTCAACATTTTTGACTACCGGCACCATCAGCCCTGCCGGGGTTGCGACGGCGACACCAATATGAATATATTTTTTCTGGATATATTTTGTCCCGGATGAATGCAGCGAGACATTAAACTGTGGAAATTCCTGCAAGGCCTGTGCACAGGCTTTCACAATAAAAGGTAAAGGAGACAGCTTGATGCCTTTCTTTTCTGAAAGTGCTTTCTGGGCGGCTCTGAAATCTTCCAGATCAGTCACATCGGCTTCTTCGAATTGCGTGACATGTGGCACGGTTAGCCAATTCTGCGCCATGTTACGGGCAGTCACCTGATGTAACTTAGTCATCTCAACTTCTTCAATTTCACCAAACTGACTGAAATCAATATCCTTGATCGTTGGCAGGCTGAATGCTCCACCAGCAGCGGCAGCAGTACCGCCACCCTGCATCAGGTTTTTCACAAAGTCATGCACATCTTCTTTCAGAATACGATTTTTTGTCCCGGTGCCACTGACCTGAGTCAGATCAACACCTAACTCTCGTGCTAACTTTCTGACTGCCGGCCCGGCATAGACTTCGGAATTATCTTTACTGGTTGAACTTGGTGCTGTTGTTTTAACTGTATTGGATGGACTTGATGACGTGGAAGGAGTTTGTGGAGGTGTTTCTTTATTTTCATTTGTCTTGGCTTCTGCTGTTGCCTGTGCTGGCTTGCTCGCTTCGCTGGCTACAGACACTTTTGGAGCTGCCGCAGTTTCCGCAGACATAATGACTGAACCAGTCGAAACCTTGTCGCCTACACTGATTTTGATGTCAGTGATTTTTCCACTAAAAGGTGCAGGAACATCCATTGCTGCCTTATCTGTTTCCAGAGTGATCAGACCATCATCAGCATTCACCTCATCACCGACGGCGACCAGTATATCAATCACTTCAACAGCATCATCAGTGCCAAGATCCGGCACCGCAATTTCCGTTACTGAATTTTCTGCTGCTACGGGGGCATCCTTAGCTGCTGCTGGCTCAGCTTCGGTTTCTTTGACTACAGTTTTTTCTTCTGCATTTTCTTCTGCTTTTTCTTCCACTGCCTCGGTTTCTGCAGCTTCGTCTGAAGCACCCGCTGTCGTTTCCAGAGCAACAATTTCATGCCCCTGGCTGACCATGTCACCGACTTTCACCAGCACTTGCTTAACCGTACCCGCACTGGTAGCAGGAATTTCCATGGCGGCTTTATCGGTTTCCAGCACAACCAGAGAATCATTTTCCTGAATCTCATCTCCCGGTGAAACCAGAACCTCAATGACTTCGACCGATTCTGAATCACCTAAATCAGGTATTGTTAATTTTTCCAGAGACACGAATGTTTGCTCCTAATTCTCGTTTACTGCTTTTTACTTTACGCTTCTGCGTTCTAATACACTAACGCGCTAAATTATGCATTGTTTACTATTTTATTGGCTCAACCTAGGCCAGTACCGGATTAACTTTTTCCGGATTCAGTTTCATTGTCTTGATGGCCTTACTGACTACCGAGGCTTCAATCTTGCCTGCTTTGGCCAGCTCATTCAGGGCAGCTAGTACAATAAAACTTCTGTCCACTTCAAAGAAGTGTCTGAGCTTTTGTCTGCCATCACTGCGGCCAAAACCATCTGTGCCTAATACTTTAAACGGCGCAGGGACAAAAGCTCTTATCTGTTCCCCGTAAAGTTTCATATAGTCGGTTGAAACAATAACCGGGCCTTCCTGTGAGGACAGGCATTCTTCAACATACGAAACTTTTGGCTGCTCTTCCGGATGCAGCATATTCCAGCGCTCGGCTGCCTGACCATCACGCGCCAGTTCGTTAAAGCTGGTCGCACTCCAGACATCAACACTGACCTTGTAGTCCTTGCGCAAGATTTCTGCAGCAGCTCTCACTTC
The DNA here is from genome assembly GCA_038148755.1 of Gammaproteobacteria bacterium. Lineage (GTDB taxonomy): Bacteria > Pseudomonadota > Gammaproteobacteria > Pseudomonadales > Pseudohongiellaceae > UBA5109. The sequence goes on from JAYQWA010000002.1 coordinate 175,023, forward strand.
ACGTAAAATAGTGCCACTGCCCAATAAACGTATGCGCAGTTTATCTTTTGACGTAACTTTATAAGCTTTACTGTCACCATCTTCCAACAGGTACATGCCTTTTTTAATGCCTTCTTCACAACCTTTTGGCATTTCCGGCTGTACATAGTTTTCATTCATGGTGGTGATGTAATAAAAAACCGATTCATCTTCCTGATACATCCGGCGCATACCATCCTGGATGATCACCGCCAGTTCATAGGCATAAGTCGGATCATAGGTCACACAGTTCGGAATGGTGTTTGCCAGTATATGGCTGTGACCATCCTGGTGTTGCAGCCCTTCACCGTTCAGGGTTGTTCTGCCTGCCGTTCCGCCGATCAGAAAACCCCTTGCCTGCAGGTCACCGGCAGCCCAGCACAAATCCCCCACCCGCTGAAATCCGAACATGGAGTAATAAATATAGAAAGGAATCAGTGGATAATTATGCACACTGTAAGAAGTCGCCGCAGCCAGCCACGAACTCATCGCGCCTGCTTCATTGATACCTTCTTCCAGTATCTGCCCTTTCACATCTTCCCGGTAGTACATCACCTGCCCTGAATCGGCAGGGTCATAAAGCTGACCTTTCGCAGAATAAATACCGATCTGACGGAACATGCCTTCCATACCGAAAGTACGTGCCTCATCAGGAACAATCGGTACAATTTGTTGGCCGATTTTTTTATCTTTTACCAAAGCCGATATCAAACGCACAAAGGCCATGGTGGTTGAAATTTCCCGATCTCCCGTGCCTTCCGTGATAGTAGAAAAATCACTGAGAGCAGGCGTTTCCAGCTTGCTACTGCTTTTTCTGCGCTGCGGCACGACACCACCCAGCATTTCACGACGTTTACGCATGTACTGCATTTCCGGGCTGTCTTCTGCCGGACGGTAGAAAGGCACCTCTTCCAGTTTTTCATCTGGAATAGGAATACCAAAACGATCACGGAAATTTTTCAGACTGTCCAGACTCAGCTTCTTGGTGTTATGTGCCGGGTTCTGTCCTTCCACGGCGGAGAAAGCATAACCTTTCACCGTTTTGGCCAGAATCACAGTTGGCCTGTCAGTGGTTTCTACTGCCTGCTTGTAAGCCGCATATACTTTAAACGGATCATGCCCGCCACGATTCAGATTCATGATGTCTTCGTCTGACAAATGTTCGACCATTTTTAATAATTCCGGGCTCTTGCCGAAAAAATGCTCACGGGTATAGGCACCGCCCCGGCTGACATAGGTCTGGTATTCACCATCTACCACTTCATCCATTCGAGCCTGCAATAAGCCGTCCTCGTCTTTTGCCAGCAAGGCATCCCAATGCCTGCCCCAGACAACTTTAATCACATTCCAGCCTGCACCACGGAAGATACCTTCAAGTTCCTGAATGATTTTTCCATTACCCCGTACCGGTCCATCCAGACGTTGCAGATTACAGTTAACGACAAAATTCAAATTGCCCAGCTTTTCCCGTCCGGCAAGACTGATGGCACCCAGGGATTCCGGTTCATCACACTCGCCATCACCCATAAAAGACCAAATCTGTCGGTCGCCTTGCTTTACATGGTCCCGGTTATCCAGATATTTCATGACGTGGGCCTGGTAAATAGCCTGTATCGGCCCGAGTCCCATAGAAACAGTCGGGAACTGCCAGTAGTCAGGCATTAAATGAGGATGTGGATAAGAAGATAGCCCGCCACCATCTACTTCCTGACGGAAATGCTTAAGCTGATCTTCAGTTAGCCGCCCTTCCAGAAATGAACGTGAATATATCCCCGGCGAAGAATGCCCCTGGAAAAAGACCAGGTCAGCCATCTGGTTTTCTGTTTCACCACGGAAAAAATAATTAAAACCGACATCATAAAGTGTTGCACTGGATGCAAAGGAAGAGATATGTCCACCCAGATCCAGAGCCAGCAAGTTGGCACGCATTACCATGGCCATGGCATTCCACCTTATTATGCCCCGGATGCTTCTATCCATGAACATATCACCAGGCATTTTTTCTTCGGCGGAAACAGGGATGGTATTACGGTAAGGTGTGATGAGAGTGTCAGGGGGGAGCGGGTCACCAGCTTCTGTGGCTTTATTTATCAGGCATTTGAGCAAAAATTGTGCTCTGCTCAGCCCCTGGTTCTTGATGACCGATGCAATTGAGTCTTCCCATTCTTGCGTTTCCTGTCGGTCAATATCTTTATTACTCTCGGACATATTGAATTCTCTGGTTTCTCTTTGCTATTAATATCTGTAGTAAATCTACAATTGCGCGCAATTCTACTTAAATTAATGCCTGATTTCCAGTAAAGCCAGATATTTGTGTAGTTTTACTACAAAAAGGCAATTTTTAATCGTGACGATTATTTAATTGTCATATATATCAGTAAGATAGCCATGTAGTGAGCGTTTTTTATCCTGTCAGTCCGCCCTTGTAATATGCCCAGTCAAAATATGAACCAGGATCAGTTTTTCGTCCCGGCGCTATATCCGAATGGCCCACAATTCTGTCTTTACTCATCTCTGGATAGGCTTCCAGCAAAGCCTGGGTGACAGCAATTAAAGCCCTGTATTGAGATTCGGTAAACTCATCAAAATCAGTGCCTTCCAGTTCAATGCCTATGGAGAATTCATTGCAGCATTCACGCCCTGCATAATTAGAGATACCTGCGTGCCAGGCCTGCTTGTTAAATGGCACATATTGCACAATCTCGCCATCTCTTCGAATCAGCAGATGTGACGATACTTTTAAGTCTTCCAGCTCTTTAAAAAATTCATGCTGGCTGCAATCCAGCTCGTTGCAAAAAAGCTCATCAATATAGGAGCCCCCAAACTGACCGGGAGGCAAACTGATATTATGAATCACCAACAGGCTGATCTCGTCATTTTCCCTGTTACTGCAGTTTGGAGAAGCCAGCTGACGTGCGCAATCCAGATGGTGATTAATAATCTTCATAATTCTGTTATACCACAAAAGGCCTAAGCTATAATGAAGCAGCCAAATAAAAAAGAGAACAACATGAGCGATAACTTTTTTTTACAGGACCTCGAAGCGAATGTCCGTAGCGCCCTGCAAGAAGATATAGGCAGCGGTGATATCAGCGTCTCCCTGATTCCTGCGGAAGAAAGGGCTGTAGCGCAGGTCATCTGCCGGGAAACGGCTGTAATTTGTGGCCAACCCTGGGTCAATGAGGTGTTCAGGCAAATTGATCCGAGCATAGATATAGACTGGGAAGTAAGTGAAGGCGCTCAATGCCAGGGCAATGATCTCATTTTCAAAGCTTATGGCTCCGCAAAAAATATTCTTAGTGCCGAACGCACTGCATTGAACTTCCTGCAGATATTATCCGGCACAGCCTCTATTGCCCGACGTTATGCCGAACTTGTGCAACATACAGCGGTGAAAGTTCTGGACACCCGTAAGACCATTCCAGGGCTGCGCCTCGCTCAAAAATATGCCGTCACGCAAGGGCGCTGCTATAACCATCGCATTGGCCTGTATGACGCATTTCTGTTAAAGGAAAATCATATCAATGCTTGTGGTGGTATTGCTGAAGCCATCGCCTATGCGCGCCGCTTCGATCCTGAAAAACCTGTTGAGGTGGAAGTGGAAACACTGGAACAGCTTGAAATTGCGCTACAGGCAAAAGCCGATACCGTAATGCTGGACAATTTTAGTCTGGAGAATTTAAAACAGGCGGTTGCCATCAATAAAGGCAGAGCCTTACTGGAAGCATCAGGTGGCTACGACGAAAAAAATATTGTTGCTGTTGCAGAAACCGGGGTCGATTATATTTCGGTCGGCGCACTGACCAAACACTGCCAGGCAGTTGATTTTTCTATGCGCTTTGTCTAGTTCTCACGCTGTATTCCAGCGATGTTTTGCTTATTTTTCCACGTGCATCACAGTTTATGGATGCTCGCTTGTGCCTTCAGAGCAGCTATGTCATGCTGAATTCCAGCTCGTTTATTTAGTAGATAAATAATGCAAAACCTGAAGCCTTTGTCTACCACTGAGAATCATAGAGCGAAAGCCATCCATTTAACATTCAGACCTGATATCCAGGGTTTGAGAGCCTTGGCTATATTGCTTGTGGTCTGTTGTCATGCCGATATCCCCGGCTTTGCAGGTGGTTTTATCGGTGTTGATATTTTTTTGTATTATCAGGATATTTAATCAGCGGCCTTCTGGTTAAAGAAGTACAAACACAACAAAAGATTAATTTTCTGCAGTTTTACGCCGGTCGGCTAAAACGACTCTTACCGGCTTTAGTGACAGTTGTGTTGGGAACTGCTCTGCTCGCTTATTTTATCTATGCGCCCTTTGAACAGGTAACCCAGTCACAAGCAGCGTTTACCGCTCCCCTCTGGTTGAGCAACATTTATTTTTCCTTCTCTGCTTTTAATTATTTTTCTCCTGAAGCCGGCAATAACCTTTTTTTACATACCTGATCACTCGCTGTTGAAGAACAGTTCTATCTGCTCTGGCCTTTAGTCATATTTGCGATTCTAATAAAAATTGATACCCCACTAAACAAAACAAGAAACAAGCAGCGTGAGCTTCTTATTAGCTTAAGCGGGTTATTTATCATCAGCCTGGTAATTTGTCTTTACTGGTCTTACGTGGCCCCACTTCTCGCTTTCTATCTGATGCCCGCCCGAGGCTGGCAATTTGCCCTGGGAGGAATAATATTTTTACTGGCAAATGGAAACAGCACCATACACAGAAAAGTTGAAAGTCGGAATTATTACCCCTTGCTGGCTTATTTAGGCATCTGCATGATCGGATTAACAATGTTCTACCTGGATGAACAGCAGGTCTATCCCGGTTTTAATGCCATTCCGCCATCCTTGGGTGCAGCGCTTTTAATTTAGAGTGGCATGGCAGCTTTTCCCCACCCATTAATACGTTTTCTTTCTCTACCCTGCCTACAAAAAATTGGCGACCTGTCTTATAGCTGGTATCTGTGGCACTGGCCAATTCTTTTGTTAGGACTCAACATTTACCCTGCCGCCGGGTTGACAGCAAAAACAAGATTGCTGATTTTATCTTTATTATTGGCACAACTGACTTACAGCCTGGTTGAATCACCGCTTAGACATTATCGTCTTTTCACACTGCGCCCTGCGCTGACTATTCTGCTGGCTATTATTCTAATGAGCACTACAGTCATCGGTATAAAAGGCTGGGAGCTTCATAGTTCTCAGCTTGCCAGGAACCCTTGATTATGGCAATATTGGTAGTGCTTGTAGGTGGTTTGATGATCGCCATGTATATGCCAATATTCCAGATTGGATCGGTTGTCTAACTGGCTTTTAATCTTTAATGACTATTGCCACTTTTTTTGCTACTTATCCCTTGGCACTGTTGTGCTTTGCCTTAGTACTGGGCCTCATAATCGGCAGTTTTCTTAATGTGGTCATCTATCGCTTACCGGTGATGATGCAGCGTGAATGGACCGAGCAATGTCACGAATTTCTGGAATTGGAGGATGACCATAAAAAGACCTCAGATAATCCTGCGACGCTTAATCTGGCAAAGCCGGATTCCCATTGCCCCGAATGCAAGCATGAACTCACTGCTTTTGAAAATATTCCAATTTTAAGCTACCTCCTGCAAGCAGGAAAATGCAGAAACTGTAAAGCGCCAATCTCTTTACGTTACCCACTCATAGAAGCTGTCACTGGAATTGTTACCCTGCTAATCGCTTACCAGTATGGCTATAGCTGGCTGACTCTGGCGATTCTCATATTAACCTGGTCGCTAATCGTGTTAACCATGATTGATTATGATCATCAGTTGCTGCCTGATGACATTACCATTCCTATTCTCTGGCTGGGCCTTATTATCAATTTTTTCGGTCTTATCACCACGCTGGAAGCCGCTGTATTAGGCGCTGTTGCGGGCTATCTGATCCTCTGGGCTGTGTACTGGCTGTTTAAAATACTCACCGGCAAGGAGGGCATGGGGCAGGGAGATTTTAAACTGCTGGCCGCCCTGGGTGCCTGGATGGGCTGGCAGGCGCTACCTCAAATTATTTTATTATCTTCACTCATTGGTGCGCTTATTGGCATTGGCCTGATTCTTATTAAAGGCCGAGACAAAAATATTCCTATCCCTTTTGGCCCTTACTTGGCAGGAGCCGGCTTTGTTTCTCTTTTATGGAATGAAGAGTTAGCTCAGCTATATACAGCAATTTTTATGTAGCTATTCAAGTCATTATGAAAACAACAGAGTCTTTACCTTTAACCATTGGCCTTACAGGTGGTATTGGTAGTGGCAAAAGCACTGTCAGCCAGATCTTTGCAGATTTAGGCGTCCCAGTTATTGATACAGACGAGCTAGGCCGGGAACTGGTAAAACCAGGTTCCGCACTACTTAACAAAATAAGCGACTACTTTGGCCATGAAATCCTCTCACCAACAGGTGATCTGGATCGAAAAAAATTAAGGCAAGTCATTTTTTCAGACTCGGACAAAAAACTTTGGCTGGAAGAGTTATTGCACCCCGCAATCAGGCAAGCAGTATTAACGGAATTAAAACAACACAAAAATACTTACGTTATTATCGTCGTTCCGCTTCTGCTGGAAAGTAGCAACTACGATTTTATAAACAGGGTGCTGGTGGTAGATTGTTCCGAAGATTTACAGATAAAACGGGCAACTGCCAGAGACCAAAGTAACACTGAAGAAATAAAAAAAATAATAGATTCACAAATGCCAAGAGCCCGGCGTTTAGTACTGGCAGATGATATCATTGGAAATGAAACTGATCTGGACTCCTTAAAACAACCAGTACTAAAACAGCATGAAAAGTAACAAAGAAAGGAATGAAGAAATAGCTGAAGAAAGTATCTAAGACTCAGACACAAAAAAAATTAAGCAAGTTTCCTGCCCACAATGCGGCAAGCAGGTGCCTTGGACGGAAGAATCCAAATATCGCCCTTTCTGTTCAAAACGTTGCCAAATGATCGATTTTGGTGACTGGGCTACTGAGAAAAATGCTATCCCGGCCGAAGAACCACCTGATGACTGGGAAAATTTTGAAGAGTAAAGGCGACTCCCTCACAGAGCCGTTTTTAAAATGAAATTAACTATTTCAAGGTTTGCCGCCGGAAACTCGTAGTCCGGTAACTTTTCCGGGGTTATCCACCTGATTGTCTGACCTTCCATGCCTCTGGCCTGACCCTGGAATTCTTCAACCTGCCAGACATCAAGCAAGACTCTTTTATCCCCATAGTCATGCTCAATTTTTAACAGTGGTGATGCATGCAACACCTCGAGATTAAGTTCTTCTTCGAGTTCGCGACTCAAAGCAGTGCTAACACTTTCACCTAGCTCGACTTTGCCGCCTGGAAACTCCCAGAGTCCGCCTTGATGTTTATGCTGATCACGAAAAGCGATTAATACTTCTCCCGAATTATTACGGACTATACCCACAGCAACATGAATGTGTTCAGGTGCGGTATTCAGCATTAATTTTTACGTAGTCGTAGGATAAATCGCAGGTCCATATCTGCTCGGCGCAAGATCCCCTATTTAATTTAACCGTAATTAAGATTTCATTCTTCTTCATCACGGCCTGACCCATAGCCTCAGTGTAAGTCGGACTGGCACCACCAGATTCGACAATACATACCTCATCCAGGTAGATACTGACTTTACTGATATCAAGTTCCTGCAGACCGGCCCGACCTACCACTGCCAGTATCCGCCCCCAGTTAGGGTCTGAGGCAAAAAGAGCCGTTTTGACCAAAGGCGATTCTGCTATGGCATAGGCAAGTTGCAGGCATTCAGCAGTATTTTTTCCCTGCTCAACTGAAACCGACACAAATTTACTGGCGCCTTCAGCATCCCTGATAATTGCCTGAGCCAGATTGATAAAAACTTCATTCAAAACGGCCGTAAATTGTTGCTTCTCCTGCTCTGTGATTTCTGCATAAACCAGCCCGCCCTGCGCACTGGCAACCAGCATGCAACAATCATTGGTAGAGGTATCACCATCTACCGTAATTCTATTGAAAGAACGATCGGCAGCAGCCTGGCAAAGTGTTTGTAATGACTCATGCTCAATCCTGGCATCGGTAGCGATATAAGCCAGCATAGTTGCCATATTGGGTTTAATCATGCCGGCACCTTTTGCTATGCCGGTGATCGTGACTGCTTTGCCGGCAAGCTCAATAGTTTTTGAATAGACTTTGGGCACCGTATCTGTTGTCATGACTCCCTTAGCTGCTTCAGACCAGGCTTCACCGCTAAGTTTGGAAACTGCTTCAGGAATAACCGCTTTGATTTTTTCGACAGGCAAGGGGGCGCCAATAACGCCAGTTGAAAATGGCAAGACCTGATCAGAATTGCATCCGGTTTGCTCAGCGACAGCAGTGCAACAATCCATCGCAGCCTGCATGCCAGATGCTCCGGTCCCGGCATTGGCATTGCCTGAATTTATTAAAAAATATCGTATGCTGTTAGAAGCATGATGCTTTTTAGCAACCAAAACCGGTGCCGCACAAAAAGCATTCTGTGTATATACCCCGGCAACCGTTGCTCCCTCACACAACTCAAAAAGCACGACATCAATTTTCCCGGCTTTTTTTATACCAGCCGAAACCGCTGACATTCTTATGCCTTTTACCGGATGTAATACTGTTAAATTTTCACTCATTATTTTTTCTACAAAATCACTAAATTTTTATTTTAAAACTTTACCTGTAAAAGCATTATGAGCGAAGTCAGGACGAGGCAAAAGTAAATTTCATGAAAGAGCTTACAAAACCAGTAAGTGGCTGAATGAAATTTACTTTTAACAAAGTCCCGACGAGCGCAATAGCTTTGATTAATCTAACTTGCCGTGGCACTGCTTATATTTCTTTCCCGACCCACAAGGACAAGGTTCATTCCTGCCAATCTTCTGCCCTTCACGCACAAAGGGTGCTTTTTGTGCAGAAGCTGGTTGATCAGCGCCCGCCGGCTGTTGTTGCGTATCATCATCCATCAGAGTGACTGATTGATGAGTCATCATGGTCTGCTCTTTTTTCTGTTCTTCAGCACGCTGTCTTTCGATGGCATCCACTTCATCTTTTTGTTGGATTTTCACATGGCTGAGAAACTTGATGACCTCATACTGAATGTTATTCAGCAACTCTTCAAAAATTGCAAAGGCTTCCCTTTTATATTCCTGCTTAGGGTTTTTACCGGCATAACCACGCAAACCGATGCCCTGTCGTAGACTGTCCATTTGTGACAGGTTTTCTTTCCATAAAGTATCCAGTATTTGCAGTGTAATCTGCTTTTCAAAGATTCGCATATTGGGACCGACTTCTGCGGATTTTCTTTCATAGCTTTCCGCAATTTTTTCGACGATTCGCTCCCGTAATGACTCTTCATAAAGTGACTTATCTTCATCCAGCCATTTTTGCAGAGGTAATTTTTCCCCAAATTCAACCTGCAGCGCCTGCTCCAGACCTGGAATATCCCACTGCTCTTCAACACTTTGAGGCGGAATGTAAGTATTAATAAAATCATTTACCACGCCTTCACGCATGTCAGCTATTACTTCCGAGATATCGTCAGTTTCCATCAGCTCATTACGACGCTGATAAATAATCTGGCGCTGATCATTGGCCACATCGTCATATTCCAATAGTTGTTTACGAATATCGAAGTTACGGCCTTCCACTTTACGCTGAGCTTTTTCGATGGAGTTAGATACCATGCGATGCTCAATGGCTTCGCCCTCTTCCATACCCAGACGACGCATAATATTGGTCACTTTTTCAGACGCGAAGATTCGCATTAGATTGTCATCCAGCGACAAATAGAATCTGGAGAAACCGGGATCACCCTGACGGCCTGCGCGGCCACGTAACTGATTATCTATACGTCTGGATTCATGCCGCTCGGTTCCAACAATATGCAGACCTCCAGCTTCCAGGACCTGCTGATGACGTTTCTGCCAGGCTGCTTTAATCTCTGCAATTTGCTGCTCAGTCGGGTTATCCAGTGCTTCAACTTCAGCTTCCCATTTACCACCAAGCACAATATCCGTACCACGACCTGCCATATTGGTTGCGATGGTTACTGCGCCGGGTCGTCCTGCCTGTGCGATGATCTCAGCTTCTTTTTCATGATATTTGGCATTCAATACCTTATGCTCAATTTTTTCCTTATTTAAAAACTTCGACAATATTTCTGAGGTATCAATACTGGCCGTACCCACCAGCACTGGCGCACCTTTATCCCTGAAGCTTTTAATATCTTTGACAATGGCAGCAAATTTTTCTGCCGTACTGAGGAAAATCAAATCATTGGCATCTTCACGGATCATCGGTTTATTGGTTGGTATAACCACCACATCCAGACCGTAGATCTGGTGGAATTCAAAGGCTTCTGTATCCGCTGTCCCTGTCATACCTGAAAGTTTTTCATAGAGGCGGAAATAGTTCTGGAAGGTCGTGGAAGCCAGAGTCTGGCTTTCATTCTGAATCGGTACGCCTTCCTTCGCTTCAATAGCCTGGTGCAGACCTTCAGATAAACGCCGTCCCGGCATAGTGCGTCCGGTATGTTCATCAACCAGGACAATCTGGTTATCCTGCACAATATATTCAACTTCACGATGAAATAAATAATGCGCTCTTAAAGCCGACTGCACCTGATGCAGTAAACTCAGATTGGTCGCAGCGTAGAGATCTTCACCTTCCTGCAACAAACCACGGCTGACTAACAGGCCCTCAATTTTTTCATGTCCCTGATCAGTCAATTCAACCTGACGCGATTTTTCATCAATAATAAAATCACCATCGATTTCATCTTCGCCTTCAATGCGACGTTCCAACTGAGATTTTTCAGCGCCTTTTTCGCCTTTTTTCAAACTTGGAACCAAAGCATTAATGGCGGTATATCGTTTGCCACTATCCTTGACTGCCCCGGAAATAATCAATGGCGTTCGCGCCTCATCGATTAAAATAGAGTCAACTTCATCGACAATGGCGAAATGCAATTCACGCTGGAATTTGTCCTCCAGCCGGAAAGCCATGTTGTCACGCAGGTAATCAAAACCGAACTCATTGTTGGTGCCATAGGTAATATCGGCCTTGTAGGCTTCACGTTTCACATCAGGCCCTTGTCCGGGAACCACAATCCCTACCGTCAGACCAAGGAACTCATAAAGCGGCCCCATCCAATTGGCGTCACGTGTCGCCAGGTAGTCGTTGACGGTAATCAGGTGTACGCCTCTGCCGGTTAAACCGTTCAGGTAAGCAGGTAAAGTTGCAACCAGGGTTTTACCTTCACCGGTTCTCATTTCAGCGATCTTGGTCTGATGCAGTACGATGCCACCAATTAACTGCACATCAAAATGCCGCATCTGCAAAGTTCTGACACCAGCCTCCCTGGCAACGGCAAAAGCCTCCGGTAATAACTGGTCGGTACTCTCACCTTCGTTATAGCGTTGCCTGAACTCTGCTGTTTTAGCTTTTAATTCTTCATCAGAAAGCGCCTGCATGGCGCTTTCCAGAGAATTAATTTGTGCGACTATCTTATTTAAGCGTTTAATCTCGCGCTGATTCTTATTACCAAAAATTTTTGCCAACATGACGATGTTTTTCCAATGTTATTTCTTAAATGTATCAGGCCCGCTGGTGACCATATCAATGCTCGTGCTGAACTTAGAACAGTTAAAAAACAGCAGGTTTCTATTTCAATACCTTGCTGAATCCTACCTTACAGAGGGGTTTCACCGATTAGTGCGGTTAATGTAGGAAGCCGGATCGATAACCCGGCCATTTTTATGAATTTCAAAGTGAACATGTGGACCGGTTGATCGGCCTGAATTCCCGGACAGGGCAACTACCTGGCCTTTTTTTATAATATCGCCAGGATTTACCAATATATCCTGGTTATGTGCATACAGGGACTTGTAACCATTGCCATGATTAACTTCCACTAACATGCCATAGCCACTGCGCTCGCCGGCAAAGGTTACAACACCGGAAGCCACAGAAGACACGTCAACACCTGTTACGCCCGTCGCAAAATCAATGCCCTGATGCCAAGCCAGATCACCATTGAAAGGGTCTATACGTCTGCCGAAACCGGACGAAATCCAGCCTGAGCTGACGGGACATCCTGCCAGAAAAGTATCTGACTGAATTTGTCTGTCAGACAGCAGGTTTTCCAGTAGCTCAAGTTGCTGTTGCCGATCCTCTATCTGCAAACTTAATTCATCAATTTCCTGAATTAAATCAAATGATTCAAAGCTGCTGCTTTCATCTTCCAGTGTAAATTCAGGTCCACCGAGAGCCGGCGCCTGATTAAAATCAAATTCACCATCATCCAGATAACTGATTGTGGTTAAACGTTCACCCAGAGCATCCAGTCTGAGCAAACGTGCCTGTAAATTAGCCAGACGCAGAGTCAAAGCCTGTAACTGCGATAGTGTCTCTTCACGAATCCGCTGAACTTCCACTTCCTGCTCAAGCAGTTTGTCAGCCCAGGCCTGCGCAGCTTCATCGGTATATAAATCAGCAGATCGACTGACACTAAACTGATAACCGTAATAGCCCAGCAATACAGGCATTCCGAGGAAGCAAAATGTCAGTAAAACACGCATCCAACCCTTTAAGACCAGGGATCTGGTTTCACCATGCTTTTGATCGACTATGATAATTTTCATTTCTGGTGGGTCTTGCCTTACTGCCTTAATTTACTACCTTATGAATTACTGCTTTATGTTTTGATAAGACGTTAATTATCAACCAAACAGCCTGATTAATCCGAGCTTTTAATTCATCTTCGAAAGATTATAGCCTTAAGCTGCGGGCTTTAGCGACCATTAACAACTAAAAATCAGCAACTAAAACGGGATAAGCGTAAAATCTTATGCGAATTGGGGTCTAAGGTAGGAAATCGGCGCTTCTTCTTCTGTGTCGAAAGTCACAATTTCCCAGCAATCTTTACTGACAAGTAACTTTCTTAACAAGGCATTGTTCAAGGCATGACCTGATTTATAGCCGGAAAACTCGCCAATCAGGCTTTTACCGAGTAAATACAGGTCGCCTATGGAGTCCAGTATTTTATGTTTTACAAACTCATCTTCATAACGCAAGCCATCCTCGTTCAGAACCTTGTAGTCACCGACGGCGACTGCATTATCCATACTGGCACCCAAAGCCAGATTCCGACTTCGTAAGGCTTCAAATTCATGCATAAAACCGAAAGTTCTGGCACGACTGACTTCTTTAACAAAGGAAGTACTGGAGAAATCAATAAATGCTTCCTTGGTATGTTTTTTGTGTACCGGATGATCATAGAGCAAAGTGTAACCAACCTTGAAACCGTTAAATGGTTTAAGGCTGACTTTCTTGTCATCCTGAGTAAGACTTAACTCTTTGATAATGCGGATATATTTTTTAGGAGCATCCTGTTCTTCAACGCCCGCTGACTGAATCAGGAATACGAAAGGCCCAGCGCTACCATCCATAATAGGAACTTCCGGTGCACTCAGATCGACATAAGCATTATCAATACCCAGGCCAGACATAGCGGACATGAGGTGTTCCACAGTGGAAATTCTGACGTCTCCCTTTATCAGGGTGGATGATAATGTTGTATCTCCAACATTTTCAGCCAATGCTGGAATTTCAACAACTGGGTCAAGATCAACCCGATTAAATACAATACCTGTATCAATCGGTGCGGGTTTTAATGTTAAATAGACTTTATCACCTGTATGTAAGCCGACACCGGTAGCGCGAATCACATTCTTCAAGGTTCTTTGTTTAATCATTTAACGTTTCACCTGCATCTAGAGTCACCATCACTCCTAATAAATTCCTTACTAAATCACTCTGGAGCCCAGCCGTAAAAGCAAGCAACAGCCAAGCTGGCAATATTAACAAACTAGCCCCGCCACCCCAAGCTTAATAGTCAGCTTGTGAAAATAACCACATAAAACTACCACTTCATTAGTAAGACCATCTATACACCAGAAGTTCCTTAATCAGCCTGTTTCCTTAAAAATGCTGGAATATCCAGATAGTCCATATCTGATTCAGCACCCACAGCTTTTGCCAATACCGGCTTATCTTCTATCGCTTCGTCCAGTTCTGCATCAACAATAGCGCTTTTACGCAATACCGCTGGTCTGTCCAGTGAATTGAAGTCAACATTCTTGTGACCATTTCTGGTGTTATCAACCACTTTAGTAGGACGTTCAATTTGCTGCGCCCCTAAACCGGTTGCAACGACTGTTACACAAATTTCATCACCCATATCAGGATCAATAACCGTACCCACAACCACGATGGCCTGATCAGATGCAAATTCAGAAATTGTGTCACCCACTTCAGAGAACTCTCCCAGTGTCAGACTTTCGCTGGCAGTAATATTAATCAATATGCCTCTGGCACCCTGCAGGTTCACATCTTCCAGTAAAGGACTGCGAATTGCTGCTTCCGCCGCTTCCACTGCACGACCTTCACCACTGGCAATACCACTGCCCATCATGGCCATGCCCATTTCAGACATAACGGTACTCACATCAGCAAAGTCGACATTGATCATGCCTGGTCGAGTAATCAGGTCGGCAATGCCTTTCACCGCGCCCAGTAATACATCGTTTGCAGATTTAAACGCATCCAACAAAGTTGAACCTTTACCGAGGACATCCATCAGTTTTTCATTTGGAATGGTTATCAAAGAATCAACATGCTCTTCCAGTTCTTTGATGCCTTTCTCGGCAATGGCCATGCGTTTACGGCCTTCAAAGGGGAAAGGTTTGGTGACAACAGCCACCGTTAATACACCCATTTCCCGTGCAATTTCTGCAACAACAGGAGCGCCGCCAGTACCGGTACCACCACCCATGCCTGCTGTGATGAAAATCATGTCCGCCCCGGAAATAATTTCACGGATACGGTCTTTATCTTCAAGTGCAGCCTGCCGTCCTATTTCAGGATTGGCACCGGCACCTAGACCTTTGGTGACATCACTGCCAAGTTGCAGGTTCATTTTAGTGCCAACCTTTTCCAATGCCTGCGCATCAGTGTTGGCAGAAACAAACTCCACACCATCAATGCTACTGCTCAACATGTGTTGAACAGCGTTGCCACCGCCGCCACCAACACCTATCACTTTTATTACTGCGTTTTGCGCAATATTATCAATGATCTCAAACATACTATTACCCCTCTGTTTACTAAAAATTAAAAATTTGTTTTAACAACTTTCTATTACTACAACCTGCCAGGCAGACCCTTACTCATCACTGCTAAAAAACCGTTTCACTTTTTCAAAAATACTTATTCCTGAATCACTACCGCGACTGCCACCATGTTTTTCCTGATGTTGTTTCATCCCGTAAAGTAATAAACCAACACCGGTGGAATAGGTTGGATTTCTTACAATATCCACCAGACCAGTCACTTCGGTTGGCATGCCAATCCTGACCGGCATATGAAAAATTTCTTCGGCCAGTTCAGTTACACCTTCCATCTTGCTGGTGCCACCAGTAAAGACCAGACCGGCAGCCAACATGTCCTCGAAGCCACTAAGGCGAAGTTCTGCCTGTATCAAATGGAAAAGTTCGTCGTAGCGTGGTTCAACCACATCGGCCAGTGCACGACGTGAAAGCTCACGTGGTGGCCGGTCACCCACACTGGGCACCTTGATCATTTCATCCGGACTGGCTAACTGGGAAAGTGCACAGGCATATTTTATTTTCAGTTCTTCTGCATTTTCCGTCGGTGTGCGTAGCGCCATGGCAATATCGTTGGTCACCTGGTCACCGGCAATAGGAATCACACCGGTATGACGTATGGCTCCCTCAGTAAAAATGGCAATATCCGTTGTGCCACCGCCGATATCAATCAGACAAACGCCTAATTCTTTTTCATCTTCAGTCAGCACTGAATAACTTGAAGCCAGTTGCTCCAGAATGATTTCATCTGTTTCCAGGCCGCAGCGCCGAATACATTTTTCTATATTCTGTGAAGCATTGGTGGCACATGTCACCAGATGTACTTTTGCTTCAAGACGTACCCCTGACATTCCCATCGGCTCTTTAACGCCTTCCTGCGAATCAATAATGTATTCCTGAGGAAGAATATGCAGAACCTTCTGGTCAGCAGGAATTGCCACAGCCTGGGCGGCATCAATAACCCGTTCTATATCCGCTGCATACACTTCCTTATCGCGTATCGCCACGATGCCGTGTGAATTCATACTGCGGATATGTTTTCCTGCAATACCGGCATATACCGAATGTATCTGACATCCCGCCATGAGCTCTGCTTCTTCTATAGCGCGCTGTATAGACTGCACAGTCGATTCAATATTCACGACTGTCCCTTTTTTCAGACCGCGGGATTTGTGTCGGCCTATACCAACGATATTCAGACCTCCTTCAGCATCAACCTCACCGACAATGGCGACAACTTTGGATGTCCCGATATCCAGACCCACTATCATGTTACCAACCGATGTATTACTCATAGCGAGAAGCCCACCCTGTTAACGACCTTAATAATTCCCATCATTTTTATCCTATTCATCCTTGCATCATCCCTGCATCGACAGTAAAGCATCATTGATTGATGTCTTATGTTTCACTGCAATGCCATCTTCATAACGCAAATCAAAACTTTCGATATTTTCAATATCAGCAGCAAACAATCTTTCATAGACAGCAGCAAACCTTCTGAGCCGTTCCACAGGCTGGATACTGCCAACAGCCACTTCAACTTTATTGTTCAATTGCAAAAACCATGCGCCACGTGAATTCAAATTCAGCCTGGCTATGCGTAAATTTTTTGAAAACAGTAGTTGATTAAAAACCTGGTACTGCTGCATAACCCTTTTTTCACTCTCGTCCGGACCTGACAGCTCAGCCAGATTAAATTGTGCTGCAATTGACGGCGGTGAAAATATTATTCCTTCCTGGTTCAGCAGTTGATGTTCCCCCCATCTCGCAATGGCAACTTCTTCAGTCACATTAATAATCAAAGTGTCAGGCCATTTTCTGCGCAGACTGACCGTTTTAATCCAGGCGTTTTCTTCCAATGCCTCTTTAATGGCGAGTAAATCAACTGCCACCATGCTACGGTTTATAAAATCAAAAACGGCAGTTTTAATATCATTCTCTGTCACCTGACTCAGGCTGCCTTCTATAGCGACATACTCAATTCTTTGCTGATTAACATCATCCAACAGAGTTTTTGAATTCAGCCCGATCAATACCAGTAAAGAACAGAGCAAAACACCCAGTACTACTTTTTTAAGCACCAGCATCTGCTCCTTTAGCGGACTGGATTTTTTTTGGGCTCTTATACTGGCACCCCGGCCCCTTCTGTTTTTTCTATTGAAAAATAAAGTCAGCATTTCAATTACCGCCTCGTTGCAGTTTGCTGCTCTTTAACACTTCCAACACCAGTGTTTCGAAATTCATGCCAACTTGTGCTGCAGACTTCGGTACCAAACTATGACTCATCATGCCTGGCACGGTGTTCACTTCCAGCAACCAGAACTTGCCGCTTTTATCCCGCATCAAATCCACTCTACCCCAACCTTCACAGCCCAGTAATTGGTACGCTTCACCCGACAGACTTCTGACCGCTTCATCTTCTTCTGCACTTAAATCACAGGGACATAAATATTCTGTGTCGTCCGATTCATACTTCGCCTCAAAATCGTAGAAAGCACTTTTCGCCCGTAATTCGATGACCGGTAATACCTTGTTGTTCACAATCGGAACTGTGTATTCAGGGCCCTCAATCCATTGTTCTGCCATGACCGCACCAAAGCGGGCTGCCTGTTCATAAGCCGCTTTTAATTCATCTGCATTACTCGCTTTGTTAATACCGATACTGGAGCCTTCACTGACCGGTTTTACAAAACAGACACCCAAACGCTCAATCACTGCCTGCCAGTCGCTACTGTCATATAACAGTTCAAAATCAGGGGTCGGCAAACCCTGGGACATCCACACCAGTTTACTGCGCACTTTATCCATCGCCAGTGCACAGGCTGCATGTCCACTCCCGGTAAATGAAATGTTCATCATTTCAAGCGCTGCCTGCACATGCCCGTTCTCACCGTGTCCGCCATGCAGCATGATGAATGCCGTATCAAATTTTTCATTTTTAACCGAAGCAAAAAAATCAGCGTTGGTATCAATCGCCACAGCATCGATACCACTGGCTAGCAAAGCCGCATGCACAGCGTTACCACTCAACAGAGAAATTTCTCTCTCTGCTGATTCGCCGCCCATTAACACAGCCACTCTGCCAAACTCCTCAGCCACAGCTCCTTAACTCCACTCACTTTGCAGGCCATCCTGTGCCAATCGTGTTGATATCAATCCCACACTGCCCGCTCCCTGCGTCAATAAAAGGTCACCATCTTCAAGTAACTCTTCCAGCAGATTCGGTATGTCCTGATGCTTTTTCACAAAGACCGGATCAAGCTGCCCACGTTGTCTGATACTTCTGCATAAACTCTTGCTGTCTGCACCTTTAATAGCTTTCTCACCGGCAGGATAGACATCCAACAGCAACAACATATCGACACCGGAAAGCACATCGACAAAATCTTCATATAAATCCTGGGTACGGCTGTAACGATGCGGCTGGTAAATCATCACCAGACGTTTTCCCGGCCAGCCGGTTCTGACCGCCTGTATGTTTGCAGCAACTTCTGTCGGATGATGACCATAGTCATCAACCAGCATGGCTTTGCCACGACTGAATGTCAGATCACCATGCATTTCAAAACGCCTGCCCACTCCCTGAAAACTTTCCAGACCCTGGATAATGTCTTCATCTTTCAGACCTTCATCGGTCGCAATAGCAATAGCGGCAGTGGCATTTAGGACATTGTGAATACCCGGCATATTCAAGGTCAGGCTGATGTCTGTTTTGTCCGGCCGACTCACGGTAAAACTGGATTTCTGATTCTGATGAGAGACTTCCTGTATACGGAAATCCGCCTGCGGTGATAAGCCATAGGTCAATACCGGTCTAGAAATTCTGGGAAGAATTTCCTGTATCACCGGATCATCCACGCAAAGTACGGCCAGGCCATAAAACGGCAGGTTATGCAGGAAATCGAGAAAAGTCTGTTTCAGTTTTTCAAAGTCACTGTCGTAGGTCTGCATATGATCGTCATCAATATTTGTGATAACGGCTACCATGGGTTGCAGATGCAGGAATGAAGCATCGCTTTCATCGGCTTCAGCCACCATGAAATGACTGGCTCCCAGCTTGGCATTGGTGCCAGCACTATTAAGCAATCCGCCGATCACAAAAGTAGGATCAAGGTTTCCCTGGGCCAGCACTGAAGCCACCATGCTGGTCGTCGTAGTCTTGCCATGCGTACCGGCAATCACAATGGCATGGCGATAGCGCATAAGTTCCGCCAGCATCTCGGCACGCCGTATAATCGGCACCCTGAGTTTGATGGCCGCTTTGATTTCAGGGTTACTCTCGTCAATGGCACTGGACACCACAACGACATCCATCCCTTCTATCTGTTTGGCTTTGTGCCCGATGAAAATATTAATCCCAAGTTTCTGCAGGCGTGTCGTGGTTTTACTTTCTGCAATATCCGAACCGCTGATCTTATAACCCTGGTTAAACAGCACCTCAGCGATACCACTCATGCCTGCACCGCCAATACCGACAAAATAGATATCGCGGATGCGGCGCATTTCCGGAATAACGCTCAGCAGCTTTTTCTGAACTTTTTGTATTTTCTGGTTTTTCTGCACGCGCTTCACATTAGGCATTACAAGCCTCCACGCAGAATTTTGCGGCTTGCTGTGTCGCATCAATTTTTGCTGCCTGTTGTGCCAGTAGCGCCATTTTCAGCACAAGTTTTTTATCTTGCATGAATTGCATCAACACTGAGGCAAGACTTTCTTTGCTTAATTCTTTTTGCTGGATCAACCAGGCTGCGCCAAGCTTTTGCATAATGATGGCATTCTCGGTCTGGTGGTCATCCACAGCGAAAGGAAAAGGAATAAACACAGCTGGAATTCCAATCGCCGCAATCTCAGCAACCGTAGAGGCACCTGCCCGGCAGATAACCACATCAGCCCAGCAATATGCTGCTGCCATATCATCAATAAAAGCAGCAATGCGCCGATGTTGATTTTCTTCAATACCGAGTTCTGCGTAGTAAGCTTTACAGTCCTGGAAATTTTGTTTGCCGCATTGGTGCCACAGATCAACACCCTCTGCAGCAGAAAAATCTTTTAACAGCTCAGGCACTATCCGGTTAATTGCCAGTGCCCCCCGGCTGCCGCCAAGCACCAGTAATTTAATTCGGCCATTGTTTTCACTGTCAGCAAAACGTTCAGCAGGGGCAGGACAATCCAGAATTTCCTGACGCAGGGGATTACCCACATGCACGGCTTTGTCACCCTTACATAAACGTTTTAACAGTGCGTTAGCGGTTATCTCCTGCTTGCGCTGAAAAGCACCGGCAAAACCTTCCATGACGACGGAAGCCATCGGATACAGCAACTGATTGCTGAAGCCGGCAATAGCATTTTGCTCATGTATCAGCAAAGGTTTCCTCAGCAACCAGGCAGCAAGACCGCCAGGTCCGGTAACAAAACCACCCATACCCAGAACACAGGCTGGCCTGGTTTTCTGAATCTTGATAATCGCCTGCGCAACAGCCACTACAATGACAAAAGGGGAAAGCATTTTTTCCAGCAAGCTTTTGCCTCTGAGGCCTGATACTGAAATGTAATGAATAGGGATGCCCGTCTGGGGGATCAGTTCTGACTCCATACCTTTTTTGGTACCCAGCCATTCCACCTTGATACCCTGCGTCTGTAATTCACGGGCAATACTCAGCGCCGGGAAAATATGTCCTCCGGTGCCACCGGCCATGATCAGGACTTTTTTATCCAAAGCCGCGCTCATCCCTTCACCACCCGCTTCAAATTATTACCTTTTGCAAAATTCTCACTATCAATGCGTAACAGAATTGCCACCATGACCATGCAGGTAATCAGGCTCGATCCACCGGCACTGAGAAAAGGCAGTGTTAGCCCTTTGGTTGGCAACAGTCCGGTGTTAACGCCAACATTGATAATGACCTGCCCCATAAAAATTAACGCAATGCCATAAGCTAAATATGCCGGAAAAAAATCGCCTTTCTTTTCATTCTTTCTGGCAATCATCATGGCCCGCCAGATAAACACCATAAACAAAGCAAGCAATAACAGGACGGAAATAACGCCCAGTTCTTCGGCAATAATCGCCAATACAAAATCCGTGTGAGCTTCCGGCAGAAAATATAATTTCTGAATACTGTTGCCCAAGCCAACGCCAAACCATTCGCCTCGACCAAAAGCAATTAATGCCTGCGCCAGTTGATAACCTGAACCAAATACCACCTCTTCATTGAATGGATCTGATAATGCTGTGATAAAAGATTTGACCCGGGCAATACGATAACTTGAAGAAAAAATTAATCCGGCACCGGCTGCGCCTGCAACCAGGATCAGTAAAATAAATTGATAAAGTTTCACACCGGCCAGAAACATCATGCCAAACACAGCCAGCATCAATACCACCACCGCACCAAAATCAGGTTCTTTTAATAAAAGAAAGATCGGCAGGGCAGCAAACACCAATGGCGTGACAAAACCTTTCCACGAGGCACAGACAAAGGAGCGGTATTTACTCAGAAAAGCCGCAATAAAAATAACCACAAACAGTTTTGCTGGCTCCGACGCCTGTAAAGTCATGAAGCCAAGATTTAGCCAGCGTGTACTGCCATTCACTTCACGCCCGATACCCGGCACCAGAACCAGGACCAATAAACTGATTGCTGAAAACAGCAAAAAGATATCCCACTCCTGATACAGTTTAAGCGGCACCATATAGACGACAGCGGCAGCAACGAATCCCATTACCATGAAGATCAGCTGTTTTTTCAGGTAATAAAAAGCATCGGCATTTTCACTGCTGGCAATTTCTATGGAGGCGGAAGTCATCATGACCAGGCCGAATGCCAGCAACAGGCAGACAGAAATAATCAAAGCCTTATCACCAAAATAGTAGGCGTCACGGTTGTGATTAAAACTATGCCCTTGTGCAATGGTGGTCATCATTAATGCAAAGCCTCCACCGCTGCCATAAATGCTTCGCCACGTTTTTCATAATTTTCAAACATGTCAAAACTGGCACAGGCTGGTGACAGTAAAACAATATCGCCCGTTTCTGAGTGTTCTGAAGCCAGTTTCACTGCTGCTTCCAGGGAGCCAACTTTTTCAGTCGTAATAACTTTTTGCAGAGCTGCAGCAATCAGGTCAGCATCTTCACCGAAAACAATCAGTAACTTGCCATGAGTACTGAGTGCTTCTCCCAAGTCAGAAAAGTCAGCGCCCTTGCCCTGCCCGCCTGCCAGCAGAATCACATTATTGCTTTGACCAAGTCCACGTAAGGCCGCGTTACAGGCCCCGACATTGGTGCCCTTTGAATCGTTGTAATAACTGACCCCGGCAATGTCCGAGACCCACTGGCAACGATGTGGCAAACCGGCAAACTCTTTTAAGGTTTGCAGCATGGCAGGCATCTCCAGCCCGACAGCATGACCAATGGCCAGTGCCGCCAAGGCATTTGATAAATTATGTCTGCCGGACAGTTTTACTTCCCTAGCAGGCATCAAAGCCTGCCGGTTAAAGGCCAGATAAAGTTCTCCCCGATCTTCGATCAAGCCAAATTCATTAAAGTCACCGGCTTCCAGACCATAAGTCCATTGCTTCACTGATGCCGGCAATAAAGGCTTGCTCAAGGGGTCATCGCGATTCACCACAGCCTGCCTGCAAGCCTGAAAAATACGGTGTTTGGCTACGTAATAATCCTGTATTGAGTCATAACGATCCATATGATCGGTAGTGACATTCAACACACAGGCGACTTCAGCCCCCAGCTTGCTGGTGGTTTCCAGTTGAAAGCTGGATAGTTCCAGCACATACAATTCCGCTGCAGTTTCTGCCAGCAAATCCAGCACCGGCTTGCCGATATTGCCTGCCACTACCGCGTTGACACCGGCTTTTTCTGCCATCGCACCAACCAGACTGACTACTGTACTTTTTGCATTGGAGCCGGTAATAGCAATGATCGGCGAACTGACTGTCTGCGCAAAAATATTGATATCGCCAGTCACCGGCACACCCTGCCCGATAGCTTGAGCCAGAACCGGCTCACGCAAATCAACACCAGGGCTTACCAGCAACTCTGATGCGTTTAAAAATGTCTTAGCGTTGAATGCACCCAGCTCAACTTTTACCTCAGGAAAATTTTGTGTAAGTTCCTTCAGCCCCGGCGGGTGCTCCCGACTGTCAACGACGGTGAATGTTTCATTCTGCCTAGCTAAATAACGCACATAGGAAAGCCCGGTTTTACCTAAACCGACAATCACTTTAGCCTGTTGTCTTGCCACCGCTTGCATTTGCTCTTATCCGTGCTCTTTATTTATCCAGTTATTGTTTATCTAAGTTTCAAGGTGCCCAAACCAAACAGAACCAGAATGATCGTAATAATCCAGAAACGAACAATCACTCTGGGTTCCGGCCAGCCTTTCAATTCAAAATGATGATGCAGGGGAGCCATGCGAAAAATTCGGCGCCCGGTTAATTTAAATGAAGCCACCTGCAAAATGACCGAAAGTGTTTCCATGACAAAGATGCCGCCCATGATGACCAGTGCAATTTCATGCCGGGCAATAACCGCGACTGTTCCCAGTGCGGCGCCCAGAGCCAGAGCACCGACGTCGCCCATAAATATCTGGGCGGGATAGGTGTTAAACCAAAGGAAACCAAGACCGGCGCCAGCCAGAGCACCGCAGAAAACCACGAGTTCCCCCGTGCCTGATATGTATGGAATATTCAGATAAGCGGAAAATTCGGTGTTCCCCACCAGGTAACTGATGATGCCCAGTGCACTGGCAACCATCACCGTAGGCAGAATCGCCAGTCCGTCCAGCCCGTCGGTTAAATTGACAGCATTACTGAATCCAACGATAAAGAAATACGCAATAAAAATATAAAAAATACCAAGCTCGAGTGCGAAATCCTTGAAAAATGGAATGATCAGTTCTGTTTCCGCTGGCGTCGCCGCATGCCAGTAAAGAACACAGGCAGCCGCAAAGCCAATGATGGACTGCAGCAGGTATTTCCAGCCCGCTGACAAGCCTTTGGCATTTTTTTCATAAATTTTACGGTAGTCATCTATCCAGCCGATAATGCCGAATCCGGTTGTGACCAGCACCACTACCCAGACATAAACACTGGTCAAATCAGACCACAGCAGGCTGCTGATAATAATACTGATAAGAATCAAGGCGCCGCCCATGGTTGGCGTACCGGCTTTACTGAGATGAGACTGCGGACCGTCGGATCTGACCACCTGCCCGATCTGGTGATAGTTAAGTCGCCTGATTACATAAGGCCCTATCAGCAATGAGATAATCAGAGCGGTAAGAACTCCCAGAATGCCTCGCACTGTCAGATATTCAAACACCGTAAAGCCTGGATCATATTGAGTCAGGTAATTTGTCAGCCAAAGTAACATGGTCGCTTAATCTCCATGTGCTGTTAAAAGTGGAACCAATTTATCCATGCCCGCGCTTCGTGATCCTTTAATCAAAACTTTTACCTGCTGGTTCAGCATCGGCTTTATGTGTTCTGCCAGTTCATTCATGTCAGAAAAAAACTTGCCGCCATCTGCAAATGCTGAAACGGCCAGCTCACTTAAAACACCGATGCCAAACAAACAATCAATGCCTTTGGCTTTGGCATATTCACCGAGCGCTTCATGGGCTTTGCCGGCTTCGGAACCAAGCTCGCCCATCTCACCCATGGCAATGATTGTTGTGCCCTGATGTCGCGCCAGCACATCAATCGCCGCCTGAAATGAGCTGGGGCTGGCGTTATAGGAATCATTAATTAATGTGGCGTTATTCAGCCCGGTCAGAACCTGCATGCGACCAGCTACGGGCTCTATACTTTCGAGACCTTTTTTTACATCATTCAGCCTGGCACCAACCTGCATACTCAGGGCTGCCGCAGCCAGAGCATTGGCAACATTATGCTGTCCCGGCAAGGACAACTTGATCTCAATAGCCCCCTGGGGCGTCTGCAAATTAAAACTTGAATGCATGGCATCATCGAACTGCAGATTCGCAACAGTAAAATCGGCATTGGCTTTTCCGAGCGCACTGACACTGACAACGTTCAGGCCATTTAATCTTTCCAGCCATTGCCCGCCATAAGCATCGTCAAGGTTAATCACAGCAACACCATCCTCTTTGAGGCTTTCCCAAATTTCTCCTTTAGCCCGGGCAACACCATCAAGATCACCAAAACCTTCCAGATGGGTGGGCGCAATATTGGTGATATGCGCAACATCCGGCCGGGTCAGGGCCGAGCTGTAGGAAATTTCACCCGGGGCATTGGCGCCCAGTTCAATGACAGCAAATTGATGTTCTGCTTCAAGTCTGATCAGGGTTAAGGGCACACCAAGGTCATTATTGAGATTGCCCAGTGTTTTCAATACCTCGCCGCAACCAGCCAATATGCCTGCTGTCATTTCTTTCACCGTGGTTTTTCCCTGACTGCCGGTTAAAGCAATGATTTTGGCCTGGCTCAGATCACGGTTATGGGCTCCCAACTTACCCAGGGCAAGCCGACTGTCTTTAACCTGTAAAATCGGCAAGTCCACTGCTGTTTGTTCTGTTGTTATGGCAGCAGCAGCCTGTTTCTCTGCAGCCGCCGCAACAAAATGATTGCCATTAAAGTGCTCACCATTAATCGCGATGAATAGTTCTTCAGCCTGCAGTGTGCGGGTATCGATAGACACAGCATTAAAGGCAGCATCAGCACCATGGAGCTGACCGCCTGTTAATTCCTGTACTTCCTGTAACCGCATCTTTCTTATCACTTTATTAACCCGTGTTTTTTCTTAATCACGATCAATCGACAAAGCGTTTGTTCAGACTCAACCTTGCCTGTTTTACATCACTGAACAATGTTCGTTCTCCGGCGACATCCTGATATTCTTCATGCCCTTTACCTGCAATCAGTACGACATCACCTTCAGTTGCATTACTGATAGCCTGATCAATTGCCCTCGCACGATCACTTTCCACTATCACTTTTTCAGTATCAGAAAAACCCGTCAGTATCTGTTTGATAATGTCATCCGATGCTTCCCCACGCGGGTTGTCATCAGTCACAATTATTTTGTCTGCCAGCCTTTCCGCGATACGTGCCATCATCGGACGTTTACCTTTATCGCGATCACCGCCACAACCAAAGACACACCAGACTTTTCCTTTGAAATGTTCATGCAGGGCATTCAGGGCATTTTCCAAAGCGTCCGGTGTATGTGCGTAATCAACCACTACTGAAACCGGCTTATCTCCCACCAGTTCCATGCGGCCTCTAACCGGGCTTACAGATGAAATTTTTGCCAGCACTTGAGAAAAATCGAAAGCTTCCTGCTGACTTTCCAGCACCATCACAGAAGTCAGTACAGCCAGCAGATTACTGATATTGAATGAGCCCAGCAGACCGATCTCCAGAGCCCCTTTACCCCAGGGTGTAGCAACTGACATGCTGCAACCCTGACGATTGAACTCAATACTTTCCGGATAAACATCGGCATGTGAATTGATGAGACTATAGGTATAACTTTTTACCTGCCTGGATAAGTTGTTCAGGATTTCGGCACTGAATAAATCATCCATGTTGAGCACTGCGGCAGACAGGCGCGAACCACGAAACAGTTTTAATTTCTGTTCACCATAGGCCTGCATTGAGTTGTGATAATCCAGATGGTCACGGGTTAAATTGGTAAACACCGCAATATCAAATTCGTTAATGCAGACCCGCCCCTGTTTCAGACCGTGTGAGGAAACCTCCATCACCATGGTATCGGCATTCTGTTGCAGCATTTCACTGAATATTCGCTGCACTGCGATAGGGTTTGGCGTGGTCCCCGGCGCATTTTCATAGGCCTGTGTATATTCTTCTGCGTAAAGACCATAACCCAAAGTGCCGCTTGTCCCACAAATATGATTCAGACTGGAAACGCTCTGCGCTATAAACTGACAGACACTGGTTTTACCATTGGTCCCGGTAATGCCAATCAACTTGAAATGATCAGCCGGCTTATTGAAAAATTTTGCCGCTATGGAACTGATGCGGCTTGCCAGATTCTCGACCGGAATTATCGGCACATTGTTTTCAACATTGATCTCCTGCCAGAGCTCACCTTTTTCAACCAGCACTGCAGCCGCGCCTTTTTCAATAACCTCACAAACAAAATCCCGGCCATCGAAATTGGCGCCTTTGCAGGCAATAAATAGATCCCCGCTCTCAATGTTGCGGCTATCCATTTCAATGCCCGTCAATTCCAGATTGAATTCCTCCGGAATCTCGATTTCACCTTCCAACAATAAGCCTAACGTCATTTGCTGAGACATACTTTTGGCCGTATTCATTGGCCTCCTCCATTGATTCCGGCTATCGGCGAACGCAGCCCTGCGCTGTTGGTATTGTCCAGACTTAAACTTCTAAACTCTTCAGGTACGATGTCAGGCGGTACATTCAAAATACGCAATGCCCCTGCCGTAATATTGGCGAACACGGGTGCGGCAACCTGACCACCACCGTATTCTTCACCCTGTGGTTCATGGATAGTTACCACGGTCACTATTTTTGGATTTGAAACCGGCGCAAAACCGGCAAACAATGAAATATAGTTTTCATCATCATAGGCACCGCGCTGCACATCGTAATACCAGGCCGTCCCGGTTTTACCCGCCACCCGATGGGTAGGAATATAAGCCCGGGTTCCTGTGCCACCACCGCCGGGCCTGACCACAGATTCCAGCATGCTGGTCACAGCGGCAGCATGCTCTGCACTGATTACCCGGGTTACAGGCACTTCGTCCGTATCATTGATCTTTAGCAGGGAAACCGGTTTGAAGAGTCCGCCATTGGCATAAACCATATAAGCCTGCGCCAGCTGCAAAGGCGAGACCTGGAAACCATAGCCATAAGCCAGCGTCGCAATTTCAGATTTGCTCCAGCGATTACGGTCGGCCAGCATACCTGCTGACTCGCCCGGAAAACCGGTGCCTAAAGACTGACCAAAACCCACCCGTTTCAAAATATCCAGCATCGGCTCCTGGCCCATTTCCAGCGCAATGCGACTGGCACCTACCTGGGATGATTTAGACAGGATGCGCTCAAGGGTTGATTCCCCGTAATTGACCGGATCACGAATTGTTGAACGATCAATTCTGATATAGCCCGGATTGGTATCAATAATGCTCTGTGTATCAAACAGCCCGGTTTCCAGTGCTGCCGTTACCGTAAAAGTTTTCACCGTTGAGCCAGGCTCCAGTGATTCAGCGATTGCCCGGTTCTTCAGACCGTCCAGTTGCTGACTCAGACTGGCCCGGTTATTCGGATTGAATGAGGGCTGACTGACCATGGCCAGAACTTCACCGGTCTCAACATTCAAGACGACAGCGGTACCCGCACTGGCATAACGTCGGGTGACTTCTTCTTTTAAAGCCTTGTAGGCAAGAAACTGAATTTCCGAGTCAATGCTGAGCACCAGATCATTGCCCGGTTCGGCCACTTCATTAATTCTCAGCTCGCTGACAATATTGCCGTTTCGATCTTTTAATACCTGCTTGGAACCTGATCTTCCTTCCAGCCAATTGTCATAGGCCAGTTCGACACCCTCCTGCCCGACTTCATCGCTGTTCGCCATACCCACAACATGCACGGCGACTTCGCCCAGGGGGTAGAAGCGCTTGTATTCTTCTTCAGCCCAAACGCCATTAAAGCCATGACGCAAAACCCGATCCGCTTCTGTTGGCGGAATGCGGCGTTTAACAAACATGAATTCGCGACTGGCATTCTCGCGGATACGATTGCTCAGAATTTCTGGATTAACATCTATCGCCTGCAACGCAGCCGCGAGCTGTTCCCATTGCTCAGGATGCTGCAGAACTTCTTTCGGATTGAGTATCAGTGACTGCACTGGTGTGCTGATCGCCAGCGGCTGACCATTGCGGTCGAGAATATTGCCCCGGTGCGCGGCTATTTCATCATTGCGGACAGTACGGGCATCACCTTGTATTTGCAGGGTTTCATTATTAATAACCTGAAGATCCAGTACTTTCCAGATGACAATACTCAAGAGAGCAAGAATCACTATGAAGACAAAATACAGTCTCCAGACGGGCTGTTTCTTTTCAATCTGTCGAGCACTCATTGCCTGACCATTACCACGTTCTCCATTGTCGGAATTTTCATTCCGAGTTCTGCGATTGCGATGTCCTCCACTCTGCCCTGCGAAACCAGACTGCTCTGCTCCAGCAAAAGCTGCCCCCATTCAACCTGCAGGGCATTACGTCTGTTCTCCAGCACCTGTAAATCATTCAGCAAATGTCGGCTTTCATTGGCGGCATAAACGACCCCGAGAGCCGAGCTGCACACCAGTATCAAACTGCTAAAAAAAGTCGCCCATTCCATTTTGCTGTTGCGTTGCTTCCCACCTTCTTTAATACGTTTATTCATCTTGCATTTATGCTTCAGGCAATTTTTTCGGCAATCCGCATAATGGCGCTGCGGGACCTGATGTTTTCATTGATTTCTTCAGCATCAACTTTTATTGCCTTGCCCACTGCCTTTAAACGCGGATTCAGCTGCGCCTGCGTAATCGGCAAATCCGCCGGAAAATCGCCGCCTTTAACCTGTTTCTGAATGAACTGTTTCACGATACGGTCTTCCAATGAATGAAAGCTGATTACTACCAGACGCCCCCCGATAGCCAGCACCTCAAGAATTGAAGCCAGTGCTTTCTGTATATCTTCCAGTTCATTGTTAATAAAAATTCGTATCGCCTGAAACGAGCGCGTTGCAGGGTGTTTATTCTTTTCCCATTTCGGGTGCGCCTGTTTAATGACTTCCGCCAGCTGCAGGGTTGAGGTCAGTGCATGCTGTTCACGGTACTGACAGATCGCCCGAGCCAATCGCCGCGAATAGCGCTCTTCACCAAACTGGTAAAGCACATCGGCCAGCGTCTTCTCAGCAACCTGGGCGAGCCATGCTTCTGCCGTCATTCCGCTTGCTGTATTCATTCGCATATCCAAAGGTCCGTCCTTACTAAAACTAAACCCTCTTTGCGCATCATCGAGTTGAGGCGATGAAACACCCAAATCCAGCAACACACCCCTTACCTGCTCTGATCCATTCAGATCACTTACAACGGTCTGCAAATTTTCAAAACTGCCGTGATAAACCCTCACTCTGTCGTCTACCAAAGCCAGCTCATTTGCCAGCACAATGGCTTCAGGGTCTTTATCGATGACCAGCAAACGACCCTGTTCCGACAACTCACTTAAAATTTGCTTGCTGTGACCGCCCCGGCCAAAGGTGCCGTCTACATAAAAACCATTTTTATCGGTGATTAATGCAGCAACGGCCTGTTCCAACAGTACGCTCTGATGCTGCATGGTCACTCGCCTACCTCCACCCTCTGCTTTTATTTATTATTCCGTTTTCTATCCGGTCTTTTATAAAGAGAGGTTTTTCAATTCATCCGGCAGTTCTTCTGCATTCACCTTATGCTTCAACCAGCCATCTCTGGTTTCGTTCCAGGCCTCATCATTCCAGACCGACAATTTATTACCCTGGCCTACCAGAGCCGCCTTTTTATCCAGGCCGACAAACTCCCGTAAATTCTGCGGTATCAGGATGCGACCACTGCTGTCGAGATTCACTTCCGTAGCATGACCGATAAATATGTTTTTCAAACGGCGGGATTCTGGATGAAAACTGGAAAGTGCAGCGACCTTGCGCTCGATCTCTTCAAACTCATTCAGCGGGTAAATCACAAGCGATTCGCCATCCTGGTCAATAGTGACGACTAACTGACCCTGGCAATGACTTTCAACAATGCCACGAAAGCGCGCAGGCATGGCCATGCGCCCTTTAGCGTCCAGCGTTATTGAATGTAAGCCGCGAAATAACACGCTCTATCTCCCAAAAAAACCTGAGTGACAGTGGGACTACTGCCTAATTTTACCCACTATTAACCCACTTTTTAGCCACTATCATACTACTTTGATGCACTATAAGGGAGTTCTCACAAGTAAATCAAGCACTTGTTTGCGTTAATTTGCGTAGAAAATGAAGCTAAATGCGGCGAAAACCGAGAAAAACGACAAAACTCGGCAAATACTGAATTACTAAAGAGCTTAATTTACAAAAAGCTATATTGCAAACTTAAAGTAATTTATTAAGTTTGAGGCTGTTTTGGGAAATTTTTGAAAAAATCCAAGAGTTGTGAACTGGCGGGCTTTTTACGTTAAAGCGTAAAAATTGGTGAGTCGGCCGATAAGCCGGGTTCTGTCGTGGACAATCATTCATCTTGGGTTTGCGTCACCACAAACCTCATGCAACCTACCCGAACCCAGTGCGAGCCACACCGTAGGGTTCCTATTTGGTCTTGCTCCAGGCGGGGTTTACCATGCCGTGGAATGTTGCCACCCACGCGGTGCGCTCTTACCACACCATTTCACCCTTACCGCATCAGGTGTTATCCCGATGTGGCGGTTTATTTTCTGCTGCACTTTCCGTAGGCTCACGCCCCCCAGGGATTACCTGGCACCTTGCTCTGTGGAGCCCGGACTTTCCTCTGCCTTCAAACGAAAACAGCGATTGCCTGGCCAACTCACGCGGCAAGTATAGAAGGGAGTGGTAGCAGAGTAAATCTTTAAAATTTATGGATGGATTCCAGACTTGTGTTTTCTACTTTGTGATTTTTCATTCCAGAATGTTGTTTTAAGAATCAATACGGAACACAATGAACAAAATTCAATAAAGCAAATACCGTGCTGACACTCCACCGGACAGCCTTCGCTGCTCTGCGGCTGCCGTTTAGCAAGGCATCATGCGATTAAAGTTACTTTTTGATAAAAACGTCATGAGCGCAGGCAGGACGAGGCGAAAGGAAAATTTGATGAGGGAGCTTACAGGCAGTAAGTGACCGAATTAAATTTTTGTTTCAACGAAGTAGTGCCAAGCGAAATAGTTTTTAGCCGCACCAAAAACACCAAAACTGCGGCGGCCGATAAAATGTTATCAACCGCCCCGCACTAATCACCCCCAACCAGCACAACAACGATATTCCTGCCATCACCCTGGCCTGGGTATTCACCTGCACGTTCGCACCCAGATGTTTGACCTGCCTGAAGCACACGGAATAAAAAAACACCACGTTAATGCCTGCACCTATCATAAACAGCATCTTGGTCTGAAAGGCCGGG
This sequence comes from Gammaproteobacteria bacterium, assembly GCA_038148755.1. Lineage (GTDB taxonomy): Bacteria > Pseudomonadota > Gammaproteobacteria > Pseudomonadales > Pseudohongiellaceae > UBA5109. Next base: position 207,399 of record JAYQWA010000002.1, read on the forward strand.
TTATATAAATACTGATCCGGTGCAGAGGTAAAGAACATGATGCCGGTAATCACATTCAGGCAGTAGCCGGCAACACCGATTGGCACCAGCTTGTGCATGGCTGAGAGGGGAATCGCTCTAACAAAGCCCAGCATGCGCAAATCAAACAGACCGACCGTGCCGATCAACAGACATAAGCCAAAGAAATGCAGGGATTCAACAATGGGCCAGCCCCAGCGGGAACCCATGATGGTATAGATGCCGGTATTCTGTGAAAAACTAAACAGTGCTTCTTCCATTTCCGAAATAAGCCTCTTAACTAAACTTAATAAAAATCTGTTGTCAGTAAAATTGTGTAGGTATAAGCCAGAAAGCGCCCTGCCACGATAACTGAAACCCAGATGCCTATGGACAGCAAGGCAAGCATTTTATCTCTTGTCGTTATGTCAGTTTGCTGCTGCACTTTGTTGGTCAACACCTTGCCTACGACAAACGCAGCGGCAATCAGCAGCATCTTTAAATAAAACACAGCATTGGTTAAACCCTTGGCCGGATAGGCCAGCAACAACATCAAACCGGAAACCAGAGCAACCACAAAACTGACCCACATCAGGGGATAGAATCTTGTAATCAGATGCACAGGAATATTCGGCGCAACACCCAGCACTCTAAGATCCAGTGCAAAGTGCACGCCCACCAGAAAGGCCATGCCCAGGGCATGAAAGGAAATCGTCACGGGAAAACCGGCAACCGATTCTCTTACCCAGACACTAAATGATAAGGCTTCAAGCCAGGCCAGAAATTCCAGAACAGTCCCCTTCTTATTTTTATTGCTTTGTTATTTTTTGTTTTCTTGTTGCGCAGCTTATCATCTTTTATTTAAAGCAAGCTCATATAAGGTATTTTTTTTAATACCGGTTATCCTGGCTGCCAGCTGACTCGCCTGTTTTAAGGGTAGTTCCTGCAACAAAATATCCAAGATGCGTTCTGCTTCGGCGTTGATGGTTGTTGCAGCTTTTTCCTGTCCCTGAATCAAGAGTACAAACTCTCCACGCTGCTGGTTGCTGTCTGCCTTTATCCAGTTCAATAAATTTTCCAGGCTGTCTTTTTTGATGGTTTCAAAGGTTTTGGTCAGTTCGCGCGCAACCACGGCCACTCGTTCAGCGCCGAATACCTGCTGCATATCTTCCAGGCAATCAATAATGCGATGGGGCGCTTCATAAAATATCAACGTTCTGCTTTCGTCAGCCAGCGCTTCCAGCTTTTTTAACCGACTGGCAGACTTGTTCGGCAGAAAACCTTCAAAAATAAAAGCATCGGATGGCAGCCCTGAGGCAGATAGCGCTGCAATTAAAGCTGATGCTCCCGGTACCGGACTGACTTTTATCCCGGCATCTATCGCCGCCTTCACCAACTGATAACCCGGGTCTGAAATCAAGGGCGTACCGGCATCAGATATCAGCGCAATACTTTTCCCGGCGGTTAAAAGCTCAATCAACTGCTCCACTTTTTTAGCTTCATTATGTTCATGCAGAGCCTGCATGGGGGTGGCCACGCCACTATGCTGTAACAACTTGCCACTGTGCCGGGTATCTTCAACCGCAATCAGATCAACCTGCTTTAATATCTGTACGGCCCGCTCCGAGATATCAGACAAATTACCAATCGGCGTTGCAACAATATAAAGACAGGCGCTGTTCATTGAGTTCATTGGTGGTTTTCAAGCTTAACAACATCTTGCCACAGGAGCCGCCCGGGGTGTTAGCGAGTTTTTGAGTTTACGTTATACTGAGAGCTATGAGTTTACTGCGCTTTTGTTTTTATATTCTGTTGACGGTGATACTGGCATCGTGCGGCACTTCGCCGTCTGGCAGTTCCGGCTCAATCAGTTCTGAAGTTCCCGATATTGATGAAGATGGTATCAGAAGTATCGAAGAAGAGATGATTTTCAGCCTGCTACAACAGGCTAACAGTGCCAGCTCTCCGGAACGAGAATTTTTTTCGCTGGAAGCAGCCAGAATTTATATCGGCATGGGTCAGGATCGCCGGGCCTTTGAGTTACTGTCCACCCTGAATACCCGCCAGCTTGAACTGAACCTTGCCGCTGAAATTCTGCTGTTAAGGGCACAATATCTGGTCGATAACGCACGCTATGATGAAGCCCTTAACATATTGACCATCGAGCGCTTTGACGCCCTGCCCCAGTTGCCTATCAGTTTACAAAAACAGTTGCGCTTCATGCGCGCGCAATCCCATGAAGCGCGTAGCGATTTTAACGCCGCTATAAGGGAACGGGTGCTGGCCGACCCCTTACTTAATAGCACCGAGGAAAGCCAGAATCACGAACAGATCTGGCAGGATTTGCTTGCCCTGCCGGTGGCAGAGCTGCGCAGTCTGGCGGAGAGTGAAATTATTTATGCTTTCCAGGGCTGGTATGAACTGGGGGTTGTCGGCAAGGCCTATCAATACAATCTGGACCGTCAGTTGGTTGAGCTCAATAACTGGCAAAGAACCTGGGTACGTCACCCGGCGGCAAACGAATTGCCGTTAACCCTGCAACTGGTTGAAAGCATGGCTGCGCAAAGGCCAAACCAGATCGCATTGCTTCTGCCACTCAATACCACTGCCGGCGTCATTATCCGTGATGCCTTTATGAGCGCTTATCTGAACGTGCAGTCCTTTGGCGGACAGGTCCCTGAAATTCGTTTTTACGATACCAGCAACACGGACAACATTATTGAATTGCATAATCAGGCGCGTCTTGATGGTGCCGGCATGATTATCGGTCCTTTATTAAGGCAACATGTCAGCCAGTTGCAGAGCGTCAGAAATCTTGGTGTCCCGACGCTGGCTCTGAATAATATTGATGGTGTGCGTCCGGCTTCGAATCAGCTTTATCAGTTTGCCTTATCGCCGGAAAGTGAAGCCCGGCAGCTGGCAAACAAGGCATGGAATGATGGTCATCGCCAGGTCGCCATATTAAGCCCTTTGAATACCAGTGGTGATACTTACCAGCGCAAGATGGACAGCTTTATAGAACAGTGGACAGCACTCGGCGGGCAGATTGTGGCACAGGAGCGTTATGCCAATAACTATACTCGCAGCATCGAAGACCTGCTCGATCTGAGTGACAGCGAGAACCGCAAGGAAGAAATCAGTGACATTATCAATGCGTCGGTTGAGTTTTCACAACGTCGCCGTCAGGACGTCGACTTTATTTTTCTGATTGCCGAGCCGCTTGAGGCCAGACAGATTAATCCGAGCCTGGGTTATCTTTATGCCGGCGATATTCCTGTCTACGCAACACAGGATGTGTATTCCGGTCTGAATCGCACACTGGAAAATATCGATTTAAACGGCATCATTTTCGGCGAAAGCCCTTGGTTATTGTCACAGGAAGATGAACTGAAAATGAGTGCACAATTATTGTTTCCGCAGGCCAGCGCACAAAATTTACGGTTACAGGCTTTCGGTATTGATGCCTTCAGACTTTATCCACGTATCCGACAATTACAGACTGGTGTCACTAATGCTTTCATCGGTGCGACCGGTGTACTCAGCCTGGATGAAGACAACAGAATCACTCGCCAGCTAAATTGGGCGCGTATGCAGGATGGCTTTGCCCAACCGATTAACGAACTTCAATAAAACATTTTATTTCATTAATCAGGGAAGATTAATGTTTAGCAAGCACACTGCCAGTCCGAGCCAGCTTACCGGTTTATATTTTGAAAAACTGGCGCTTAAGCATTTAAAAAAGCACAAATTGAAACTGCTACGGCAAAACTATCATTGCCGCCTGGGTGAAATTGATCTGGTCATGCGGGGTGGAGACTGCCTCGTCTTTGTCGAGGTTCGTTTTAGAAACAACACGGATTTTGGCGCTGGCCTGGACACAGTCAATCCAGGCAAGCAACGCAAACTCGTCTTAACTGCCCAGCACTACCTGATACAGGCAGGCCTTTACGAGAACACGCCTGCCCGTTTTGATGTGGTCAGCATTTCCAGGCAAAACGCCAAACCGGAACTGGTCTGGATCAGAAACGCTTTCCTGTGCTCATTCGATTAAGTTGTCAGCGCAAAATTACTCGCTGATCGTCACCAGCTCTTAAGCACTGACATCTTCGTATCTATCCAGCACGTGTCTGACCAGGCCGCTTCTGACAGAATCTCCGCGTTCAAAGGTATGTACATGCACCCCTGGCAAACCACGTAATCTGTGTACGGCATCATCCAGACCGTTAGGTCCTCTGATGTCGCTTTGATTGGTATCACCGTTAACAACCACTTTGCATTCCTCGCCGATTCGGGTCAGAAACATTTTCATCTGACTTGGCGTTACGTTTTGCGCTTCGTCCAGAATCACAAAAGTGGAAGCATTAAAGGTTTTACCACGCATGTAAGCCAAAGGGGCGCCGACAATACGACCGTGCCGTAAACAGTATTCCACGACTCCCTTACCAAGACGCTCATTCAGAATGTCACGAAAGGCATCGATATAGACTGAAAATTTATCTTCAAGCTTACCCGGCAGGAAACCTAATTGTTCACCTGCTTCTACCGCAGGCCGGGTGAAAATAATTCTTTCTATTCGTCCTGACTCCAAAGCCTGTGCGGCAAGCGCGCCAGCACAATAAGATTTACCCGTACCGGCAGGGCCAAGGCCAAAGGTCAGGCAGTTATTTTTAATGGCATTAATATATTTTTGTTGGGCGGGATTTTTGGCTTGAAGCGGGAGTTTGTGTTGCTGTGGTCTGTAAGCTGTATCAAGCAAGCTGTTAAGCTCGACGATATTACTGGGTTCTTCGGGATGGCGACGCTTGTGTCTATCTTTGTATCTTTTACTGCTACTTTTGTGACCGTAGTCGGGGTGTACCATTTCGTCGCTGTATTGAATCGAACGCTTACGCGATCTCTTTGCCATGCTCACTCTCCAATTTGATAAATAAAAGACTCGAGTTGAGAAAATGTGTTAGCACCCTTTATCTCTGTATTGATCTCTGACTCAGATGCCGCTGACATTGAAATAGTAAAATGATTGCTGTGCGATAAACCTCCTGTATGAAATGAAAATTTTTAATCAAGAATTACGCTAGAACTGTACTAGCTGTGTACAGTCTGACACAATTGCGCTCAGCAATGCAATGGCAAACATATTTTAAATAGCTAAAAGCTTAAAAACTTTAGTTTACTATTGAAAAGATTAATTTCTTATTGAGACAGCACTATGGACTATCTGGAACGGGTCAAAGGCTTTTTTGCAGCGAGTATAGAATGCAAAATGCAATCAATGGAAGCGATCAGCCCCAGTATTACTGATGCTGCCAAGGTGATGGTGGAAGCCTTACTGAATGAAAAGAAGATACTGGCCTGTGGCAACGGCGGCTCAGCCGGTGATGCTCAGCATTTCTCGGCCGAGCTGATAAACCGCTTTGAAAGGGAACGTCCGCCCTTACCTGCCATTGCTTTAACCACCGATACTTCTACCCTGACATCCATTGCCAACGATTATTCCTTTGAGGAAGTCTTTTCAAAGCAGGTTCGCGCTCTGGGCCAAAGCGGTGATGTCTTACTGGGCATTTCCACCAGTGGTAATTCGCCAAATGTTATCGAAGCCATCAAGATTGCGCATGCCCGTGAGATGAAAGTGATAATGTTGAGTGGCCGGGAAGGTGGTGCCATGCGGGAACTGATTAAACCCGGTGATGTCGAAATCTGCGTGCCATCACAGGTCACTGCCCGCATTCAGGAAGTACACTTACTGGTGATACATTGTCTCTGTGATTTAATCGATACTCAGTTATTCGGGCCAGAATAGTCATATCACATCAGATATCTTGGGAGTTATTAATCATGTTTCGTCGGCTTCTAGTTCTATCTCTAGTTTGCACCACACTCTTAACCACGGCCTGTGCCTCGGTCATCAGCACCTTAAATGGTAATGACAGCATTCAGGAAGATCAGGGTAGCCGAACGGCTGGTTCGGTGCTTGATGATGGCGCTATCGAGACCATGATCGCGGTCAATTTAAATGCGGCAGATGATGAACTGCGGGCGTCCAACATTGACGTTATCAGCTTCAACCAGACTGTACTGCTCGTCGGTCAGGTTCCCACCCAGGAACTGAAAAATCTGGCTACACGGGTTGCCACTACCAGTAACAGCCGGGTCAAAACTGTCTACAACGAACTTGAAGTTGCCGGTGATACGTCCTTTCTTTCACGGACCAACGATGCCTGGCTTTCAACAAAAATAAAATCACTGATGCTGGTTAATGATGATGTCGAAGGACTACGCACCAAAGTCGTTACAGAAAATGGGGTCGTTTATCTGATGGGTCTGTTAACGCGCGCCGAAGCCGATCAGGCTGTGGATCTGGTCAGTAAAACCAGCGGCGTGGTGAAAGTTGTCAGAGCTTTTGAATATATCGACTGATTTATTTCAAGAGTTATTGTAAAGCCTATTTCACAACCCGTAGTGAAGGTTTGCTGCCTTTCCCACTCTTTTTATCTTTTGCGCCAGACTTGCCTGCTCCTGAAAATGAGCCATCCAGGCCGCTTATGGGTGACGGGGGGTCGGGGATAGGATCATCACTTTCAAAGACCATGCCTTGTCCGTTTTCTCTGGCATAGATACTCATGACTGCATTGACAGGAACATAAACCTTGGTTGGAATGCCGCCGAATCGACCTTCAAATTCTATGGCAGCGTTACTGATGTTCAGAGTTTTGATGGCCTGGGGAGAGATATTCAGGACAATCTGGCCGTCTTTGACATATTCTTGAGGAACCTGCACCCCTTGGGTATAGGCATTGATCAGGATGTAAGGCGTGAAATTATTATCAAGAATCCATTCGTGTAAGGCTCTTATCATATAGGGACGATGAGAAGTCATAGTCATACAGTTTACCCTGCTTTCCCCGGCCAGATAAGGGCTTGCATAGATACCCTTACCAGATAATCATTTCCTTTTCCTGTTCAGACAGAGACTCCTGAACGGACTCGCGCTCAAACAGACGCTGACGGTATTCCAGGAGTGCTTTAGTTGCTTTGGTGTCTGGTAGCTTAATCCTCAACTCGGGCAAACGCCAGAGAATTGGCAATACACAACAGTCAACGATGGTAAATTCGTCACTCATAAAATAAGGCTTTTCAGCAAAGATAGGGGCAATCGCCACCAGATTTTCCCGCAACTCCTTACGGGCTGCATCCAGTTCCTTTTCCGGTGCTGTTTCAGCCTGCAACATATCAACCAGTCCGCACCAGTCCTTTTCTATGCGGTGCATCCAGAGTCGGCTTTGTGCTCGGGCTACCGGATAAACAGGAAACAAAGGCGGATGAGGAAATCTTTCGTCCAGATATTCCATCATGATGTTTGGCTCATACAGGACAAGATCACGGTCAACAAGAGTCGGCAGACTGTTGTAGGGGTTCAGATCAGCGAGATCTTCAGGCTTATCGTGGATATCGACATCAACAATATCTACGGTAACGCCCTTTTCAGCCAGCACAATTCTTACACGGTGACTATACTGACTGGAACCGTCTGAATAAAACAACATTGAAGAGCGTTTTGTTACAACTCCCATACTTAAGCCTCTTAATTAAAAATTCTATTAATGTTCGATATCTTTCCAGTATTCCCGGTTCAGCATGTAGACCAGCACGAACAGGAAGGCCAGGAAGAAAAGGACGAAACCGCCAATCCTTTCACGGTCCAATCTTGAGGGTTCACCCATATAGTAGAGGAAATTAACCAGGTCATAAACAACTTCATCAAATGCTTCTTCGCTTAACATGCCAGTACCCGACACATGGTGTAATTCTTCACAATGCTCTGGGTCACAAGTCTGGTCACCTTGCAGTTCCTGTAAAACATTCGGCATACCAACATTAGCAAATACACGGTTATTCACCCCGAAAGGACGTGAAGGGTCAAGGTAAAAACCTTTTAAGTAGCCGTACAGCCAGGCCGGTTCACGTACCCGTGCAACCAGTGTTAAATCAGGTGGAGCAACGCCAAACCAGTTTTCAGCAGTATCCGGCATTGAACTTACCATGAGATCACCGAATTCTGTTTCAGGGTTGAAAATGATATTTTCCATCATGATATCTTCAGGAATATTCAGATCTTCAGCCACACGCTGATATCGTGAATATTGCGCTGAATGGCAGCCCATACAGTAGTTTACAAAAGTCTGTAAGCCGGACTGCAACGAAGGCGTATCTTTGAGATCCATTTCAACATGCTCAAGCTCAACTTCGGCTTCTGCGCCAACGGCAGATAAAGGCACTACCGTGAAGACCACAATGATACCGAGCACCAGCAGTAACTGCGGTATGCTGATGAAACGTCCTGTTACCCGCTCAGGTGGTGTGGTGGTCTGCTCTTTACGTGTGTACCAGGGCATGGCCAGAAAATAGGCGAAATAAATCACGGTGCATAGCTGTGCCAGCGCAGTTCTGGGACCAGTAGCAATTTGAGTGCCCAACACTCCCAGAATGATGAAGCTGATAACGAAAGCCAGCAACGCGACGCGGCTGTACATGCCTTTATAACGCATGGATTTAACCGGGCTTCTGTCCAGCCAGGGCATGACAAACAAAATAGCAATCGCGCCAGCCATCACCACCAGTCCCCAAAATTTGGCATCAATACCAAACAATGGATAAGTCACCGCACGCAGCATTGAGTAGAACGGCGTGAAATACCAGACAGGTGCAATATGCTCAGGCGTTTTCAGGTTGTTTGCCTGTTCAAAGTTGGCATACTCCAGGAAGTAACCGCCCATTTCCGGCATAAAGAAAATCACAAAAGCAAAGACAAACAGGAAGACAACAACGCCTACCAGATCATGCACTGTGTAATAAGGGTGGAAAGCAATACCATCCAGCGGAATACCGTTGGCATCTTTATTCTTCTTGATTTCAATACCGTCAGGATTATTGGAACCGACTTCGTGCAGGGCCAGCAGGTGTAAAACCACCAGAGCAACCAATACCAAAGGCAATGCAATAACATGCAGAGCAAAGAAACGGTTCAGCGTTGCACCTGAAATCAGGTAGTCTCCCTGAATCCAGACCATCAGGTCTTCCCCAACAAAGGGGATGGCTCCGGCCAGAGACACAATCACGTTAGCGCCCCAGTACGACATCTGTCCCCATGGCAGTACATAACCCATAAAGCCTTCGGCCATTAGGATCAGATAGATGGTCATACCGAATATCCAGATCAATTCTCTGGGTTTCTGGTAAGAACCATACATAAGACCACGGAACATATGTAAATAGACAACGACAAAAAATGCAGAAGCGCCTGTAGAGTGTAAATAGCGAAGAATCCAGCCATAGTCGACATCACGCATGATGTATTCAACCGAAGCGAAAGCGCCATCTGCACTGGGGACATAATTCATGGTTAACCAGATGCCTGTTAACAGCTGGTTAACTAATACAAATAAGGAAAGTACGCCAAATCCATACCACAAATTAAAATTTTTCGGCGCATAGTATTTGGTCATATGCTTTTCGATTGCCTGGGTTACAGGCAGGCGCGCATCTATCCACGCCATAAAAGCATTTTTCTTGGGTTGATTCATTTCTGTTGCATTGCTCATTTCTTCACTCATTATGAATTCCCCCCGTCTACACCAATCACAATGACGTTATCACCCTCATAAGAGTGTGGAGGTACAACCAGATTATCCGGTGCAGGCACCCCGCTATAGACACGACCGGCAAGATCGAACATGGAACCATGACAAGGGCAGAAAAAACCGCCTTTCCAGTCAGGATCATATTCCTGTGGCGTGACTTCAGTATTGATGCGGGGTGAACAACCCAGATGTGTGCAAAGCCCTACATAAACACCGACTTCAGGACGGATTGAGCGATAGGCATTCTGGGCATACTCTGGCTGCTGGTCACTTTCAGATTCCGGATCCGAAAGATGGTCGGTGAAATTGTCCAGATTATCCAGGGTTTCCTGATCCCGGCGTAAGACAAAAATAGGTTGACCGCGCCAGGCTGGCATGGGGCCTAACAATTCACCAGGCTCAAGCCTGCTGATATCGATGGTTACAGGCGCACCTGCTGCCAATGCCCTGGCACTGGGATTCCAGGAGCCTACAAAAGGTACTGCTGCCCCAACGGCTCCGGCCGCTCCGACAACTGAAGTACTCCCAATTAAAAAACGTCTGCGATTATTGCTGTTGGAACCGCCACTCACGATGAAATTCTCCTATTGGAAATGCTTGAAAGGATATTAGACACCAACCTACTATGGCGGGGCCGAAAACAGCGCGAATGCTACTAAAAAACACCATTTTTTTCAAGGTGAAAACTTTCTTCTGTGGGTATTTTTAAGCAAAAAAAAACGCCGAAACATAAGAAATTCCGGCGTTTTTTTGAAATCTAAAATAAATTCTAACGTTTTGAAAATTGTGGTTTCTTACGTGCTTTACGCAGACCAACTTTTTTACGTTCAACCTCACGTGAATCCCTGGTGACAAATCCGGCTTTACGCAGTGGCGTACGATTTTCTTCGTCATACTGCATCAAGGCCCGGGTTATACCATGCCTGATTGCGCCAGCCTGACCAAAACTACCGCCACCGACAACACTGACCATAACATCAAACTTATCTGATACTTCAAGCAGCTCCAGTGGCTGACGCACAATCATACGTGCCACTTCACGACCGAAATAAGATTCCAGACTTCTTTTATTAATGGAAATATTGCCACTACCGGGTGTCAAAAACACACGGGCTGTGGATGTTTTGCGTCGTCCGGTACCGTAATATTGAGTATCAGCCATGCTTTATTTACCTGTTACCTACTATAAATTTATTTGAGCGGGCTGCTGAGCAGTATGAGGATGCTCAGTACCGGCATAAACTTTCAGCTTGCGAAACATCGCTCTGCCTAAAGGTGTATTCGGCAGCATGCCTTTTACAGCAAGCCTAATGACTTCTTCCGGGTTACGCTCAATCATTTCATTGAATGATTGTGACTTTAAACCACCCGGAAAGCCGGAATGATGATGATACATTTTATCCGTGGCTTTCTTGCCCGTTACCTTTACTTTCTCAGCATTAACCACAACAACATAGTCACCCGTATCAACATGAGCGGTATATTCCGCTTTATGTTTACCACGCAGACGATGCGCAATCTCTGCAGACATACGGCCTAAAACCTGGTCTTCTGCATTAATCAGCACCCAATCATTTTGTGCAGTTTCTTTTTTTGCTGAAATAGTTTTCATTACTTAATCTACTTGTTTTCTGTTGTATCTGCGGCTTTTCTATTCTGATTCCGACCTGATTTGGAAAGCTCAATCGGGCAAAGCCACAAACGGAGCGCGAATTCTACAGATGGTGCAGTCGATATTCAAGCATTCCGGACTGTTTTTCTTTAATAGCAAGTGTATTTGTTAAGGGAAGGAGAATCTGACGATGACACATAGAAACGTATCCCCATGACCTCGCCAAGCTGAAACTATCCAGGGTGGCGTTCTGAGGCCTATGGGACGAGGCAAAAACGGCCGAAAAAACGGTGTTTACACACCAAGTAAATGAGTATTTTGAGGGTGCTTTTAACGAAGTATCGTGCCTACAGATAGCCACCTTACAATTAAGGCTCATGTTCAAGGGCCAGATATTCCTGCGACTGCATCTCAAGCAGGCGGCTTTTCGTCCGCTCAAATACAAACCTCAATTCATGCCCCTGGTAAATCTCCTGTAAGGGGACCGCCGCAGAAATAATGAGTTTAACCTTATGATCATAAAACTCATCAACCAGACTGACAAAACGGCGTGATTTATCATCACTATAAGCCTCTAATTGCGGGATATCACTGATCAACACCGTATGAAAAAGCTGGGCAATTTCAATGTAATCTGCCGGGCTGCGTGGGCCACCGCAAATATCCTCAAAATCAAACCAGACCAGGTCTTCGGCCCGATAGCGACTGCGAATTTTTCTACTCTGGATTTCTATCGTTCCATTAGCAATCGTATTCAATCCAGTACTCAGACGCTTAAAGCTCGCAAGCATGATGGCTTCAGCTTCTTCGCCAAGTGGACTATGGTAGATTTCAGCCTGTTGCAGGCTGCGCAGTCGGTAATCAATACCACCGTCAACATTAATGACTCTTGTGTGTTGTTCCAGCAATTTGATCGCCGGTAAAAAATTTTGGCGCTGCAAGCCATTTTCATACAAATGTGCAGTCTCTATATTTGAGGTCGCTATCAGCGTGACACCGGCATTGAAGAGCGTCTCCAGGAGGCCAGCCAGTATCATGGCATCCCCGATATCAGTGACAAAAAACTCATCAAAACAAATAACATCAACTTCTTTGGCAATATCAAGCGCAACTTGCTGCAAAGGGTTTTTAAGGCTGGCCTGTGCATTAAGTCGTTTATTGATCATGAGCATGAAACGGTGAAAATGCATACGCATTTTGCGTTCTTCAGGCAGGCACTGATAAAAAAGATCCATCAGGTAAGTTTTGCCGCGTCCGACTCCCCCCCAGAAATACAACCCTTTTACCTGAGAAGACTTTTTGGCAAAGCCAGGGAAAACTGTACAAAGTATCTTTCTCAGTGCTGTCGTCTGCTCGCTTTGTTTTCGTCTGAGCAAGATAGCCTCAAACACCGCTTGTAACTCTTTAACAGCCGATAACTGGGACTCATCAGGCACTAGATTTCCCTGGGAGATATCTTGCTGATATTGTTGTATGGGATGAATAAGCGTTTTCAAATTACTAGTAAACCTGTATTAAACTCAGCCGGTAACGACACTATTTCAACACGGCTACAGGATAAAGATGAAGATTAAAGAAGCAATTATAGGTATAATTGGGCCCCAAGTAACAAATATAAGGTATGAGGTTTAAAAGATACACTGATGGTCATTTGGCTGGTTGGGATTTTATGTTTTGTTATTGGCCTTGTTGCTGGTGCATTAATTTTTAAACAGTTTTTTTCTGATGCCGCCAAAGTGAAAAATCTCACCGATGAGCTGGAAGAATTAACTGAAACACATAATGATTACCAGCAAAGTGTCTACTCCCATTTTGAAAATACCGCCCACCTGATCAACAAGCTCACTATAACCTACCGGGAAGTATACGAACGTCTGGCGCGTGATGCAGATATTCTGTGCCCTGAGGACATTACAAAGCAGCTGGCTTTAACCAAACAAAGCTCAGACCTTCTGGGGACTAATGCTTCAGGAAGCCTGAATGAACAAATGGATGACCTCTTCCCTCCTCGTGATTATGCCGCAAAAACAAGTCCTGACCAGAAAGGCGGGCTTGCTGCAGATTACGGCCTGCCTAAAAAAGAAGACACCGAGACGCATTAAACTTTACGTCTAAACCTTGGGTTTCCCCTTGGCTTACTTTATACTCTGCGCCCTCTTTTAGAACCTGTATTTAAGTCAGTTATATTGTAATTTTTGCTATGACAGAGTATCGCCTCACACATCTCAAACAACTGGAAGCGGAAAGTATTCATATCATCCGTGAGGTTGCTGCAGAATTTGACAAGCCAGTGATGCTGTATTCTGTGGGTAAGGATTCAGCAGTCATGTTACACCTTGCCTTGAAAGCCTTCTATCCGGGCAAACTGCCCTTTCCGCTTTTGCATGTCGATACCACCTGGAAATTCAGGGAAATGATTGAGTTTCGCGACTCTCAGGCAGAGCGCCTGGGCCTGGACCTGCTGGTATACACCAACCAGGAGGGTATCGATGCTGGTGTCGGCCCTTTCACCCATGGTAGCCAGAAACATACCGACATTATGAAAACCCAGGCGCTGAAACAGGCTCTGAATAAATATCAATTTGATGCCGCTTTTGGCGGCGCGCGTCGTGACGAAGAAAAGTCCCGCGCCAAAGAAAGAGTGTATTCTTTCCGCGATAAAAATCATCGTTGGGATCCCAAAAATCAGCGTCCTGAATTGTGGAATATCTACAATGGCAAAGTTAACAAGAGAGAAAGTATACGCGTCTTTCCTCTTTCCAACTGGACTGAGCTGGATATCTGGCAATATATTCATTTAAACAATATCGAAATACCCTCGCTTTATTTCAGTGAAGAACGGCCTGTCATTAATTACGAAGGCATTGACATCATGGTCAATGACGACCGTATTCCTGAAGAGTTATTGAGCAATATTCAAATGAAAAAAGTCCGCTTCCGTACCTTGGGCTGTTACCCCTTAACCGGTGCGGTTGAATCTGAAGCCAACACCTTGCCGGAAATCATTCAGGAAATGTTACTGACCACGACCTCCGAGCGACAAGGGCGTTTGATAGACAGCGATCAATCCGGCTCCATGGAAAAGAAAAAGCGCGAAGGTTATTTTTAGTATGTCGCACCAATCCGATCTTATCAGTACCGACATAGACGCTTATCTCGCTCAGCACGAGAGAAAAGAGCTCCTACACCTGCTAACCTGTGGCAGTGTCGATGATGGCAAAAGCACCCTGATCGGTCGTTTGCTGCATGACTCCAAAATGATTTATGAAGATCAACTGGAGGCCATAAAATCGGACAGTGTTAAATCCGGCACAACAGGCAATGACTTTGACCTGGCACTGCTAGTCGATGGCTTACAGGCCGAGCGTGAACAGGGCATTACTATTGATGTCGCTTACCGCTATTTCTCCACGGCAAAACGCAAATTCATTATTGCCGATACGCCCGGTCACGAACAATACACCCGGAACATGGCAACCGGTGCATCAAATTGCGAACTGGCCATTATTCTGATTGATGCCCGGCATGGCGTGCAAACCCAGACCCGTAGACATACCTTTATCGCATCGCTGCTGGGTATCAAACACATCATTGTCGCCATTAACAAAATGGACCTGCTGGATTTTAGTGAAGATGTCTTTAATAACATCAAACAGGACTACATTGAATTTACCAAAGAGCTGAATACCGGCGAGCTGTATTTCATTCCGATCTCGGCACTTAAGGGTGATAACGTTGTTAATGCCAGTGAGCAAACCCCCTGGTATGACGGCGAAACCCTGATGTGGATGCTGGAAAACGTCAAAATAGCTGCCGACAGGAATTTCGATGACTTTCGTTTTCCTGTGCAATTCGTTAACCGCCCGAATCTGGATTTTCGTGGTTTTTGTGGCACCATCGCGTCAGGTATCGTGCGTAAGGGAGATGAGATTGTCGCCCTGCCATCCGGCAAGCGTAGCAAAATAAAATCCATTGTGACTTATGATGAAGAGCTTGAGCAGGCTTTCACGCCAATGGCTGTCACCTTAACACTGGAAGATGAAATCGATATCAGTCGTGGTGACATGATTGTTCATTCAGACAACTTACCTGTATCCAGAGATTCTTTCTCGGCAAATATCGTCTGGATGAATGAAGCACCCTTGCTGACCGGTAAGCAGTATGATTTCAAACAAGGATCTAAGTCATTCAGTGGTGTTATTGCCAATATCAAGCATAAGGTTGATGTGAATACCCTTGAAACCAATCCGACTCCATCGCTTGAACTCAATGAAATTGGTTTGTGTGAACTTGAGCTTGGTGAAGCCATACATTTTGATGCCTACCAGCAAAATCCAAGCACCGGCGCTTTCATCATCATAGACCGCCTGAGTAATGTAACGGTCGGTGCCGGCATGATAGAAACCACCAGCACGAAAAAACGCCGTGCTGTAGAAAGCTCAACCAACCATGTCACCAAAGAAGACCGGGCTGCCCGTTACGGTCAGAAGCCAGTGACTGTGATGTTTGTCGGACTTTCCGGTTCTGGGAAATCGACGCTTGCCCACGCGCTGGAAAGACGTCTGTTTGACATGGGCCGGATCAGTACCATTCTCGATGGCAAGGCTATGCGCCTGGGTATCAGTAAAGACCTGCCGCATGATGCTGCTGGTCGTGCTGAAAATCTGCGCCGCAGTGCTTACATTGCCAAATATCTTAATGATTCAGGTTTGATCTGCTGTGCCGCTTTTGTCGCACCCAATGCGGATTCGCGTGAGCACATGAGCAGCGTGATTGGTGAAGAGAATTGCATTGTGGTTTATTTGAATCCACCGCTAAGTGTCTGCAAACAACGTGATCCAAGTGGCATCTACGCCGCTGAAGCCAATGTGGAAACCGGTACGGTACCAGGTGTCTCCTTCCCCTATGAAGATTGGGAAAACCCTAATCTTATTCTGCCAACACATGAGCTTGATGTGGATGAGTGTATAGACAGAGTTATCAATGTATTAAAAGAGCAGTCTATTCTTTAACTCCTGTCTTTATTCGCAGTTTTAACTGCGAATAAGCAAGCACAGATCATTCACATCAAAGAATCCAGGGTATTCACACAAGCACTGTAATAAGCCGAACCAAACAGAAGCAGATGATTCAGTTCATGATAAAGCTGGTACAGGCTGAAGCGTTCTTCATAACCATCGGCAAATGGCCAGATTTCTGCATAAGCCGCTTCGCATCTCGCACCAAAACCGCCAAACATCCGCATCATGCCGAACTCGGCTTCACGATGTCCGTAGTAACAGGCCGGATCGAATATCACAGGGGCTCCCTTGCTGTCTGCCATGGCATTACCCGACCACAGATCACCATGCAGTAACACGGCAGGCTCTTTAATTTCGGCTAAAAAGGTATCCAGTTTGTCGAGCAGCAGCCTGGCTTTCTTTATCAGCGGATCTTCAATACTCAGTCTCGAAACAAGTAATTGTATCTGCGGTTCAAGCCGGTTCTCACGCCAAAAAGTCAACCAGTCATCGTGCCAGGTATTAAGTTGTAAACTGCTGCCCAAATAATTGTCACAATAAAAGCCAAATTTTTCCTGTCGGGTCTGTTGCTGTAATAAAGCCAGGCCGCTACCCAGCTGTTCCTGCCAGTCATCAGCCTTGGCACCTTCTTGAATATATTCCATTAGCAGGAAGTTATCAGCGTAAACCAATGGTTCAGGTACTCTGATCGCGTCTGCTTCAGCCAGCAGCAGCAGTGAATCATGTTCTATTCGATAAGTGTCTTCTGGAATGCCGGTTTGTGTTTTAAGCAAATAACTGACGCCATTATCCAGGGTGATATGGCTTACCTGATTGATACTGCCACCAGCCAGTGCTACCTGGTTCAGAATGCTAACCGGCTTTCCAATAAGCTGACTGAGGCTGCCAGTCACTTCTTCCAGAATTGGTTTCATCGTCTGAATTACACTCAAAAAAAAAGAGGGCTAATGCCCTCTTTTTATACTAGCTTAGTGTTGGTATTAAAACTCCGTACCAACGGTGACATACAAACTGGCTGGTTGACCGACAAAATAACGGTCGCCAACAAAACTGGTCCAGTCGGCGCGTTCCGCATATTCCGTATCAAAAAGATTGGTCACCCTGGCAGCAAAATACCAGTCGTCATTGGACTCGTATTGATAACGCAGATTCACCAGATCATGCCCTTCATATCTGTTGGTATTGGTTTCATTGGTGTAGTAATCATCCATATGCACCCATTCCAGCTGAACATTATTGTTTTCATTCACTGCCCAACGGAGTTGTACATTACCAGTTAACTTTGGCGCTGTATCAATGTCATTCCCATCAATTGAAACGGTCACTCCCAGCGGCGCAATATTCGCCCCATAGGTATGGCGCGCATAACTGGCGACAACACTCAACTGCAATGAATCAGTCAGGTCAAACAGGGAATTAAGTTCAAGACCTTTATGCTCTGTTTCACCACTGCTCACATTGCGGCGGCTGCTGTCCTGGAAAATCACATTGTCTTTCTGCATCCAGTAAGCCACCAGGCCATAGGACATATTCTCACGAGCAGCGCGGTAACCAATTTCAAAACTGTCCACCTCTTCTGAATCCAGATCAGCCACTGTCTGATTGGTCTGTAAGCGGTAAAGTTCTGTGGCCTGTGGAGCCCTGAAGGCGCGTGCAACATTAGCAAAAACCTGCTGTGAAGTGTCAAAGTCGTGTATCCAGCCAAGCTGAACTGACGCATTGTTGAAATCATCGCTGCGGTCGGCAGGCCTGCTGTAGCGACAGGTTCCTGTTGGATTAAACGCTGAAGCCGAACATGAACTGCCATCTTCCTGCGTATTACCATCAATCATAAGGTTGTCATAATCATATTCCAGCCATTCATAACGCAGCCCCAGACTAAACTGGTTACTTTCTGATTGTTGCAGGGTGAATTGTGCATAAGGTGAAATTAACTGAGCATCCACATCAAAATCATATTGTCTGCCTGTTGGGAAAGACCCGAAACCACTGGCAGCAGTCTGCTTCAAGAAGCCATCAGATAATTCAAAATCTACACCGGCATTCCACTCCAGATTACTGCTCAGCATGCTGCTGTACATGGTTTGTAAACCAAAGGAAGTATGGCCATTTTCTTCAACTGGTGTTTCTGGCAAAAAGTGCATCAGAAACTCCATGTCCGTGTCTCTGAAATAAGGTGTCAGCATCCAGCTGGCGCCATTGTCAAATTCACCTTCGATGCGGCTGTGCAAGCGCAAACTGCTGGCATCCCGGTATGCTTCAGGGTTTGGGTTGGTTTCCCGCAAAGCGTCATTCTTATAGGCGTCTGTTCCAACCAGATAACCGGCCGTTTCCTGATTAAGATTGGTTGCAGCAAACACAGTAGTAACCGTGACATCTCCAGAATATCGATGTGCCAGGTTCAGTTTTTGCTGACCAAATCCTGAATCATCTTGATAACCACCATCACTGGCACCATTGAAATTGATGCCATAAGCATGCTCACCATTTACACCGTTATAGCCAAAATTAAGACGCCCGTATTCATTCGGGCCAACATCCAGTGAGGCATCACCACCTGGCTCACCCAGTGTTGGACTGATAATGTTGATTGCACCATGCAAGGCGTTCACACCATAAAGTATGCTGCCCGGGCCACGGACTATTTCTATATTGGATGCCTGCTCAGTATTGGCTTCGAATAACTGGTTTACATTACAGAATCCGGCGCCACGCAATGGAACACCATCCTGGGAAGTCTGCACAGAACCGCAGCTGCCAGCACCTGTCAGCACCGGAGCACGGATACCTAATAAGTATTCCTGTCCATTGCCTCGATTGAATACTACGCCCGGAATAGCATTAAGCACTTCGCCTATATGCACATGCTTGACTGTATCAAGATAATCAGAATCGACTGAGTAAATGCTGGCAGCAATATCACGAAGTTCTGTTTCCTGACGATCAGCAGTTACCACGATAGAATCAATGGTATTCGTTTGGGCGGCCAACTGAGTGGCTCCGCTTAACAAAGCAATACTTAAAGCAAGCGTAGAAATTTTTGGATTAAATGGCTGCATGATATTTCCCCGAAAAAATGTATTTCCCACCGTTTTTTTATTGGAAATTTTATAGTTAATATAGTTACTTAAGGTAAGGCGCGTTATTAAAACAAATCTTGTTTAAAGCGGACAGCATCATAGCTTATATTCTTAAAATTTCCTTATTATATCTCACATCCTGGGTTCCAGGTCATTCCGGTTTGTTTTTCTCGAAGCTTTTCAGCTGTTCTGCGGAAGCTTCTAGCTGATACTTTTCTTTCCATTCTGCATAAGGCATCCCATAAACCAGCTCGCGCGCCTCCTCATAAGAAATTTCTTCACCTTGATCACTAGCTGCAGCCACGTACCATTTGGATAAACAGTTGCGGCAAAAACCTGCCAGATTCATCAGATCTATATTCTGCGCATCTTTGCGAGAATCCAGGTGCTCAAGCAAACGCCTGAACACTGCGGCCTGAATTTCAGTCTCGTTTTTCATTTTTTCTCCCTGAACCTTATGGATTGTTTGTCTAAAGAGTTAACCGCCAGCCTTGACAGCCGAATAACCCAGTTTAATTAATTCTGCCACTAGCCTGTCACGGTGTTCACCCTGTATTTCTATGACGCCGTTCTTGACAGCCCCGCCAGAACCGCAAATTTGCTTAAGCTTTTTTGCCAGCACTTTTAATTCCTTTTCAGGCAAGGGTAAACCACTAATTAAACTCACCCCGCTGCCCTTTCTGCCTTTGCTTTCTCTGGAAACTCTGACCTTGCCATCCCCTCTGATGCGTTCGGCGGCTATTTCTCTACATTTACACGCGCTGAGTTTACTGCCACAGTCTGGACACAGGCTACCAGTTTCAGTTGAATAAACTCTTCTACTGTTTTTTTCCATTGCTGAAACAATTCCCTTATTTACACAGGATTATCTATATCGATAAAAACATGCTCAATAGCATACTTATCAGCAAGGTATTTACCGACAGCCTGCACACCATAACGTTCTGTGGCATGATGCCCTGCTGCAAAAAAATGTATGCCGGCTTCCCTGGCAAAATGCACAGTCTGTTCCGATACCTCACCACTCAGATAAGCATCTGCACCTCTATCATAAGCTTGCTCAATGTAATTTTGGGCAGAACCAGTACACCAGGCAATTGTATTTATAATCTTCGCCTTGCCTGGCACATGAAAAGCTTCCCTGCTGAGTTTTTTCTGTAAATGCAATTTCAGAGTGTCCGGATCGCAAGGGCTGTTTAGCTCTCCTATCACACCGACTTTACTTTTATACCTCGGGAAGAGTTCGTCGGTAATTTTAAAATCCAGCAAATCTCCCAACTGGACGTTATTACCGTATTCCGGATGTGCATCTAATGGCAAATGATAGGCCAGCAGGCTGATTTCATTTTCCAACAGTAATTTGATTCTTTGTTTCTTTATACCGGTTATTTCAGCTTTTTCACCCTGCCAGAAATAGCCATGGTGCACTAATATGGCATCTGCTTTTGCAGTTATTGCCGCTTCAATAAAGGCCTGGCTGGCTGTAACACCACTGACCAGTTTGCTGATCTGTGCTCTACCCTCTATCTGTAAACCATTCGGGCAGTAATCTCGAAAATCATCAGGACGCAATACACTGTTGAGTTCCTGCACCACTGTTTCAAGGTTTATAGACATGGATATCTCCAGTTTGAGCTTGTCATCGCGCCTGCTTATTACGTTATACTACCGAGCCCGCATCATAACAGATGCGGACAACTGCCTGAATCCAAAGCCCCAGCTACGAGGGCAAACGATGACGAGAATTATAAGCTACATTTTTTGGCCAGCATTAGCGGGGTTGATTTTTGCCCTGACAGTCATGCAATTACCCAGAATTTCCGACTTTTATTCCGGCTTGGCAAGTTCTGATGCTAAACAGCCTGTTAGAACTGAAAATCCAGGACTGCCATTAACCTTAAATTCTGCTATTACAAAAGTTATGCCTGCTGTAGTGACTATTAATTTACAGCAAATGCTGGCAGAGTCAGAAAGCTCTCAAAACCTTGATAACTCAATTAGCAGCATTATTAATCAGCAATTCAATTCACTGGGTGAAAATAACAGTGTGGGCTCAGGTGTAATCATCTCTGCCGATGGTTATGTAGTTACCAGTTATCACATATTCCTGAGCCCTGACACAGGGGTCATAAACTTTCCTGAAACAATCACCGCTACGCTGAACGATGGCAGAACCGTCAATGCCAGACCCTTACTCTATGATGAAGCCAGTGACCTGGCTCTGTTAAAAATTGATACGCCTAATATCAATTACGTTGAGCCTGCTTCTGCTGATGACTTAAAGATAGGTGATTTTGTTGTCTCAATTGGTAATCCCAGAAACATCGGACTTTCTGCCTCACTGGGCATCATCAGCGCCATACACCGTAATGATGATTCTTATCTGATTCAAACCGATGCAGCCATAAACCCCGGCTATTCTGGTGGCGCACTGATCAATGCAAAAGGTGATTTAATCGGAATTAACTCCAATATTCTTTCTGAATCCGGTGGCTCGGAAGGTCTGGGCTTCGCAACACATGCCAGCATGATCAGCCTTTTACTGAATTATTATTACCAGAGTGGCCCGGGCGGTTACCTTGGTGTAGACGCTTCAGAACTTTTCACCCGAAATGAAGGCATCCTGCTGTATGGACAACCCATCGAAGGAGCCAGAGTGCTTTCATTAGTCGAAGATGGCCCGGCCGAGCGGGCTGGTATCAAGGTTGGCGACATAATAACCGGCTTCAATCAGAAACAGTTCAGTTCACTGAATACTGAAGACGACCTGTTTGATGAAATAGCCGCAATCAGTAATCTTGGCGCCGGAGAAATTGTGGAAATACAGGTGTATCGAAACAGGAATTATCTTCGTATTCCTGTCACCCTGGGGGTTGGTGAACCCTTCGTTTTATTTTCTGCCCAATAAATTCATCAAGCTTATTTATCAGACTTGCGATATTCAGCCGATCTGGCATGCGCCGTCAGGCCTTCTGAGCGTGCCAGTACTGAAGCAGTATCGGCGAGTTCTGTTGCTACCGCTGCAGAACAGTTAATCAATGAAGAACGTTTTTGAAAATCATATACCCCCAGCGCAGAAGAAAATCTGGCTGTCCCGGAAGTCGGTAAGACATGGCTGGGACCAGCGCAATAATCCCCTAATGCTTCAGATGTGTATTTGCCCAGAAAGATAGCACCGGCATGTTTTATCAATGGCAATAAAGCTTCGGGGTTTTCAACAGAAAGTTCCAGATGCTCAGGTGCAATACTATTGGATACCACAGCCGCCTGCTCCAGATCTGCAACCTGAATCATGAGCCCTCTGCTTTCCAGGGAAGTCTGGATAATGTTCTTACGTTCCATCTCTGGCAATAGTTTCTCCATACTCTGCTGAACTTCCTGAATATAATTAGCATCGGGGCATACCAGGATGGATTGCGCATCCTCATCATGTTCAGCCTGGGAAAATAAATCCATTGCTATCCAGTCAGGATCAGTGTTGCCATCACAGATCACCAGAATCTCAGAAGGACCGGCAACCATATCAATGCCGACCTGACCGAAGACCTGCTGTTTTGCCATCGCAACATAAATATTCCCAGGCCCAACAATTTTATCCACGGCAGGAATACTTTCAGTGCCATACGCCAATGCTGCTATAGCCTGTGCGCCTCCTACAGTAAAGACTCGTTCAACTTCAGCTAAAGCAAGGGCAGCCAGCACCAGTTCATTTACTTCACCATTGGGTGTCGGCACCATAGCAATAATTTCTGACACCCCTGCCACTTTCGCGGGGATGGCATCCATTAAGACCGTGGAAGGATAAGACGCCTTACCACCTGGAATATAAACACCAACACGATCAAGCGCTGTTATCTGCTGGCCATAGCTTGAACCGTCTGTATCCGTGTAAAGCCAGGAGTCCTGCTTTTGTTTTTCGTGATAGCGTCTGATTCTTGATGCAGCGTTTTCCAGCGCCTGGCGTTGTACAGCAGGAGTTTTCTCCAGGCTTTGCTGCAAGCGTTGCCTGGGAATTTCAAGCTCGCTAATGGAAGAGACATCGCGTTGATCAAATTTCTTTGTCAATTCAAGTACTGCTTTGTCCCCGGCTGCTTTAACTTCTTGCAAAATAGCGTTAACAGTCGCCAGGACATCGGGGCTGGCCAATGAATCCCAGGCCAGAACCTTTTTCAGCTCAGCGGTAAAGTCTGCGTCCGCCGCATTAAGTTTGCGAATAGCTAGTGTCATGCTTTTGTTTTCGCTTCTGCTTTAAATTTAATTAACTGCGGCTTGTAGACGCTGCAGTAAACTTTGAATCTGATCATGCTTTAATTTCATGGCAGCCTTGTTGACGATGACCCGGGTGCTAACTTCAGCAATCAGTTCTACCGGCTCCAGCCCATTGGCCTTGAGTGTTTTGCCACTGTCGACGATATCAACAATCTGATCCGCCATACCCATGATCGGCGCCAACTCTAGAGCACCATTCAACTTGATGATGTCAACCTGCTGTCCGCGTTCAGAAAAATACGCTTTGGCAATATTGACGAACTTGCTGGCTACCCGGAGCCGCTTTGGTGTTCCAGTCTGATTAACCGGCCTGGCTGTCATTAAACGACATGTCGCCAGTTTTAGATCTAAAGGTTCATAATAACCCTGGGAGCCATTTTCCATGATGATGTCTTTGCCGGTTATCCCGATATCTGCGCTGCCCAATTCAACATAAGTCGGCACATCGGAACCGCGTATCACCATAAGTTGCACGCCGGACAGGTTACTGTCAAAAATCAGTTTCCGACTTTTGTTTATATCTTCCGCAGGAATAACCCCCGCCTGCTCCAGCAACGGCAACACTTCTTCCAGTATGCGCCCTTTGGTAAGCGCTATGACCAAGCCTTGTTTCAACATAGTAATAACTTAAGCTTTACGAAGGCAGACGCCGGATCTTGGCGCCCAGCAATTGTAATTTTTCTTCGATACATTCATACCCACGATCAATATGATAAATACGATCTACCTTTGTTTCATTTTCAGAGACCAGTCCTGCAATGATCAGGCTGGCGGACGCCCTCAGGTCGGTTGCCATGACCGGCGCACCTATCAGCGTATCCACACCCTTGACGATAACGGTATTACCTTCAACCTTTAAATCGGCACCCATGCGATTCATTTCATGAACGTGCATAAACCGGTTTTCAAAAACCGTTTCAGTAATCACCCCCGACCCTTCTGCAATAGCGTTGAGCGCCGTAAACTGCGCCTGCATGTCTGTCGGGAAAGCCGGATAAGGGGCAGTTGTCAGTGAAACCGCTTTGGGCCTGTTGCCATGCATATCCAGACTGATCCAGTCTTCACCCACTTCAATTTGGGCGCCGGCTTCCTTTAGTTTAATTAATACGGCTTCCAGGGTTTTCGGACGCGTATCCTTAACCTTGATTCTGCCCCGGGTTGCTGCAGCTGCAATCAAATACGTGCCGGTTTCTATGCGATCCGGCATCACTGAATAATTACAGCCATGCAGTTTAGTCTTACCGTTAATAATAATCGTATCGGTGCCTTCACCACTGATATCGGCTCCCATAGCACGCAAGCATTGAGCAAGATCTACTACTTCTGGTTCACGGGCAGCATTTTCAATAACCGTTTGTCCGTCGGCTAAAGTAGCAGCCATCATGATATTTTCTGTTCCTGTTACTGTGACCAGATCCATAAAAATATGTGCGCCTTTTAAACGACCCTTGCTGCTGGCTTTTATGTAACCGTCTTCAACCTGAATACTGGCACCCATTTTTTTAAGCGATTCAATATGCAGATTTACCGGCCTGCTACCGATGGCACAGCCACCCGGCAGGGCAACTTCTGCTTTACCAAAATGTGCCAGCATAGGCCCCAACACCAGAATGGACGCACGCATGGTTTTAACCAGATCATAGGGAGCATTAAAGCTATTGATGGTGCTGCTGTTCAGTTCAACTTCGAGTTTGTCGCCAATAATGGATTCAACCCCCATACAACCAAGCAATTCCAGCATGGTGGTAATATCATAGAGATGCGGCAGATTACTGACCTTCACGTAATCATCTGTCAACAAGGCAGCTGACATGATCGGTAAAGCCGAGTTTTTTGCGCCGGCAATACGAATTTCCCCATCAAGCCTGATGCCACCCTGAATTAATAATTTATCCACATTTTCACCTGTTTTCTATGGCTTCAGCCAATTAGCCAAACTGCCGCATTCTAACAAATTTGGTGTCAGTCCTGTGAGCTTTATCCTGATTTTCCTTCGCAAAAAAAAAGAGCCATCCGGCTCTTTTAGACACCAGTTGCATCTAGTTTTTTTGTGCATGTTCTGCTTTGGTAAGCAGTAACATGCTGACAGCATGAATCGCACCCGAACTGATATGCTCGTTAATAATACGATAAATAGTTTGCTGACGCTTCACAGAATTCAGGCCCTCAAAAATATCCGCAACGACTCTTATCTGATATTTGCCATCAGCGCCGCTGACATCAATCTCAGCGTCACTGATCGCATCTGCAATAATCTTGCTTATCTCTTCAGTTGCAATACTCATAATTCACCACCATGATAAGGCTGCGCATTCTATCCTAATGCAAAGACTTTGTCGCTTTTGACGACATACAGGCCATACAAATAAGCTATAATCGCGACTTTTTCTATCTTAGGGCTTAGCTTAATGGAATATGTATTGTTCACGCTGGCAGTTATCGGCGGGATCATTGGACTTGTCTGGAGTGCGGACAGGTTTGTATTAGGCGCCTCCACGACTGCCCGTAACCTTGGTGTTTCTACCCTGATTATCGGCTTGACCATCGTCTCATTCGGAACTTCAGCACCTGAAATTATAACCTCGGCAACTGCAGCACTGAGAGGGGCTCCTGAGCTGGCCATCGGTAATGTGCTGGGGTCCAATATTGCCAACATAGGGTTGGTATTAGGTCTGACCGCGCTTGTCTGTCCTATTGTCATACCCGCCTCTTCACTGAAAGAAGAACTACCGGTTCTGCTAATAGTCACCGTTGCTGCCCTGCTGATTTTCCGGGATCTGTATTTAAACTGGGTTGACGGCATCATCCTGCTGATCCTGCTGGCCTGTTTTACCTTTTTTGTTTTTAAAATAAAAAGTCACTTAACCGACACTCACCTTTCAGAGCCTGAAGAAGTCTCTGAGTACATTGCTGACATCAGCACAGCAAAATCAATAGGGCTGATGCTGTTCGGCCTTATCTTGTTACTTATCAGCGCCAATGCGCTGGTATATGGCGCCACGGGTATCGCCCGTGCACTGGGAGTGAGTGAGCTGATTATCGGCTTGACCATCGTTGCAGTCGGTACCAGTCTGCCTGAACTGGCTGCGTCAATTGCCAGCGTTCTTAAGGGGCATCACGATATCGCCATCGGCAATGTTATAGGCTCAAATATTTTAAATTTATTACTGGTTTTGCCGGTGCCGGCTTTCCTGGCGCCACTAAATATTGAAGCAACGGTTTTATGGCGTGACGGTGGCATGATGCTGCTAATGACGCTGATACTTGCGGTTTTTATTCTGCTTAAGATTAAAAGCGGTCAAAAGTTCGGTCGTTTTTTAGGTGCAGTTTTAATGCTGCTATATTTAACTTACACTGCTTTCCTGTTCGTATAGATCTTTGTACAGAGTTAGGCTCATGACAAAACGTTCATTTATAGAAACTGCGCAAAGAACCATTGCTCTTGAGCAGGATGCTGTGGCAGCTCTTAAAAATAGAATCGATGATAATTTCACAAAAGCCTGTTCCTTAATGCTGGATTGCTCAGGGCGTGTTATCGTCATGGGCATGGGAAAGTCAGGCCATATTGCCAACAAGATTGCTGCAACCCTGGCAAGCACGGGGACACCAGCACACTTTGTCCATCCTGCCGAAGCCAGTCATGGTGATATCGGAATGATCACTGAACAAGATGTTGTACTGGCCTTATCCAATTCCGGTACCACCGAAGAACTGCTATCCATATTGCCTGTCTTAAAACGCAAGGGTGTTGCTTTAATTGCAATGACCGGTGATGTTAAGTCAATCCTGGCCCGCAGTGCCGATGTCAATCTGGATGCCAGTGTCGAAACGGAAGCCTGTCCTTTAGGTCTGGCGCCGACTACCAGCACGACTGCTTCTCTGGTGCTCGGTGATGCGCTGGCAATGGCCCTGCTTGAAGCGCGAGGTTTTACTGCCGAAGATTTTGCTTTTTCACATCCCGGTGGCAATTTAGGCAGACGCTTATTACTCAAGGTTGAAAACGTGATGCACGCGGGCAAGGATATTCCCGTTGTCAGCGCCGACACTCCGGTCAGCCAAAGCCTGTTGGAAATCAGCGCGAAAAAGCTGGGCATGACGACTATCAAGAATGCTGCGGGAGAGCTGGTTGGTGTTTTTACAGATGGTGATTTAAGACGACTGCTTGACCAGAACAAAGACCTGCAAATGACCCAGATCGGAGAAGTCATGACCAGCTCTTTTCGCTCCATCAACGCCAATGCACTTGCCTCTGAAGCAGCAAAATTAATGCAGGATAACGAAATTTATAGTCTGGTTGTGCTGGATGAAAAACAGAGTCTTGAAGGCATTGTCACCATGCATGATTTACTGAAAGCAAATGTTGTTTAACTTAATGTTATGAGCTTGTCAGACCTGCCAAAAGAGTTATTAGATAAAGCGCGAAAAATAAAATTGCTCGTGCTGGATGTTGATGGCGTTTTAAGCGATGGCAAACTCTATTTCTCTGCCAAGGGTGATGAAATTAAAGCGTTCAGTACACTGGATGGCCAGGGCATAAAACTTTTACAAAATAATGGAATCAAAGTTGCTTTAATTACCGGAAGAAAATCCGACATTGTGACGCAGCGGGCGCAGGAACTTGGCATAGAAAATCTGGTGCAGGGCTGTGAGGAAAAACTTGAAGCGCTGGAAAAAATTCTGACAACACTCGAGCTCAATCTTCAGGAGGTCGCTTATATTGGTGATGATCTGCCTGACCTGGCTTGCATTCGCCGGGTGGGTTTTGGCGTCACTGTACCCAATGCGAACCCGGTCATCATCCAGCATGCGTTATGCTGTACGGAGCGTCAAGGTGGTCAGGGTGCGGTACGTGAAATCTGTGATCTGATTTTGCAGGCCCAGGATAAATACGACGCCGCCATAGCGCCTTTTATGTAGGTGGCCAGGCCGATGCGCTATCACACCATTGCTTTAGTCATTCTGGCTTGCATATTGTTCCTGCTGCTAAATTCAGAAACGGATGATCTAAGCTTTTCCGGCATTGAACGCAGCCGGGTTGACCAGGCCTTTGACTATTTCCTGACAACAGTGGACAGTACCCGCTTCAGCGCCGGAGGGGAATCTGAATACCGCTTACAGGCTGAACGCATTGTGCACTATCCCTACCCTGAATATGCCTCGGTCGATTCTCCGCGATTGGTTATTTATGAAAGCCAGTCAGGTCCATGGTTCCTCAGTGCGGCCTATGGCACAATACAGCAAGACCCTGAGAGGGATGAAGAAAGAATTGATCTTTCAGAAAATGTGCTTGTCCAACATACAGACCTTACAGGCCAGACTTACAATATTTATACAGATCAGCTTACTATTTACCCTGCCAGCAAATACCTGAGTACCGAGGCTGAAGTGCTGTTTGAATCAGTGAATCGGGAGATCAGCAGTCAGGGTATGAGTGCAGAGTTGATCACAAAACACATCACCTTTCTTAACAACGTCAGAGGACGTTATGAATAAATTATTAAACAGTCTGCTTTTACCAAGCTTATTGATAAGCAATATTTCTCTGGCACTGCCGGGTGATCTTGAACAGGATATGATCACTACCTGCCCCGCACGCAGTGAGTCATTTCTGGATCAGGGTCTGGAAATTTGCCGCGGAACCAATGATGAACCGGCACAAATCAGTCAGGGCAGCCTTAAATTAAGCGGCCTTGAATTCAGAATCGAACGCGAGCAGGGCTTTATCCGTATGATTACTGCTACGGGTTCACCAGCGACTTTCCAGCAGCAACCCGAACTTGACCAGGCCATTGCCTATGCCAGTGGCGCAACTATCATTTTCAATAATGAAACCCAGGTCATTATTATTCAGGGCGACGCTGCCTTTTCCCAGGAAGGCACGATCGATACTACTGCTGAACGTATTGAATACGATATTGCCAATCGCAAACTGGACGCTACACAGATGAATATGGTTATTCCGGCTACCGCCAATCCCTGATTTACTGATATGAAAACCCTCCGCATCAGTAAACTTGGCAAAAGCTATAAAGGCAGGCAGGTTGTTAAAGATGTCTCGCTACAACTGAAAAGTGGCCAGATTGTTGGTCTGCTTGGACCAAATGGTGCCGGTAAAACAACCTCTTTTTATATGATTATCGGACTGGTTAAAGCAGACAGTGGCCAAGTTTTCGTTGATGACCTTAATATTTCAAAAGCCCCCATGCATGAGCGTGCACGCAAAGGTTTGAGTTATCTGCCCCAGGAATCTTCCATATTCCGCAAACTGACAGTGAAAGACAATATTCTGGCTATTCTGGAGACGCGCAAGGAATTGAGCCCCAACCAGCGTCAGGACATCTGCCAGGAGTTAATG
This sequence comes from Gammaproteobacteria bacterium, assembly GCA_038148755.1. Taxonomy (GTDB): domain Bacteria; phylum Pseudomonadota; class Gammaproteobacteria; order Pseudomonadales; family Pseudohongiellaceae; genus UBA5109. The sequence continues at coordinate 237,371 of JAYQWA010000002.1, forward strand.
CAGGATTTTCATATAGATCATCTGGAAGCCAGCCTGGGCATGAGTCTTTCCGGTGGCGAAAGACGGCGGGTTGAAATAGCCCGCGCGCTGGCAACCGACCCAGATTTTATTTTGCTGGATGAGCCCTTTGCCGGTGTCGATCCCATCTCGGTCAATGATATCAAGACCATTATCCGCGACCTCAGTAAACGCAGTATCGGTGTGCTTATCACTGACCATAACGTCCGCGAAACCCTGGATATCTGTGAATTTGCCTATATTGTCAGTGAGGGCGCCATTCTGGCTGAAGGCGATCCGGACAGTATCATGCAGAATGAACAGGTGAAAAATGTTTACCTGGGACATGATTTTCGTATTTAGACCGCAGGAGGGGATGTAGGAAGGACTAGTGGGAGGAACTTTAGTCCCGAACCGAACTTATCTTTCGCGGCTAAAGCCGCTCCTGCCGTCAAAGACTTGATGTCAGAGTAAATCCCCTGCACCAGCTAGTCACATCCTGCCACGCAATGCCCTTCCCCGTCGAATGACATCGTGCGTTCACTGACCGCCAGGTAAGCTGGTAATTCCAACTGTTGTATAACCTCATAGGTACGCGATTCTGTTCGAAGTTGACCTCCTGAGGTTGCAGCTTCATTCACATGAGTCAAAATCACTGATTTCGGTTCAACAAGTTCGTTGATTACGTAAGGCGCTGAAAGGTATATGCCGGTGTTGTTGCCAAGATTGAGTACAGCAAGATTTGCTTGATGGAATTCATTGATAACAGTCCTCATCTCTGAATTGATACCGGTATCTCCCGAAAGATATACAACAAGTCCATTACTGAATTTCACAACGAATCCTGTAGCAGGACCATATTCAAAAACAGCACCATCGGTTTCAGCCGCCGCACGTTGTTCGACCGAGAGCAGTGCCGGTGGTGCGTTATTTACATGTGAAGCATAGACAATGGTGATTTCAACACCCTGTGTGGCGTCAGCCATTGTCGCATTAAATACGCCTCCCATATCTATTCTTGAGCTACACGCGACTTCAACCGGAACAGTCGCTACAACAGACTGGCTACAGACAGATAAAGAACCTTCCCCCATTCGCTCAAGCTCACTGGCTATAAACCCCGCCATGGCCCGGGTTGTCACCAGTACAGCATTTTTTTCAGCCAACACTTCGCTTGTCATGGAGTGTGTAGTAGGAACACGTGCTGAATTTGAGCAAGTTCCCGCACCCACGTCCTGAAGCCTGCGATCACCCAAATGGTCGCCATGCATGTGGCTAAGCAACACAACATGGATATCACCCAACCTAGGATCATCACCGGAGACAAGGTTGTGTGCTGGGTCATAAAGCAGCCTTAGTCCAGTCGGGTCTTCAAATATCAGCGCACGATCATTCGCACAAAGTTCACCTGGATGAGAACCCAGCGGCGTGATTTTTACGTTCTGTGCCAAGACTGGCATAGCCATTAATCCAACTATTAATATAAAGATTTTTTTCAATATGCTCATTTAGTTCTCCAGTTTTTTGCTTCTTGGTATCAGAGTAAATCGCACTAAGAGATCAATTTCAATTTTGACTTATTCGGTATGATAATTGCATGAACTTTGCTATAGTCATTAGCGATTCAACCTTGTGTTCTGATATATATGCTCTACGCAATATAGAAGTTAGCGTTTTATGAAATTATCGCTTCAACTCAAGTTAGGCCAACAGCTAACCATGACTCCCCAGTTGCAACAGGCAATTCGTCTGCTGCAGCTTTCTACATTGGATCTGCAGCAGGAAATTCAGGAAGCGCTGGAAACCAATCCCATGCTCGAGATGGATGAGTCCAACTCCGAAAATGATAACGCTGAAAATAATCAAGGTGATAGCCAACAGGATGAGCCAATAGCCAAATCTGAAAAGAGCACCGAACGAAGCGATTCTGAAAATGATGAATTTCAGGAATTACAAAACAGCGACTGGAATGAAAATGAAATTCCCGATGAACTTGCTGTCGATAGCTCCTGGGATGATATCTATATTAATACGACGCCTGGCTCATCCTATAACAGCACCAATCAGGCTGGCGAAGACAGCGATTTCGAATCCAGGAACAGTGCCGTTGAATCACTGCAGGATCACCTGAACTGGCAGCTCAATCTTACTCCCATGTCTGACAGTGACCGCCTGATCGCGATGGCAATTATTGATTCAATTGACCCTAATGGCTTATTGACTTCAAGTATATCCTCAATTCATGCCGGTCTTATCAGAGAGCTTGATATAGAAGAAGATGAAGTCCTGGCCGTATTACATCGAATTCAGCAATTTGATCCGGTTGGCGTGGGATATCGAGACCTAAACGAATGTTTACGTCTGCAGCTCGCGCATTGTGACCCTGAAAGCCTTGGTTATCATCTGGCTGGCAAAATCATTGATAACTTTCTTCCACAGCTGGCCACACGCGATTACAAGCTGATCATGAAACGACTCAGAGTCAAAGAAGAAGAGTTGAAAGCTGCTTTGCAGATAATCCTTAGCCTGAACCCTAAACCCGGTTCTGAAATAACCTTATCAGATACACAATATGTCGTTCCTGATGTCTTCGTCACCAAAGAAAAAGGGCGCTGGAAAGTCGAACTCAATCCTGACACCACACCATCTATTCGGGTTAATCCTGATTATGCCTCTCTGGTAGGACGTGGGGGCTCCGGCAGCGACAATGCTTATCTGAAAGATAGTCTGCAGGAAGCACGCTGGTTTCTGAAAAGCTTACAAAGCCGTAACGAAACATTATTGAAAGTCGCCCGTAATATTGTGGACCACCAAAGAGGTTTTTTTGATTATGGCGATGAAGCGATGAAACCGCTGGTTTTACACGACATCGCTGAAGCAGTAGGCATGCATGAATCAACCATCTCACGCGTAACCACCCAGAAATATATGCATACACCGCGTGGCATCTACGAGTTAAAGTACTTTTTCTCTTCTCATGTAGCCACGCACGAAGGTGGGGAATGCTCTTCTACCGCTATTCGCGCACTCATTAAGAAGCTGGTAGCCAGCGAAAATCCACAAAAACCCCTCAGTGATAGCAAAATTACTTCCCTTTTAGGTGAACAAGGTATTAATATTGCGCGCCGAACCATTGCGAAATACAGGGAATCCCTGTCCATCTCACCTTCAAATGAAAGGAAACGTCTACTTTAAGCAGCGTTACTTGGCAAATATTTAAAAAAATACATTTAGAAGGCATCTGGTTACCCTAAAAAGGTTACTGTTAATTTAAGACACAATTTAAAAACCATGCAGCTTGAATCAATCATAAGTCCTGAACTCACCTTTTGTAATGTTGAAGGTGGAAGCAAGAAACGTTTGTTGGAGACCAGCTCTGAATTAATCGCCAGCAAAGTTGATATAAATCCTGATGAAGTTTATGAAGCGTTGATCGCCCGGGAACAACTGGGCAGTACGGGATTGGGTAATGGCATTGCCATCCCGCATTGCCGTGTCCCTAAATGTGAAAAGACGATAGGCTGTCTGGTAAAACTGGCCAACCCGATAGATTTTGATGCCATTGATCAAAAACCCGTTGATTTGCTGTTTTTCCTGCTGGTCCCGGAAAACACCATTAAAGGGCATCTTGAGGTATTAAGAACCCTGGCCGAACTCTTTAAAAACCAAAGCTACTGTGACAATCTCAGAAAAAGTCAGAGCGATGCTGAATTATACGCTGCTGCCATGCGGGTTCCCGGCTCTGCTGAAAAGTCTTGACCAGGCTTTATCCCCTCTTTATACAAAACAATTAAAATACACAGCACAGCCTAGGCTTTTCCGGGCTTTCCCCTTATTTTTGAAAATAGCATAGAATGTCAGCATGAAACTTATCATTATCAGTGGCCGTTCCGGATCAGGTAAAAGTACCTGCCTGCATGTCTTGGAGGATCTGGGTTATTACTGTGTCGACAATATGCCTGCCAGCCTGCTGACCGCACTGGCAGAACGCATCGCTGAAGAGAACGATAATGAACTGGATAAAGTTGCTGTCAGTATCGATGCGCGCAATCTGTCTGGAGATCTTTCCAAATTCAGGGAAATTTTTAATCAGCTCGATAAGTCAGCGCTGGACAGCCAGATAATCTTTCTGGATGCGGAAACCAACACTTTGCTCAAGCGCTTCAGCGAGACCCGGCGCAAGCATCCCCTAAGTAATTCAGAGCTGGGTCTGCTAGAAGCCATCAAGCTGGAAAAAGAACTGCTCTCTCCTATTGCCAACCTCGCCAGTTTAACTATAGATACCAGCAGCTTAAATCTGCATGATCTGCGCGATATTGTGCGTGACCGGGTAGCCAACCATGAGCAGGACACCCTGGCCTTACAATTTCAGTCTTTTGGCTTTAAACATGGCATTCCCATAGATGCCGACATGGTTTACGACGTCCGTTGCCTGCCCAACCCCTACTGGGTCAGCACTCTCAGAGGCCTGACCGGGCTCGATCAAGCAGTGATGGACTATCTTGAATCAGAGTCGGAAGTTGAAAGAATGTTCAATGATATCAAAGACTTTCTTGAAAACTGGATTCCCTGTTTCGAGCGCAACAACCGTAGTTACATCACGATTGCCCTGGGATGCACCGGAGGACAGCATCGTTCTGTCTTTTTAAGTGAAAAACTGGGGAAGCATTTCTCGCAAACAATTAGTAACATTCAGGTTCGACATAGAGAATTAAGCAATATCTGAACGATGATTGAAGATAAAATAACAATTAGTAACAAAGCCGGTCTGCATGCCCGGGCGGCAGCCAGGCTGGTGGAAGTCGTCAATAAATTCGAATCCCAGTTTGAAATTGGCAACCAGGAAAAAATGGTCGATGGTAAAAGCATACTGTCAATCATGCTGCTGGCGGCATCTCCTGGTACCGTCCTGGACATAAGGCTGGATGGTAACGATGAGCATGAAGCCCTGTCTGCGATTGTTGAACTCGTCGCCAATAAATTCGATGAAGAATAACCAATATTAAGCGTCGACTTTTTTTGCAACCAGCAGTAAAAACAAACTAAAAAATCCTATCACCAGCAATATTGCCAGCCATAAAGGCACACCAGCCATTGCGGGCAGATACCCCAGGCCTATGGCACTGGCAGAAACCAGCAAAGCATAAGGAAACTGGGTTCGCACATGATGTATATGATCACATGAAGTCGCAATTGAACTCATTACTGTTGTATCTGAAATAGGCGAACAGTGATCCCCAAAAATTGCACCATCAAGGACAGCCGCCAGACTCATAATAGTCACCACCCCATAAACACCACCATCCAGCTGAAAGGCAATCTGGGACGTAATCGGTATAAAAATTGCCATGGTTCCCCAGGCAGTACCAGTCGCAAGAGCGGCAGCGGCGCTCAGTACAAAAACGATCACCGGATAAATAACTGCGGGCATTGCATCACCAACAACAGCGACAAGAAATGGGCCTGTTTGCAGTTCATTACATATACCACTGAGAGTCCAGGCCAGGATTAAAATCTCCCAGGGATATAAAGTCGATTTTGCCCCCTGTTTAATTGCCCGGCCAATGGATTGTTTTGGTATGGCTGCAACAACAACTGCACAAAACATGGCTGTTATCAAAGCGAGTAAGCCAGCAATATTCAACACATGAACATTATTTTCAGAAGTCGAGATGACTTCCCGCCAGGCTTCGAAACTCAAAATAGCCACCGGATTTTCTGCAAGCAGGCTTAACCCGCCGCCATCTATCCAAAGCCCCAGAAACAACACAAAAAACAACACCCCGAAAGGCACAAAGGCGGTAGACATTTTAATCCTGGCCGACTGCTCAGGCTCTATATTGTCGTTGACTTTAGCGAGCAGAGTTGCATCAACAGCGCTGACTTCACCCCTTCTGCCTCGGCGTTCAGCCAACAGCATGCCGCCGAATTCACGCCTTGACCAGATATTCACAAAAATAAACACAATCATAAAGATGCAATAGAAACGATAGCCAAGTGCATCAAGAAACATGGAATAGGCATCCCGTCCCAAATCCAGTGCAGCACTGACTTCAGAAAAAATACCAAGTTCATAGCCAATCCAGGTCGACATTAAGGCGATACCTGAAATTGGTGCCGCCGTTGCGTCAACCAGAAATGCGAGTTTTTCCCTGCTTACCCGCATTGAATCTGAAATCGGGCGCATTGAAGTCCCGACGATCATAACGTTGGCATAATCATCAATAAAAACCAGAAAGCCCATTAGTGTGGTAATAAACTGGGTGGACCTGGGACCTCTGGCATATTGCTCCAGCCACCTGACAATGGCCAGCAATCCGCCGGAAAGAATAACGATACTGACCATTGTCAGCATCAGCAAAATAAACGCGAGTACCGCCAGATTAAAAGGGTCACTTATCACTCGCCAAAGTTGCTCCCCTAAAGTGACAAAGCTTGCTCCCCAGGCAGATGTTTGCGTTATTGCCGATGGCACATTAATCAATAAGCTGCCAAGAACCACTCCAGCGGCCAGACTCAACAACAAAAGCCGGGTAGCGATGGCAAAAGCCACTGCAATGACCGGCGGTAAAATGCTATACCACACGACATCACTTCTGGCCGGATCAGGCTGGAAAAACCAGGCCAGGACTGAGAATCCAATGACCACCAGCAAGGCAATCAATATTTGTAATTTGCTGTTTGACATAAAATTTACTTAAGAGCCTCTGGCCCCTACCTTCCCTGCTGACAATTTAAAAACATGATGCGTGCAGCCAAGACAAGGCAAAATTAGATATAAAGCGCAGTTTACACATACTAAATGAGCAGTTTTATCTAATTTTTTAAGGCAGGATTGGCAAGCGTAATGGTTTTTCAATAGTCAGCTAGGGCTTTGCGTTCTTCGCACTGATATAATACCCGCTTCCATCAACGGATGTCTTTGCAGGTTTTTCCGGAAACCGAAAAGAAATTAGAAAAAGTTGACCAAGCATGCAGCCAAGTGAAAGCACCAACCAGACTCAGGAGCAACTTGAAGCGTTGAGAGCCGCGCTGGATAGTGGTTACTTTGTGCGTGTTCGGCAAATGCTTAACGACCTGCCAGCTCCCACTATTGCGCATTTGCTTGAGTCTTCGCCGCATAAAGCCAGAGAAACTTTATGGCGTCTGGTTTCTAAAGAAAACGAAGGGGAAGTATTAAATTTCCTCAATGAAGATTTACAAAGTGACATCTTAAACAAATTAAGCCCGGCAGAGGTTGTCAGCCTAACAGAAGGTCTGGACACCGATGACATCGCTGATATTCTGCAGCAGCTCCCTGATCAGGAAATCAATGAAGTCCTACTTGCCATGGGAGATCAGGACAGACAGCGTCTGGAAGCTGTACTTTCCTATCCTGAAGATACTGCCGGTGGCCTGCTCAATACCGACACCATCACAGTACGAAGTAACCATACACTGGATGTCGTACTGCGTTACCTGCGACGCCATGATGAAATTCCAAGCATGACCGATAATATTCTTGTCGTGAGTCGGGAGGATTATCTTGTCGGTCTGTTACCTCTGCGTAAGGTACTGGTTTCCGACCCCGGGTTAACTGTCAGTGAAATCATGATTACAGACTTTGAAGCCATTCCTGTCTCCATGCCCGATAACGAAGTTGCACAACTTTTTGAAAGAATGGACTGGATCTCCGCGCCGGTTGTCGATGAAGACGGTAAATTGCTGGGACGTATCACGATTGACGACATTGTTGACGTCATTATGGAGGATGCCGACCACTCGCTCATGAGCATGGCCGGTCTTGACGAAGAAGATGATACCTTTGCCCCAGTCTGGAAAACAGCCAAGCGCCGAGCTGTCTGGTTGGGCGTAAACCTGATAACAGCTTTTATTGCCGCATTCGTCATTAACCGCTTCTCGGAAACCATAGATCAGGTCGTTGCTTTGGCTGTATTGATGACGATAGTAGCAAGTATGGGCGGCGTTGCCGGGAATCAGACTCTAACGCTGGTTATCAGAAGCATGGCCATCGGACAGATAGGGAAAACCAATTCATTATGGCTGATGTGGCGAGAACTGGGCGTTGGTTTTCTAAATGGTTTGCTGTGGGCTCTGGTAGCTGCCGTGATAGCAATAATCTGGTTCTCTGATAATAAGCTCGCTTATATATTTGCTGGAGCAATGATCGTTAATTTGCTGGTTGCTGCTTTATCCGGCGCCTTTCTGCCTATGTTTCTTAAAAAACTCAAAATAGACCCTGCCCTGGCCGGTAGCGTGGTACTCACCACGATTACTGATGTGGTGGGCTTCTTGTCCTTCCTCGGCCTTGCAGCATTATTATATTAATCGACATGAGCAGCTCTGCCGACAGTCCTCCCTTTAACGATCCCGAAGATTCTCTTTCAGACACTGAAGAAATTGTCAGTAAAAGTCAGCGTAAACGTGAAATGCTGGCTTTACAGGAACTGGGCAAGAGGCTGACCGAGATCAACGATCAACTCCTGGAAAAATGTCAGCTGCCTGCTGACTTGTCCATTGCTGTTCAGGATTTCAAACGCTTACCCAACAAACATGAAGCCCGTCGGAGACAACTGCAATATATCGGCAAATTAATGCGCAGTGTTGATACGGACCTAATCGAAAAAGTACTGGAACAGGATCAGCAAAGTGCCAATTTGAACAAACGTTTTTTCAAACAGATGGAAGAACTCAGAGAAAAACTGCTAGCCGGTTCAGAAGAAACTTTACAGAGTCTGATTACCGAACACCCTGATCTGGATATACAGTACCTGCGACAGCTTATTCGTCAGGCACAAAAAGAACAGGTTCAAAACAAGGCTCCGAGCTCAAGCAGAAAACTTTTCCAGTATTTACGTGAACTCAAGCAAACAGATTAGTCATCAATGATATTAATTCCCGGCATACTCAGACTGCTGTTTAAATCCTTTACAGTGTCACTCACATTAGCAGCAATATTTCGATAAATATCGGCTACTTTGCCATAGGCATCTGCTGCAACAATTGGTATTCCTTCATCACTGCGCTCACGAATGGCAGAATCCAGCGGCAAGCTGCCCAGGACATTAACCTTATAATCTTGGGCAATACGCTCTGCCCCGCCTTCGCCAAAAATATGCTCAAGGTGACCACACTCGCTGCATATATGCAGCCCCATATTTTCAACCACGCCCAGAATTGGAATGCCAACTTTGCGAAACATTTCAATGCCACGTTTGGCATCCAGCAGGGCAACATCCTGCGGAGTAGTGACAATAACAGCACCGGTGACAGGAACCGACTGTGCCAGACTTAATTGAATATCACCGGTTCCAGGCGGCATATCCACCACCAGATAATCCAGTTCACCCCACTGCGTATCATTGAGTATCTGATTAAAGGCTCCCATGACCATTGGGCCACGCCAGGCCATGGCCTGATTTGCATCAACCAGAAAGCCGATTGAGTGACACACAATGCCATGTGCACTGATTGGTTTCATAGTGCGTTCATCGACAATTTCAGGTCGTGTTCCTTCCGGCAAGCCCAGCATGGTCGGAATACTCGGTCCATAGATATCAGCATCATACAGACCAACCTTTGCTCCCTGGTCTTTCAGAGCCAGAGATAGGTTAACGGCTGTCGTGGATTTACCGACACCACCCTTTCCCGATGCAACAACAATGATGTTTTTTATGCCCGCCAGATTCGGGCTTGTGTCTGTCTGCTTCATACAACTCTCTAAAATTTTCTGTTAGCTCAGTATAACAAAGGCTAATAAGCATTAGCTTATGCAAAATTCGCCTACAAAAAAGGGGCTCTAGAGCCCCTTTTTCTTATTACCTTATGACTTACAGCAATATTCCACCATAGTTTACAAAGAATGGTGCAAATACCAGACTCAGAATTGCTGACAGTTTAATCAGAATATTCAAAGACGGGCCTGATGTATCTTTCAGTGGATCACCAACAGTATCACCGACCACGGCCGCTTTATGTTCTTCTGAACCTTTGCCACCCAGATTACCAGCTTCGATATATTTCTTGGCATTATCCCAGGCACCACCACTGTTAGAAGAAGCAATGGCCAGAACACCACCAGTTACCAGGGAACCTGCCAGAATGCCTGCCACGGCAGGAACGCCAAACAGGAAACCGATGACCAGCGGTGTACCCATAATCAATACACCCGGTGCGATCATTTCACGCAAGGCTGCTTTTGTTGAAATGGCAACACACTGACCATATTGAGGGCGTCCCTGACCTTCCATAATACCTGGAATTTCACGGAACTGACGACGAACCTCTTCAATCATATCGTAAGCTGCTGCACCAACTGACTTCATGGTCATGGCAGAAAACAGGAAAGGTAATACCGCACCCATGAACAGACTGACAAATACCACTGGATCAAGCAAAGTGATGGATCCGATCAAATCATAGTCAGCACCAAACTCAGGAATTTCTCTCATTAAATTTTGAGAATGTGTAAGGAAAGCACTAAACAAAGCCAGCGAGGTCAGTATTGCTGCGCCAATGGCAAAGCCTTTACCAATAGCGGCCGTTGTATTACCGGCAGAATCCAGAATATCTGTACGGCGACGCACTTCTTTATCCAGTCCCACCATTTCTGCAATACCACCGGCATTATCAGCAACCGGACCATAAGCATCGATTGTTAAAGCAATCGCCAGGGTACCTAACATACCCAAAGAAGCTATCGCGATACCGTACATGCCAGCCAGTTCCCATGAGATAAAAATAGAAATGGCGATCGCAAGATATGGCAAGACAGTGGATTTATAACCCAGAGCAAGACCAAAAATAATATTGGTTGCAGCACCGGTTTCACAGGATTTGGCAATTTCCTGCACGGGCTTATACATGTCCGAAGTATAGTATTCAGTTAAAAGTCCAACAGCCAGGCCAGCAACCAGACCAGACAGGAAACACCAGTACACACCCATATCAGAATAGGTTTCGCCATTAATTTCAAACTCTCCAGGAATCATCCAGATAGTGAAGAAGAAAATGACTACTGCCATTAATACAGAAGAAATGATCAATAATTTTTTCAGTGCTGGAGCTACTTGCTCTTCGCTATGCACACGCACCAGCATCTTGGTTACCAGACTGACCGGAATACCTACAGCTGAAATCATGATTGGATACAGCATGGCATTCAGGTCCATGGAAAAAGCAATGGCCGAAATAACCAGTGCCGCACAGGTACTTTCTGCACAGGAACCAAACAGGTCAGCTCCCATACCCGCTACATCACCAACGTTATCGCCAACGTTATCAGCAATAACCGCCGGGTTACGCGGATCATCTTCTGGAATACCTTTCTCAACCTTACCAACCAGGTCAGCACCTACGTCAGCCGCTTTGGTGAAGATACCGCCACCAACACGGGCAAAAAGGGCAATGGAAGATCCGCCCAATCCAAAACCGGCAATCACTTCCATCAGGACATTATTTTCAACTTCCGGCAACAGGGCTCGCATGACCAGGTAAATAATAATTAAACCTAATGTCGCCAAACCAACCAGAGCGAAGCCCATCACAGCTCCTGAATTCATGGCAACAACAAAAGCATCAGCAATATTATTACGTGCAGATACTGTCGTACGGGCATTACCGGCAGTGGCTACTTTCATCCCAATGTAGCCGGAAATGATGGAAATTAATGCACCGAAGAGAAAGGAAATCGCAGTATAAATACCTTCATGGACACCTTCGGTATGTGTGTCATCAATCAGTACTGCTATGACCAGCGCAAAGGCAACCATAAACACTACAAGATAACGGTACTCCTGCTTCAAAAAGGCCATTGCGCCTTCGGCAATAGCGCCGTGTATAGCTTTAAGTCGAGTGCTTTCTTCTGCATTAAGCCCCATATCCAAAGGGATACTGTTGACCTTTTTCATATAGTAAAAAGCGATACCAAGACCCAGCAGGGAAAGGATAAAAATCAGTGCAATTGTCATCCAGAATTTCTCCGTACGAATGAATTAAAAAATGAGTTAAAAAAAACCCGCGAACTTTACCACAACGGGCAGCACAAACAAAGTTAAGTGATGGACAAGTATCGACTAAGTAATGAGGGCTGAAGTATGAATTACTGGGCCTGCAAAGAGGCTGCCTGGGCACGTAATTGTTCAAGCCTTGTAGTTAGTTCATCAAGACGTTCCATATCTATGGCTTCCGGCAACATGCCTGACTCAGGGTTAATATCATTGAACTTTTGACTTTCCTCACTGAGAGCAGCAGTCACTGCTTCTGCTGCTTCCAGTGCTTCATTTAACACCTCGTTGGCAGACTCAACTGTCTGGGTTTGCTCATTAAGTATTTGGACCTGTCTGCTTAATTCTTCTATCCGGGCCTGTTGTCTGGCTAAAGTTTCAGCCTGGCTTAACTCTTCTGCTTCTCTGGCAGCCGCCATCCTGGCCTCTGCGGCCAACCTGCGGGCTTCTTCTGCTTCCAGTTCGCGCTGACGCTCAGCTTCCTGACGGGCAAGCTCTTCTTCCCTTTCCACTCTTGCCATTTCTTCCCTTTCCAGTCGTGTTATTTCAGCCTGACTTCCGCTTTCTTCTTCTGCTCTTTGAGCTTCTTCCATAACAGGCTGTTCCATCCTTGCTGATCTGGCCGGTTCTTCCTGATCACGCACAGATTGTTGCACTGTATTGTTAACACAGGCTGCTAGAAATATGGTGAGGGTTAAAAATGCTTGTTTAATTTTCATACGCTAAAAACATCTAAGAATGTAAGATTGCGATAATACCGCATAAGCACTGTATTAATGAAACTCCATTGATGAAACTTCCGTTGCCAGCTATTCAGAAGAAAACAGGCTAAGTATACTGTTTAGATGAAGGTTTTTATTTACTCAATTGGCATCCTCTTACTGCTTTTGTTCAGTCTGCCTCTTCTTATCCTGTTTATCGCCCTGGAAGATTCAACAAATTTCCCGGTAAACCAGCAGCTTGATCAACAGCAGTTGAGCAGTATTGAAAACATACTGATTGAATATGACCCTCGTTATTGGTTTAACAGCAGTGATCAATTTATTGAACTGAATGAAGCTGAAAGTAATGCATTGCTACTCTACTTTTCGCAGCAATTAAGCAATAGTAGCCCTGAATGGATAAAAGGCAGTTCATTACTGGCAGAGCTGAATGCAGAATCAGCGACACTCAATGGAAGTTTTGCCATTAAACCCAGTTTATTTGGATCCTATCTAAACTTTGAGGCCCGCTTCAAGCATGAAAATAATACTGTATTTTTGCAAAGCCTGCGGTTTGGAGGTATTACAATTCCCGATTTTATAATCCGTCCCCTCTTCAATTACAGCAACCAAACTCTCGCCCAAAATAATAATTTTCTGCTCCTCAGCTCCATACTGGATGCAGTCAATGAAATAACAATCAGAGAAAATTATCTTGGGCTCAACGTCAATTGGGAAGCAGTTGATACCGATTTTATCAGTGAACAGGCCAGACGTCTTTTTATCGATCAGTCTACTCATGACAATCTTGTGACCTATCAGAACCATTTGAATTCAGTACTTGAAATGCTCCCGCAAGCCAGCAGATCCACCAGCCTGAATACCTTGCTAAACCCACTTTTTAATTACGCCCTGGAAAATGATGGTGACCCAATGGAAGAAAACCGGGTAATTTTTTTAATTCTGGTCAGCTATCTATTTGATGAACTGGATATAGAAGATCTGCTGGGCCCTGAAGCAACATCAACGACAAGCCGATCTCTGCGTATCACATTGGAAAACAGGGATGACCTGCCACGTCATATGATCGGTTCTGCTGCAATTGCCACCTATGCTGACAGTAATCTGGCCAATATGCTTTCTATCTATAAAGAAGTACAAGACAGCCGGAGCTACTCCGGTTTTAGTTTTAGCGATATCACCGCCAATCAGATTGGCACGCGCCTTGGCGAACTGTCTAACAGAAGCCAGCGTGCCGCCTTGCAACTACAGCGCTTTTTCGCCGACGTTGAGTTTGAAACGGATTATATGCCTCTGGTGGGTAGACCAGATGGTATAAGCGAAGCAGAATTCATTGCCCAGTATGAAAATCGCGATTCGGAGGCCTACTTAAACCGGATGCAAAGCATTGGAAATACCATTGAACAATTACCCATTTTCCAGGGGCTATAAATGCAAAATTTAAGCCCGGCACAAATTGCAAAGCTGACTACAGCACTGGAACAACGTTTAGCCGAAATACTGAAGCAAATAGAACTGGCGACACCTGCCGCTTCCACAGTAACACTGGATCAAAGCAAAGTTGGCAGGCTGTCCCGTATGGATGCCATGCAACAGCAGCATATGGCAGATTCTACACTGCAGCACAGCAAGCAGCGATTGCAACTGGTCCAGAAAGCCTTAAATAAAATCCGCAATAATGAAGACTATGGCTATTGCGAACTTTGTGACGAAGCCATAGCCTTTGCACGCTTGCAGGTAAGCCCGGAAGCCAGACTTTGTCTTAAATGTCAAAGTCAGCAGGAACAATGAGCATTAACTAAAGCACTGCTTGACTCGCATCTGCAGCAACTGAATAATGAATAAAAATTTTTATCGACCGAGGGGTGGGTAATGTCAGAACAAGATCAAGAAAATAAGAGAAGAGATTTATTAAAAGGCGGTATGGTCATGGGCGGTTTCGCCATGACGGGCTCAGTTCCTTTCCTGTCGCAGGCCGCTATGGCTCAGGATGAAGTCCTCGTACCATTTACTGACATGCCACCTGATTTCGCTGGCCCGCCTAAAACTGCTGGCGGTGTCTTTTTCCAGAATACTCAGCTGATTGAAGATTTTTATTCGCGTAACGAAGATCAGTTCTATGTTGTGCAGCACTATGGTCAACCACAACTGGATGGAAATGCTCATCGACTTCGAATCACCGGCATGGTGGATAACCCAATCACCCTGAGCATGGCTGACATTCGAGGCCGACCAAAAGTTGAAATCGTCGCCGGCTTTGAATGTGGTGGCAACCAACAGGGCATCTACCACGGCCTGGTTGGTAATGCGTTATGGGGAGGTTGTAGTCTGCGTGATTTGTTGCAGGATGCCGGTATCCAGTATGGCGGTTCTGAAGTGGTTTTCTATGGTGCTGACCGGGGCAAGGAAACAATTCGTGATACTGAAGTAGAACAAAGTTTTGGCCGTGGTCTAAGTTTTAATGAAGCTATGAACGACGATATCATTCTCGCCTATGAAATGAATGGTGAGCCCTTGCCCGGCGCTCATGGCTTTCCAATCAGGCTGCTGGTTCCCGGCTGGTACGGCGTGACCAATATTAAATGGCTGGAACAGATACATGTTCAGGACAGGCGTTTTTCCGGCCGGTTTCAGGCGCGCGATTATGTCACCTTAAGCCGTCGTAACATCGGAGGCGTCGAACGCTGGGAAGAAAGGCTGGTGACCAAAATTCAGCTGAAATCTGCCATTACCCGTGTGACCAGACGAGGGAATACCCATAATATTATGGGCTTCGCCCTGAATGATGGTACGCCACTACGGGCCGTGGAAGTAAAAATTGATGATGGCCCCTGGCAGCGCGCCAACATATTGCCTGGCGCAACCCGTTACTCTTGGAAGCTGTTTAACTTTGCCTGGAATAATGCCAGCCCCGGAGAACATTCAATTGTTTCACGGGTTATAGACGTTAATGGGCAGGTACAAGCAACTCCGGAAGAACTGCCTGAGAAAATCTCACGCTGGGAGAACTATGGTCAATTTACCAGAACTTTGACAATCTCTTAAACGGGGAAACAAGTTTGATAAAAGGGCTTACTTAGTAAGCCCTTTTTTATTGCAGTTTCAATAGGCAGGATACGCAGGAAGTCACGCAACTTTATCGAAAAGTAATCTGACCATGTCGGGCTTGGTGTCCACCAGATCTGCCAGCGTATAAGTATTTAAAATATCAAACAAAGTAGCTTGCCCATGTTTTAAGGCCTTCTTTTTCTTGATCATGCAGAAGCCGGCATGATGGGGCAGTTATGGGTCGGACCTGCAGATTCCACAGACCCCGCACCAGAACAGGATCTTAGCGTGCTGATAGATGTCATGGTGAAAGAAGAGTAAAGCGAAACTGACATCCCATATAACTGCATTCAGGTCGCGTCCCCGCCTGATACTTCTATACAGCTAAAAATAGGAGTATCATCCGCCCTCTTTTTTACAGCAACACCCAATTGCAATACTTTAGCGTAATGAAGAAGAAGCAGTTCACAAGTAAGATCTTGCATGCCGACCGTCATGGCCAGCCAGAACATGGTGTCTTACACAAAGCTATTCATACTTCAGTAGCTTATGGTTATGAAGATGCCAGAGAATTGGCGGAAGTGTTCCAGAACAAACGCCAGGGTTACGCTTATGGCAGGCAAAGCAATCCAACTGTAGAAGCACTTGCCAATAAAATTACGTTGATGGAGCAGGGCCTCGCCAGTGTTATTTTTGCAACCGGCATGGCCGCCATTGGATCAACTTTATTATCACTGCTACGTGCAGGCGATCACATCATCTCCAGCGCCTTTCTTTTCGGAAATACCAATAGTTTATTTAATACCTTAAGTAACCTGGGTATCGAAATCACTTTCGTTGATGCTACCGATGCTGCAAATGTTGAGTCCGCGATAAAACCCAACACTAAACTGGTATTTGTAGAAACTATTGCCAACCCGGTCACCCAGATTGCAGACCTGGCTGTTATCGGAGATTTATGCGAAAAACACAAGCTTATTTATTTTGTTGATAACACCATGACCTCGCCCTGCCTGTTTTTGCCGATAGAGGTCAAGGCGAGCCTGATCATCAACGCATTAACCAAGTATATTGGTGGTCATGGCAATGCCCTGGGCGGCAGCGTAACAGATACCGGCCTTTATGATTGGAGCAACTTCGACAATATCTACGACAATTACAAAAACAAGGAAGCTGCACAATGGGGTATCACGCAAATACGAAAAAAAGGCCTGCGTGACTTCGGTGCGGCATTGGCACCTGAAGCCGCTCATCATTTATCGGTCGGCTCTGATACTTTAGCCCTGAGAATTGTAAAAGCCTGCGATAATGCACTTGCTATCGCTGAATTATGTGACAAACATCCAAATGTTAAAAACGTCAGTTACCCTGGCTTGGCAAGTCACCCTCAACATGACAGAGCCCGTGAATTGTTTAAACATTTCGGCGCAATTCTCAGTATAGAGTTGCATGACAATATTGATTGTTTTGATTTCCTGAACTCGTTGGAGCTGGTTGTTAGTTCCAGTAATTTAGGTGATAACCGTAGCCTGGGTATTCCAGTTGCCCATACCATCTATTTTGAAATGGGGCCTGAACGCAGAGCCTCAATGGGTGTAGCGGATTCCCTGGTCAGATTTTCAATCGGCATTGAAGAGACAGACGATCTTATCGCCGATTTTGCTCAGGCACTTGAGGGTTGATGCTTGTGGAGCTTTGCCAGGTTCAAAGTATTCCGGAAGGAGCTGGCAGAAGTTTTGAGCTTAAGCAGTCAGCACTTTTTGCAGTAAAAAAACGAGAGCAGATATTTTTATATCGTAACCGCTGTCCTCATATGCATGTCCCGCTTAACTGGGAAACAGATAAATTTTTAAATAACAGTGGTGATTTGATCCAATGTTCTACGCATGGCGCTCTGTTTAATATTGAAAGTGGTGAATGCCTGCAGGGCCCTTGTCTGGGGCAAAGTCTTCAAAGCATTGATTACGAAATTAAAGCAGGAAATATTTATATCAACGAAACTGATCTGGAAACATAGTAGAAGGCCTGGCTATCAATCAACAAATAGTTTGCTGACTTCGAATAAATCAGTAGAATGCTCTCCTTTTGAGCATATCGCATATAGTATATTTTTATTGAATCAGATCAGATAGTGGTTAGATAAGAAAGGAAACATTCAGAATAAAGATTAATAATATAGCAGTAAGTCAAAAAGAGATAAGCTAATGGTAACTAAAAAGAAAGCGGCTGCAAAAGCCAAAAAAGCCCCTATGAAAAAGGCTGCTGTAAAGAAAAAAGCTGTCACTAAAAAGGCACCTGCAAAAAAAGCTGCGCCTAAAAAAGCGCCTGTAAAAAAAGCTGCCGCAAAGAAAAAAGCCGTCGCTAAAAAGGCACCTGCAAAAAAAGCTGCGCCTAAAAAAGCACCTGTAAAAAAGGCTGCCGCAAAGAAAAAAGCCGTCGCTAAAAAGGCACCTGCAAAAAAAGCTGCTTCTAAAAAAGCGCCTGCAAAAAAAGCTGCAGCAAATAAAAAAGCTGTCGCCAAAAAAGCGCCTGAAAAAAAACCAGTACGTTCAGCCAGCCCTAGAAACCCCAATGCACACCTTGAGGTCAGTGACTTTACCCCTTACAAGTTAAAACGGGGTGAGGAATATATGAATGAAGCACAACGTGAACATTTCAAGAATATATTACTCAACTGGCGCAACGAATTAATGCAAGAGGTCGACAGAACTGTCCATCATATGCAGGATGAAGCAGCCAATCCGCCGGATCCTGCCGACCGTGCTACACTCGAAGAAGAATTCAGTATCGAACTTCGGACACGCGATCGTGAGCGCCGGTTGATTAAAAAGATTGATTCTACCATTGAGCTGATAGCAAAAGATGATTATGGCTTTTGTGACTCCTGCGGTGTTGAAATCGGTATCCGCCGCCTTGAAGCACGCCCAACTGCCAACAAGTGTATCGATTGTAAAACGTTGGACGAAATCAAGGAAAAACAGCTGGGAGCCTAGAGAGCTCTGGATATTTCAATAGCTGAAACCTCTCTCTACAGAGGGCGATTTGCGCCCTCTCCCACAGGCCCTCTACATGCTGGTTCATTGATCGCTGCACTAGCAAGTTTCCTTGATGCCCGAGCCAATAATGGACAATGGTTTGTCCGCATGGAAGACCTTGACCCACCCAGAGAAAGTGCAGCGGCCGCTGCACAGATTCTGCAGTCACTTGAGTACTTGAATTTATTTTGGGATGGCGAAGTTTTATACCAGAGCCATCGTCATAATGCCTATCGCGATGCCCTGACCCAGCTACAGCAACAGGGACATATTTTTCCATGCACCTGCAGCAGGCAGACCATTCAGGAATATGCCGGTATTTATC
>JAYQWA010000003.1:0-194842 GCA_038148755.1 Gammaproteobacteria bacterium
TTAACTCAGACATGATCAGACCAAGTTGTTGGGCAAGCAGTCAGGCAATATTTCGCATCAGTGTGGTTTGTCCCAGTATTAATTTAATAATCTGGGTAGGTGTCATGCCGGTAGCTCGCAAGGTGGCAAATTCTTTGCCGCGTTCCAGCAGTAAAGCCATCAGTGCACTGAGGACGCCGATAAAGGCAATGACGATAGCAAGAATTCTTAACACACTGGTTATGGCAAAGGTACGGTCAAATATCTGCAGGGTAATGTCCTGAATCTGTTGATTGGGGAATATGGCAAGTTGCCCATAGTTTTGCAGACTTTGCTCAAGCTCTTTAAATAAATCAGGATTACTGCCATCACTGAATATTGTCAGCCTGGAAGGTGTAAAGCTGTTCCACCATTGCTGATAAAGCGCCTGGTGCATGGCAATCATGCCCTGACTGGGCGTGTAGTCATAAAATATCCCCAGCACCAGGAAGTCCCTGGCACCAGCATCCGTGTAAATTGACAGGCTTTCACCAATGTTTATGTCATATAACCAGGCTAAAGGCTCTGACAACAAAATTCCTTGTCCCGTATTAAAGCGTGCCAGGTCTTCCTCATTGATCTGCTTCAGGTAATAACGCTGCTCGGCATCAAAGTCGCTGACATTCAGACGTACCTGGCCGATCCTGCTTTCGACCTGAGTGTTAATAGTAGCGCTGATTTCGGAAATGCCGGGGATATTCTGGATTTGTGTTTGCAGTTCTGCGGATAGATCAGCACCAGTGATTTCTATATCACCAGCGAAGGATTGATCAAGCCAGATGATAACGGTGTTGCGAAAACTATCGACCATTATGCCGACGCCAATAGTGACAGAGATAGCCACGGTCAATGCTGCAACAGCCATGCCAGTTCGGTTCAGTCCATTAAGAATATTTCTTAAAGCCATTCGGGCAGGCAGTTTTAATAAACCGGAAAACAAGGCTAGAAGTATTCTCAGCATTAGAGACATGGCCGCCGGAACCAGAAAACAGAATCCAAAAATAATAAAGGTGAGTGCAATAAAGCCACTGACTAAATCATCCAGTCTGCTTTGTAATAAAACAAGCCCCAGAATAAGCATCGCTATACCAGCATAGCTTAGTACTGGCAGGTAATGTCGCCATTGGTAATTATGTGCTGCACGTTGCTGCAAGGTGATAGGTTGTGCCAGAGTAGCACGCCAGGCCGGCACGGCGGCTGAAAGCAGGGTAATTCCAAGCCCGAGTACAAAACCAAGTATCAGCGAAGCTGGCTCTACGATAAAACGGGTGACATTGAGCCTGTAATTTAAATCGGGGATAGCTGCTGTGACTAAATCCAGTAATGCTGTGCCCAGCCAGTAACCCAGTAATACACCTAATACACTTGCCAATGTTCCGTAAATAGCTGCTTCAACAAGAACAAGCCGATAAATTTGTGAGCGTGAAACGCCCTGCGCCCGAAAAATTCCCAGCGTTTTTTCCCGGCGTAAAACCGACAGGGTGACGGTATTATAGATGAGCAGCGCTGCGACCAGTAAAGATAACAGGCTCATTGCCAATAAATTTACATGAAAAGCGGAAGTCATCTGGTCAAGCGTGTCGTTGCGGGTAGCAACATCGACCAGACTTAAGCCGGTGGGTAGCCAGTTTTGTAAGGTGGCTATTTCCTCGTCTTTTAAAATCAAATCAATACTGTCAATAAAACCCGCTTTGCGAAAGATACGCTGGGCAATACTGATATCGGTATAAAGCATGCCTTCAGTGGCAAGGGGGTCAGAGCTTGGGATCGTATTTACCAGTTTTACCCTTGCCGCATTTGGTGTTACTCCAACTCGATTGGCGCCGGTGATGATGGCTAGTTCATCACCAATGGCAAAACCGGCCAGAGCCGCAGCGGACTGACTCATTAACACTGGGTTTGCTCCAGTATCACTGAACAGGGCGGCATCAAATATCAGACTGCCGGATCCGAAGCCGGCGCGCTGACGTTGCAGGCTTAGTTCACTGATGCCATCCAGGCCCAATAAAGTAAATTCTTCGTTGTTGATTCTGATTGTGCCGGTGATGCCCGGTGCCGATTTTCTGAAACCAAGCTCAGTTCGTAAGCTGGTATAAACAGTTTCAGGAACCCCATCCTCTCCACCGACAATCTGGTGGGTAACTGAACCATTGACTGAATCAACAGCAATTGAAAATGCCCGGTCAGCGCTGTTACTGGCCAGATCAATGGCTACTACCATCATCACGCCGAGCATAATTCCTAGGAAACTTAGCCAGCTTTGCCACGGGTGTTGGCGGGCGTAACGCCAGGCGCTTAAATTTAATAAACGTTTACCAGGCGAAGTCACTGCCTCGCTCCTGCAAATAACCCTCTTCCAAAGTGATAATACGATCTGCACTATTGGCAACTTCAAGGCTATGTGTGACCAGCAATAAAGTACTGTGATGTTCTTTTAGTAATTTGTGCAGCGTTTGCAGAATGGTCTTGCCGGTTCGGGCATCAAGATTTCCTGTCGGTTCATCAGCCAGCACAATTTTGGGTCGGTGGACGAGTGCTCTGGCAATGGCAACGCGTTGTTGTTCACCGCCGGATAACTGAGCAGGGTAGTGCTTTGCCTTGCCAGCTATATCCAGCTCCTGCATTAAAGTAGAAACCCGGCTGTTTATATCGTCTTGAGCAAAATCGTTAAGTTCTAGTGTAAATTCAATATTTTCCTGTGCAGTCAGACTTGGCACCAGATTGAAGAACTGATAAATGAAGCCGATATGCTTGCGTCTGAACAAAGTCCGTTTATGTTCGTTCAATGCAGTCAGATTTTGACTATCTACTGTGACGGTGCCGGCGTCCGGCATATCTATGCCGCTGATCAGGTTAAGCAGGGTTGATTTGCCTGAGCCACTGCGACCCAGTAAGGCCACGCTTTCTCCCTGCGCTATGTCCAGACTGACATCCTGCAGGACTATGTGTTTGCTGCCTGCGTCATCATAATGACGGTTGAGATGTTTGAGACAGATAAAATCGGTTTTCATTGCGGTATTGATAGCGTTGTTTAGGTCGACCTGTGACAGGCAGATTTTATTATAGAAATGTTATGATACGTGTCTATCAGGAAATAAAGAACATGAAAACCTGTGCTCACTGTCAGACAAGCAATCCGGATACTGCTAATTTTTGTATGACTTGCGGTAATGAGCTTGATATTTCAGATCTAAAGGCAGAGTCAACGCAGTTCCTGTCAGGTATTAATCCCTTTTTGTTATCTTTAATTGGCAGTATTGCCCTGTCTTTATTATTAATATTTGTCTTCAGGTTGCCGGTTTTCTTTCTGGCAGCATCTTTACCGCTACTGTGGGCAGGCAAGAAGAAAAGCGGATCATAAAAGCTGGCTTGTTCCACAAGCAGCTCTCTAGTAGGCTTCTGAGCTCATGAATAAGGTCATCCGAATAATCATTATTTTTTGTCATTTGCTGTTTTGCTTTGAGGTGATCGCGCAAGAGCCTGTCAGTGAATTTGTCGGATCAGAGCAATGTGCCAGTTGCCATCAGGAGGCTTATGCTAACTGGCAGCTAAGCCATCACCGGCATGCCATGGAGATTGCTGATAATGAATCTGTATTGGGTAATTTTAACAATGCCAGCTTTGACTATCTTGGAAATACAACAAGGTTTTACCAACGCGGGGATGAGTTTTTTGTTGAAACAGATAACAGCAGCGGTGAGCTTGAAGAATTTAAAGTTTCTTATACTTTCGGGTTTTATCCCTTACAGCAATATCTGGTGGAATTTCCTGACGGACGTCTGCAGGCTTTAAGTATCAGCTGGGATAGTCGACCTGAAACTGAGGGTGGGCAGCGCTGGTATCACCTTTATCCGGAAGAAGAAATTACTGCAGGCGATCCTTTACACTGGACCGGTGCTTTTCAAAATTGGAATTCAAGATGTGCCAGTTGTCACACAACAAATTTGGATAAAAACTATTCAATTGAAAATAACAGTTATGAGACACAGTGGTCAGAAATAAATGTTGGCTGTGAAGCTTGTCACGGGGCCGGGTCGCAGCATCTCGCCTGGGCAAATGGCAGCACTGAATTAAGAGAAGGCTTGAGTGATATGGGCCTGCTGGTAAATATTGACAAAGTCTGGGAGCCGGTAGCCGGTCAGTTACAGATTCCTGAGGATGTTGACTTCACTTTAAGCAAACAGATTCAAACCTGTGGCGCCTGCCATTCACGCCGGGGAGAGGTGCAAAAGCGGGATATCATGGATGATTTTTTAAATAACCATAGCCTTAGCCCATTGCTGGAAGGTTTGTATCATCCTGATGGCCAGATTCAGGATGAAGTATATGTAATGGGCTCTTTTCTGCAGAGCAAAATGCATGCGAATCTGGTTTCCTGTTCCAACTGCCATGAACCTCATAGCAGCGAGTTACGCATACAGGGTAATGGCTTGTGCTTGCAGTGTCATGAAGCGCAGACTTTTCAAAGCGAAGATCATTTTTTTCATGAAGTCGGCTCGGCAGGCGCGCAGTGTGTGAATTGTCATATGCCTGAAACCACTTATATGGGGGTTGATCCACGTCGGGATCACAGCTTCAGAATTCCGGATCCTGTTGCCAGCGTTGAATTGGGTGTGCCGAATGCCTGTGCGAGCTGTCACAGTGATCAAGATAATCAATGGCTGATGGATTTTCTTGTTCTCCGCACAGATAACACCGGTATGCAATATGAGCATGCTGCTATCATTGCTGCGGCCCGACGGGGAGATGCTTCGATTGCACCGGATTTGCTGGCATTGGCAAGTAATGAAAATAATTCTGCCATGTTGCGCTCAATCGCCCTGATTGAAAGTGTGAGGTTCCCATCATTAAGGAATCTTGGCGTTGCTCTGGCGGCTTTAGCTTCACCGGATGCTCTGGTTCGGACAAATGCAATATCGGCATTGGGTTTTCAGGATATCAGTTCGCGTTTTCAATATTTGCAGGGGCTAATTGATGACCCGATAAAATCAGTTCGACTGGCTGTTGCCAGACAACTGGCCGGTGTTCAGCTGGCGCAATTGCCTTTTCATCTGCGAGCTTCATTCGGTAATCTTTTTTCAGAATACGAAGAAAGCCTGCTGTTTAATGCTGACATGCCCGAATCGATGAGTGACCTGGGTGCTTTTTATGTCGCGCAGGGTAATCTTGACGCTGCCAGGGAAGCCTTGCTGCATGCCAGAGAACTTGCCCCGGGTTATTTACCGGCAGCAATAAATTTAAGTGATGTTTACCGTGCTCAGGGACGTGATGATCTGGGTGAGGTAGTGCTTGATGAAGTATTTAGCATGTATCCTGACTCAGGTGATGTCAATTATGCTCTGGGTATTTTGTATGTGCGGACAGGACGAATTCAACAGTCATTGTCTCTGTTTGACAGCGCCAGAACATTGGCCCCTGAAAATGCTCAGTATGCTTATATTTATGCAGTCGCACTGGCAGAAGTAGGCAGGGTGGAAGAAGCTATCTCTATATTGGTGGAAGCACAACAGAACTTTCCCAACAACCTTCAAATAAGGGAAGCGCTGCGGGCATATCAGGCTTTATAGCAGTCAAACTGCTTCTAATAAAAAAAATCAGGATGGATTGCTAGCCAGTTTGGTTTCCATGGTGTTAATGTTATCCCAACCAACCTTGGCATCAGCCGGGAAGATTTCTTTGCAGGTAATCCGGGCTTCAATTTCGACAGTCTGGTCATCGAATAATTTTTGATAATTATTAAATACAGACTTTAGTTTTTTGCTGATTATTTTGGCTTCATCGATTTTAGTTTCAGGCAAAATAATAAGATACATATCATCACCCAGCCTTCCTGCTGTATCTGAAAAGCGTAAGACTTTTTTGAAAATCTTCACAATATTTTTAGTCACATATTTCTTGTTTATACCAACAAATTTATAGTGCTCGGTATTTTTTATTTGGAAACTAATGAGAATTAGGCTGCTGGGGCGAAAATACCGGCTTACTCGGTTTAGCTCAACAGAGAGTAACTTTTCCAATAATACGTTACTGGCGAGGCCTGATTTTTTAGCAAATCTTTTTCAGCCTTATCTTTAAAATACGAGAAGGCATAGGACAGTAATGAAATGATGATAAAAACCAATAAAACACGATTGATAAAAGTATTGGTATACAGGCTGTTGTCAAATCCGAACAGATTAAATGCATAGATGAAGCTGGATAAGATTAATAAGCTTAATACTGAATAAGCACCCAGGAAATTTCCTTGCAGAAATAAGGCAACCGGCGGGAATATTAAAAAGATGATGGGGCCCGTTCCGCCGGAACCTCCAGTGTAAAAAAGGTAAATACAAAGAACCGCCATCATCAGGGTTGTGAAATGTTTGGCCAGCCAGTCCTCTTCGGTAAATCAGATTGCACCTATCCCGGCTCTTATTGCGAGCGCAAAGCCGATTAAAGTGAAAGCAAAGCTTATGTCCTGACGGGCCAGTGCAGCAATACTGAAGATAAGCAGCGTGACTATGGCGATTGCGCAGAAGATTCCGCATAAGATGAAGTTAACATCATCAAATTGAAGTTTTTCGGTATGAAACTGTTTTTGAGTTTTTTCTTCGTGTGTGCGGGAGTCTCTGATTTTCTCAGTTGTCGGCAGGCCTGGCATTAATTTGCTAATTTTTATGCTAACAGCCTAACAGGCAGTTTAATCAAAGCTTCTGTACTTCTTCCTTAGTGATTGGCTGAGTCAAATTTATCCATTTAACAAAATCAATCTTGGATATTATAGCTTATAGCCTCGCAGATCAGGTAATTGTATTAGTTTTTTATCTTTTTGCTTCGAACGTAGTTCGGTGAGCTTGTTAAATTGCCGTTGCATTGAAAAAGCGTTGCAAGGCTTCCAGGTTGGCAATAACGCCCGGCATGGTCGGGTTGATCTGCAGCGCTCTGCGCAGAGCGTTGCGGGCATCATAGTATTGCTCCAGTTCTACATAAACCATACCCAGGCCACTCAGGGCGCCAAAATGATTTGGTTCCAATTCCAGGGTACGCATAATATCAGCCTCGGATTGGCGATAGTTCCCGAGTAAAAAGTGAGTAGTGGCACGCATATTCCAGGCTTCGGCAAAATCCGGAGCACGTTCAATGATTTCGGTGAAAGACCGTAGGGCAAGGCTGTAATGTTCACCACTTAATTCATCCATGGCGTAATACATCATATCGGCAATTTCCGGGTCAGGATGCTCTCCCCAGATATCCCATATTCTGACTTCTATCATCCCGGCAGCCATGGCATCTTCAGCTGCTTTTAATTCTTCAAATAATTCGGGCAGGCGTGGATCATTCTGGTCTGCCAGAACCCAATTGGATGACAGCAGGAAAATGATGGTCAAGAAGTTTCGCATAAGCTTGTTCCAGGCTTTGTTTTAGACACAAGGTCTAGAATAAGGTCTGGAAGCAACTATACCAATACCCTGGCCGGGATTACAAAGAGAGGCCTGCAATTAATAATAAACAGCCAGAGAATGCCTAGGAGAAAGGATGCTTCAATATGATGGTTTCTTCACGATCCGGGCCGGTGGAGATGATATCTACCGGCGCTTCAATTTTTTCTTCAATGAAACGGATATAAGCACGCGCATTTTCAGGCAGCTCATCCAGAGACTTTACACCGAAGGTTGATTCGGACCAGCCGGGTAGCTCTTCGTAAACAGGCTCGAGATGGTCATATTGATCAAAGCTGGTGAGACAGGCCATGGATGAGCCATCTATACCTTTGTATCCCGTACAGACTTTGACTGTTTCCAAACCATCCAGCACGTCCAGTTTGGTCAGACAGATACCGGAAACTGAATTAATACGGATAGCCATTTTCAGCGCGGCGGCATCAAACCAGCCGCAACGACGGTTACGGCCTGTGGTTGCGCCGAGCTCTTTACCCTTGGTAAATAATTGCTCACCGACTTCATCAAACAGTTCGGTCGGGAAAGGGCCTGCACCAACACGGGTGGTATAAGCTTTAGTGATACCAAGTACGTAATCCAGGTATAAGGGGCCGTAACCACTGCCAGTTGCTGTTGCGCCAGCTGTTGTGTTGGAAGAAGTCACAAAAGGATAGGTGCCATGGTCAATATCCAGCAATGAGCCTTGCGCACCTTCAAACAAAATGTTCTCTCCGGCTTTGCGAGCATTATGCAGGACATCAATAGTATCGTTAACCATGGGTCTGATCTTCTCCGCCATGGCAAGGCTTGCTTCCAGAGTCTGCTGATAGTCAATGGCCTCTACACCATAATAGGATTGCAGGGTGAAATTATGGTACTCCAGCACTTCTTCGAGTCTGCTGGCGAAATGGTCGGCATTCAACAATTCACCCAGACGAATTCCACGACGCGCGACTTTATCCTCATAAGCAGGGCCAATACCGCGGCCGGTTGTGCCGATTTTAGCATTACCTTTTTTGAGTTCCCGGGCCTGATCCAGGGCAATATGATAAGGCAGTATCAAAGGGCAGGCCGAACTGATATTCAGTTTGTCAGAAACAGAGACGCCTCTTTTTTCCAGTTCTTCAATTTCTTTTAACAGCGCTTCGGGTGACAGGACGACACCATTGCCGATAATACAACGAACATTCTCACGCAAGATGCCTGAGGGAAGTAAATGTAAAACAGTTTTCTCGCCGTTGATGACAAGGGTATGTCCGGCATTATGGCCGCCCTGAAACCGAACAACGGTTGAAGCTTTTTCCGTCAGCAAATCAACAATTTTGCCTTTACCTTCATCGCCCCACTGAGTGCCAAGAATGACTACACTTTTACCCATGACTACGCCTTTCTGTTAAAACTGAAATAAATTATCCAAAAAATGTTTGTTACTGCTTATAAGGGATTAAGTACCCACTTGCCATTACGTTGTACGATTTCCTGGGTACAGGCTAATTCCTGTGCGGAGCTCTTGTCACCAGATAATGCTGTTAACACTTGAAAGCCCTGCGACCGCAAAGTCACTATCATTGCTTTTAGTTCGCTATCTTCATTTGCCGGGGCCAGTATTTTTTCCATGCCGGGAAATTCACGTTGACTTAATGTCAGCAAGTTTTTCAAATCGCTGTCAAAGCCGGTAGCGGCTCTGGCCCGTCCAAAACATTCGCCTATATCATCGTAGCGGCCACCTTTGGCGATAGATGAACCGAAGCCATTGGTATAAGCGGCAAAAACAACGCCGGTATGATATTCGTAGCCACGTAACTCACTTAAATCGAAGTACAGTGATTGTTCCGGGTAAGCATTTTTTATCGCCTGACTGAGTGTGCGTAATTGCGCTATATCGTCTTTTACGGATCCGGGCGCATTAGCAAGTACCTGTTCTGCAGTAGCCAATACAGTTTCATCACCACTGAGTTTAGGTAATGCTTTCAGCATCTCCAGTAAGCCGTCATTAGGTTTTAGGCTTTTGAGCAAGTCATCAATGTCTTTTTCAGATTTGCTTTGTAAGGCAGCAAACAGTTTACGTTCCAGTTCTGTATCAAGTTCAGCATGAGCAATCAGCGAACGGTAGATGCCGACGTGCCCCAGTGCTAATTGGACTTGCCCGATTTCAGCGAGCTTTAGTGTTTCCAGCATCAGGGAAATGATTTCCAGATCACTATCAAGACCATGATGACCATAAAGCTCTGCGCCGATCCGATAAGGACTTCTTGAGCCCAGCATGGCGGATGGTTTTGTACGTAAAACACTGTCGGCATAGCACAGCCGGTTCGGCGTATTTTTCTGCATAACATGCGCATCAATACGGGCGGCCTGGGAGGTGATATCTGCACGGATTCCCATGGTTTTTCCGCTTAATTGATCGACGACTTTGAAGGTTTCGAGATGCAGGTCTTCACCGGGAACAATACTCAATGAGTCCAGAAACTCAATGAGGGGAGTGATGACAAGTTCATAACCCCAGCTACGGTATAAATCCAGAATATCGCGACGCAGTGTTTCCAGATTATTTGCCTCAGGCGGCAGGATTTCATCCACGCCATCAGGTAATAACCAGCGATTGGCATCTGTCATTATCGCTATTTACTCTATTGTGCTGTTGTTAAGATATTTGAAAAATTCGCTGTCAGGGCTCAGTAAAAGTACGTCACCACTATCACTAAAGGTTTGGCGATAGGCATTTAAACTGCGAGTAAATTCGTAAAATTCCGGATCAACATTAAAAGCCTCTGCATAAATTGCTGCAGCCTGAGCATCACCGTTACCACGAATAATTTCAGCATCGCGATAAGCTTCGGCTTCAATCACCGTTGCCGTGCGATCTGCTTCAGCTCTGATTATTTCAGAAAGCTCACGGCCAGTAGAACGGGCTTCTGATGCTTCCTGCTGACGTTCAGTATTCATACGGTTGTAGACCGAAGCCTGGACATCGTCGGGTAAATCAATTTGTTTTACTCGGATATCAACGATCTCTATCCCTAAATCGTCAAGTACGATGGCGTTCAGGTTTCGCGTCAGCTCTGTCATCAGTAAATCACGTTCGCCTGAAACCACTTCATAGACAGTCCGGCTGGCAAACTGGTTACGCAGGCCAGTATTAATTCGTTGTGCAAGCAGGTTGTTGGCAATATTGGCATCCCCTGAGGTGCGCGTGTAATAAGTCGAGACATCAGCTATACGCCATTTGGCATAGGAATCCACTTCCAGGAATTCACGCTCAGCAGTCAGATAACTTTGCGTGGGTGCATCAAGGGTTTGTATGCGTCCATCAAAAATACGCACAGTATGTACGCCCGGGATTTTAAAATGTAATCCCGGCTCGACGTCGGCGTTGGTAACTTCGCCAAAGGTCAGCAATACAGCCCGATCAATTTCACGTACGACAAATAAACAGTTGTAAGCAACAATCAGAACAACTGTAATTAAGGCAAGGGTTATGGCACTGGAGTTTTTCATTATCTGCCCGTCCTTGTGGTTGCCTGTCGGTTTAAATCCTGAATCACCTGATTGGACAGGTTACGGATATCCTGTGTACTCATGGCTTCCATACTGACGTTGCCACCACCACGTTGTAATATCTGATCCAGCGGCAGGAACATCATGTTGTTACCGCCTTCAACATCAAACAAGACTTTCGAGCTGTTACTCAGCACTTCCTGCATGGTTTCAAGATAAAGACGTTCTCTGGTCACTTCCGGGGAACGCTGGTATTCCACCAGCAGTTGCGAAAAGCGTTGCGCCTCACCTTGAGCGCGAGCTACCACCTGGTCACGGTAGGCTTCGGCTTCCTCCCGAACACGACGCGCCAAACCACGTGCTTCAGGAATGACCTGATTGGCGTAAGCATTGGCTTCATTCTGAAAGGCCACCTGGTCAATCCCTGCTTTAATTACATCATCATAGGCAGCACGTACCGGGGCAGGTTGTTGCACTTCGGCAATATTGACTTCACTCACAATAATGCCTGTTTGATACAAATCCATATATTCTTGTAGACGAGCCATGACAGATAAGGCGATTTGTTCACGGGCGGATGTAGTTGCCGTTTCCATCTCAGAACTGCCAATTTCATGGCGGATGGCTGATTCTGCTGCATCCTGTAAACTGATAATCGGATCTCTGACATTCAGATAAAAAGCACGGGCATCAGTAACCTGGAACTGCACGGTCATGGAGACATCAACAATGTTATCGTCTTCGGTCAGCATGGAATTGCTGAAAGATTCATCATAAACGCGGGTTACGTTTATCTTGGTGACTTCATCAACTAACTGGGGATTCCAGTGCAGACCGGGCATAACAACCCCCTCCATGGCTTTGCCAAAACGCAGAACAACACCACGTTCCTGTTCATCAACCGTATAGAAACCGGTCCCTACCCAGATAATTGCCAGGATGGTAATGACACCGAGAACCAGCCCGCCGGAAATGGAATTGTCGCCGTCGGAGCCTCGATTGCCAGAGCCGTTTTTACGTCCGCCAAAAATACCGGAAAGCCTTTTCACCAGTGAGGAAATAATCTCATCCAGATCAGGAGGTCCCTGGTCATTACCCCCACCGCCGGGTCGCCTGCTGCCCCAGGGGTCGTCATTATCATTTTTCTTCCCGTCGTTATTGTCGGGTTCATTCCAGGCCATTGCCTTCTCCAAAGTTTCAAATGGTGTCTAACCATACAGATGCAAGATTCTATCGAATATTCTAGGCTTTTTACACAGTTTCCGCTTGCTGTTTCCGCAAAACATCAGCCAATTTCGGGCTGTATCAAAGCGACAGGCAGTCTAGGCTAGATTTCCTGAGCGTGAATTGTGCTATGGCAAATAGACCTGGGCATCAAGCCCTTCTTCTTTCAGCAAACGCACAAAATCCTGTTTGGGTAAGCGTAATGAAAGGTGGGAAGTGCCTTGTTCATCAAGACTTTCATTCTTTACAGCACCCTGACGATAGAGTTTGGCACGCAGACGCCCCTGTTGTGGATCAAGTTGCAATTCCGGCTCAATAAAATCCTCACCTAACAATTCGCTGATGGCCTGCAACAAATTATCTATGCCTTCACCGGTCAAAGCAGAGACCCATAACCGCCAGGGCAGGCCCTTGTCATCACGTTCTATGTCAGGCAGATCAGAGTTCGGCAAAGCGTTCAGCAGGTCTGCTTTGTTATAGACCAACAGAGTGGGTATTTTTTCCGCACCGATTTCCTTTAGTACGTTGTCGACTTCTTCCTGCAAAATAAAACGCTGTTCACTGTGACAATCAATAACATGCAGCAGCAAGCTGGCTTCTGTGGTTTCCTCCAGAGTGGCGCGAAAGGCTTCGACTAACTGGTGGGGAAGGTCACGGATGAAACCGACAGTATCCGCCAGAATCGCTGTGCCAAAATCGGGTAACTGTATTTTCCTTAATGTTGAATCCAGAGTGGCAAATAACTGGTCGGCTGCATAGATGTCAGCTTTGGTCAGTGTATTAAACAATGATGATTTGCCCGCATTGGTATAACCCACCAGGGAAACAGTAGGCACTTCGGCTTTTTTACGAGCTTTACGACCTTGCTGGCGCTGTGTACGGACTTTCTCCAGGCTTTTGTTGATTGCTTTTATACGCACTCCGATCAGACGCTGGTCAATTTCCAGCTGGGTTTCACCGACACCACGTAAACCGATACCACCTTTTTGGCGGTCAAGGTGAGTCCAGCCTTTGACCAGCCGTGTCATGGAGTGTTTAAGCTGAGCCAGTTCAACCTGCAGCTTGCCTTCATAGGAACGCGCACGCTGGGCAAAAATATCCAGAATGAGATCGGTACGATCGAGTACCCGGCACTGAAGTTCTTTTTCCAGATTTCTTTCCTGGCTCGGGGTCAGGCTGTGATTGAATAAAACCACTTCAGCCTGGTGTAAGTGAACGGCTTGCAGGATTTCCTCCAGCTTGCCGCTGCCAACAAAAAAACGTGGTGATATATGCTGTCGTGAGCCTGTGATTAATTCTACCGGACAAGCTCCGGCAGAAATTGCCAGTTCTTCGAATTCGCGTAGGTCACTTTCTGCTTCAGAGTGAATATCCAGATGAACCAGTATGGCAAGTTCACCACTTTCCGGACGTTCAAAAAACATGGAGGAACCTCTGATTAGCTCGCTGATGAGCCAAGTTTGTTTCCGGTGGTGATGATTGCAAGGCGCGTTCCGCAGGTTGCATGCTGCAGCTATACAACAAGGAGCGTAACACAGCAAGCGCACCATTCGGAACAAACCCTTTGGGATAGCCTAAAGCGACCAATCTGCGGCGCTGGCTTGCTTGCCAGGGGCAGCCAGCCCTGCCTGCTCAAGCCGCCTGGCATCTCATGCCGCAAAAGCAATGTCTTGGCCATCATGAAGCTAATCAGAGGCTCCTAGATACTGTTACCAGGCTCAAAAGAATCCGAGTCGGTTCCGTCCTGAATGGGGATGCGAACAGGGCGATTAGGAACAACTGTTGAAATAGCGTGTTTATAGACCATTTGATTGACCGTGTTTTTTAACACAATAACAAACTGATCAAATGACTCTATCTGTCCCTGTAGCTTGATGCCGCTAACCAAGTAAATTGCAACGGGGACTTTCTCCTTGCGCAGAGTATTCAGGAAGGGATCTTGTAAAGATTGCCCTTTAGACATGATGGTTTCCTCAAGTTATTAATATTTTAGACAGGCAGCTTCAGCTACCCACGGACCTATTATAGTGTGTTGTTTATGCCAGCTACCAGTTACTTAAGCGCAGGAAGTATTATTTTTAGGCATTGTTCTACATTTTTTTGCATTTCACAGTCCAGTATTTGCAAATCTGGCCAAGATCTCAACCAGGTGAGTTGCCTTTTAGCCAGTTGACGTGTTGCTGCCAGTGCTTTTTCCTGCATGATGTCATAGCTGTATAAGCCTGCAATAAAGTCCCAGATTTGCCGGTAACCGACAGAACGGATCGCTGGCAGGGAAGCATTCAGGTCGCCGCGGTTATAAAGTTCTCTGACTTCTTCAACAAAACCCGCAACAAGCATCTGTTTGAAACGGATTGCAATTTTTTCATGCAGTTCAGCACGTTGATTAGGGAAAAGTGCGATGAAATGAAGATCAAAGGGCAATTCCTGATTCGGTACAGCTTCGTTGTGAATGTCAGTCATGGCTTTGCCGGTAAGCTCATAAACTTCCAGTGCCCGTTGCAGGCGTTGTGGATCATTGGGATGAATACGGTCTGCTGATATAGGGTCTACTTCGGCAAGTCGGGCATGAACGGCTGACCAGCCTTCATTGGCTGCCAGATCAAGAATTTTATTGCGCACAGTTTCATCAGCTGCAGGCAGGTCGGCAAGACCATCACGCAAGGCTTTGAAATAAAGCATGGTACCACCAACCAAGAGTGGGGCTTTGCCTTTGTCCTGTATAGCAGCAATTTCATTGAGCGTATCTTGTCGGAAATCTGCTGCTGAATAGGCATCACCCGGGTCACGGATATCGATTAAACGGTGCGGAGCCTTTTGCAGAATGGCAGCATCCGGTTTACCGGAACCGATGTCCAGACCACGATAAACCTGAGCAGAATCAACAGAGATTATCTCAAGCGGAGCCTGTTGCACGAGCTCAATAGCAATGTTGGTTTTACCTGAAGCAGTGGGGCCCATCAGGCAAAATACTGGAGGACGATGGGTGCTCAATATCTTCTAAACTCTAAAAATTATTTTCCCTAAACTATATCAGGAAATACGCTACAATTATTTTTTTTGAAAGTACCAGTAAGTGCCATAGTCCAAGAATCATGTCATCAAACTTTCCCATAGCTGTCCTCGACTCTGGTGCTGGAGGACTTTCAGTGCTAAAAAAAATCCGGGAACTGTTGCCTAATGAAGAGCTGATCTATATGGCTGATTCCTACTTTGCGCCTTATGGATCCAAAAGCACAAGAGTGATCAAAAACCGATGCTTTGAGAACATGGGGTTTGTTGACTTGCAACATGCCAAAGCATTGGTTCTGGCCTGTAATACAGCGACTGCAGCCGGGGTTAAAGAGTTACGCGAAGCGTTTGATATTCCGATCATCGGTATGGAGCCTGCGATAAAACCAGCGGCAGATTTAACCAGAACCGGTGTTATCGGTGTGTTGGCAACAGCAGGCACATTAGATAGTGAAAAGTTCATGGATTTGCATAGTCTCTATAGAGACAGGGTCGAGATAATTACCAAAGCCTGTCCGGGGCTGGTCGATGAAATTGAAAGAATTGAACCGGATCGGGGTGAAATAATAAAACTAGTGACGGAATACACGGAAACCTTTCTGGATAAAGGTGGTGATACCCTGGTGTTAGGTTGTACACATTACGCATTGATCGCCGATATTATTGCTGAAATAGTTGGGCCGAAAGTTGTGATTGTTGATACAGGTATGGCTGTTGCGAAAGAACTAAAGCGGCGCCTGCAGGAAGAAGAATTAATTTCTGAGTCAAAAGAAAAAGGCAGAATCAGTTTTTTTACCAGCGGCAATGTTGAAGATCAGGAAATTCTTTTATCCCGTTATTGGGGGGAACAGGTTGAAGTGCTGCATTATTTAAATTTTTTACTGACCATCTAGCATTTTAGGGTTGACCACTTACTGTCCACGCAAAAATAATTTATCCAGTTCCGACAAATTTTGTTGTACCCAAGTGGGGCGACCATGATTACATTGCCCACTTCTTTCTGTTTGCTCCATATCTCGTAATAGTGCATTCATTTCTGGAATGCTTAATTGCCGGTTAGCTCGTACTGATCCATGACAGGCCATAGTAGCCAGAATTTCATCGCGGTGCGCTTCCAGCCTGTCACTACTGCCATGATCCGAAATATCAGACAGTACATCACGTAATAACTGTTCGACATTCGCATTAGCCAGAATGGTCGGCACCTGCCTCAGGCTTATGGACTCTGGGCCAAGGCGTTCAATTTCCATACCGAGACTTTTCAAGTAGGCATTATGTTCTTCGGCCAGATCAGCTTCCTTTTCACTCACAGCAATTGATATCGGCACCAGCAATGGTTGCACTTTAATACCGGTATCGGCGCTAGCAGTTTTCATATGCTCGTAGGTGATTCTTTCATGAGCAGCATGCATGTCTACAATAATCAGGCCCGAAGCGTTTTGCGCAAGAATATAAATACCATGCAACTGGGCAATGGCAAAACCGAGCGGTGGAATTTCTTCACTGCTTTCCGGTAAGGCAGGACTTTCGGAGCCAGCTCTGAAAACGTCATAGGAGGCAAGTTGGTTTTCAATCCGATTAATAAAATTTTTACCGCGATCTCCACTTTCCTGCTTTGCATAATTGTAATGTGAGAAGTTAATGCTTTCCTGGGAGCTGCTAATTTCGGCCGCTGGTGTTGAATAATCTTCAGTCTGCTTATCCTGAAAGTGATCTTCCGGGCGCACCGATGCCAGGGCTTTATGTAATACGGAAAATAAAAAGCTGTGTACGTTTCTGCTCTCGCGGAAACGCACTTCGTGTTTGGTCGGGTGCACGTTGACATCCACCTCAGCCGGATCCAGTTCAAGGAACAACACAAAAGCGGCATGACGACCATGAAACAAAACATCGCGGTAAGCCTGCTTTATGGCATGAGTGACAACCTTGTCACGGATGCTGCGGCCATTCACATAAAAATATTGCATGTCAGCCTGGGAGCGGGAAAAAGTCGGCAGGGAAACCCAGCCCCAGAGTCGCATATCATTATTTTCAATATCAATGCTGACGGAATTTTCAATAAAAGCCGGACCGCAAATCTGTGATACCCGGCGCTGTTGTTCCTGCAGGTTGCCAGCCTTTTCAAATTTATGAATCTGGCGCTGGTTGTGTTGCAGACTGAATGTCGTATTAAAGTGACTGAGGGCCAGTTGTTTAACAATGTCATCGATACGTTTGTATTCAGTTTGTTCTGTGCGCAAAAATTTACGCCGGGCAGGGGTATTAAAAAACAAATCACGCACTTCGACATTGGTGCCGACAGGATGCGCGGCGGGTGAAAGCTTGCTGTCCATATCAATACCTTCGGTTTCAACTTTCCATGCCTCGGATGCCTCAGGTGTGCGGGAAATTAAAGCTAGGCGCGAGACGGAAGCGATACTGGCCAGCGCTTCACCGCGAAAACCCAAGCTGACAACCCGTTCAAGATCTTCCAGTTCGGCGATTTTACTGGTTGCATGACGGCTTAGAGCCAAAGGCAAATCTTCCTTATCAATACCCTGGCCATTATCGCGAATGCGGATAAGCTTGACGCCGCCTTGTTCCAGTTCAATGTCAATGCGATCTGCTCCGGCATCCAGGCTGTTTTCCAGCAGTTCCTTGACGACAGATGCTGGTCGTTCAACGACCTCACCGGCAGCGATCTGGTTAGTCAGCCGTTGACTAAGGAGTTGTATTCTTGCCATGAAGAGAGTGTAGTTTCTGGTTCAATCTGTTTTGAACCGAGTTTGCAGCGCTTTTGGAATGATTGCAAGACGCGTCGTGAAGCCTGCAGATTGGACTTCACTTCAGACAACAGATTTACTGTGAAGGTATATTCAGTACCTGACCAACCCGAATCGTGTCATTAGTCAAGCGGTTGGTTTCACGAATCCGTCGTAAGGGAATGTTGTAGTCTTCTGCAATCTGGGAGAGGGATTCTCCTGAGCTGACAACATGCTCTCTAAAAGATGCTGATGCCAATACGGGAGTCATTAATGCATCGGGGATAATTAATTCCTGACCAAGGTGAATCACCGAGCCACTAATGTTGTTTGCAGCCTTCAGGCTTGCCAGAGACACATTAAAACGTTCAGCAATTTCAGACAGGCTATCGCCACGACTGACAATATAGGAACCTGGTCCGCCACCATTATTTTTGTGCCAGGCTATCAAGGTGCCTCTTGGCGGTGTTTCATAAAAATAGGATGTGATGCCGCTGACAACTGCCGACGCAAACTGTTTCTGGTATGAAGACGAGTTTAGATTACGCGCGTCAGTTGGGTTGGTGATATAGCCTGTTTCTATTAATAGAGAGGGAATATCCGCCTGTTTCAAGACAACAAAGGCGGCCTGTTCAACATTAGTTCTGCGCATGTGAGCGACATTGCTTAGTGATGAAATTATTTTATCGCCAGCTTCCAGGCTGGAGGCAATACTGGCCGTCATGGACAAATCAAGCAGTACCGATGCCAATACTTCATCTTTGTCGGCAAGACTCACTGAACCGACACCTCCAATCAGGTCTGCACCATTCTCCTTTTCTGCCAGACGCCGGGCCTGTTCACTGGTTGCACCTCGTTGGGAGAGAGCATAGACAGTCGTGCCACGTGCTGTTGATGTGGTAAATGCATCGGCATGAATGGCGATAAAAAAGTCGGCATTATTCTGGTGTGCTATGTTGGTTCTGCCTCGTAAATCCACGTAATAGTCACCATCGCGTACCATCACGGGTTTATAACCAGGCATCTGTTTAAGAATGCTTTCAATCTCCCGGGCAATTGCCAGCACTACATTTTTTTCCCGAATACCGCCTACACCAATTGCGCCAGGGTCATCGCCACCATGACCGGCGGAAATGGCGACAACAATATCGCGTTTGTTGTTGGCGATATCATCTGCGGATGCCCTGATGACAGGTGTTCTGCTGGCGGATGGTCCGTTGTCATAAAGATCAATCACCAGACGATTGCCATACTGATTATTTTCAGCCAGCAAAAAAGAACGGGCCTGTATGGAGGCGTTCAAATCCAGCACCACTCGTGTGTCGCTATCATTACGGGTAGCAGAACGAATATTCGTGATAGGGGTGTTGCTGAGGTCGAGGGCTGAGAAATTGGCAAACAGGGTGGCATCACTCAGATCGATAACCAGGCGTTTCGGGTCTTCCAGGCTGAAAACGCGATGCTCGACCTGTTCGCTCAGATCGAAGACCAGACGCGTATATTCCGGCGCACGATAGCTGCGAACATTTTCCACAATAGCTGCCTCAAGCGCAGCACTGAACAGCATGCTAAAAGCAGCAGTCAAAGCGCCGAACAGAAAATGGCAATTGAAAGATCGGAATTTGCTCATGGATTCTGCATTAAAATTTCAAGATGAAATTAGAATAAATGCAGAGATTACATATATTTATAAGGATAATCTAGTATTTTTCTAGCTTTTGTCCGAAAAAAATGCCGTCAGCGCTTGGGCGACCGAAGTGCCTTTTTCAGAAAAACCCTGCCAATGGATAAGACGACCCTGTTTTTCAACATCAATAGTAATGGCTAGATCCGGCTCGGGTAGGAAATCACTGGCTTTTTCAGGCCACTCCACCAAACATAATGTTGGGCCATCCAGATAGTCCCGAAAGCCCAAGTATTCCAGTTCTTCCGGATCGGAAAGCCGATACAGGTCAAAATGCATAATGCTTCTGCCGTTAATGTCGTAGGGTTCTACCAAGGTATAAGTGGGGCTTTTTACAGCGCCTTTATGACCGACAGCATGCATGAAGCCGCGGGTCAGCGTGGTTTTACCGGCGCCCAGATTGCCGCTCAAGGTGATAAGGCCGCCTTCCTGCATAAAATCTGCTAAAGTGGCACCAAATGCTTCCATTTTGCTTTCATTTTCCAGAAAAATGGCTTTCATCAATTATTCACCAGTTTATGGATATAAGGCAGTAAATCAGTGGCCAGCAGACCGCGTTCGCCGCTATTATCAGCCGCCAGATCGGCGCTTAGACTGTGTATGCATACACCCAGTCTAGCACTGTCCGACAGAGAAAATTTTTGCGCGAGTAAGCCCCCCAGCAGGCCGCTCAAGATATCGCCCATGCCGCCGCTGCCCATACCCGGGTTACCGTGTGTGCAGGATTCCAGCATGACTCGACCGTTTTCTTCAGATGCAATCAGGGTTCTGGCCCCTTTTAACAGGCAAATGCCGCCAAACTTCTGTTGCAGCTGCAGACAGGCATCGGGGCGGTCAGCTTTGACGTCGGCACAACTACGGCCCAGTAACCTGGAGGCTTCGCCGGGGTGGGGTGTCAATATATACTGTCGGGATGCGGGTAACTCAGCTTTACCCTGACTGATTAAATTCAGGGCATCAGCATCAATAACCAAGGGCACCGGCTTATCCGCCTGATGTGCAACTATGGTTTTCAGACAGCTCAAAGACCACTCTGACTGACCGAGTCCGGGGCCAATGACAATGGTCGTGGCTTTTGCCAAAAGCGGTGTAAGCGCATCTGAACTATCAGCCGCTTTAGCCATAAGTTCCGGGCATCTGCTGATAAAGGCCGGAATGTGTTCGGCTCGGGTTGCCACAGAAACCAGTCCGGCACCGGCACGAGCAGCCGCTTCGGCAGCCATCAGGGCAGCGCCGCCAAATCCATGATCTCCACCGACAACCAGCACATGCCCGTTATCGCCTTTATGTGAGTGCTCACTTCGTTTAAATAGAAGATGTTTTATGGATTGGTATTTAATAGGTCTGATCGAGCTCACAAAGTTTTCCCACTGGCACAACTAATCCCGGAAGTGTAACGCTACACTACCGGGATGTTAAAACTTAAATGTTATTTTATTGACTTAGATTGTTGCAGGTACTAATTAATTGGTTTGGTGGCGCTTGCCAAGAGTGATATGTCGAGGGCCTGAAGTTTGAACCTGGCCACTTACGCCGCTGGGGATTTGCTGGATTTTGCCGCCTGAAGCTAAAAATTGTGCTGTTTGTTCTTCCAGGCTTAAAGTATCTGATTCGGTAGCTGTTGTTTCTGCATCAACTTTTTTTATTGTCGTTTTCTTACGTGTAGCCATGTTAACCCTTACCTTTAGCGTTGAAAAAATCTAGAGTGAGCCGGGTATTATACCCAAAAACAGCACTTTTTGCCATGCCGACACTATGCAACAAAGATGGAATACCTGCTGAAATGTACAAGTCATTGCTAGTGAGTTAAATATTTTTTCGGTATGATGGCGACGCTTTTTAAATGTTAGACAAAAAATCTAGGCCTGCAATTCAGCGCAGGATAAAAAGTAGTAACTGGCTTACGAAGCCAGTATGAGAATCAAGTTAACGAGTTATAATCACCGCATTCAGCGCCTGTAGCTCAGCTGGATAGAGTAACTGGCTTCGAACCAGTTGGTCGGGAGTTCGAATCTCTCCAGGCGCGCCATTTCATCAATGTTTCAGGGACATTGTTCCTGCCAACTGTCCCACAGAATGGAAATTGTCCCAAAAAAATGTGCTAGTCACCAGGCATCTGGGGTATTGGGGTTATCAATGCCTGATATGTCGTGAACGTAGGGAAGGTGAGGCAAAAGATACTTTGCTGTATCTGGTGACCGGCCCTCTGAATGAAACGGGTTCAATACCGAAATATCCTTTCAGGAATTTCCTGGGTTTTGGCGGGGATAAATATTCAGCGCTTGAGGACCTGGTCAAGAAAGCAGCAGGTAAATCTCTATGCTACATGGATGGCGACAAAAGCCATGTGCTGGTGGAAGTGCCGGATGATTTGTCGCTGGGTGATAAAGCGGACTACTCAGGTCTGGTCAAAAAGGAAGATCCGGAAACCTGGTGATTAACAATCACTGACTCCTCGTTTTAATCAAAGCATTCCCAGCAATTTAATTAAATTACCCAACAGGTTTAATTTTTAAAAGGCGGCGACTTTGGATCAGGGTATAACTGCCACTGAGAATGATGATCACTCCACCAAGCAGGGTCATCTTGTCCGGCCTTTCACTAAAAATAAGTCCACCCCAAAGCAGCGCGAACAGTAAGCGTGTATAACGAAAGGGCGATACCACAGAAACATCGCCTGTTCTCATTGCTACAGTGAGTGAATAATAAGCCAGAACGCCAAATAGTGTTGCCCCTAGTATTTGCAGGCTGGCGATTAAATCAAGCTGCACAGCATTGCCGCTAAAAAGCACCATCACTAGACCGGTAGGAATTAAGACAAAAAAACCATATACCCCCAGCTGCATATTTGAAAGTGTTGGTGTTGCGCCACGGGTTGCCAGATCGCGTCCGGCAAAACCCAGAGTGGCGATGAGCGCAAATAGTGAGGCAGCTTCAAAACTTGCCAGACCTGGCCGAATAATCATGAGCACGCCGATAAAGCCCAGCATGATGGCAAGCCATCTCATTGCGCCAATGTGTTCTTTAAAAATCAATGCTGCACCGGTCACTGCTACCAGAGGTGTCGCTTGCAGAATTGCTGAAGCGCTGGACAAGGGTGTCAGGGTAATAG
This sequence comes from Gammaproteobacteria bacterium, assembly GCA_038148755.1. Taxonomy (GTDB): domain Bacteria; phylum Pseudomonadota; class Gammaproteobacteria; order Pseudomonadales; family Pseudohongiellaceae; genus UBA5109. The sequence continues at coordinate 22,708 of JAYQWA010000003.1, forward strand.
CCAGGGCAAACATTAACCGGCCAACAACTTCGCAGCTGGCACGAACTAATATAGGACGGGAAAGAATGTCAGGGTGCAGGACGATCTCGCCTCTTTGCCATGTCAGCAAGATAAAAATCAGCATGCCGCCTAGACCAAACAGCATTAATATCAGGCCGATTGGAACAGTAGCTGCTGCAGATTTAATTAACATGTCTTCGATGGAAAATGTGGCCATCGAAAGAACCATGAATAGACTGCCTTTAGTATTGCCCAAAAACGATTCCTGTAATTTTCATTGTCGTGGATTCAGACAAAAATTGTTTTAGGTAATTATTTGAATGTAATAATGGAATCAAAGTGCTCAGAGTATTCTCATCACGCTGATTTTTTCTCAAGCGCGGCGGTATAGCGCACAATCCACCAGCAGATAACCAGCCCGGCAAGCAGGTTGCCGATCGCAGCGCCGATAAACAGGCCACTGATCCCACCCAGTCTGGCGCCAAGCAGCGCCAGTGGCACATAAAAAATAAAAAAGCGCAGGAGGCTGGTAATCAAGGCATTACGCGGAGCATGCAAGGCATTGAAGCTGGATGCACTCAAGACCACCATGCCCTGGAAGGCATAACTGGCAGGAAGAATTCTGAGCACAGTGATAATGACCTCCTGCACGGCCTGTTCGGGCGAAAAGAGGGAAGCAATAAAGGGCGCGGCCAAAGCAACAATGACATATAAGCTAAACTGCAATGCCATGATAAATTTAAGCGATAATTTTAGTCCCTGACGCAGGCGGCCATAAGCCTGGGCGCCAAAATTCTGGCTGATAAAGGGAGGCAGACTCATGGACATCCCCAGCACCACAATTAATACCAGCGCTTCCATGCGCATGATGACGCCGAATCCTGCGACGGCAGCCGGGCCATAAGCCGCCAGCGTTGCTGTGATGACGCCGGTTGCTAATGGCGTGATCATGTTAGCCAGGGCTGCCGGTAGAGTGATTTTCAGTAACTGGATCCAGTCCCGAATCAGCACACTGAATCCGGGCCAGAAAACTTTCAGCATTTGTTCTTTCACAGCCAGGTGGTACCAGATAAAAGCATTGGTCATCACCCAGGTCAGCACTGTGGCAATAGCGGCACCTTTAATACCAAAGGCTGGCATGGGACCGAAGCCGAATATGAATATTGGGTCAAGAATTGCGTTGGTGGCAGCCGCCATCATCATTAAACGTCCCTGTAATGCCGAGTTACCGCAGGCACGCATGCAGGCCGTACCGGCAAACTGAACCAGAATAAGCGGGATGCCCAGGAACCAGGCACTTAAAAAGTCATTGATCAGTACCAGCGTTTCCGGGCTTGCCCCCATCAGGGTGAATATCCAGGGGATAGAGGCCAGTGCCGGATAAATCACCAGCAAGCCAAACAGATAGCCAAAGGCAACGGCGGCGTAAGTATATTCCACCGCTTTTTCCCGGTTGTTGGCACCAATGGATCTGGCCACCAGGGCCGAGGTGCCGATAGCCAGACCGACGCCGAGGTAAGTCACCATGATAGTGGCCGGGAAGGTAAAACCCAGGGCAGCCAGTTCCCGTGTGCCCAATTGGCTGACAAACCAGGTGTCGGCCAGATAAAACAGAATCATGGCAACGGCGCCAATGGTGATAGGAACCGAAGTACGGTAGAGAACCTGTCCTACCGGATCATTAAGAAGGTCTGGTTTAGCAGAGGTATAGGTCTGGCCTGTTATAAGACGGTAAAACAAAATTAGATCACAGTAGATAAAGGAAAGTTGCATCAATTCTACAATATAAACTTGTGTATTGATCGGTGTGAAATTAAAACAGTCAGTAATAGTTCAAAACTATTGTGCTGGGGGCTGCATTATCGTAATCGTATTGGGCAAAAGCAGATTGGGCGGAAGAAGTTAAAAACAGAAGGCAGATAGAAAACTTTATTAATTTGTTCATTATATTTCCCCTTGATACTTATCGTTATCAATATGCTGGCTGGACATAATGTCATAAATAGCAATTAGCAAATATCAACCTGTTCACAATAAAATAAAGCAGGTAAAGTGATAAAGTACTTGGCAGATAAAAAACTTACTATTTTAATGAGGAAGAATAATGACCATAAAAAAAATAATAGCAGTCTGTTTGTGTACTATAGGCGTAGCTGCTCCGCTTGCACAGGCTGATGTCTACGAGTTAAGAACTTATACGACTTATGAAGGCCGACTTGATGATTTACTGGCCAGATTTGAAAATCATACGATGCGTTTGTTTGAAAGACATGGCATTCATAACGTGGCTTATTGGGTGCCTCAGGATCAGGCCGATACCTTGATTTATATTGTCAGCCACCCGGATAGGGAAGCTGCTGCCGCTAACTGGGATGCCTTCAGAAGTGACCAGGAGTGGTTAGAAGCCAGAGAAGCATCCCGCCGTAATGGCGCTTTGGTGCAGGAAGTGGTTTCTGTTTATATGGATGCAACACCCTGGTCACCAATGCAGTAATGCTTAATACTGCTTTGAGACAGGCAGTATTAATGGAAAATTTGTTATGGCTATAATAGAGCCTGCTATAATCGTTTTAAAAAATTCGGAGATAAAAATGATAATCAAAAGAAAGGGCATAAAGTTAATTGGACTGCTAATGCTTGTCGGTGGTTTTTCTTTTCAGGTATTTGCACAGGAATACATGGCACCGGCCAATACACCTGCTCATATCCGTGCTGCTGTTGAGTCAGGTGAAAGGACTGCCGAGGAAACAGCGCGAGATATTAATCGCCTGCCTGCACATATCTTAACGCTGGCTGATTTAAACCAGGGAGATACTGTTATTGAACTCTCTGCATTGGGTCAGTATTACTCGACTATCATCGCCAATGCGATTGGCTCTACAGGCAACCTGCACATGTATGATCTGGTTTCCTTTGCAGCCTTTGGTGCAGCCGAAGATGGTAATGCTTTTGCGGCTTCACATACCAATGCAGAATATAACCTGCAGGATTATGACGATGCTGATTATCCTGCCGGTGCGGATGCTGCTTATCTGATTAACGGCTATCATGATTTGCCGGCCAGAGATAATGATCCGGCTGTCATGAACAGTATGCTGTATGCAGCTTTACGACCTGGTGGCAAATATGTCGTGATTGATCACCGTGCAGATGACGGTTCAGGCTGGAGTGCTGCCGATACTATCCATCGTATTGACAAGAATGTGGTTGTTGAAGAAGTGACAGCGGCAGGATTTGAATTAATTTCAGACAGCTCCTTGCTGGCTCATCCGGAAGATAGCCGTGAAGCGGCACCTTTTTCAATGCCAGGCATAACTGATCGCTTTGTTCTGATATTTCAAAAACCTTATTAATTAGTCCTACTCTTAAAACAAAAAAGCCTCGCATTGCGGGGCTTTTTTTTGAGTGGGGAAATTAATCATCCCGACGTTCATACTCTTGTAGTTCTTCCAATGTGATCGTACCTCCCTGTTGTTCTGCCTTGCCCTGATCTTTTGGGGGCAACATATCCTGAAACAGGTCTAGTTTTTTCCATTCCGGTAGCGGGGCTTCTTCATCTTTTTGTGGCACATATTCAGAACTTTCTACTCGTTGATATTTATGAATGTAGCGTGGGCAATTAATCCAGATTTCGGTGGGTTTTACTCTGATAATAAGCTGGGCATCATTATATTCATCCAGTAAAGGGTCATCTTTGGAAACAGAAGCTTCGCCATAAATTCGCAAGCGGTGAGGTTTTTCAAAGTCGATGAAAAGCATGCCAATTTTATTGTTGATGGAGATGTTGCCAGCTGACAGGTACATGCCGTTCCCATCGTAACTTGGAAAAGCCAGAGTGTGTTCATCAAGCACTCTAACCATTCCTGTTTCACCACCTTTGTAAGAGACTGAAGGTCTGCCCAGATGATCGACAGTACTGAGAAAAAACATATCTCTGGATTCGATAAAGGCTTTTTCTTCATCAGAAATTTCTGAATGAACTATTACCCCTTCTACAGTGTCGGCTAATTTTCTGGTTTCAAAATTATCCTGGAAGGCTCGGTGTTGTTCGCCGTAAAGTTTGCTCATTTTTCTGACTGAATTTTATTTTTCACTAAAAGCAATTTTTGCTTCTGAGCAAACAAGAATAAGCAGCAGAGTAGACATGCAAGGCTAATAAAAAAAGGAAGATAATTGGTATTGCTCAGTAAACTTTCTTCGACTAAGGGACTGCTGCTTGTGATATCAGTAAGTTTCTGGTTTGTTGAATTTTCGCTAGATTGAAGCGCATTGTTAAATGAAATCAGATTTCCATCCTGGTACTGCATGCCTGATCCATGTAAATAATTTTTAATTTGACCGGAAGCCAGACCCGTGACGGTGATAACCTGGTCCAATTTGAAACTATTTTCGGTGATACCTGCCTGAACTAAAGTATTTATGGTGCCAGGAATTTGAATTTGCCAGAGTTCATTGGTTTCACTTATCTGCAGCAGCATGCTGGGGTGAGGATTACGCCAGTTCAGCTGGACCAGTCGCCCCTCAAGCTCAATTCCAGAAGATCCATTATTTCCAAAAGCAGCGGTGGAATGATGGGCTAAAGAACTGGCAGGAATTGCAATGAAGAATAGCGTATAGAACGCCTTTAAAATGTTCTTATTGATTGAATGCATAACTGCGCCTTTTGTGATTGTTGAATAATAAGACTTTTAAAATTATTCCGTAAATTTTTTTTCGAGCAGGTTTTCCAGTGCAACTACCCAGCTTTCAAAATAACCTCTGCTTGGATGATCAGGGTCATCGCATTCAGCTTCTTTAATAGCAATGATAAGTTCCTGTTGAAACTCGTGCCAGGCAAAGACTCCCTGCTCAGCAAGACTGACAGCCATAGCAAAGGATTTACGCTCCCATTCATCATGAAATACGATTTCGCCGCTTTTACGTGGTAAAGCGACATTCTCAGGCATTTCAGCAATTTCTGGTTTGGCCAGGCGGGATTCCATTAAGCGGCAACCTTGGTTACGCCAATCATGCTGTCCCGTTCTATTAAAGCAGACAGTTCTTCTTCATTAAGATTTTCAGTGCCTGCAGGGCGCTCGGGTAATACCAAATAGCGGATTTCAGCACTACTATCCCAAACTCGTACTTCGACATCATCAGGAATTTCCGTGCCAAATTCTGCCAGCACTTCCCTAGGTTCGATCACCACTTTTGATCGATAGGCGAAACTTTTATACCAGGCTGGAGGGAGTCCGAGAACGGGCCAGGGATAGCATGAACATAAAGTGCAAACGACCACATTGTGGACCTCCGGGGTGTTCTCAACTACCACCATATGCTCACCTTGCAGTCCACCAAAACCAAGCTCAGCGATGGCTGAAGTAGCATCTGACAGTAAGCGCTTTTTATACTCAGGATCAACCCAGGCTTTGGCAACAACCTTGGCGCCATTCATTGGTCCCAGGTCGTTTTCATAAATATCAGCGAGTTTTCCCAGTGCATCTTTTGAAACCAGACCTTTTTCAAGCAGTAAGTTTTCCATTTTGTTTACGCGATCGTTCAACGCCTTGTTGTCAGCATCACTACGATTGCTTTCATGATATGGATTTTTTTTATCGTGAGAATGTGTAGTCATGTATTAAGCCTATTAAGCAGGTTCAAGATAATCTTCCCATAAATCGATATAAACACAATCTTTACGAGTCACGTTCTCTCCCCATAATGTTTGTGCTTCAAAACGCACCGAATAAAGCGGCTGTGCATTCTCACCCAGGTCGTGCGCGTGTGTGTCAGGCAGAATATGCGAACCATTGTGTTTTGAGATTACACCAACTTTACCTTTTACATAGTTGGTAGCCCGATTATGGCCTTTGGTTTCTAAAACCTTAACCCGCACCCTGTCACCAACATTAAACACTGGATTTTGGCGGCCGTCTTCTCTGGTTGCCGGGACACCTCCTCTGGCGAGCCCTTCAATCATGGTTGCATCGGGTGGTGGGTGTGGCATGTCCTTATGATTGATTTCCTTGCCTGCAGCTATCTCTTCATCGGTCAGATAACCCAAATCTTTACCCATAATTTCAATGCCACGTAACCAACGCTCATAATATGAACTGTTCAGATATTCTAGCGTGCTCATACGTTCAACCGCATGTCTGGCACGATCTACTGGGCCTAGAAAAGCCAGCGAAGCAATATTCATGGCAAATACTTTTCTTTCCCAGTCAGCATGAAAAACAGGTTCATCAGATTCCCTTGGGATAGGGCCGAATTGAGTAAAACCACCCATGTCATGTATGTTATTCATAAGTATCGCAGCACTGGTTAAAATATATTTTTTACTATCTCTAATAATAATATAAAAATCAATGTTTCTTAATCTTCAGAGGTAATTCAAGTTATCTTACCGCTATGGTATTGCCTCCTGCTGTAGCTCAATTTTTTCTATTGCAGTAAGCCATTCATCCTCGAGTTCTGAAGTTGCCGTTATTAATTGCGCTCTTTGTTGCAGTAAGTCTGAGAGCTGTGTTTTCTGATCATCTTCATAAAGGCTGGCATCTGTCAGTTTTTCATCGATAGCTTTTAGCCTGGTCTGGTTCAGATCCAGTTCTTTTTCCAGTTTACTGGCCAGTGTTCGTAGTGTTTTTAGTTGATTACGTTTTTCGGCGGATTGCTGTCGGGCGGCTTTTTTATCCAGCTTGTCAGGATTTTTCATGGCCGCCTCACTGCCTGTTTTATTACCTTCCAGCAGTAATTTTTCATAATCGTTAAGGTCGCCCTCAAAAAAGTCCAGCTTGCCATCTTTTACCAACAGGAACTGATCCACGGTATTACTTAGCAAATGCCGGTCATGGGAAACCAGAATCAGAGCGCCGTTGAATTCCTGCAAACCAACAGTCAGGCTATGACACATTTCCAGGTCAAGATGGTTGGTTGGCTCATCCATTAATAACAGATTGGGTTTTTGCCAGACCACCAGCGCCAGCGCCAGACGGGATTTTTCACCGCCGGAAAAGTGCTCAATCGTTTCTTTAACCCGGTCACCCTGGAAGTCAAAGCCGCCCAGAAAGTTCCGAATCTCCTGCTCTCTGGCATTGTTATCCAGAGCCTGTATAAGTTGCATCGGTGTAGAAGCGATATCCAGTTCATCAACCTGATGTTGTGCGCAATAGCCGATTTTAAGATGGTCGGAGCAGTTAATTTCACCGGCCAGCAAAGGCAGTTTGCCGGCAAGTACTTTAAGCAAGGTTGATTTGCCCTGACCGTTCGACCCCAACAGACCGATACGTGAATCAGAGCGGATATTCATTGAAAAATTCTGTATTAAGGCTTTGTCATAGCCGATGGAAATTTTATCAGTGGCCAAGAGGCTGGGCGGCAGTTTTGCGGGCTCCAGAAATTTAAAATGAAAGGGGGAGTCAATATGTGCTGGCGCTATATCGACCATGCGACTTAATTCTTTCAGGCGGCTTTGTGCCTGCCGTGCTTTGGATGCCTTGGCTCGAAATCGTCTGACGAATGACTCGATTTCTTTTTTACGGGCCTGTTGTTTCTCATACTCTGCCTGCTGCTGGGCAATGCGTTCGGCTTTTTGCTTTTCGTAATCACTGTAATTACCCCGGTATAAATACAGTTTTTTATTTTCAAAGCTGATGATATGGCCAACCACAACATCCAGAAAACTGCGGTCATGGGATACCAGCAACAGCGTTCCCTGGTAACGTAACAACCATTGTTGCAGCCACAGCGTAGCTTCCAGATCCAGATGGTTGGTCGGCTCATCCAGCAACAGTAAATCTGAAGGCGTCATCAGGGCCTGAGCCAGATTAAGGCGTATGCGCCAGCCACCGGAAAATTCATTTACAGTTCTGCCGAAGTCTTCTGCAGGGAAACCCAGTCCAGATAATAATTGCTCAGCCCTGTTCTGAATGGTCCAGCCGTCATGCAAATCCAGTTCTGCGTGTAATTGCGCTAAGCGATGGTCATCCCTGGCTTTTTCAGCTTTAGCTAGGCCTTCCTCTATTGTCCGGAATTTAATATCACCGTCGATTACGTAGTCGACCGCAGAACGCGTTGAGCCTTTGGTTTCCTGCAGCATCTGGGATTTGCGTAAGTCTTTGGGAAAATCCAGCTGGCCCGTGTCCGGGCTTAATTCACCCATCAATAATTTAAACAAACTGGTTTTACCGGTGCCATTGCGTCCAATGATCCCGACTTTTTGCCCGGCATAAACAGTAAGCCCGACTTCATCAAGCAGTAACTGGCTACCCAGACGTAGAGAAATGTCCTGTAATGAAATCATTAGTTTATGCGTGAAATGGAATGCAGGGAAAAATCAGAGTCAAATTATTTATTGTCTTGGTCATATTCACTGGAAAAATTTTGGATCGCTGCTACATCATCTTGTAATAAATACGGCATGGCGGCATCAAGCTTTTCTTCATTCCAGGACCACCATTCTAGGGCTTCCAGAATTAAAATTTCAGCTTCAGTAAATCGCACTTTAATTTGTCTGGCCGGGTTGCCAGCAACAATACTGTAAGGTGCCACATCAGAAGAAACCACTGCTGATGCGCCAATCACTGCGCCGTTACCAATGCTAACGCCGGATAAAATCTTGGCGTCATCACCAATCCAGACATCATGGCCAATAATCACATCGCCCTTGGTTGAGGGGTGTCCGGGGATTTGTTTTGCGCTTTCCCGAAAAACAGAAAAGGGATAAGTGGTAATCCAGTCAACCCGGTGATTGCCACCCAGATAAATTTTCACACCGTCTGCAATCGAGCAATAGGCACCTACTTTTAGAGTCGCTTTCTCTCCCCAGTGCATGACAGTCGGTTCACCATAAGTCCCCCGGCCAACGTCATAAAGCTCTTTCCAGGATGGCTTTTCTTTTTTAAATAATGCCTTAAATTTCAATGCGTATTCCAATAAACAAAAGCGCTGTGCTGACAAAGTTGAATCACATTACTGGATAGCCTTTTGATTATCAATAAGAGTCTTAATGACCTTTGGTGAAATCAAAAAAGTGGTATGCTAGATTTTTTTGCTATAAACAGACAACACGGCATTTTAAGTTGCTTTTAAGAATAATCTAAGAGGAAAGCTGCATGATTAAGTCAATCAATCGCCTGCTTATTACGACATTGGTTTTAGGCAGCAGTGCATGGGCGCAAAACATTGATTCCCTGGAAGTCAGTCAAATAGTTAACGAATACCGGGCATCCAGAGAAAATCTGATCATGCAGGATTTTATTGACTTGCTGTCATTACCAAATATTGCACAGAATCAGGGTGATATGGATCTCAATGTTGAGCACATTACTGGGCTGCTGGAACAAAGAGATTTCAATATACAGCGCTTGCAGTCCGGCGGTTCTCCTTATATTTATGCTGAAAAAATGCAGCCTGGCGCAACAGAAACTTTACTTATCTACGCCCACTATGATGGCCAGCCAGTGCAGGTTGAGAACTGGGTCTATCCACCATTTACGCCGACCTTGCTGGATGCGCCACTGCAGGAGGGCGGTCAGCCTGTTGATATTACCGAGCTGGAAGGCAGCTTTGATCCTGAATGGCGACTCTATGCGCGTTCGGCAGGTGATGACAAGATGCCGATTATTGCACTACTGCATACTCTGGATGCTCTGGCAGCCAACGATATTGAACTCTCGGTTAACCTGAAGCTTCTGTTCGATGGTGAAGAAGAAGCCGGTTCGCCAAGTTTGGGGCGGGTAATTGATGAGAATCCTGGTTTGTTTGATGCTGACCTGCTGCTTTTTTGTGATGGTCCCATGCACCAGTCACGCAATGCGCAACTGATGTTTGGAGTGCGCGGCTCCAAAACACTGGATATAACGACCTACGGTGCAAACAGACCTTTACATTCCGGGCATTACGGGAATTGGGCGCCCAACCCAATCATGCAGATGGCGTATTTGCTGACCAGTATGCGCGATGAATCCGGGCGTATTCTCATTGAGGGCTATTATGATGACGTCGCGCCCATCAATGATATGGAGCGTTCAGCCATTGCTGCCATGCCTGATATTACTGAAGCACTGAAAAATGAACTGGCTATCAATACGCCGGAAGGCAATGGCACCAGACTGGAAGAGCTGGTGATGCTGCCAGCCATTAATGTCAGGGGTATGTCCGCCGGTGGTGTTGGTAATCTCGGGCGCAATATTGTTTTGTCCACGGCGACGGCGTCATTGAATATAAGGCTTGTCTCAAATCAGCAGCCTGAGGATATTGAAAGACTGATAGAAGCGCATATTGCCAGGCAGGGCTTTCACATTGTGTATGAAGATCCAACTGATGAAATTCTTAGAGCTAATGAAAAAGTGATCAAGCTTGACTGGCGGGGCAGGGGAACGCCGGGTCTGCGTACACCACTCAATGATCCCGTTTCGCAACGTTTGGTTGGTCTAATGCAAAGTGTGACACCTAACCTTATTATTACGCCAAGCATGGGAGGCACCCTGCCGCTGGATGATTTTGCTACGCGAATGGATACCCCGATTATTATTTTACCGCTGGCGAACCATGACAATAATCAGCATGCGGAAAATGAGAATATCCGTATTCAGAATATGTGGGATGCCATGTCTGTCTATGGGGTGATTCTGGCGAATTTTGGATTTTAAGACTGGTTTGAGCTACGCCGAATCTGGATCTTCATGAGCTGATTTGCATGATTATGGTTCAGGCTAAACGCATCACAAACAAGAGCAGGGGGCATCTGCACATGATGAAAATAACAAGCTTTTTATGTCTGTTGGTTATTGCTTTTCCTTCATCGGCGCAGCCTATGTCTGCCAGATCAATTCTTGAGGAAGCTGCTGAAGCGATGGGTGGTTTAAATCGAATCCTCAATACGGATAGTCTGGTTATTTCCGGTTTCAGCCTGACTCAAGGTGGTGGTCAAAACGCTTCTCCGCACCCTAAAGCGCCACCGAAATGGGCTGCCCAAAATGGTATCGTCAGAACTATTAATCTAAATACAATGCAGGCCATGCAAACGCACCGACAGGGGTTTCTGTATCCTTTTGCGCTGGCATTTGGACATGCCTGGAATCAGAGCAGTCAGATGCAGCAGGGCGTCTCTGTTTTGGATCACCCCTTAACTGCTTTAAGAGCAGCTTTGAATTCTGAAACGGAGTTGGGCGCTGTCAGTATTGAGGAAGATAATATTGTTATTGAATTCACGCTGGATAGTGGTGAAGTACTTTGGCTGGGTATTAATCAACAAAACAAGTTACCTGCGTGGGTCCGTTGGCAGGGGCCGAGTGCCAACCTTGGCGAACTGACTTACACTGCCTGGTTTAGCGGCTATTCACCCTTCGACGGCATCAGATTGCCTTCCGGTATCACGACTGAAATTGACTGGCGAAACACAACAGTCAGCACAATGTCTGTAGATAATTACCAGATTAATGTTGATTTACCTGCCTTTGCAGAAAACACTCCAGCCTTTGGCGAAGCCAGCATTGTTGACGTTGCTGTAACCCAGGTTGCTGACGGGGTTTGGGATTTACGTTTGGTGACTGATGTCTCCACGGTTGAAACCAATGGTGCCGGGATCGTGGAATTTGAAGATCATTTATTGATGTTCGAGGCCTATGGCAGTGAAGCAAATACCGTAGCCATAGTAAATGTTGCTAACACGCTAGTGCCAGGGAAAGAAGTCACGGAAGTTGTCGTTTCCCACCATCATTTTGATCATTCAGGTGGGCTAAGAGCTGCTGTAGCTTTAGGCCTGACGATTATATCCAAGCGTGAAAATGAAGATATTTTTCGGGAAATGGTGTCACGCCCAGCGCCAAACTTTCCTGATATGTTGGCCCGTAATCTCAAACCCATGACATTTATTCCAGTAGATGAACACCTGATTCTGGAAGATTCGAGTAGGCGTGTTGATGTCTATGAAGTCATTAACCATATGCATATGAGTGATGCTGTTTTTGCCTATGTGCCCGAATCAAAGGTGTTGATACAGGGAGATATGTTCGTGGTGGAATGGGACTGGCACTGGTGGGCTGACAATTACATGAAGAGCATAGAATATTTCGATCTGGATCCGGCTATTGATATTCCCGTGCATGGCGTAGTGTTGAGCTTTGATGAAGTCATTGAAAGCATCAATAACCAGGTAGCCGCAGCCAGGGAGTTTTGTGCTCAAAACGAAAGGTCAGGCATCTATATGGCTGGCTGCCCTGTGGTGTATTCCAGGGATTAAGACTTTATAGGTAAGCTAAGGCCTGAATGTTGATACATCCAAACAAAGTGTTTGGACGTTAATTTGTCAACAGCTGTTGGGAATTTTCTGTACCTAATGTCTCTTACCTACCCAATGCAGCCAGTAAAGCACCGCCGCCAAAAGCCATCATGGCTGCAATAACCCTGTTACCCGGCGACCAGAATCTGGCGACGACTGCGCCTAAGGGTAGAGACGCGGCACTGATTAAACCGAATAAAAAAGCTTGAAGCGCAACAGATTCAGGCATAGTGATAAATTTGTAATTCGTCTGGTCTCAGGTTTGCTATATTAGAGAGAATAAAAATCCTAAAAACAAGCGTTCCTCTGGTTATGCAGTGAATTCCTGATTTTTATCAACCTAAAGGTTTGTATGAAGCTCATTATTAAATTGTTACTAGGCATTGTAGCCGGATTAATCTTCGGCCTGTTTGCACCTGAAATATTTGTTCGCTTTCTCGTAACGGTACAGACAGTCATCGGTGCTTTTATAATCTTTTTAATCCCTTTTATTATTCTGTTTTTTATTGCGCATGGTATATCCAGTTTGCCACATTCCTCCGGCAGGCTTTTAGGTTTCACGATAGCGACTGCCTATACATCAACCATTATTGCGACTTTGATTGCCTGTTCGCTGGCGCTTTTTTTACTGCCGACATTGTTAAATGGCATAGATCCTGACTCAGTCAACGTTGAGACTCAGGAAGTGCTGCCATTTATAGACTTCAGCTTAGAGCCGGTGATGGATGTGATTACAGCTTTGCTAACGGCATTTTTATTTGGCATTGGCATTCAGATGACTTCATCCTCTAGTAAAACATCGGCACTAAAAGATATTGTGGCAGAGGGGAAATTAATCGTTGAACTCGCCATAAGAAAAGCTGTAATTCCACTGCTGCCTTTTTACATTGCCGGAATTTTTACTGAACTGGCTGCCAATGGTACGGCATTTGTTTACCTGTTTACTTTCGCTAAAGTTTTGTTGCTGGCAATCATCATGCACTGGTTATGGATTCTGATGCTCTATGCAATAGCAGCCCTGGTCTCCGGCCGAAACATGTTTAATCTGATTAAAGTCATGTTACCGGCCTATTTGACGGCTATCGGCACCATGTCCAGTGCTGCAACAATTCCAGTCACGCTGCGACAGGCACAGCAGAATAAAATTTCAGAACCTACTCGTGAATTTGTCGTGCCGCTTTGTGCTTCAATTCATTTATCTGGCAGTTCCATAACGATTATTACCTGTGCTGTTGCTGTGATGCTGTTATCGCCTGCTCTACCTGATCCTGATTTACTGATGCTTATACCTTTTATTCTGATGCTGGGTGTCATCACGGTTGCTGCACCAGGTGTTCCCGGGGGAACGATTCTGGCGGCTCTCGGCATACTGGCAAGTATGTTGGGTTTCGACGAATCTGCGCTGGCATTAATGATTGCCTTATTTTTAGCTCAGGACAGTTTTGGCACAGCGTGCAATATATTGGGAGATGGTGCGATCGCTGTTATTGTTGATGCTGAGGCAGGAAGGAGTACGGCTGCATCATAATCGCTGAGGTAAAGCTTTATTAACACCATTGTTGTTGCCGGAACTTCAGCTAGGGTAGTATGGCACTTGTCAAAACAGGACAAACAGCAAATGTGATTAAGGGGATCACTGCATTAAACATTTTAATTGAAAGGGGATCTGAAAATGAAACTGGAAACTATAGCTCTGCATTCCGGATATGACGGCGATCCGGCTACCAATGCTGCTACGACACCAATATACCAGACAACATCTTATACTTTTGACAATACCCAGCATGGTGCCGATTTATTTAATCTGGCAGTGCCGGGGAATATTTATACGCGCATTATGAATCCAACCACAGCAGTGCTTGAAGCGCGTCTGACAGAAATGGAAGGAGGCATTGGCGCATTGGGAGTGGCATCGGGGATGGCGGCCATTACTTATGCTATTCAGGCGATTACTAAAGTTGGCAGTAATATTGTCAGCACCTCACAACTATATGGTGGTACCTATAATTTCTTTGCGCACACCTTACCTGCTCAGGGTGTAGAGACCCGTTTTGCATCTTTTGATGATTACGCCGGTTTGGAAGCTTTGATTGATGAAAACACCAAAGCACTGTTTTGTGAAACCATCGGTAATCCGGCAGGCAATGTGGTGGATATAGAAGCGCTCGCTAACATAGCGCACAAGCATGGCATTCCTTTGATTGTTGATAACACGGTTGCAACACCTTTTTTATGTAAGGTATTCGACTTGGGTGCGGATATCGCTATACATTCTCTGACCTAATACATCGGCGGCCATGGTACTTCGATTGGTGGCATTATTGTTGATTCTGGTAAGTTTGACTGGTCAGCGCATAAAGAAAAATATCCCATGCTGAATGAGCCAGACCCTTCCTATCACGGTGTGGTTTATACCGAAGCGCTCGGCGAAGCTGCCTATATCGGTCGTTGCCGGGTAGTCCCTTTACGCAATACCGGTGCAGCTCTGTCACCATTAAATGCCTTCCAGATTATGCAGGGGCTGGAAACTTTAGGTTTGAGGATGGAACGTCATTGTGAGAACGCGCTTAAAGTTGCAGAGTATCTGCAAGCACACGATCAGGTTGAATGGGTTGGTTATGCTGGTTTGAAATCCAGCCCTTATTATGATGTCTGCCAGAAAGTTGTTGGCGGTCGTCCTTCAGGCATACTGAGCTTTGGCATCAAAGGCGGTGAAGCAGCAGGTGCAAAATTTATTGATGCCTTACAAATGATTCTACGACTGGTGAATATTGGTGATGCTAAATCCTTGGCCTGTCATCCGGCTTCGACCACGCACAGGCAGCTGAGCGATGATGAGCTGGCAACAGCGGGCGTCAGCAAGGAGATGGTGCGTTTGTCGATTGGCATAGAACATATTGATGACATACTTGCTGATATCGAGCAGGCACTGGCAGCAGCTAAATAATTTTAGTTTTACTGTTCCATAAAAAAAGGCGAAGTAAACCAGATACTTCGTCTTTTTTATTGTCGCTAAGAAATAGCTGGCTTAGAAAATTCCGTAGTCAATAATTTCGTTGTAGTAGCCTGTGATGTTCAAAGTAATACTGACGGGCTCTTCATTGATATTTAAAAATAACCAGCCATGTTCGCCATAAAAAGGCGCTGTTAAAGAACCGCTGCTTTTGTTGAGTCCTTCCTGATCTTCTTTATAGCGTACAAAAAAATCCGGACCGAAAGATTCTTCGTGGCCGTGGAAATCAAAATAAACTTTCTTGCCATCAGCGACTTCCCAGGAATACACAATCACCTTGCCTTCATCCAGCACGGTTTTGATTTCAGTCTGCTCAAAGGCTCCTAATTCAACAGTCATACTTATTGTCTGGGGAGGTTCAGTCTGATCCTGAAAAACAGAAGGGTTTGGCAGCGGTGTTGGCTCACCAAACATGGGGATTTCAACTTCGCGGATAACTTCATTGCCGCCGATAATGTCAGTAATTTCGACAACTTCATAGGCTTCACCAGCCAGATCATTTAGTCCTGTTAATTCACCGAAACCGGTTGGATCGATGCCATATTCAGCGGGTAATACAACCAGTACCAGTAAAACCACTGCGCCGATAATCGTTGCAACAGTTGCTTTCAATAAGTTTGCTGCCGAAGGCGCTTCAACTTCCGGGTTTGTATTATTCTCACTCATCACTTTCCCCTTAGCTTTTTAATTTCTCTGGCTGTTTTTTTAGGCTGTAAAGTAACCGGTTAATTGATAACCAAATAACATGAATCCTGCTGTCATGATAACCAGATTAGTTGCTACTGCTCCTTTCATAAAACTCTCATGCTGCCGCCAAAACTGAAATGCCAGCAGAATAAATGCCAGAGCAGCCAGTTGTCCCAGTTCAACGCCGATATTAAAACTGATCATGTTGGGAATCAGGCCTTCCTGGGTTAAAGCCAGGTCCTGCAACTTGGTAGATAGGCCAAAACCATGCGCCAGGCCAAAGAGAAACACAGCCGCTTTGGTGTTGATATGAATGCCTAGGCGTTTAAAACCACCGATGTTTTCAAAGCCTTTGTAGACAACTGACAAGCCAATAATGGCATCAACTATATAGGCATCAGCACGGATACCCCCGAGAACGCCAAGTAGCAGCGTCAGGCTGTGACCGATGGCAAACAGGCTGACATAAAGTGCAACATCCTTCATGCGGTATAAAAAGAAAATCACACCGGCAAGAAATAACAAATGATCATAGCCGGTAAACATGTGCTTGGCGCCAAGATAGAGATAAGGAAAGAAACTGAAACCTGTCACGGTCTCCAGAAAGGCGGCATCATCCGAAGAAACACCGTGCGCCAGTCCTACACTGCTGAAAAATAATAGCGGCAGGATGCTTAACAAGGGAACTGTTTTTATCAATTTCATGGTAAACCCATTAGTTACTTAAAAAACTACTTATCAAGTTTATTGTACGCTATAAAAGCAGAAGTAAACTGGATATAAAGCCATTTTTAAAATTTTTACACATTTATAAAAAAACCAAATGCAGGGAAATCAGGTTACCAGTAGTACAAAAAAGCTGCTGGTAAATATGGCAAACAGGGCGGTGATGACAACGGATGAAGCTATTTGTGCTTCACAGGCCCGGTATTTACGTGAAAAAACGTAAGGGCCGATACCGGTTGGCATAGCCGATAATAAAACTGCTGTTCCTGCCCATAAGGGGTTAACCTGAAAAATATGAAACAGAAAAATATAAGCCAGTGTTGGGTGTAGCAGTAATTTAAAAACAACCATGATCATGGTGCTCTGGATATTGCCGGTAATTCGATAGCGGGTCAGGGCCCCGCCAAGGGCAAACAAAGCCATGGGAGATGCCGCTTGTGCAAGTAAATCAAGCGTGTTCAATATAGTAATGTGCAGCGGAATGTTCAGGAGATTGAAAGTGATTCCTGCCAATAAACTTCCGGTAATAGGGTGAGTCACCAGATCTTTTACCACAAAAGTCAGGTGCCGGATTATCGAGGTCGATGTTTCTCTTTTGGCTTCAGCAATAATAGTCCCGAAAGTAAAAAGAATAATATTGTGTGTTGAGATGATGATAAAAAGTGGTAGAAAGGCTTCATCACCAAATACCTGAATGCAGAATGGAATACCAATGACAGTAACGTTTGAGTAAGCGCCACCCATGCCAAAAACGCTGTACTCAACATTGTTATAAGAAAAAAATATTTTGCCAATCAATATGCCCGCTAAATAAACGATGAATATGGCGCTATAGAATCCTGCCATGAGACTCCAGTCGATAGACTCGGGGAATACGGTTGTAGCGGTACCATTGAAAAGCAGACAGGGGATTAAAAAGTTAAATGAAATTTTTTCTAGGCTGGCACCGTTGGCGTCAGATATAAACTGCTTACGCCGGGTCAGATAACCAAGTATTGCAATGGCAATGACAGGGAAAACAGTACCGATTAATTGCATAAAAACTGTTGCCGCAAAGATGACAAAGATGAAAGGATGCGTATGTTAGCATAAGCTGCTGGCGCAAAAATCAGATTTTTATTATAACTAATTGTCGGTCAGGTATTTGGAAAATGATTAAATTTAAGAAGGAGAAAAGGGATGCTGTTGTGTAAGTCATATAAAAAAGCTGCAATAAAAATTGCCAGGGCTGTGATGGTCTTATGCAGTATCAGTAGCGCCGGAGCACAAATCAATAACCCTTTTCCTTAGCCTATACGCAAAGGTGGGCTGAGTGTTGAGATCAGAGAAGTTACTCAGCTGCCAGATACTCGAGGCATGTACCCACCTGAGTTGGATCGTCTTTATACCGCTGTCGCCAGAATTGGTTTTGTGCGGGAACTTGAAGATGGACGCCGCTTTGTTAATGATGCGCGCGGGCAACTTTATTTTTTGGAAAATGGTACCGGCCCCCAGCTTTATCTCAATATGGCAAGGCGTTTCCCGAATACCGGTTACAGGGATTTACAAAGCGGTTTTATCGGATTCGATTTTCATCCGGATTTTTTAAATAACGGATTGTTTTATACCGTTCATCTTGAGAACCGTGCGGAAGACAGTCCATCACCTGATTTTGTTCCACCAGGCTTTAGTGCTGCTGATGCGCCTTACCATAGTGTTATTACTGAGTGGCGTGCAAACGATCCTCAGGCGAACGAATTTTCAGGAGTGCAGCGTGAAATTTTTCGTGGCGGGCAGGTGGTAAATTATTTTTTCCACCCCTTTGGCTTTGTCGGCTTTAACCCGACTGCAGAACCGGGTGACCCTGACTATGGCTTGCTCTATACCAGTGGCAGTGATCTGGGTTTCAGCAATGGAGGTGGGCCGAATGCTGAAAATCCTGGGCAGTTGCAAAGACTGGATACCTTAACCGGCGCAATTCTGCGCATAGACCCGCGCAGTCCGACAGAAAGCGGAGGAGAAAAAGGGGCAGGTGATTACACCATTCCGGCAATTAACCTTTATGCCAGTGATGGTGATCCGAATACCCTGGGTGAAATTTATGCGTATGGCTTCCGTAATGCTCATCGTCTGAGCTGGGATTATTCAGACGGCACCATGTTTGCTGCAGATATTGGCATGAGTCAGGTTGAGGAAATTAATATTGTTGTTGAGGGTGGCAATTACGGCTGGATGCAGCGTGAAGGAATTTTTGATAATGCTGTCAACTATTCCGAAGGAGGTTTGGGACTGGTGTATCCATTGCCGGAAGAAATTATCAGCGGAGAAGTGGCCGATGAATTTAGCTATCCGGTAGCCATGTATGATCATACAGAAGGCCTGGCTGTTGCGGCGGGCTTTGCCTATCGTGGCAGTGCATCGGAATTACAGGGCAAATTTATTTTTGGTGATATCCAGCGCGGCCGCCTTTTTGCAACGGATCTGGCTGAGTTGAAAGCGGCTGATGATGGTATTCCGGGAACGGTCGCAGCAATCGAAGAAATTCAGCTCTACCTGCTTGATGAAAATGGTATGCGCCGGAATATTGATTTCTGGAACCTGATTGAAGAAACCCTGGGGACGTCAATAAGCCGGGCTGATCTGCAAATCAGTGAAGGGCGTGATGGTGAGATTTTCATTACCTCCAGACAGGATGGTGTTATCAGGATTTTAGGCTCAGAGTAACGACAGCAAATTTATTTGTTAGCTTACACCCAGTAAAGGCATGGCTACCAAGTAAACCATTATGCCTATAACAATCAGGCCTAACAGGTTAAACCAGATGCCAGCACGCACCATCTGTCCAATGGTAAAACGTTCAGTGGAAAATATGATGGCATTGGGTGGCGTGGCAACGGGCAACATAAAGGCACAACTGGCACCCAGTCCGGCAGGAATAATCAGCCAAAGTGGATCCATATTAAAAGCTGGCGCAATAGCTGCAAAAATTGGCACGAGGGTCGCCGTTGTTGCCGTGTTGGAAGTCAGTTCGGTCAGTAACATCATGATAGCCAGCACCGACAGTACAATCACGACCTGCGGTAAACCACCCATCCCGATTGCCAGACTGCCGACATAGCTGCTGACACCGTAACGATCCATCATTGCTGCCAGACTCAAGCCGCCACCGTAAAGCAGCAACATGCCCCAGGGTAGTTTTTGTGCTGTTGGCCAGTCCACCAGGGCTTCGTTTTGACTGCCTGCAGGAATACAAAACAAGCTGAGTGCCGCGATTATGGCAACCCCGCTGTCACTTAAACCTGAGAATGGTTGCAAATCACCGATTTCAAGATTGCTGATCAAGGGACGGGTGATCCAGAGTGTCGCCATAATCAGAAAGACCCAAAGCACTCGCCATTCAGGTGTCGTCATTGGTCCCAGATTTTTTTGTTCCTGGTCAATCAGTTCTTCCACGCCTTCCACCGGCTTTTCTCCGACAGGTAACAACCAGCGTGTGAGGAGCAGCCAGCCTAGGGGGACAAAGACAAGGACAATAGGCACGCCGAAACTCATCCAGCGGGCGAAGCTGATTTCAATATCAAGCTGACTTTGCAGGAAAGATGCGACAAAAACATTTGGCGGAGTGCCGACAATGGTGCCGATACCGCCAATAATGGCACCATAGGCTGTACCAAACAGCAGACCGGTTGCCAGATTACGATTTTCCTGATTGGCAGGCATATCCTCCCGTTCCGCAACCAATGCAATAACACTGAGCACAACCGGCAGGAGCATCATCGTAGTAGCCGTATTGCTGATCCACATACTGCCGGCAGCAGCAATAGCCATAAAGGTGCCTATGATGCGTCGGGGTGTATTGCCAGCCAGCCGCAGGGCAGAAAAAGCCACCCGTTTATGCAATTGCCAGCGTTGCATACTGAGCGCAACCACAAAGCCGCCCAGATAGAGATAGATGACCTCATTGGCATAAGGTGCTGATACTTCGCGGATACTTAAGCCGCCGACGGCTGGCAGTAAAGCCAGGGGTAATAGGGCAGTGGCATAGACAGGAATGGCTTCGGTGATCCACCAGACCGCCATCCAGCCAACAACAGCAGCGATAGTGCGTGTTGAATGTTCCATGGCAATAAGGTCGCCACCAATGCTGGCATATTGCTCGGGCATTAACAGAAAAATTATCAGCGCAAGTGCAGGCCCGGCAAACAGACCAATTCGTCGTAGAACCCTGCTGGAATCAGCTAAACTCAATTTTTCCCCTTAGTGTTTTTTTAATACCCCGAGTAACAGCAACAATAGTAGCCAGAGGCTGCTTGTTAAAACAAGTGCTTTACCTGCATAACATCCTCTTCAGGAAAACTTATGCTTCCGCGCTGATTAAAATGGCTGTGGCCGGCAAGCTGATATTGCCATCGGGAAATTTTTCTTCAATTTTCCGACAAACTTCATCTTTTATTTTTTGTTTTGTAGCGGCATCTGCATTACTCATGGCCGAAACAACCGGCGCAGCAACTTCAGTAGTCATTTGCCAATAGGTTTCAGTATCCATGGACAAGGAACTGCCAAACTCCGATGAAGAAATATTCTTGAAACCGACCTGTTCAAAATGACTG
Source organism: Gammaproteobacteria bacterium (assembly GCA_038148755.1). Classification (GTDB taxonomy): domain Bacteria; phylum Pseudomonadota; class Gammaproteobacteria; order Pseudomonadales; family Pseudohongiellaceae; genus UBA5109. Next base: position 43,985 of record JAYQWA010000003.1, read on the forward strand.
TCCATGAATCCCGGTGCTGCACAACGAAATATGCCGGGAGCACCAGCAGGTGGCGGTGGCAAATCCAGTATTTGTTTAATAGTTTCCATGACAACGGATATCCAGAAATTTTTATCAGGTGCTGCCCACACGGATGCAGCAAGGCGTCCACCGGGTTTCAGCACACGTCGCATTTCTTTCAGGCTTGCCTCGATATCAGGAAAAAACATAAACCCCATACGGCAACTGACAGCATCAAAGTGTTGGTCAGGAAAAGGCAGTTGAGTGACATCCGATGTTTTTGTCTGATAATTTTTTATATGACGGTCAGTGGCATGTTCCTGTGCTGTCTCGAGCATTTTTTCTGAGAGGTCAATGCCAATGACTTTGCCTTCGCTGACAATCTCAGCGATTGAAAGGCCGGGTTCACCGGTACCGCTTGCGACATCCAGTACTGTATAGTCTTTTTTTAAGGCAAGTTTCTGGATAATTTCATCAGCGAAAGGCTGTAGAAACTGCATGGTCGTGGAATCCCATTTTTTCCAGCCAGCCGAGAACTTATTCCAGGATTCTCGCTGCTGATTAATAATCTCTTCAATATTGCCGGTCACTTGAAACTCCTGTGTTACGGTTTCCATCATTAAAATACCTGCACATGGTATACAAAATTAGACAATTGAAACAAGCGACAGACCTGCAGGTAGTGAAAAGACAAAACTGATAATCAGGAGCTGAGGCTGTTTTGTTGTATAGCGATACTTTAGAATGCTGCACCCATGCTTACCATGTTTAGCTTGCGACAAAGAACAGGTTTGTTTCTGGGACCGGGCCTGTTCCTGCTGATGCTGATCCTGCCTGTTCCGGAAGGTATGACGCCGGAAGCAGCTAAAGTTGCTGCGGTTGCCATGCTAATGGCCAGTTTCTGGATAGCTGAAACCGTTCCTTTTCCGGCCACTGCGGTGCTGCCGATGTTTTTGTTCCCCTTATTGAAGGTGATGCCTACCTCAGAGGTAACGCCGTCATACAGTAATCATATTATCTATCTTTTGATGGGTGGTTTTTTGATTGCGATTGCCATGCAGCGCTGGCAATTACACCGGCGTATTGCCTTGACCATTATTTATAAAGTTGGCAGCAGTCCCCAGCTTTTATTGCTGGGCTTCATGCTGGCTACTGCCGTGTTATCAATGTGGATCAGCAATACAGCCACGACCATGATGATGGTGCCGGTTGCGATGGCAATCATTGATCAGAACCGGGAGATGTATGAAAAACGCACACAGCAAAAAGTTGAACGGGACTATTTCGGTCTGACATTAATGTTGGGGATAGCCTATGCAGCATCCATTGGTGGTATTTCAACGCTGGTTGGCACAACCTCAAATGCAATTTTTGTCGGTATGGTGGAAACACTTTACGGTATTCAGATCAGTTTTTTTGACTGGATGCAGATTGGCTTACCGATTTCACTCGTGATGTTCGCCATAGCCTGGTGGGTATTGAAAACAAAATTAAAAAACAGTCCCCTGGCTATTCAGAATAATGCGGCTGATCTGCAACAACATGTCAGGCAGGAACTTGAGGCCATGGGGATGATCAGTCGGGAAGAAAGCTGCGTTGCTATCGTGTTTTCAATAGTGGCTTTACTGTGGATTGTGCGGGGTTTATTTCAACCTGAATTTTTATCCATGATCAGTGATCCCGGCATAGCCATGATGGGGGCGTTCAGCCTGTTTTTGATTCCTGCCGGAAAGCAGCATGGCGGTTTTATTCTGGACTGGAATACCGCTAAAAAAATTCCCTGGGACATGATCATCATGGTCGGTGGTGGCTTTGCACTGGCCAGTGGATTTATCGACAGTGGACTCACAGAATGGCTGGCAAATCAGATGAGCATACTGCGTCAGGTGCATTTCTTTATTGTCATTCTTGCGGTGGTGTTGTTAGTGACATTTTTGACTGAAGTGACTTCCAATGCCGCGACAGCTTCCCTGTTTATTCCGGTCATGGGAGCCTTGGCATTGACAATGGATTTACATCCCTTTGCCTTGATTTTACCGGTAACCATGGCCTCTTCGATGGCATTCATGTTGCCGGTTGCGACACCCCCGAATGCCATCATATTTGCCAGTCGACAAGTGAGTATTGATCAGATGGTTAATACCGGGATCAAACTGAATTTGTATGCTGCGCTGATTATTAGCCTGATGAGTTACTTATTGCTGCCATTAATCGAGCAGTAATCATTGCTTAATATAAGCAGTGAAGGCGGATGAATAATGTTCAGTGAGGCCGTCATCAGTATTTTCCAAAAAGTAAGCAGGGATATTATTTTTATCAGCCAGAATGATGGCCTGTTCAGTTCCGAGTACATTAAAGGCTGTGGCCAGCGCATCTGCACTTGCAGCTGAATCAGCCAGCACGGTGACAGACGCCAGTTTATGGTTAACCGGATAACCCTTACGTGGATCAAGCGTGTGGGAATAATGAACATCATCCACTTCGTAAAAATTACGGTAATCTCCAGAGCTTGCAATGCCGAGATCACTGGCGCTGATAATGCGGACAGGAATGCGCTCTGCTGAATATTCAGGTGACTCAATGGCAATGTGCCAGGCCTCTCCCTGTGCATTGTGGCCGCTGGCATATATTTCTCCACCGATTTCCACAAGATAATTGTTGATGTTATTTGTCGCCAGCAGATCAGCAATGACATCCACTGCATAACCTTTGGCAACGGCGGATAAATCCAGTTTGACCATTCTGGTTTTAAGCACGGCAGATTCATCGGCAGCCAGCATAAGATATTGATAGCCAACATTGCCCATCAGTGTCTGGATATCCTTTACATCGGGTGGAGAACCAAAGTTAGTTTTATCCGGGCCGAAACCCCACAAATCAATCAATGGTGCAATGCTGGTATCGAAAGCGCCGTCACTTAACAGACTGACTTCTTCACTAATTTTCAGAACCTTATACAAGTCCTGCGAAATATTTATCCAGGCGTTGGCAGGAGCCTTGTTGAGCTGCATTAATTCTGAATCTTCCCGGTAGGTCGACAGGGTGTTTTCAAGAAATTCCAGAGAGGCAGTAATGATGTCAGGATCAATACGGTTTTCTCCAACAACAGTAATATTGTAGGAGGTGCCCATGGTGCTGCCACTCAGCTGATAAGCTCGGGAATTTTGTGTATCACTGCAGGCAGAAAAACCAAGGCTAATAAGTAAAACTTTTAAACAATTTTTCAGCATCATGCGGCGAATTAGTTGTTCATCACCATCATCAGAAAGCCGGAAAAAGCGGCATTATTGGGAGTCAGACTTTCATCAATAAAATCTTTCATTTCCAGGATGGCTTTGCGGTAGCCTTGATAGAACTCCCAGCTGGGTTGTGGTTTATAGATCAGTTTTTCAAGTTCAAAGTTTGCAATAATGCCTTTGGCAGTGGTGGGCTTTACAAAGACTTCTTTATCGGAATAGTAGTAATTGGGAATAATCGTCAGCAAGGACCACTTAGCCAGTTTGCCGGAACGTAGTATATCCAGCATGGCGTTAAATCCTTTTTCCTGATCACCATGTAGAAAATTTTTCAGCCCGTTGCTTAGTTGCTGCTTTTGCTTGTCTGATAATTTTTTTAACAGATCACGAAATTTTGGTTTTTCAAATAAGGAAACCATGGATGATGCGTTGATGACTTTCACCATGTCAGTGCAAATAGTTTCCGCATCACGAAATTTGCTTTTGCCGAAAAAGTCCTGTGCCTGAGTGATCCTTTTACCCATGCGATGCTTCTTGCCAAGAGCCTGCATTTCCGGATTATCAAAGCCACCAGGGTATTTATTCAGAAAGGCTGATTCAGCTTCCTTTAATTTTTCCAGGTTCATGATTTATTTTAAATTGAAATGCTTATTAGTTTGAGCAACCGGAACGTGCCTGATCAAGCTCAGCAAACAGACGGTCTCGCAAATTATCTTTGCGCACGTCCAGCACATGATTCTGATCGCTTTCAATATTAAAACTGATGTTATAGCCGTCATTTTGTAAATCCTGATACTGGTTTTGCATGGCAGTAAGCCAGGCAGCATCACGATCACCAACATGCATATAAATACAGAGCGGGCGCAGAGCCTCCAACCTGGCACTTGATCTGTTATTCAACAGGCCGGGATAGCCGGTAACGGAAATAAAATATTCTGGGTACAGCGAGGCAACATGAAAGGCACTGAGGCCGCCATTGGAAATACCGGTGACATGCAGTTTGTTATTTGCAACAGGATAGGTCGCAAGAATGTATTCAATAAATTCAGGAAAAACCCGTTCGCCATCCTGAAAAAACAGCTGGCCAAAGGGCGCGGAAGGACTGATAACAATGTAGCCATCACGCTCAGCTTTTTCACGCCAGTCTGCATCAGTGCTGCCGACCACAATGTTCCAGCTCTGGGAGCCTCCGGGAAACTGCAGGACGGTTGGATAAGTCTGGGAGGGATCAAAGTTATCAGGCAGAATGATGCGGAATCTGACATCCAGTCCACCAAATTCACGAGTATCTTCACTGACCTCGGCGATAACAGGATGTCCCAATGAGCTTAAAAGTATCAGTGCTGTCAGCTTTATTAGTGCTGCTTTCATCTGTTTAGCCTTGCTGGTCCAGGATGGCTTCTATTCTGTCCATCAGGGAATTCATGCGTCTGATGACAGGCTCATAGGTTTCAGGTTGGGTCATGTCCAGACCCGCTTCGTTGAGCAGAATATTATGTGGATAGTCTGAGCCACCGGCGCTGAGTACATTCAAAAAGTTATCACGCACCTGGACATCCCCGGCCAGAAATTTTTCAGCAAACCAGGCTGCACCGGTAATACTGGTAGCATACTGGAATACATAAAAGTCGTAATAAAAGTGGGGGATATAGGCCCACTCTACAGCGTAGGCATCATCAATGGTTAATACCCCTTCATCATGGCCATGATAGCGTTTCAGCAGATCACCATAGATTTCGCTGAATATGGCGCCGTTCAAGGGTTCCCCGTTTTCTGCTTTTTCATGAATAGCCAGTTCAAATTCGGCAAACATGGTCTGGCGGAAAAAAGTCCCGCGAATACTCTCCAGTGCCGAACCTAAATAAAACAGTCTTTCTTCATCCGTTTTGGCATTGGCAATCATATATTCTTCAAGCAATATTTCATTGATGGTTGAGGCCATTTCAGCCGTGAAAGTTGAATAGTCTGCTGTTTCCCAGGGATTGCTGGCATTGGCCAGCAGTGAATGGATGGCATGCCCCCATTCATGGGCAAAGGTTGACAGGGCGTTATAGTCATCGGTGTGATTGAGCAGGATATAAGGATGCACATCGTAGGCTGAACCGCTCATATAGGCCCCGGAAGTTTTGCCCGGTTGCGGATGACTGTGCATCCAGTTCTGGGAAAGACCCTCGGCCAGTAAATTGAGATAGGTGTCGCCGAAGGGCTGCAAGGCTTCGAAAGTGATTTCCTTGGAGCGTTCAATATCAAAAACACCGGTATCTACTTCAACCAGAGGTGGATAAATATCGTAATAACGCAAGTCATCAACACCCAGCATGCGTCCGCGCAAACCCAGGTAACGATGAAAGATTGGCAGCGCATTGTTTACCTGAGTGACCAGTTGGGTATAGGTTTCCGGTGGCAGGCCATCCTGGAACAGGTTTTGTTGCAGGACTGAATCATAGGATCTGGAGCGGGCGGCAAAGACATTAGCCTGGACTTCTGAACTGAGGGTTGCACCCATGCCGTCAGCATACTGCTGCCAGGCGGCCCAGAAGGTATCAAATACCAGCTTCCGGTCTTCGCGGTTTTCAACGCCGCGGTAATAGGTATAAGCAGCCTGTGTCAGTTGAACTTCTTCACCATTGCTCAGGGTAACCATGGGCCAGGGAATATCCACATTTGCGTACATCTGGTAAATCTGTTCAGGTGAAGAGAGCAGGAGTGACGCTTGAGCCAGGATGGCTTCAGTCTGTTCATCCAGCGTATAAGGAGCCATGCGCAGGGTATCTTCCAGCATGAATTCGAAATTATCCAGAGCCGGTTCTTCATCCAGAAAGCGATGTACGATTTCTGTACCCACAGAGAGTATTTCAGGACTTAGCCAGGATGTGGCTTCACCCCAATCGTTATAAAGTTGCATGGCTCTGCCAAAACGGGTTTGCTCTTCCGGATCGCGCTGATCGGCATCGCGGCGCAGGCTGGTATAAATATAAACCCGGGTAAGCTCCCTGTAGGCATTGGAAATGGTAGTGAGGGCTTCGGCCATGGCTTCAGCGCTGTTGCCCAGGGTGCCACGGTAGCGCTCAACACTTTGCAGCCTGTTCTCAAGATCGGAGAATGCGGCTTCCCAGTCATCAGGTGTCGCATAGAGGTCTGTCAGATCCCAGATATAATGTTCTGATTCCTGCGCTGTAGCAGATAAGGCAGCACTTAGGCATGAAAGACCAAGCAAAGTGGAAAATAGCAGAGTTGAGAGTCTCATCAAGTTTGATCCTCATGAATTTGAATAGTATTGTCCAATTAAAGCATAAGTGAAAAGATTTGTTGAAGAGTATAATTCTCTACCTCATACTCAAAAACCATGAATAGACAACGCCTTACATTCGCTGCTTTTCTGTTGGTCTGTGTTTACGGACTCTGGTATTTACAGCAGCAGCTCACACCGAACAGGCCTGAAGTGACGCCTTATGCAGCGCGTCCTAAATTGCTGGATGATGCACCAGCTCTGGTCATGGCAATCGAAACTGATACGGATGAATCAACAACTTCCGAGTTGGCTGCTTTAAGACAAACAGCGCAACAGCGGATGGAGGCTGCCTCAGCCCTGGAAATTATGGAAGCAGGTCCTGATTTTTCCTGTAACATGGCGCCAGTCAGGGAAGTGACTTCAAGCCGATCAAACCAGATATATCAATGGCGCGATGAAAACGGCCAGTTACATTTCAGCGATACACCACCAAACAATGTTGAGACAGAAGTCTTTGACAGCAGGCAGGGCCGCCAGGCCGAATATTTCCAGTTGAATATAGATTTCAGAGGCGCCAATGCTGTGCCATTTTTTAGAAATCAGATAGAGACCCAGGCAACCAGCATGTATGAAATTCTTGCCGACATGGTAGGGCAGGAACGTTTAAAGCAGGTTGACCTGAATGTGATCATTTTCCCTGACTGGAGTAGTTATCTGCAGTATGCGACTGTAGTGGGTGGTCCAGCCATGGCAAATTCAGGCGGCTTCTACAGCAATGCAAATAATGAAGCAGTGACTTATATGTATTAAGAAGATGAGCAGACTCTGGCAGTTGCCCGCCACGAAGCTGCACATGTCATCCTTAATGGTATGTTGGCAGCTGGTCCGCTTTGGCTGCATGAAGGGATGGCGGAATATTTTGAGCTTCTGAGTATGCGCCAGCAATACACACAGGTTGCTCCCACCAGTGAATGGTTAAATCTGGCGCAATCAAGTATCGCCAATGGTTACCCGGCTTCTCTGGCAGACTATCTGGATGCAGCGCCCGAAGCATGGCGTGGAGATGTGCAGGTAGTCCATTATGATTTGGGCTGGAGTCTGGTTTATTTTTTACTGGACAGTAACGATGGTCGCCGCGCATTGACGGCTCTTTTACAAAAACTGTCAGATGATTATTGCACGTTAACTGACAGCACCGCGCAACTGGAGATGAATTATCCGAGTGGAATCGCAGCGCTACAACAGAACTTTTATAACTGGCTGAATAGAGGACTTGAGAAAAGAACGCACACCTATTAAAAACTGTTAGCAATTATTAAAATCTGCTGAATAAATTTCCTATTCTTTTGTAAACCTATTTGTACTTTAAACGTTTTAATCACTAACAAATGCAAAACTGTTTGTTTGATGATTAAAGGAGAGTACTGATGAAAAAGAATACACCTATTTTTGCTACTCTACTGTTACTTGCAATGACAGCAGGTGAAGTTAGTGTTATGGCGCAAGAATCAGAAGAAGCCATGGATGAGCGTCGCGCTGCTATGGCGGGTCGGATGGAGGAACGGATGCAGGAGCGGCGTGCTGAAGCCGAAGCCCGACGTGAACAAAGGTGGGCTGAATTCAGTGAAGCGGAACCTGAACTGGCTGCCGAAATCATGGCACTGCGAGCCGAGCGTGAAGCAGAACGAGAGGCGCAAAGAGCTGAATTTGCAGCAAAGTATCCAAATCTTGCTGCTGCCATGGAAGAAGGTCGATTTCGTAGACTCATGCAAGCAGAAGCAGGCAGGCGTGGATTTGGGGAAGAAAGAAGAAGAGCTCCCCGAGCCCCTCACAGAGATGGTTTCGGAGGACCGCGTCGTTAAATACAATGCTAACGTTCACGGCACTCAGTATTTATGGAAGTTACTTTTCTCTGGGCTATGATATTCAGACTAAGCCGCTTAATGTAAGGAGTAACGCGCTGGATAATTCACAAGAGCTTGGCAATTTTTTATCCAGGATTGAAAGACGAGCCTTTCGCCGTGCCCAGATTGCAACGGGTAACACTGAAGATGCCTTGGATATTGTGCAGGATGCCATGCTTGCTTTAGTTAACAAATATGCCCATAAAGAAGCGCAGGACTGGGAGCTGCTATTTCATAAAATATTGAGTAGCCGAATTATGGACTGGCACCGGCGCGCAGCAATAAGAAAGCGTTTTGGACTATGGTTGTCACCAAGTTCGAAGGAGGCGGAAGAGGTAGAGTTTGTAGATGTTCATGCTGTTGATCCTGAAGTGCTGACGCAAACAAATCAGTCAATGGCTTTATTGGAAACAGCCTTACACGAACTGCCTCTTAAACAGCAGCAAGTTTTTTTACTGCGGGCCTGGGAGGGCTTAACGGAAAAAGAAACAGCGCTGTCAATGTCCTGCTCAGTAGGTACTGTAAAATCGCACTATGCAAGAGCACGTAGTTTTTTAAAGAATAAGTTGAAAGTTGCAGGTTAAAGTAGAGTGAGTGGAAGCCAGTCCATGACAGAGAAAGAAACAGATCAACAGTTTGTCGATAATGTTAAGCAGGAGCTTGATAAAAGTTGCGATCGCCTGGATGTTCAGACTTTATCGCGGCTAAATTTTATACGCCATCAGGTGCTTGAAAACGCACATACTGGAAATCAAGCTGCCTTTTACCGACGCTCTTTATTGTCAGGCGGTGTTTTGGCTGCTTGTGTATTGGCTCTTGTCATTTCCTTAAATTTTAACAGGGATGCCAGCAGTGACATCGATATAGCCTTGTCTGAGCTGGAAGATATGGAAATTCTCAGCGCTGAAGAAAGCTTTGAGTTATATGAAGACATGGAATTTTATCAGTGGTTAAGCATGAATGGTGAATTCTGATATGAGCCATAAAATAAACAGACTGAAATTTTTAATTGGCTTGGTATTTTGCCTGTTAGTGATGCCGGCATTTGCGCAGGCGCCATCGTCACCTCAAGTCTTGAGTTGGGAGAGTTTGAGTCAGGATCAACAACGGGTTATATCCAGATTTCACGACTCAGATTCCTGGGAGAATATGGAGGTTCAGCAGCAACAGCGTATCCTCAGAAGAATAGAGCGATGGCAGAATATGCCGCCGGAACAAAGAGACCGGTTAAAACGTCGAGGCAGAGAGCTTTCCGCATTGGAACGGGATAGACGCGAACGAATCCGTAATAACTTTGAAGCTTTTGCCAATATGTCTGAAGAAGAAAAACGTGCTGTAAGACAGAGTTTTGAACGTTATAGAGCGCTTTCTCAAAGACGACGTTCTGAATTGTTAGAAGCGTTTGAAAGACAGCATCCCCGCCCGCGTCGCGACAGAGTGGAAATACTTCCGGCCTCAGAAACGAATGAGATCGAGCGCTAATTTCCCCGAATATTTTGCTGTTGAATTTTGAGGTTTTTGCTTTATTATCTATAGGCAATGATCAAGTTGAATAAAAAATTCCTGCAAGTTTGCTTCCTGGCTTTTATGCTGCTTGGCATTCAGACTGTGCAGGGATCACTGCACAATCACATTCAGCATCAGGTTGATTGTGTACTCTGCCATTTTGATTCACATGATCAGGATATTCTTTCCCAGACAGATATAAAGTCTGTGGAAGCACAACGAATGCATGTCAATGTATTCGCTGCAACAGATTACTATTCTTACTTTTATCCATCCTATCAAGGTCGTTCACCGCCACGTTTTTACTCTTAAATTTGACATAACTTAATCTGACTATCTCTTTCTGTGATGGCCATTCGTAAATTTTTGAAAAAGAGTAAATGCAATGAAATCCAAAATTTTATTACTGTCTTCAGTGTTGGTGACAGGTATTAATGCGCAGGAAGCCGATTTTGAGTTAATCGTGCAAGGCGTGCATGTGCGTGATTCTGAAACTGCGCTGCCAGTGACTTTATTAAGTGAAGAAGAAGTCAGAGCAACGGCCAGCATTAATCTGGGAGATACACTTTCCATGCAGCCTGGCATGAATAATTCTTCATTCGGTCCGGCTGTCGGCCAGCCAGTAATTCGGGGACAGCAAGGGCGTCGCGTTATGAGTCTGACTAATGGGATGGCGAACGCAGATGCTTCAGGTAATTCTGCTGATCATGCAACAACAGTTGAACCGATGCTGGCAACGGGTGTTGAAATTCTACGTGGTCCTTCCACCTTGCTTTATGGTGGCGGAGCCATTGGCGGAGTTATCAATGTCTTGGATAACCGTTTTGCTGATAGCATTTTGGATAAGCCGATGTTTTCTGTTGAGGGGCGGCATGATAGCGCTGCTGATATGAAAACTTTTGTCGGCAGTCTTTCCGTTCCGGCCGGCAATTTTGTCTGGCACCTGGATGCAACAGATAGAGAGTGGAATGATCTTGAAATCCCCGGCCTGGCTATTCATCCTGCTTATCTGGAAGAAGATCATGAGCATGAAGAAGAGGAAGGCGAAGAGCACCATGAAGAAGATGAAAACAGCGATGGTTTTATCGCTAACAGCAGGGGAGAAACTCAGGCAGCTACTTTAGGGCTTTCCTATGTGCTGGATAATGGTTTTATTGGCTTTTCTTTCAATCGCATGACCAATGAATATGGTCTGCCGCCAGGCGTTCATGGCCACCATGAAGAGGAAGCAGGTGCAGCGGAAGAAGAACATGCTGAAGAAAATGTTTTTATTGATATGGAACGAGAACGGTATGACTTCATTGCTTCATTGAATGATTTGAGTCCAATGATTGAATCATTAAATTACCGTTTGAGTTATACCGATTATGAACATGCTGAGATGGAAGGCCCTGGGTTAATTGGGACTCAATTCACTAACGATTCCTGGCAACAGCGTTTGCAGTTAACTCATCCTGATATTGCTAACTGGCATGGTGTGTTTGGCTTGCAACACAGCGACGAAACTTTTGCTGCAATTGGAGAAGAAAGTTTTATTCCGGAAACGGATATTACTTCTTTGGGAATATTTGCAGTGGAAGCTCTACATGCAGATGAATTTACTTATGAATTCGGTTTACGTTTTAACCGGGATGAAAGGAATCCAAATTCAGCCGGTGTGCCTGACAGAAGTTTCTCTACAGTGAGTTACTCGGGATCAGTTTTATGGGACGCGAATGAAGAGGCATCTTTAGGGCTGGCATATTCACATTCTGAACGAGCGCCTTCCATGGAAGAACTTTTCTCCAACTTTGGGCTGGCTGATGTTGATGATTGCGTCATTCATTTTGCAACAGGATCCTGTGAAATTGGAGACAGTACTTTAAAGGAAGAAAAATCAGATAATCTGGATCTTAGTTTATACCTGTCCCTGTCAGAACTGGATGCAACATTTACCTGGTTCTATAACAGTTTCGATGATTATATATTCCAGGCGAATACAGGTGTTGAGGCTGATGGATTTCCTGTGCGTGCTTATCAAAACGATAAAGCTGATTTTTATGGGATTGAAATGGAAATGCTTTTTTCTATCAGTAACGATTGGAGCATTCGGGTTTTTGGCGACAGGGTTGAAAGCAAACTGGAAGATAATACCTTTGTACCAAGAATGCCTCCTGTCAGAGTGGGATCAGAGTTAAACTTCAATGCCTCAGCATTAAATGCAACTCTCTCGGTAATTAAAGCAGCAGACCAGGACAAACCAGGAACGGGTGAAATTGCTACGGATGGGTATACTCGCTGGGATCTGAGTGTTAATTATGCATTGGATATTGGAACTAATAGCGAAGTGATATTAATCTCAAAGCTTCGTAATATAACTGATGAAGAAATCAGGCTTTCTACCTCTTTTTTAAGAGGCTTTGCCCCTGAAACAGGACGTTCTCTGGAGCTAGGCGTCAGGTATAGTTTCTAAGTTAGTTTCAAAAAAACTATAAATCAATGACTATGATGGTATTCGCTGGACACTGGAAGGTCTGGACTATTTGGGAGAATTTGCTGATTTACGGGTGGAATTTAAAGCCGGTAATCGTGATTTTTCAGCACTGGGAAACATTAGTGCTAAGATTGTACTTTCAAATTTTTGGAAAACTCCGCTTAGTCTGATTTATTTTAATGGCTATGGCAGGGAAGTCAGTTCTTATCATGAAATAAACAGCTATGTTGGCATAGGCACAGAAGTTAAATCATTTTAGTTAAGGTGGTTGCAGCAATTTATGAATGATGTGATGAAACTTATGCAGGAACACAGTTCAGTGCGTTCCTATACCAATGAAAAAATCACCGATAAATTACTGGAAGAGTTAATTGCCTGTGGACAGTCTGCTGCTTCCTCCAGTTTTATCCAGGCATATTCTGTTATCAGAGTTGTTGATCCTGCCAAGCGTCATATTATTGCTGAAGCTGCTGGTGGGCAAAGCTGGATAATTGAGGCAGCAGAGTTTCTGGTGATGTGTGCAGACATGCAACGCATCAATTATGCCTCGCAGAAAAATGGTGAAGGTGAGCTTAAAGGATATACCGAGCATTTTATAGCGGCGACTGTTGATACGGCACTGATGGCGCAAAATATGTTGCTGGCAGCAGAGTCTAGTGGTCTGGGTGGCGTGTTTATCGGAGGGATCAGAAATAATCCGGCAGTTGTAGCTGAAGCGCTGGAATTACCCGAGCATATTTATCCTGCTTTTGGTTTATGTCTGGGATGGCCTGCGCATAAAAATGCCGTCAAACCACGTATGCCGGTTAAAACAATTTTGCATGAAAATACTTATGATGTAGAAAGTGTTGCAAGTAATGTTGACGCTTATGATGAAATTTTTGCTGCTTACTACGGTTCTCGTGACAGTAATAGTAAAAGCAGCGACTGGTCAGCGCCAACGACCAGAGCTATTCAGGGTAAAAGACGGGAACATATGAAAAGATTTCTGCAGGAACGTGGGTTTCTAAAATGTTAGGTTTTATACAGTACCCTATATTCTGTATCAGCTGAGTCTGGAAATTTCGTAGATTCTGCCGTCATTGTCTTTATTCGATGGACCAGTTTGAGAACTGAAATAAAGTCGTTCAAAAGAAGGATCGAAAGCCGGACCACAAATTTCCGATTCATCCTGTCCGGTAATCTGCAGAACAGGAACAGGTCTGCCATCAAATGTCAGCAATACCAATTGCATATCACCTCCATCTTCAGCGACTAGAACATCTCCTGAAGCTGTAATAGTGACATTATCTACACCTTGTAATACCGGATTATCAAAATTAGCTGCATCGTAAAGTACATCAATAATGCTGCTCGCTGTGTCATAAATCCAAACCCGGTTATCACCCTTGGTTGTAAAATAGATTTTTCCATCTGCCCAGGCAATGCCTTCTCCGCCATTAAATTGACTGCTGGACTCAACCTGGTAACGGGTTTGTTCATTCAAGGCAGCGGGGTCAGGCACAGGATGCCAGATGACGCGACGAAGATTATCAGCTTCTATAATCTGGGCAATTTGCAAAGTACCGGAACTCAAGTCGGGTAAAGGACTGTCCGGGATAAAACGATACCAGCCACCATCTTCAATATCTTCGGTTAAATATAAGACCTGATTTAAGGGATCAACTGCAACGGCTTCATGTTCAAAACGCCCCAGGGCCAGTCTGGGTAAAGCAGTCTGCTTGCCAAAAGGGTCGCATTCATAGACCAGTCCGCGCTCGGTTTCTTCACATGAAAGCCAGGTATTCCAGGGTGTTTTACCGCCGGCGCAGTTCATGGTGGTGCCGGATAAAATTGGATAGGCATCAACCACCTCAGCTTGCGCATTGAAACGAATGGCGCCAACACCGCCTGCACCTTCGTCGATTTCACTGTTAGATACATAAATCCAGCCGTTATCGCTAGTGGCATAACATGCGCCACCATCAGGTGCGTGATGCCAGAGATAGCTAGACCCGGGTAGAAGAGGCTGGTCAGATTGGGCGATAAGTCGTGATTTAAATCCAGCAGGCAGGCGGATCCCGTTTTCGTCAGGTTCCTGTAGATGCATTAACCCGCTGTATTCAGCAAAGAGAGTTTCAGGAAGACTGGTTTGTGCCAAGGTCTGTTTATTGGCAAGTTGGATAGCTCCAAAGAAGAAACCCAAGAAGCTTTTACTGCCATTTTCCAGAAAACGTCTGCGATTCCAGTAATTATTTTTAATCATAGTTAAATCTAACATCTCTCAATAAAAGCTTTATTAAGAAATTATGAACTTTTGAAATGTAGCTGAGGCGACGACCTTTATGGAATTTTAACAAAATATTTTTATTAACTTATTCAATTCTGATTACTATTCTCGCGCTAAATCCATCATGTCTAAGCTACACAAATCGGGAAATTCAGGTAATGAAAATAGTTAATTCTTGTAACAAAAACAAACGTAAACTGGCAGTGATAATCGGTCTGCTTGTTTCATCACAACTACAGGCGCAAACAAGCAATATACAGGAAGTAGAGGTAATAGGTACCAGGGGTGCTTTGCAAAATGCACTGGAAAGGCAAAGAAGTTCAGATCAGATAATTGGTGTTGTTGATTCTGATGCCATCGGTAACTTCGCTGATATCAATGTTTCAGAAGCCTTACGCAGAATTTCAGGCATCATGGTCGAAAACGATCAGGGTGAAGGCCGTTATGTGACAGTGCGTGGTATGAGCACTGATTTAAATGCCATGACAATCAATGGCGTAAGCATGGCATCTCCGGAAGCCAGAAGAGGCGTTATGCTTGATGGAGTCCCTACCGACATGCTGGATTCCATGACGGTTTATAAAACACTTACGCCGAACCTTGATGCAGATACCATTGGCGGCGCCATCGACCTGGAAACAATTTCAGCCTTTAAGTATGAAGATACCTATGTCAGGGTAAAGGCTGAAACTGGCTATAATGAACTCACCCAAGACAGCAACAATCCGATTTTATCGGCGACTTTCACTAACCGCTTTGAGATGGATGGTGGTGAATTGGGTCTGGCCATTGTGTTAAGTGATCAATCTCGCCACATCGTTGCACATAATAATGAAACTGGTGGTTGGGGAAACAGCTACCCGAATGACGATTATGAAATGCGTTTTTATGATCTGGAGCGGGAAAGAAGCGGTATAGTATTTAATCTTGATTACATGAGTGATTCAGGATCCACAGTCTATGCGCACCTGTTTCACAATGTTTATGACGATACTGAATATCGTGGCAAGTGGGAAGTACGCGATATATTTGAAGATTACGTGCCGATCATAACAGGCAGCGGTTATACCTATGCTGCCAGCAGAATGGATAGCGAGGGGCGTTATCGTATTGAATCTCGAGAAGTTTCGGCATTACAGCTGGGCACTACTTTTGAATTGAATAATGGCATAGGGGTTGAGCTGGAATTATTCGGTTCAATGGCAGAGCAGGATGATCGTGATCGTTTCGCCACAATTTTCCGCAGTGATGAAATTGCCACACCAATGAGCTTTGGCGGTGATCCAAGAACTCCGAGGGTAACCTTTGATCCTTATTTTTACGATCCGGCCAATTTTGAAGCCAATGCCTGGGAGGTTGAACCAAACCTGACTGAAGATGAAGATTATGGTGTGCGCTTTGATATTGCCCAGAATATTTCCGAGCAAACTGAATTACAGTATGGCGCTAAAGTAAGGTTACGTGAAAAATCCAACGATACAAACTTTTGTGGATATGAGCCTGTAGCCACTGAAACACTGGCTGATCATACCCTTGCCAATATTCCCGCCTATCTGAACAATGTGCATGGTCCTGCGCCCAGCCAGGCAACCATTACAGGCATCAATAACAGATTAGGTGCCGGTTATATCACCATGTCAGATGGCACATCACCATGTCGAACCAATGGTGCGCTGTTTGATCTTAGTGGAGATGAGGAAGAGGAATCAATACCAGCTGACTGGACAACCTCTGAAGATGTTTATGCTGCTTATTTGATGGCAACCAGGCGTTCTGAACGCTCTACCATGATTTATGGTTTGCGTTATGAACATACCAATGCCACTTACGAAGGCAAAAGCTGGGAAGATACTTTCCTGGGCAATGTCTCTTATGACAATAACTATGGCTTCCTGGCGCCATCATTCAACTGGCGTTATAACGTTAGTGATCAGCAAATAGCACGCTTTGGTGTGTTTCGTTCATTGGTCAGACCAGGCTTTAATGAATCACGTGCAGGTGCCATCCTGAATGTTGATGACAATGAGATCGAAGGCGGTAATCCTGATCTGGATCCGACAACTGCCTGGAACTTTGATCTGGGTTACGACATATTTCTAAGTGAGGAAAGCTATATTGGCGGCGGTGTTTTCTATAAATTGATTGAAGACGCCATTGTAGAGGTTGAGAGTAGTGATCTGTTTATGCGTGGCCAGACCTGGGATAGTGCACAAACCTATATCAATGCCGATGACAGTAGCATTGCAGGTTTTGAGCTTTCCATGCAAACAGCCATGGAAAATGGCCTGGTGCTGGTTTTAAACTATACCTATGCGGATGGCGAAACTGACTTACCGGTTGATTCAGTAAGTGGTCAACGAACAATTCCATTTTTCAAACAGGCAAAAGATACCTTGAACTTTGTTGTTGGTTACGACAAAGGTCCCTGGGATATACGTCTGGCTAGTAACTATCGTGCAGACTATATTGATGAAATTGGTGATGATCCTGTTACTGACCGGTATACCAGTGAACATTTTCAAATGGACTTAACAGCCCGTTATCAGTTTAACGAGCAGTTTCAGGTAAGTGCTGCAGCAATCAATCTGAATGATCGTCCTGAATATTATTACTTTGGTAATAACACAAGACTTTCTCAATATGATGAATACGGTACAACTTTCACTTTGGGTGTGCGTTACGTATTTTAAAGTTCATACAGATTGCTATCTCTAAAATTAACCCCTTATTTTTTAGATGGCCTGATGAAAGCTGCCTATACTTTTTCCTCCCCTTTGGTATAAGTATAGGCAGTTTTTTTTAGATAAAAGATTGAAAACTCATGCGACTATTATTTTTATTTATTTTTATAAGTCTGACAGCTTGTGAAACATATGTGGTTAATGGCAATGCAAGGCCCGTGACAGCAGATATAGAAACCCAGGCCGTTGCAAGTGGTGATGATGCAGCAGATGACCCTGCAATCTGGATTCATCCGCAAAACCCGGAGTTGAGTTTAATACTGGGCACAGACAAGCAAAGTGGGCTTGGTGTTTATAACCTGCAGGGAGAACTGGTTCAGTTTCTGGAACAGGGACGTTTGAATAATGTTGATATCCGCAGTGATATTGCTTTGGATGGCGGTTTAACAACTCTCGCGGTAGCAACCAACCGTACTGATATCAGTCTGGATATATTTGAGATAGATGCCTCTGGTGAGGTCAGTTTGAGATACCAGCAGCCCTTAGATATGACTGACCCTTATGGTGTCTGCATGTCCCGAAGTTCGCAAGGTATCGCTTTTGTCTTTGTGAATAGCAGTGATGGTGTTTATCAACAGTATCAATTGAATAACAGCATGAATGGAGAACTAGCGCCTGTGTTGTTAGGGTCATTCCAGGTGGACTCACAGCCGGAAGGCTGTGCTGTAGATGATCAGACTACCACTTTATATTTTGGTGAAGAAGAAGCTGGAATCTGGCGTATGCCTGCAGATGTAACACGTGCAGATGAACGCAGCATGATTGCTCAAACAGGACTTGGTCAGCTGACCGCTGATGTTGAAGGTATGGATGTTTACAGGGATGAAAATGGTTCAGTTTATTTAATAGCTTCCAGTCAGGGCGATAATTCTTATGCGGTTTTCGATATAGCTAACGGGGCACGATATCTGGGTTCTATCAGAGTAGACATGAATATGCTGAATGGTATTGATGGGACACAGGAGACCGATGGACTTACCGTGACATCTGTCAGACTGGGCAATCTTTTCCCGCAAGGCATACTTGTGGTGCAGGATGGCTATAATGAAAATCCGAGGGAAAACCAAAATTTTAAGATAATTTCGTGGGAGAAAGTTTCTGCGGCATTAAGTCTTGAGTAACTAACTTATACAGAAAAAATTAAGTTAACATAAAAAAAAGGGCTTCAGAAGAAGCCCTTTTTTATTGAGCAAAACAGCTACCTTAAAACTGAACCTGACGGGCATCAGCCATGATCAGATTATGGTAGACAGGCAGTGACCAGCCAGCTGCTTCCATGGCATTCAGACTGCGTTCGAAAGCATTGACATAGTTTGCCGGTGAGCCATATTTGTTACGTAAAATGGCTGTGTTAACCGGTGTCTGCCAGCCGGAAAGTCGACATAGCAAACTAGGCCCCATGACTCCAGCAGAATTCATGGCAGCAGGAGTCCCCACATTAACCATGGTGTATTTATAGGCAGCAACATCAACATAAGGGTTACGGATACCACCTATCGGATTACCGTTTTCATCCAGCGCCATCAAAGAGCCGTCGTTATCAACGTAATTATCCATTAAGACACGTGGTGCTCGTGGGGGAACTGCGCCCTTATCAACCCATTCAAGCAAGTGGTGCAGGGCAACTGAAAAATAAGCTTCCTGCGGGAACATGGACATTGGATGCTGGCAATCTTTCTGGGTTACGCGTGCTCCATTATTACGAATATCCAGATGTGCGAGTCCGGCAAACTCATAGACACGGAATTGCTTGCCTGGCTCATCACTGTCTTGTGCAGCCGTGGCTCCTGTCCCATATTCATGTTGGGTTGGTACCTGAATCATGGGTACATCCACAGGTTCGATGTCAGAACCATTTGAAGTCGGCATGAAACCATCATAAATATTGCTGCCGCCAGCCAGAGTAAATACTTTATGGGCACTCAGATAGCGGGTAAGAATCGCTGAACTGGCAGATGTTCCCCATAAAATCATCTTGCGGGGATTCAGATCAGCAATCGGGCTTTGTGGGCTTTTAATTAAAGCACCAGCTTGTGCCAGAATTTCACTGGTCTGGGTTGGGTTGAACTGAATATCACCATAGCGGTTAGGATTAAATTCACGAATTTGATCTGCTCCCAGTGTAGTGACTTCGACGGCGATATGACCTGAATCCATAATATAAATCGAGTTATATTCAAAGGCGTGTGCTCCGCCAATAGGATGCATTGCCTCGGCGACAACCAGACCACTGAAATCGCGGTCATCAGATGGTTGACGAATAACCAGGCGCGTCGTGTATGGTTCCCCAGCTGCCATCCCAGAGATAAAGTATTCGTTTATTTCATAGTCAAAATCATCTATGCCATAGCCGGGCCATTGTGCGGGGGAGGAGTTCCAGGCTTCACCTCTGCCGGTTATTGCGCGGATGCTGGGAATGGAAGCGACAGTTGAATGTTCAGGAATGACTGGAGTGATGCCAAAACCCGATAATTGTGCACTTATCTGAGAGCTGGCAATGACACATACAAGCGCTGCGCTGATAAGTGTTGTCTTGATAAATGAGCCTTTCTTATTACTCACGATGTACCTCCTTGGGAATATCTTTATTCTTTTTTTGTTATGACCTTGAAGGGGCAGGATTTAATTCCTGATGGAGCCACAGCATAAAACACTGTTTGCAATAATTCACTTAAAAAATGTGTACAAAATATGAAATTAGCTGAAGCGCTATAGTGGCTGAAAGTAGCGTGAAAGAACAGGACTGTGTAGTATCAGTTCAAATCTTTGGGGTAGAAATATGAATTTACAGTTGGTCTGGTTAAGAAATGATCTTCGTATTGAAGACAATACGGCATTGATTCAGGCGCTTAATGCCGGACCTGTCATCTCGATTTATATCGCAACTCCTGATCAATGGAAGATGCATGATGATGCGCCTGTCAAAATAGATTTCTGGCGCAGGAATCTGCAGGAGCTTGAAGTTTCCCTGCAGGCAATGAATATCCCATTATATTTTTTTCAGCTTGCCACTTATGCGGAAATTCCGGATTTAATCGAAAAAATAATAAGAGTCTGGAAAGTTTCTGCCATTCATTGTAATACCGAGTGTCCGATAAATGAGCGAAAACGTGATGATGCTGTCAAAGTAGTCTGTCAGAACAATAATACTTTATTTCAATCTTACGAAGATCAATGTTTGTTACCCCCTGACTTTGTGTTAAATGCAGAAGGAGAGCCATTTAAAGTATTTACGCCTTTCGCTAAAAAATGCCGCATGATACTGGAGTCATCTGGTCCGGTTAAAAGTTATGGCATCAGCATGCCGGAGAAACGTGAAAAAAAACTTCAGAATTTTGAGCCGCTGGTTCAACAGTGTGAATTGAAAAATATCAACTGGCCGAAAGCAACACCCGAGTGGCAGCAACGCTGGCCAGCCGGTGAAACAGCAGCAAAATGCCGCTTAAATGAATTTATCGAAAATAAAATTGAAAATTATAAAGAGGCTCGTGACATTCCCTCATTAAATGGCACCAGCGCTTTATCGCCTTATCTGACAAGTGGTGTAATCTCAATCCGTTCCTGCTGGGAAGCTGCCGAAGTAAAAAGAGAAGCTGCCTCGACAACAGCCTGGCGAAATGAATTGTTGTGGCGTGATTTTTATAAATATGTGGTTTATCACTATCCATACGTCTGTAGGCATCAGGCATGGAACAAGCGCTATAAAGATATCCCCTGGCGAAAGGATGAGGAAGAGTTTGAGCGCTGGTGTCATGGAGAAACCGGTTTTCCGCTGATTGATGCGGCTATGAAACAGTTATTGCAAACCGGATGGATGCATAATCGTTTAAGGATGGTAGTTGCCATGTTCCTAAGCAAGAATCTGCTGATTGACTGGCGCTGGGGAGAACGCTGGTTTATGCAACATTTAGTTGATGGAGACTTTGCTGCCAATAATGGTGGCTGGCAGTGGAGTGCTTCCACCGGTACTGATGCAGTCCCTTATTTCAGATTATTTAATCCAGTCAGGCAGTCTGAACGATTTGACACCAGAGGTGATTTTATCAAGAGCTATATTCCAGCATTGCAGAATGAAACAGAGAAAAGCATTCATGATCCCGCAAAACTTGATACGGACTATTTTGAAGCCATGGTTGATTTAAAATTTTCCCGGGATCGCTGCCTGGCCGCTTTTAAAGAATATAAATCCTAGCGTTATAAAACCAGCGGATTAGAGTTACAAATGATGCCTGCCTAAGAAGCGATTATTTCAGCTTCAAGTTGAAACGGATGGTTTCATAAAAGGAACCAGTAAGCGGTAAATCCAGTTTGACATTTTTATTGGGGCGTCCAGTGTAGACAGGCACAAGCAGTCTTCGTCCTGCGCTGCAACAGGTTCATGCATTTCCCCTTGTGTCCGAACGATAAAATCTCCGACTTGATAATGGCCATCCTGATCTGAAAAACTGCCTTTCAGTACTACCGTAATCTCATCACCTTTGTGGCGATGTTTAGGAACATTTCCTCCGGCTTTTATACTTAGAAGGGATGTCTCTCTGGCAAGATCATTTACATTCAGCTCGGTATAGCGGAAATGCTTGCCAATGCCATGCCAATCGAGAGAATCAAGATCATTTTTGGTTAGCTTTAACAGGGCTGCAGGAAGTACAGAGTCACTCCGGCTTTTCGATTTCAGACGGTCTGGGTCTGTTTCAATATCGTTTGTCGGCAGTGACTTTATTCGTGACATTAAATCAGAAAAGCCTTTCTCCATAGTCAGTGGTTCAAGGTCGTTAAATAACTCAGCACCAAGATCAGTCAGCTGGCTTACTTTTCCCTGGCATTCTTCACAGTAATGCAGGTGAGCAGAAACACAAAGTGCCTGTGACAAAGGCAGGCTACCAGCAGCAAAGTCGGAAATGAAACGGGTGTCAGGGTGATATTTTGGCATGGTCTCAGTTTTCAGTTTTGTTAAATATCAATACTCAATTTCAATTTTTGCAAAGCAAGACGCACTCTTGATTTAACAGTACCCAAGGGTAAATTTAATAATTTCGCAGCCTCGGAATGCGACAGGCCTTCCAGGAAAATTGCCTTTATTACAGCTATCTGGTCATTTGGCAGTAACTCTATTGAATCTTTAATTATCTGTTGATGCTGGCTTGCAGCCACCTTGTCTTCGGTACCTTGCATGTTATCAAACCATACATCATCAGCTTCCAGGGTATTCTCATCAAATTTGTGACTGCCCTCTGAATGCTTTGAATTTTTTCGAATTAAATCAATTCTGGTATTACGAGCGATTGTGAAAATCCAGGTGCTGGCAGAGGCCTTTTCACTATTAAAGGACTTGGCTTTCAACCAGATCTTGACCATGGTTTCCTGAGCCAGCTCTTCTGCAAATTCATCTGCCTGAGACGGGTCTGAGACTCTGCGGGCATAAGCTTTGATCAGCGGGGCAAAGTGCTCAAACAGGGCCTGAAATGCTTTCAGGTCCTGATTATCCGCAACAGACAACAACAAGGCGTCCCACTGCCTGGACGGCTGGTCAGTATCTGAAATAGGCTTTTGCATCAATGTCAGCATATTCGGTGAGTTATCCGCTCATTATTACCCATAAACATACGCTTATAAAACCATAACGGATCACAAAAATTTTATTTAAAAAGGCATTAATCCAAATTCGGCCTGGTTGCGTAGATCTACCTACAACAAACACATGGTATTTCTTATGACAAATATTTCCAGGCTTCCGGTAACACCTGACTCCTCGCAGGAGCTGGTAGAGAAGGTAATGGGCTTCTACGAAAATTTTTCAAAAGAATCCTTAGCCTTGCTTGATGACATCTACACACAGGATGTTGAGTTTGTCGATCCTATTCACAAGCTGGAGGGGATGCTGGCCCTGAAAACTTACTTCAGAGGCATGCTGAAAAATATGCAGCATTATGAGATGCACTATAATGAAATTATTGTAAACAGGGATTGCGTGCATTTTAGCTGGGAGATGAATTTTTCACATCGCCAGCTTAATAAAGGCCAGCCAATAACCGTTAAAGGGATGTCTTTACTTAAATTCACCTCCAAAGTTTATTACCACGAAGACTGTTACGATCTGGGTGCTTTGGTTTATGAGCACGTGCCGGTTCTGGGGTATCTGACCAGGCTGCTTAAAAAACGTATGCAGAGTTGATCAGGCATCATGCTAGCAAACAAACAAAAAACATATTGGATTACCGGGGCCAGTTCAGGAATAGGGCGCGCTATTACAGAGTTAACTGTTCAGCAGGGGCACAGAGTAATTATAACCAGCCGCAATAAACAGGCACTGGAAGGGATAGCACAAAAAAATCCGGAATTAATCAGGGTTTTACCCTGTGATGTGAGTAAAGCTGAAGAAACTGTTGGGTTATTCAGTAAGGTTTTGCCTGAACTGGAATGCCTTGATGGCATAATTCTATGTGCGGGTATCTGTGATTATATTGATCTGCCTGACTTTAAGTTACAGGCTTTTGAGGATGCAATTGCAGTTAACTTTCTGGGCACTGTAAATGCCTGTAAAGCCGCTTATCCCTTGTTAAAAAATGCAGCGCTTAAGAAGCCCGCAAAAAAACCTTTTATTGCCGGCTTATGCTCGATGAGTTCCTATCTGGGCTTACCGAGAGCGGAAGCTTATGGTGCTTCTAAAGCCGCAATGTCTTATTTCCTGAATTCACTGCGAGTGGACATAGGAGAAAGTATTGCTGTCATTCCGGTTTATTTGGGTTTTGTGGAAACGCCAATGACCGCCCAGAATGATTTTCCGATGCCATTCATTGTAAGCCCTGAACTTGCTGCTGCAAATATTATGAAAAAACTGGAGAAACGTCCTTTGCGAATTAACTTTCCCTGGCGCTTGCACGCATTGCTGAGTCTTTTCAGCAGGATGGAAATAATCTGGTATTCGTTTATTGTGCCGCGACTGCGCCGAACCGGGGGTGTTAATTAATGAAAATTGCGATTATTGGCAGTGGTATTTCAGGTATGGCGGCAGCTTATTACCTTTCAGCTGAGCATGAGGTCACGTTGTTTGAAGCAGGTGACAGACTGGGTGGTCATACCGCAACCATTGATGTAGATGAAAATGGAAGAACGATACCGGTTGATACAGGATTTATTGTATTCAATGATTGGACCTATCCGGGTTTTATCGCCTTAATGGACAAGCTCGGAGTAGAAAGTCAGCCAACCCGGATGAGTTTTAGCGTCAGTGATGAGTCGAGTGGCATAGAGTATGCGGGTACAAATCTGAATACATTATTCGGCAGGCGTAAAAATCTGTTCTCGTTGAAGCATATTAAAATGCTTAAAGAAATTGTGAGATTTAATCGCCAGGTAGAAGATCATCTACAGGAATACATCGCCAGCGACGCCGAACGAGAGGTCACTTTGGGCGAGTATCTCCATGAGCATGCTTATTCTGAGTCTTTCAAAAAACTGTATGTTGTTCCGATGGGTTCTGCCATCTGGTCAGCCAAGCATAGTGATATGCTTAAAATGCCATTACAGTTTTTTGTGAAATTTTTCCGTAATCACGGCTTGCTAAACCTGAAAAACAGACCGCAATGGCGTGTTATCAAGAATGGCTCAAAATCCTATATCGAGCCCCTGACGGAACCCTATAAAGATAGCATCCGCCTGAATACTCCGGTTTATGGCGTAGATAGAAATATTACCGGGTCATATATCAGTGTAGAAAGCAAAGATGGGGTAGAAATTTTTGATCATGTGGTTTTTGCCTGCCATAGCAATCAGGCGCTGGCGTGTTTGAAAGACTCGACTAATCTGGAAAAAGAGATTCTTGCCGCCATTCCCTACAGCAGCAATGAAGTCATACTGCATACTGATGAAAATGTATTGCCCGCTACCAGACGCTGCTGGTCAAGCTGGAACGTGGCTTTAAAAGAAGGAGACCAGAAACCCTGCCTCAGTTATAACATGAATATTCTGCAGGGAATCAACAGTGAGAAAACCTATGTTGTTTCCATGAACCAGACAGATGTAATAGACTCGGAGAAGGTGATAGGGCGATATGTGTATGAGCACCCTGTGTTTTCTGCAGAGGGAGTTGCAGCACAAAACAGATGGTCTGATATCAATGGACAAATGAACACCTGGTTTTGTGGAGCATATTGGCGCAATGGTTTTCATGAAGATGGCGTATGGAGTGCGCATAGAGTTTATGAAAATCTTCAGGTCTGTTCGGGTAAATCCATTTTAAGTGCTGCTTGATGCTTCTCATGTCAGAAAATAAACAAAATATTTTATCCAGTGCCATTTATGAAGGTGTGGTTACGCATAGCCGACTGCAGCCCAAAAAGCACAGTTTTCATTACAATGTTTTTATGATGTACATAGATTTGACAGAAACCAGCAAGTTGTTTAAAAAATCCTGGTTCTGGTCTTTGGATAAATTCAATTTAGCGTGCTTTATCAGAAAAGATTTTCTGGGAGACAGGACTGTACCATTAATCGAAGCAGTTAAAGCGAAAGTGGAAACTGAAACGGGTAAGCGCCCGGATGGCAGAGTTTGCGTGCTGACCAATTTTAGATATTTCGGTTATATAAATAATCCGATTACCTGTTATTACTGTTTTGATGCTGATGACAAGCTGCAGTTTCTGGTTGCAGAAGTGACCAATACCCCATGGGGTGAAAGGCATGCCTATGTGATCCCCTGTACTGATGAAACCGGCTATATAGCAGATGAATTTTCAAAACAGCATCATGTTTCGCCTTTTATGCCGATGCAGCTTGAATATTTCTGGAAAAGTACTCTGCCGCAGGAACAGTTAAAGATATTCATCGACCTGCATAATAAAAATGAGAAATATTTCTTTGCCAGTCTGTTATTGAAAAGAAAGCCTTTGACCCAGGCCAATCTAAACAGAGTCATGTTTTTGTATCCTTTCATGACACTCAAAGTTTTGTTTGGGATTTACTGGCAGGCTTTGCTGTTATGGTTAAAGAAGGTACCTTTTTATCCAAACCCCAGCTCCAGTTCCGTTCAGGAATATGAGAATTAGAATCTTATGAAACAAGATCAGGAGTAAAAAAATGAGTGAGTCGAGTATAAACCAGTTCAGAGAAAATTTTAGTTATACCCCTGTAATCCAGGAAATTTCTCGCAAAGTAGTATTTACATTGCTCAAAAATATACAGTGCGGCTGCCTTGTGATTGAAGAGGATGGCAAGCAGGAAATATTTGGTGAACGGAATTCAGCCCAAGCACTGCAAGCGCGTATTGTAGTTCAGGATCCCAGAGCTTATGCAATGGTCATGCAGGACGGAGATCTTGGTGCTGGGGAGGCCTATATGCAGGGTTACTGGACAACACCACAATTACTCAATGTGATAAGAATTTTTGTATCCAATATGCAGGCGCTTGAAAAAATTAACGCCCGTAAATCCTGGTGGAGAAAGGTGGGGGAATCTTTCTTGCACTGGTCAAAAAGAAATAATCAGGAAAAAGCCAGACAAAATATAGCGGCACACTATGATCTGAATAATGACTTTTTTAAACTGTTCCTGGATGACACCATGGCTTATTCAGCTGGTATATTTTTAAATGAAGAGCAAAGTCTGCTGCAGGCTTCCAGACAAAAGTTCAAGCATATCTGTGACAGGTTGCAACTAAACGCAAACGACCATTTGCTGGAAATCGGAACGGGGTGGGGTGGTTTGGCGATTTATGCAGCAAAACAGTATGGTTGCCGGGTTACTACAACGACATTATCACAGCAACAATATGATTATGCGTTAGCCTGGATTGAACGCGAAGGCTTACAGGATCAAATAACTTTATTGTTGAAAGATTACCGACAGCTAGAAGGAAGTTATGACAAACTGGTTTCCATTGAAATGATTGAAGCAGTTGGAGCGCAGTATTATTCGCAGTATTTTTCAAAATGTAATGAACTTCTGAACGAGAATGGATTGATGTTAATCCAGGCCATTACTATCAGTGACCAGAGGTACCAAAAGTCGATCCATTCTATGGATTTTATCAAGCGCTATATATTTCCTGGCGGACAACTGCCCAGCAACAGCATTATTTGTAAACATATTGCTGAAAATACTGATATGCAATTAATCGGGCTAGAGGATATTACGCTTGACTATGCTCAAACGCTAAAACACTGGCGACAACGTTTTTTTGAAAAGCTGGATAAAGTAAAACAACAGGGTTTTAGCGACACCTTTATACGGATGTGGGAATATTATTTGTGTTTTTGTGAAGGTGGTTTTCGCGAAAGAGTGATTCATACGGGGCAATTCCTGATTGCCAAACCGCAATTTAGAACATTACCGAGAATACATGTTGAAATGTAAAAAGCTGGGAGTCAGCGTTGTTGAAAAAATAATTCTTCTCATATCTTTCACTTTAGTTCTCAGTGCCTGCACCAGTATTCCTGAAGGCATAGAACCGGTTGCTAATTTTGAGCTGCAGCCATATCTGGGTAAATGGTATGAAATTGCCCGCCTTGATCATTCATTTGAAAAAGGCATGCAGGCGGTTACAGCCACTTATTCGTTAAGAGAGGATGGTGGCGTCAGAGTTTTAAATCAGGGATTCGTAGCTGATTCCGAACAATGGGAGCAGGCTGAAGGCAAAGCTTATTTCGTGGGTAAAGAGGATATCGCTCACCTGAAAGTATCTTTCTTTGGTCCCTTTTATGGATCCTATATCGTTTTCGAACTGGGAGAGGACTACGATTACTCTTTTGTTACCAGTAGTAATAAATCCTATTTATGGTTATTAGCCAGAACACCGGAGGTTTCAGAGGATTTAAAAGACAGGTTTATCTCTACAGCCACTTCGCTTAACTATAAGCTTGAGAATCTCATCTGGGTTGAGCACTAAATAATTGGCAGATAAATATCAGTCAGCATATCTTTATCTTTAATATCCGGTCCGACATTGATGTAATGAAAAAACACCGGAAAATCTCTTAATTCCTCGCCACTTTCTGGCAGCCATTCATGATAAATATAATCCACAGCAGGAATATACTCTCTGGAACCCTGGTGTCTTATCACTGCACAGCGGCCTGCTGGTATGATTTTATTAATAACACCCTGAGAATTTTCAGCGATAGCTTGTTTTACGGAAACACAGATATCCTGACGATACTCTTCCGGGAGTGTGCTGATAGGGTCGCTGTAATGAATGCCATATGTCTCGCCATCACCCGGTTTAACATGATTTTTCTGACGCCAGTCGATAAATTTTCGCACTGTGTTATAGACAAGTTGTTCAGGTCCTCTATGTTCCAACGCAGCGATTCGGGTTTCGGGGAAGTCGACAATTTTTACCTGCATTGCATTACTCCTGTTAATTTTTTTAAAGTCTATTAATTGATTCCATCGCTGCCAATCCGGCTTATTTCTGAAGTCGCTGGGGGTCTGCCCCAAGGTTTTCTTAAAGGCGCGGCTGAATGATTCAGTATTTTCAAAGTAGGCATTGAAGGCTATCTCAGTAATGCTTTTATCTGTTGCAAACACAAGTTCTCTTGCCGCCTTTTTAAGCCGTAAAAATTGAATCAGCTTATAGACGGGCAAGCCAACAAACACCCTGAATTGCCGGTGAAAGTGAAAGGGAGAAAAATTTACCAGCTTACTTAATTGCTCAAGAGTGAGTTTTTCTTTAAGGTTTTTCTCAATATGTTCCAAAGCCATACTCATACGCTGCTGATAGGAAGCCCGCAAATTATGACACTCGGTATCTGCTTTCATGTGGAATAAGATGGCAGTAAATTTGTGGAAAGTCCTGACAAATCTTGCTTAATTCTTTTTATTACAGAGGCTCTATCAGGCTGTCAGAACGGGGAATGAATGAGTATTCGACGATGGGTTCTTCATTTTTTACACAACGTCTGAGCATGTCCAGGGCAACAGCGCAGCTCATGACACGAACGATGGTGCGTGAGCGGTTTTTTAATAGAATAGTCTGCACCCAACAGGTATCACGGCTTGCCAAGGCAATACAGATAGTCCCTACAGGTTTCTCCTCACTACCACCATCAGGGCCGGCAATGCCCGTTGTTGCCAGTGCATAGTCGCTGTCAGCCAGGAGTCTGGCATTAACAGCCATGGCTTTGGCTGTCTCTATTGAAACAGCACCATGCTGCTCCAATGTTTCAGCTTTCACTCCCAGAATATTTTGCTTGGCCTGATTGGAATAAGTCACCAGACCCTGCATCAGGTAAGCGGAACTGCCAGCAAATTCCACCAGCTGGTTTGTCAGCATGCCGCCGGTACAGGACTCGGCTATACTCAGGCTGATTTTTTCTTCCAGCAATAATTCATGTACGGTCTGGGCAATAGAAGGGCAGTTTTCAGCAACAACTGCTGTGCTGAGAATCTCTTTTACCTTTTCAATAAAAGCTGGCAGTTGTCTGATTGCCGACTCGCCTCTGGCAAATAGTTTGATCTCAACATGTGGAGCCGATGGGCGATAACCAAGCGTAATACCCTCAGGTATTTCCATCAGCTTCAGTTTGTCGGCCAAAAATGATTCGCCATGTCCAATGGTGAGAAGCTTGTGAACCTGGGTTGCCTGCGCAGGGTGGTAGGTTTCTTCTATAAACGGAATAAACTGTTGTTCAACCATGGCTTTGAACTCAATGGGTACCCCTGGTGTGAAAAAAAGCCAGGCATTATTTAATTTAGCCCGGAAGCCCGGAGCGGTGCCTTCAGAATTATCAACGCGTATGGCGGAAGCAGGGATGAGGCATTGTTTCAGCATGTTCTCAGGAAGTTTGCGTCCGATCCTTTTGAATAATTCGATCAAGTGCTGATGCCAGTCAGTATCTTCAATCAGCTCCTCACCCAGCGCTCGGGCTAAGGCTTCAGCAGACAAGTCATCTGAGGTTGGGCCGAGTCCGCCGTTTACCAGAATGACATCAGCCTTCTGACTGCGTTCAAGGAAAATGTTTACGAGGTCATCCATGCGGTCACCAACAGTGGTTCGGCGTTGCAATTCAATACCTCGATCCATCATGGCATTGGCAAACCAGGCGGCATTAGTGTCTACTATCTGGCCGGAAAGAACTTCCTCACCAGTACAAATCATTTCCAATTTCATGAGACAGGATGATAGCAAGGAGCCCGCCCTGAGGGACAGGATTAAAATACAGCGGAGCAGTCAGAGAGCTGAGAGAATAAAAAAAGGGGGAGAGGAACGCTTGTCTAGTCGTCTTCTTCGTCTTCGAGATCGGCGGCTATTTTCTTGAGTCGTTTACCGGCTTCTTTGGAGACATCTTCGGGGATATCCAGCTCACCATGCCAGCTCACCAGATCTTTATCCTTGCCTTCAGTCAGTAATTCCTTACTAAGGACAGAGCTTCCTGTTGTAAGGTTGATACACCTGATGCGTATGACTCTGTCTTCTTCATTAACAGGAGCATCTTCTGACTTGAGTACCAGTCCGGTTTCAATCAAAGCCCATTCGCCATCTTCAGATTGCCAGAAAGCATGGCTTTCACTGAGTGCTGCTTTTAATTCAGACTCCAGTCTGTCTCTTTCAGTGGTGGTTTCTTTTAATTCTTTACGTGTAGTGACCAAAGCCGTATTGATGGCTTTATTTTCACTTGCCTGGGTGATGGTTTTTTTCTTTAAATCCGTTACCTGTCGCTTGAGCCTGAGTGGGTCAAGTTTCTTCAGTTCTTTCAGCTCTTTTTGCAGCTCTTTAACTTCTTCCCGGACTTTTTTAACTAAAGCGGCATTTTGAGTTTCAAGTTTTTCGGCATTTAGCAGGTTTTCCAGTCGTTCCAACTGGACTTCCTGCTGCAAGGCGTCGTAATCAGCTTCAATATCAGCAAAGTGATTGAATTGCTTTTCCAGGTGCTCGAAATCTTTCTTTTGCTCGACCAGATCATCCTGCAATTTCTTAACGAGTTTCTTTTCCCGCTCGAGCTTGGCCAGCAGGTCTTTTTTTTCGTTTTCTAGGAGGCTAATTTCTGATTTTAAAGTATTAGTATCGCGGAGACTTTTAAGGCTGAGTGTGCTACTGGCCATAGATTAATAACTAGATATAAAGTTATGAATGCGCTTATGCTGGAAATCCGGCGCGCATTATAACATGAGTCGCTTACTACTCAAGCTCGGCAGCTTGGGTTCTTATATCATTTAACAGGCCATCAATACCGGAACGACGGATAATACTGCGATAGGTTGAACGGTAAGAGCTCAGCAGGCTGACATCTTCAACCACAATGTCATAGATAAACCAGCCATTAGGACGCTGACGCAGGCTGTAATCCACGGCGATATCAGAATTGGAGGTATAAACTACGGATTTCACTGTGCCGCGGTTGCCATCCACTTCTTCGCCAGTGATTTCCACTGATTCATCCGTGTAAGCATCCAGACGGTCGATGTAGGTGTCTTTTAATATCTGGAAAAACAATTCTTCAAATTCAGCACGCTGCTCAGCGTTTAAATCACGATAGTTGGCAGCCAGCGCACTTTGCGCAATGGTATTGGTATCAAAAGCAACAGACACAGCATCATCAATACGCTGTTTGTCTTGATCCAGGCTGAAATCCGGGGCTCTTAGTATGGAAAATACATCATCAAGCATATTCTGCACACTTTCTGTTGGCGTAGCGAACTGTGCCAGGGCCTGGGCAGGCACAGCCAGACTTAGTAAAAGCGCCAAGCTAAAGCTCAGGAAACAGGTAAATACTGTATTTTTATTCATAAAATCATGCTCAATTAGAAACTCTGTGGGTAAGTATTATAGCTTGAAGCTTACTCCAAGCTTAATAGCTTATTGATCTACTGCACCTTGGCGATTTTGGACATAGGCGCTGCGGAAAAAGACATAGGGATCGAGTGCGCTATCATACAGTGAAACATAAGTATCAATGTCGAAGGAAAAATCATTGATGGTATCGAGTGCCTGAAAGGCGATCCAGTCATCCAGCTCCGGATCCCAGATTTGATTAATCGGGTTTAGTGCAGAATTACCTAAACGACCTGTCGCATCACGCAAGCTGGAAAAGCTAATAAGTGGCAAGACAAGATAAAAACCATGGCCAACACCATAATGCGCCAGAGTTTGACCAAAATCTTCACGGTCCTGCTCAAAGCTCCAGCGGGTGGCAGGGTCGAAAAGTCCCAGAATGCCAATGGTGGAATTCAGGGCAAAACGCGAGATTTCAGAGCCGGCATTTGGAAAATCTAGTTGTAGGAGTGCATTGATCGCGGAGATAGGCGTAGTCAGATTGTCATAAAAGTTGGAAATTGAAACTCGCGCACCTTCAGGGATTATTCGGTAGGTTTTTACAACAGGGGTTAAAACTGCTCGATAAAGCTTGTCGTTTATATTAAAAATAACCCGGTTAACAGGCTCGAAAGGATCCGCGATATCTTCTTCGAAGTTATCTTCTTCAAAGAAAAAAAAGTCATCATCTTCTTCTTGTGACAAAGCTATGGAAGATGAAAGCAATAAGCCGGATAAAAAAAACAGCCTGAAACAATGCTTGAGATTAAGGTCCATTTTGAAAAAATACTCCGTTCTTTATATTCTTTAAATTATTGAATTATATGAAAGTGCAGATGCAAGCCAGCGCTCATTATAAAAGCCATGGGCCAGCATTTCTATGAAATAGTCGACATAAAGGCTATCTGAATAATCTATCCAGAGCATTATTAAATAGTTGCTCGACAGGATCAGCTTGCTCTTCCGTGTTTTCTGTGCTGTTTTCCGGGCTATCTCCTGAACTGGCGTCTGAGCCCTCACCTGTATTATTTCCTGTTGTTGTTTCGTTACTGCCAGAACCCAGAACCCGGTTCAGCAGGCTGCCTATTCCTTCCTGGACAACATTGCCAATGGCGGCACTGACGATACTGTCTATATCAGGTAAACAGGAAGGTGAATTCATGGCGCCGCTGCAGCTGATGGGTAACGAGTATCCGCCGATATCATATTCCTCACTGGCCACGGTAGCACTGGCGGCATTGACGGAGGCCAGGAGATCAAAGTCCAGACTTTGGGTTTGCAGGTTTGCAAGGGTGCCTGTCCCCGTGACATTAAAGCCAGGCGCCTGAATAAGTAAATCATTACTGCTGGCAATACCATTATTGATCTGAATGCTGGCGCTGAGATTGTCAAAAACGGTCTGTTCACCGCGATTAACATTTACTAGGCGCCTACTGCGGATCATGGTCTCAAGTTGTGCCAGCACTGCACCGACATCTACGCCATTCAAAACACCATCGGAGAGGGACAGATCAGCGTCTCCGTTGAGATTACTTATGATGGTTTGTGCATCATTTCCGCTGCCTGCAAGAGACAGATTAATGGTACCGTTACCACTGGCATAGGAAGCACCGATAAAGTCATTGGAGAGCGGTTCAATACTGATATTCTGCAGCGCCGACTGCATGTTGAATTGCGGCGGTGTACTGTTGACATTCAGGCTGACTGAACCGGTATAGCTGCCCTGATACAAACTGGCCTGTACAGGAGCCAGCTCAATCAGTCCCTGAGTGGCATTCAGCCCCAGGACCACATCACTCAGGTTCAAACCGGAAACCATTAATTCATCAATGCTGACTTCACCATCCAGATTCAGATTTTGCAGGCTGCTGAGATCTGAGTCTGTTGTTGAGTCGTTGCCTGAAGCAGCTTGGCTTTGCTCAGAGGCGAGATAGCGGTCAATATCCAGCGTGTTAAGCGCAATATCAAAACCGAATTCAGGCTGATCAAAATTATTGGCGTTTAACGAGCCGCTTACGAGCGTGTCGTCTACTTCCAGAATGAAGCGATTTAATTCAAACGAGTCACTATTAATATCCAGGCTGGTGGAAAAGGTGAGCTGCTCCAAAACACCAGGATCACGGGTTTGTGGCAATTCAAATTCCAGGGCTGCAGCCAGCGTTTTCGGATTAAAACTGTTGATATCAAACTCACCATTTATTTCAGGCTCACTGAGGAAATTACTGATATTGAATTTGCCTTCCATGAGCAGTTCCAGCCCTGACAGACTAAAGTCATTTAACATCAGATTTTCATCATCGACATCAATTTCGGCATTGGTATAAAAATGTATGTTGGCTGGTTCGCTAAGAGGGGAGCCTGAAACGCCCACATTTAAATCAAAAGGAAAAAGCTGAATGATATCGGTATTACCATCCAGAAAAACCAACACCTGGATGTTATCAATATGTTCGGCTAACTCATTTTGATCGAACAAGCCAAGCAGTTCGCGACTATGCTCAGTACTGAAATTTATCGAGCCGTTGAGATCGCCATCGATGTTGCGCAGATCAGCCTCCAGATTGCTTTCAAGAAAGCTGAGCTCAAAGTCCTCAAGCGTAAAGTTACTATTATCTGTATTGAAGGCGACATTAGTGCTCAGGCTGAGTGTTTTATTCAAATCATTCATGGCATTAATCTTTTGTGCCAGATCAGCCTGGCCGAATAAAGCTAAAAGTTCAGCAGTTGCATCGCTGTTAAAGTTTATTGAACCGTTAATAGTAGTATCGGCATTGACGAGATCAGCCTGCAGGTTGCTGTTCAGAAAATCCAGATTCAGACCTTCAAGCGCATAAATACTGTTTTCAAGATCATAGGTTAAGGTGCTGCTTAGATTGATAACACTGCTTAGATCCGGATTGGTGGCATCAAGCTGAAAGTTCATGGCAAGCTCAAGCGCTTCACCAAAAACCAGTTCAGGAATATTCATACCTAAATCAGTCACGGAGACAGTTCGTGCATTGGGCTGATCAATATAATTTATTTCAACATCGCTAATGGCGACACCACCGATAATCAGTTGGTTGAAGGTAAAGTCTGAGGAGGATTCGGTGTCATCCAGGTCAGCGTCTTCACTGGTAGACCCGGATAAATCTGACCAGTTATTTCTGCCATCAGCATTTACTTCCAGGTTCAGGAGGGCACTGCTTAGCTCGACGGTATCTATCTCATAGGCCTGGTTTAGCAGGGGCATCAGCTTGATTCTGAATGCCGCTTTGTCTGCGCTAAAAAAAGTTTCTATAGAAAAGCCCTCGGGGTTGGCAATGTTAATGCCCTCGATCTCTATCCCGAGCCAGGGGTAGATACTGCTTTCGATATTACCTGTTATGCTCAGTTCACGGCCTGTTTGTTCAAGGAACTTCCCGCTGATCCAGTCCTTGTAATTATTGAGATCCAGATTAGCCAGAAACAGAATGCCTATAACGATGGCTGCAAAAGAGAGTGAAATCAGACCTGTAATGATGAGGATGAGTTTTTTCATTAGTATATAAGGTTAATAAACAGTAAATGGCTTACGTTGCGATTATAAAAACATATTTTCTATAATGCTCGAACATTGTACAGAGAAATATTATGCCGGCTATTCAGACACTATTAAGACAGCCCCTACTACATTTTGTTGCACTGGGTGCGCTGCTCTTTGTTTTTTACAGCTTCAGTGATGCAGGAGATGAAGCTATTGATGAGAATATCATCACAGTTGATCGTGCTGCTTTGCTGACCTTTCTGCAGTTTCGCGCGGAAACTTTTAATGAAGCCTATTTTTCAGAGCAGTTGGATAATATAGATGCAGCACAGCTGCAAAGTCTGATTGATGAATATTACCGTGAAGAGGCCCTGTACCGGGAAGCTCAGACCATGGGTATGGATGAGGGCGATTACAATATCAAGCAGCGTATGGTGGAAAAGCTAGTTTTTCTTTTGCAGGGTAATTTGGCGGCTGTTCCTGCACCTACTGAAGAACAACTGGAAAGTTATTATGCCG
This sequence comes from Gammaproteobacteria bacterium, assembly GCA_038148755.1. GTDB lineage: Bacteria > Pseudomonadota > Gammaproteobacteria > Pseudomonadales > Pseudohongiellaceae > UBA5109. Next base: position 80,116 of record JAYQWA010000003.1, read on the forward strand.
ATAATGTTGATATATATCGGCGTCCGGCCTCTTACAGTTTTACCCATGTTTATGTGGAAGATCAGGAGCACAGTGCTGCAGGGCGTGAAAGGGCAGAAGCGCTACTGGCTGAATTAATTGACAACAATGTCGACTTTTTTGGCGCCTCAGAATATGGCGATATGTTTCCTTACTTGAAAAACTATGTAAGGCGTTCGCGTGATTTCATACGCTTTAACTTCGATGAAGCCTTTGTCGAATGGCTGGATACAATCCGGGTAGAGGAAGGTTTATGGCAAGGCCCAGTGGAATCACCACTGGGGTTTCATCTTGTCATGCTGAGCAATCGTTTTCCTGCCGAAGTGCCTCCACTTGAAGATATGCGGGAACGTATTGTGGAAGACTATTATATTGATCAACAATACCTGTTACGCCGTGCAGCTGAAGATCAGTTGGTACAAAAATATCAGCTGGTCGTGGAAGAGATTTAAATGCGTCTACCTATCAGGTTACTGCTGCTTGCTATGGCCTGTTGTTACAGCCAATTCAGTATGGCGCATGACGCCCGTCCGGTAGTGATTAATCTTATTGAACAGGCCCCGGATGTGTTTTTCGCTAGCCTGCGACCACCGCCGGTATTGCAGGCCAATAACTTCCCTGAACTGGTCTGGCCTGAATCCTGTATTAATCAGAGTGAGCAGAGTAGTGGGAATATTCGCTTATGTCCGGGAGGGCTGGATGGTTTAAGTTTTGCGATAAATTACCCACAGAGCAACCCGGCACTGGCTTCTTACTTTACCGTGACGTTTCTGGATGGCAGTAGCCGTAACATGATGTTGACGCCTTCGGAAAGTAGTTGGGAAGTGGAGGGCCCACCAACAATATTGGGCATTATCGGTGATTACACCATACTGGGTTTTGAACATATCCTGGCAGGGTTGGATCACTTGTTGTTTGTGCTGGGCTTACTGGTTATATCCGGTACCGCTAAAAGAATTTTACTGACGGTAACCGGTTTTACCCTGGCCCATTCAATCACTTTATTTTTATCAACCATGGGGCTGGTCAATATCCCCATTCCGCCAGTAGAGGCTATCATTGCCCTGTCTATTTTGTTTCTGGCCCATGAAATTTCCCGCAATCATACTGATTCATGGACCTATCGCGCGCCGGTTATTGTGTCATTCAGTTTTGGTTTGCTGCATGGTTTAGGTTTCGCCAGTGCGCTGGGTGATGTAGGTGTGGTTGCCAATCAGGTTTTGTTGTCGCTATTGTTTTTTAATGTAGGTGTTGAATTGGGTCAGCTGGTTTTTATTGCCGTTGTTGTGGTTGTATATTTAATTTTTAAAGAAGCTTACCTGCGCGTTAAATCAAAAGAATTCATACTAGGTGTTTCAAGTCTGAACCTGGAGTTATTAATTGCCTATGTGATTGGTATTCCTTCAGCCTATTGGGTGATAGAACGCAGCGTCGGATTTTTAATATAAAAACTTAGCGTGATGCTTTATATGCTCATCAATAAAGCTGGCAATAAAGAAGTAGGAATGATCGTAGCCGGCCTGCATGCGCAAGGTTAGAGGATGTTTGGCTTTATCGCAGGCAGCCTGTAAGAGTTCGGGTTTGAGTTGCTCAATGAGGAAATCATCGGCTGCACCCTGATCGACCAGAATAGGCAGACGTTCTTCGGCCTTACTCATCAGCGCACAGGCATCGTATTGCTCCCAAAGCTGCTTATTATCACCAATATAATTACTCAGGGCTTTATGTCCCCAGGGGCAGTTCAGTGGAGAGCAAATAGGCGCAAAAGCTGAAACAGCTTTGTACCTGCCGGGGTTCTTCAACGCAATGGTTAATGCACCATGCCCGCCCATGGAATGTCCCATGATGGATGCATTATCAGTCTGTAATGATAATTCACTTGCTGCCAGCACGGAGGGCAGTTCTTCAGTGACATAACTGTACATTTGGTAATGTTTTGCCCAGGGTTCCTGAGTGGCATTGACATAAAAACCTGCCCCCAAACCAAAATCATAAGCAGCTTCCGGATCATCCGGCACAGCATCACCACGGGGACTGGTATCCGGGCAGACAATAGCAACACCGGCCTCGGCAGCATAGCGTTGGGCGCCAGCTTTCTGAACAAAATTATCATCGGTGCAGGTTAAACCGGAGAGCCAGTAAATTAATGGCACCTTGGTTTCTTCAGCTTGCGGCGGCAAAAAAACCGAGAAGGTCATTTTGCAATTTAATACTGCAGACTGATGTGAAAATTTTAGCTGCTGCCCACCGAAACTTTTGTTTTTGCTTATCGCGTTAATGTCCATTAACTTCAGTGATTAGAGTAGTCTGTAAAAACCAATGATGACATAAGGCTCTTCACCTTCTTCCAGACTTTCAGGGACATTCAGCGTACCAAGATAAATGGATTTATTAAGATAGTTATAAGGACTGTCAAGCGGGGCTTCCAAATCGATAACGGAGCGACGATACGATTCCCCATCACTGTTATGTGCGAGAACCCGGTTGATGACCTGAATAAGATAACCATCATCTGTGCGTAAAAGATAACGGGCATAAAGCTCGGTCACACCATCTGGCCGGACAAGCTGCCAATCCTCACCAAGGGGCATAACTTCACCACGGATATTGGGTCCCTGAAATGTGCCACCCGTTATCGGAATGATATTACGATGACCATTTTTACTTTCACCTACTGTCTGTGAAGGTGCAATGGTTACTTTTGCCTCCCAGGCAAACTCAGCTTCAAAATCAAAATGAGGGGCCAGACGATAATCCTGAGCCATAGCAGGAATTGAACCCAGTAAAGTTGTAAACATAAGTGCCATAACATGGCTGATGATTTTTCCTGACCGCATGAGAGTTGCTCCGGATTTATAAATGCATATTTAAAAAAAAGACTACACCAATTGCATTGACCACTCAATATATGTAAGTGTTTGTCACTGAACAGGAATACAGCTCTTAAAATTTTTTCAGTGTGTTTAATTTCTTAACAATGAAAAATCTTAAATGTTGAATTTATTCAAGCATGTTAGTGATAATATATTCTTATCATTGCAATAATCCAACTTTAAGTTCGGAACAGCTTCAGTCATAATTTCCTTTGCTTGACCCAAAGTTGCATAAGGCATATTTTCGGGTAAATATATTTAAAAGTATTTTCATATGAACTTAAAAAAACTGCTTATTCTTTTATTCTTCCTGCCGGCATTGGTTTTTGCTGCTGATGAGTCTGACCAGGAATATCTGGATATTCTGGCTCTTGCAGAGCAGGGTGATGCGGAAGCTCAATTTGCCTTGGGAGAAATTAACTGGGAGCTTTATCTCGAAAGCAGACAACCACAATATCTGCAACATTATACAAAGTGGGCCACTTTAGCTGCAGAACAAAACCATCCTGACGCTCTGTACGGACTGGGTGTTAGGTATATAAACAGTACAGTAGATCATCCTTATGACTTAACCGAAGGTCTTCGGCTGCTTCATCTTGCAGGTGAGCTGAATAGCTGGGAAGCACAGCGTTATCTTTCTGAGCTCTATTTCAGAGGTCCATATTTTGAAAAAAACTACAACGAAGGCTTAAGGTGGTTACGCTTGGGGGCAGGCCAGGGAATCATTCAGGCTCAAACCCGATTGGCACAAGAATATTTGACCGGCTCTAGAGTGCTGCAGGATAAAATAAAAGCCTATGTCTGGTTTTCTATGGCCGTCATGCAGGGAGACACTGAATCTGTTGCGGCAAGAGATGATGTTGAAGCCCAATTAAGTATCGGGCAACTTTCTATCGCACGAGACCTGGCAACCCGCTGCTTCGATTCAGACTTTCAGGATTGCGAGTAAGACCATCGTTCAAACATTGCTGCACACTTTTTTCTGGTTAATCGGCGAAAGCATGTCGATTAGCTCCTTATGCAAGAAGTGCAAGTGCAGTATCTAATGTGTCCTTAAGGTCCGCTAAGGATAGAAAGCAGGCGGTAGAGTTACATCTGGGAATTAACATGTTAATGGATTTTAGTAGGCCAGTTTTCGGCCTTACCCGTGACGAGCCACGGCCTATATTTGACCATGATTGTCTTAAATAGCGGACTCTGTATGTGATCGGCCAACCATTTATGGAGCGCCGGTAGCGGTAGCTTATCCGACCAGCCACGATCAACACCCATGAATTGACGAATGAAGGGGAATATCGCAATGTCTGTGATTGTAATGCTGGAGCCGACAAGTTGGGGAGAAGTCTCAAGCTGTGCGTTTAGCGTTTGCAAAAATACCAAACCGTTTTCGCGGGCACCGTGGCAATCATCAGGAAACTGATCAGGGTATTTGTAGCGGTCCAGTGCTTCCTTAAACGCACCATCATTCTGGGCGATTAGTTCACGGCTCTGATCTGTTTCAACCAGCCAATTATCAGGATCGTTTTGGCTCAATGACCAACGCATGATGTCCAAGCTTTCATCTAGCACTTTGTCATCTGAGATTTGAAGAACGGGCACTGTACCTTTTGGAGAAATCTCCAGCATGTGCTCCGGCTTGTCGCGTAATTCAATTTCACGTAACTCTAGCTTTGTGCCGGATTTTTGAAGCGCCATACGAGCTCGCATCGCATAGGGGCAGCGGCGAAAATTATAGAGGATAGGAAGCATGATTTCCCTTTAACCTATAGGTTCATAGTAAGGTGAAGGTACATCTATTAAGATACTAATTCCTTATGTCGCAACAAAATAGATCAGAAGCTCTATTTCAATATTCGGTATTCACCCACCTATAAAATCAATAAATCACTACCGACCGAATACTTTCTCCGGCATGCATCAGGTCAAAGGCTTTATTGATATCTTCCAGCGGCATGGTGTGAGTAATCAAATCATCAATGTTTATTTTATTGTCCATGTACCAATCAACAATCTTTGGTACATCGGTGCGGCCTCTGGCGCCACCGAAAGCCGTGCCGTGCCATGAACGTCCGGTGACTAACTGGAAGGGGCGCGTGGAAATTTCCTGTCCGGCACCGGCCACTCCGATGATGTAGGATTCTCCCCAGCCTTTATGGGTACATTCCAGTGCCTGGCGCATCACTTCAACATTGCCGATACATTCAAAACTGTAATCCACACCGCCGGTCATCTGCACAATATGATCAACGACATTTTCGACGTTTTTAGGATTAATAAAATCAGTCATGCCGAATTTTTTACCCAATGCTTCACGGTCAGAGTTGAGATCAACGCCGATAATTTTGCTGGTACCGGCGAGTTTTAAACCCTGTATAACATTCAGACCGATACCGCCTAAACCAAATACTGCCGCAGTAGAACCGAACTCAACTTTGGCCTGAAAAATAACAGCACCAACGCCTGTTGTTACACCGCAGCCGATGTAACAGGCTTTATCGTAGGGCGCATCATCACGAATTTTGGCGACTGAGATTTCCGGCAATACTGTGTAATTGGAAAAAGTGGAACAGCCCATGTAATGCAGAATCGGTTTGCCATCCAGAGAAAATCGGCTGGTGCCATCCGGCATTAAACCCTGGCCCTGAGTCGCGCGCACAGCCTGACATAAATTGGTTTTGGGATGCAGGCAGAAATCACACTCGCGGCACTCTGCCGTATATAGCGGAATCACCGTATCGCCGGGTTTAACTGAGGTAACTCCGGCGCCAACCTCAACAACGACGCCGCAACCCTCATGTCCCAGAATGGCAGGGAAAGCACCCTCAGGATCAGCACCACTTAAGGTGAATTCATCGGTATGGCAAATGCCGGTGGCTTTCAGTTCAACTAGAACTTCTCCAGCCTTTGGGCCTTCTAGATCGACTTCACAAATTTCCAGGGGTTTACCGGCTTCAAAAGCGACTGCAGCGCGTGTTTTCATGAAGTTGGTCCTTTTAATAGTAACTGTGAATTTTACCTATTCTGACAGCGATTTTGAGTGCAGACAAATTTCCGAAATAGTTCTTGCTAATGCCATAAAACAGGCATATATAGCGCTTAAATTTTATACAAATTCAGGGTCCTGCCCAGATGCAAGAACAATTTCGGGATATAGGCTGTTGCTCGACGCGAAAAGCGATCGTTCAGTTAATGGTTCAGCGTAATAGCTGATGTATAAAACACTCATCATTACAGATAGCGAAGATATTGTTCTGGACGAAGGAAATCTGGAAGTCCTTGGTTTTGAAAAGTATTTAAAGGATTACCCTAAACTGCATGAACCTAAAACCCGGATTATTAACCTTTGTGATACTGAATATTATTTAAGCAAAGGTTATTACTGCTCACTGTTGGCGGAAGCCCGCAAACATACAGTTCTGCCCAGCGTTAAAGTTATTAATGAGCTGCGCGTATTCAATCATGAAGAAGGCCCCCTGATTAATTTACAACGGGATCTCGGTAAGGTTCTTTATGATAGGGGAGTGCTTGATGTTTTCTGTTATTTTGGCTGGGTTGCAGATCCTCAATTACAGAAGCTGGGCAAAAAAATATTCAGTCAGTACCCTGCGCCAATTCTACATTTCAGTTTGTCCAAAAATGACAGCGGTTTTAATTTACAAATCAAACGTTTTGCCTATTCATCGCTAGATGCCGAACAGTCTGAGTTGTTTCAGCAAAGGCTGAAAGAATTTGTACAAACCGTGTGGCGAGGCAGCGCCAAGCGTAAACATGGTCGCTGGGATATGGCCATCTTGGTAAATACCCATGAAAAGGTACCACCTAGCAATAAGGATGCCATTTCACGATTCATCAAAGCAGCGGGAAAATATGGCATTACTGCAGAGACAATAACTGCTGAACAGTTTCAGAATATCGGCCACTATGATGCTTTGTTTATTCGGGAAACCACAGCGATCGACCATCACACTTATCGTCTGGCCAGTCGAGCAGAAAACATGGGACTGGTTGTTATAGATGATCCGGCATCCATTTTACGTTGCTGCAATAAAGTTTATCTGCACGACGCCTTTTCATATCAGAAAGTGCCGAGTTTATTGACGCAGGTTGTTAACAACAAAAATAAAAAAATGTTGGATAAGATCGAACAGAATTTTTCCTATCCTTTGGTATTAAAAATGCCGGAAGGTTCTTTTTCCCGGGGAGTATTTAAAATAAATAATCGCCACGAATTAAAGCAGCAAATGACGGAACTGTTTAAAGAGAGTGCTTTAGTGTTGGTACAGGAATATCTCTATACCCAATTTGACTGGCGCATCGGCGTGTTAAATGGCCGGGCTATTTACGCCTGTAAATATTTGATGGCACGTAATCACTGGCAAATTTACAACCATAACGTCAAAAAACATTTCAGTGGGGGCTTTGAAACACTGCCAACTTTTGAAGTGCCTAAGGTGGTACTGGATGCTGCCATTAAAGCCTCCAATATAGTCGGGCAAGGTCTATATGGTGTAGATATCAAAGAGGTTGGAAATCGTGCCTATGTGATTGAAGTCAATGATAACCCCAGCATAGATCATGGCGTTGAGGATAATTATCTGGGAGATGAACTCTATATGTTAATTATGTCTGAGTTCCAGCGCCGACTAGAGCAGAGGGGGCGGTAAATGGCTTACGTTTCCATTCATCAAGCATCGTTGGCGAACCTAACAGATTTACTAGAAATTGAGCAAAACAGTTTTTCCAGCGACAGAGTCAGTCACAGACAAATGCGATATATTCTGAGTCAGGCTAAAGCTTTTAGTCTGATGGCAAAAATGGAATCTAAGATTGTTGCTTACTGTACCTGCTTTACGCCACGTTTACCCAGAGCGGCACGCCTTTATTCCCTGGCAGTTTTACCGGCTTACAGGGACAAGGGGATAGCATCTAAGCTGCTCAAAAAAGTCTGGCAAAAACTTAGATCCCTGAATTATATGAGTTGTAATCTGGAAGTCAGAAAAGAAGACAGACATACCCAGGCTTTGTATGCGAAATATGGATTTAAGGAAATTCAGTTATTACCAGGTTATTACGAAGACGGGGCAGATGGTATCAGAATGAAATGCGAATTTAAGACACAAAAAGTTAGGGCAGATAGATGAGTATGGTGGAATTTTTTGATATTACTCCCTATCGCTGGCATTCGATTTTGACTGCCATTATTTGCGGCGGCATGATCGGGTTCGAGCGACAGGTTCGAGGCAAGCCGGTAGGAATCAGAACAGCCTCGCTGATTACGCTGGGGACTTATGTCTTTATGGCAACAGCCTCTTCGTTTAATCCTGAATCTTATGATCCAACACGAGTGTTGGGGCAAATTATTACCGGTATCGGTTTTTTGGGCGCCGGTGTCATGCTGGCACGGGACGGTGCAGTGGTTGGTGTAACTTCCGCGGCAACTATCTGGGTATTGGCGGCAATAGGTGTCATGATTGGAACCGATAACCTGATTGCCGGAGTAAAAATTTCCCTGCTGGTAGTTGGCATTTTATATGGTGTGGATATTCTTGAAAGGCATGTAAAAATTCTTACCAGAGGCGTACATGCGAGCATCAAGAATTTGCATCGCAAAGAAAACAAGGATAATCCAGCCGAAGAAGTGAAAAATCATGACTAAAGTTGTTTCATTAAAAGACAAGTTAAGTGATGGTGAAAACAGTCTGCTTTTTGAAAAAATTTCAGTTGAGCTTCTTGAGAAAGGTTATAGCATTAATTTCAATGCCTTGCCACCGCAGTTAAGCGAATCCTTATGGTTGCATTTGCAACAAATGGATAAAGAGCAGTTTATGGCTGCCGGTATAGGCAGAAAGGTAAACCATAAACTGAATCGCTTTATTCGGAACGATAAAATTAGCTGGATTAATGGTGAAACCGAAGCAGGTAGGGCCTGGTTGAGTTGGGCTAATGCCTTACAGGTATTTTTAAATCGACGACTGTTCTTAGGCCTGTTCTCATTTGAAAGTCATCTTTCCTATTATGCTCCCGGTTCATTTTATAAAAAGCATGTCGATGCTTTTAAAGGGGAGTCAAATCGTAAGCTGTCGCTGGTGTTTTACCTTAATCCAGGCTGGTTGCCGGAAGATGGTGGTGAATTGCTGCTTTATACCAATGAAGGGAGTGGTATGCAGGTTACGCCAAGCTACGGTACTTTAGTGACTTTCCTCAGTGAAGAGATGCCACACGAAGTGTTGGTTTCAAAGCGTGATCGTTATGCGATTGCCGGGTGGTTCAGGGTAAATGCCTCTACGCCGGATAAAATTGACCCGCCACGGTGATCAGATATTTTTAAATTCCTTGTCGAGTTTAAATTTGCTGGAAGTCACATAGGCTTCCAGGCGAGTTAAGCGTTCATGAATGGCGGAGAATTTTCGCGAGCAGGATCTAAAAGTGGCGATGATTCAGGACGCACTGCAACAGTGTCAGTTCAATCAACGTAAAACAGCTGATTTACTCGGTTTAAGTTATGACCAGCTAAGAGGTTATCTGCGCAAGTATGATAAAATGCTCGGCGCATCAGACAGTTAATACATTCTTCCTCTAACTTAATATGACTCTAAAACACAGCCTTAGTGGTGATATATATGGTGGCGATGCTTATTAAATTTCCTTGCATATTTCGCTACAGGATTGTGTTTGGTCTTTTTCATATTAAGTGGTTGTAGGAGTCAAATTTCACTATTACTCTGGCAACTTCTTTACTGATAACCCTTTGCCTGCAGGTGAAACAGGGTAGCATAGTGTCCCTGTAAATTTATCAATTCCTGATGGCTTCCCTGTTCAGAAATCCGACCTTTTTCCAATACTATAATATGGTCAGCCATACGTACGGTTGAGAAGCGGTGGGAAATAATAATAGAAATTCTGTTTGCTGTGAGATCGCGGAAATGACTGAAAATTTCAGCTTCTGCGCGTGCATCAATAGCAGCAGTTGGCTCATCCAGAATCAGAATATCAGCCTGGTTACGCATAAACGCCCGTGAAAGTGCAATTTTTTGCCATTGTCCACCGGAGAGTTCCTTGCCCTGATTAAACCAGGTGCCGAGTTGCGTGTTGTAGGCATCAGGTAAATCTTTAATAAAAGTATCGGCCATACCCTTACTGGCGGCTTCGCTGACCTGCTGTTCCGAGTGAAGGTTGTTAACATCACCTATGCCGATATTTTCTCCAACCAGTAACTGGTAACGAGCAAAATCCTGAAAAATAACCCCAACTTTTGCCCGTAAACTTTCGATATCCCAGTCTTTGATATTTAAACCTTCCAGATAAATGTTTCCCTCAGTTGGCGTGTACAGACGAGTGAGCAGTTTAATTAAGGTAGTCTTGCCACTGCCATTTTCACCGACTAAAGCCAGACTTTCGCCGAGTTTGATGTGCAGATTAATGTTGTCCAAAGCAGGGGTATTAGCACCGGGGTAATAAAAACTGACATTTTCAAAAAGAATCCCTGCAGCAGGTTTCGGTCCGTTTTTATTGCTGCCGCTGGATTCAGGAATTTTATGTTCCAGGTATTCCGTTAATGTTGAAAGATACAGATTGTCTTCATACATGCCATTAATGGCATTAAGGCTATCACTGACTGCATTCTGGCCCAGCCGGAACTGGGTAATATACATGGTCATCTGCCCGATACTGATGGTTGCGGCGATGGCAGCGAAAGCAACCCAGCCATAGGCAAAGTAAAAAGCAGCACTGGCCACTAGGCCAAGAATGAACCCCCAGAATCCTCTGCGTAGGACCAGGTTACGGTCTTCATTGTAGATTTTTTTGAAGATGCCAATATAGCGGTCAAGGAAGAGCTTGCCGAGATCAAGCAGTTTAACTTCTTTGACCCCATCCTCACGGGTTAAAACCATTTCCAGATAAAGTTGCATGCGTCTTTCAGCTGAACGGCGTCGGTATATACGGAATGCTTCGCCAGAAAATTTTGCTTCAGCAATAAAAGCCGGGATGCCGGCGGCAATTAATAACAATACAGCATAGGCTGAAAACTGCAGCAGGAAGGTGGCAATCGTTAATAGTGAAATCATGTTACGAACCAGATCAAAAGTCTTCATTACCAGACTTAAGGGACGACTCGAAGCTTCCCGCCGGGCACGGGTCAGTTTGTCGTAAAATTCGGCATCCTCAAAATGCGCCAGTTCAAGGGTTAGTGCCTTTTCTAGAATCATGACATTGATTTTGTTACCCAGCAGTACTCTGAGAATTGACTGGCTGATGGTATTAACACGCTGTGCTGCGGAGACAATAACAACCAGGCCCGCTTCGAGCAGTACCAGATAGAGCAACTGCCTTTGTGCCTCGTCCTGTTCTGCCCCTGTTACGTTTAAAGCCGTGAGGACTGCATCCACGATATAGCCACCAATCAGCGCAATGGCTGCCGGTAATATGCCAGAAACCAAGGTGGCTATGCCCATGACAACTGATAATGCAGCACTGGTGCTCCAGACCATTTTTAGCGCAACGTGGCTGTATTTAAAAACCGAAAGGAATTTACCCAAACGATCTGCAGGTGAATTTGCTGACAAAGAGTGACCTGATTAAAACTTTAATTAGCTAATGATTGTTAAGCATAGCATTTTGCTGGTAAGTTGTTCTGCATGAAATCGACACTGATTATACTATTAATACTGGCCCTGGCTGTTGTGTTCAGCCAGTACGAACTGTCATTGAAAGACAACAGTCTGATTATACGTTACATACAGCCCTTGTTTTATGAAACGCTGGAAACCGGCATGGAGTTGGCCACATCCTCTGGAGAATCTGACGCAGCGCCAGGTATGGACAATCAGGCTATTGAAGTTGCCCAACTCAGACAGGTGATTGATGGCGACACGATAGATGTTTTTATTAATGGTGAAGTTGAACGTATCCGTTATATTGGTGCCAATACGCCTGAGTTCGGTGAAGCCTGCTATCAGCAGGCTAGTCTTGCAAACCGCCGTCTGTTGGCAGGGCATGACCTGGTGCTGGAAAGAGATGAAACTGATCGCGATCCCTACGGCAGATTATTACGATATGTTTATGCCGGCGGTGTATTGGTAGAGAGACAACTTATTGCAGAAGGCTTTGCAGAAGCTGTCCGTTACCGCTCTGATGATAATTTTTATGACGAGTTTGTTGCGCTGGAACAGGGCGCTGCCGAGCAGGGGCTGGGTTGTCATATCACTGGCATTTTTGATGATGGGTCTTTAGTGCGCTGAGAGCCATTCTGTGCAAAATTAATCAGCTGCTCATCAGTTTTAGTCAGTGTAAGTATTTAGAAAAGCCTTTTTTTCTTTCTTATGCCTACATAGTCGACAAGATTAAAAAAAGTTTGGCTATGGTAGAAATTAATTCTTAAGCGAATAAAGCAGTAATATCCTGATGGTGCTTTAACTGCAGGAGCCAGGAATAAGGAATGCCGGCATCAGATCCAATACCATAAAAAGCACCGGCCAGCGCACCGAGCATCATGGCGCGGCCACAGGAATCACCGCCGGCAAGGGTATTCATTTCGATGGCCTGTTGGTAACTGGCGCTGTTAGTGAGGATGTAGGCTGTTAACGGGATGGTTTTCTCAAGATAACAGGCCTGTCCCAGAAAAGTAGCAGCTGCATCAAGATCAGTTGCAGGCATGTCCAGAGCTTCCGTTACTGTTTCTTTTATTTCAGCGGGAGCCAGGTGGGCAGCGCTGGTGAAACTGTCTGCCAGGGATTGACCGTTCAATATGGCTTGGAAAACCTTTGCATAATACAAACCGCAGGCCACAGCAAAATCATTGTTGTTAGTGACGCAGATTGCATTTTCTATTTCTATATCAGTTAATTTGCCGGGAGGATAGGCAGCACATAAGGCGGAAACCGGTATCAGGGCAGGGACCTGTTTATCATCAGCACCGGAGGGTTTATCTTCAGCCACTGCTTCATCCAGTTTAAATTGCTGCAGATTTTTCAGTGTTTGCCTTGTCGGCGCATCAATATATCCGCTAAAACTGCCGCCGGGTCCGAAAGTTGCCATGAATTCCTGCTGAAATATTCGGGCGTCGAATTTACCGTGTACCACCAGGTGTTTCAGGTTTAGCAGATAGCTTTCACCATAATGAGACTGTTCACCGGCCTGTTTCCCGCCATGCGCAAAATAGCCGACTTCACCGGCGTAATGTTCAGAGCTGGGAGTCAGGAAACAGGGGGCCTGATCGGCAACAACCTGATGCATGCGGTCCAGATCATAAAGCCAATGTAAGCCCAGCGCTGCTGCGTCAGCAACCAGAACACCGAGGACGCTGTTTTTTTGTTGTAAATTCAATTTTTGGGTAAATAAAATTATTGGTCCTGAAGATTATACACATTGATGAGAAAAAGGTGCCAGGTTAGAAAGTAAAGACAGTTACTTTGGGATTTGTGCTTGTATTAGCAGCCCTTAGCGTTTGTCTGAGGTGGTTACAATCTAAAATATTAGGTGTAGACTTTCCGTCTATTTCGATTAAGAGGTTCAAAAATGAGAAATAAATTATTAGTAGGCATTGTGCTGGTCCTGATTTTTATTGGAGTGCTGTATCAAAACACCGATCAGCAGGTGGCAACGGAAGAAAGTACTGAGCTTTTACAAGAAGCCCGTTCTGTCGCTCTGGCGTCAGATTTAGAACAAGACATAAATGCTCTGCTGACAGCAATGTATCCTGACAATGCACCAGGTGTTTCAGTTATTTTAGCCAAGGGTGATGACATTCTTTACCGGCAGGGTCACGGCATTGCCAATATGGAACATGATATTGCGATAAGTCCTGAAATGGTTTTCAGATTGGGATCCCTGACCAAGCAAATCACAGCAGCTGGCATCATGTTGCTGAAAGAAGAAGGCAAGCTGGAAGTTGATGATTCTATTAACCGTTTTTTCCCGGACTATCCGACACATGGTTATACAATCACTTTACGGCACTTGATGACACACACATCAGGAATAATAGATTTTCTGGCGGTTCCCGAATTTTCTGAAATTGAAAAAGAGGATATGACCGTGCTGGAGCTGATTGATTTCTTTAAGAACCAGCCAATGAATTTTGCCCCGGGCAGTGCGTATAGCTACAGCAATTCAGGTTACGTGATGCTCGGTGCGGTTATTGAGCAAATCACAGGACAATCCTATGAAGCCTTTATTCAGGAAAGAATTCTTACGCCTCTGGGTATGCATAACACTTATCATGGAAGTTTTAAAAGAATCATTCCTAACAGAGTGACCGGTTATGAACTTGGAGAAGCGGGCTATGAAAACTCGCCCTATCTGAGTATGACGATTCCCGGTGCAGCAGGCGCTTTAATTTCAACAGTGGATGATCTTTTAACTTGGAATACGGCTTTATTTGCCGGTGAAGTTGTGGCTCTGGAATCATTGGAAGAAATGACAACGCCATATGTCTTAAATAATGGTGAGTTATCAAATTATGGTTTTGGTTTGGCAATACAGACTTTGAGAGGCCAAGCGATGATTTCTCATACTGGAGGCATTAATGGCTTTATAACCTATGCAGCCTATTTGCCGGAAAGTGATATTTATGTGGCTGTTCTGGGAAATACCGGTTTTCAATCTCGGGTTTATGAAGCAAATTCAATCTTGGCGATGGCTATTGGCGACCCTTATCCAGTAAAGCAGTTTCGCTCTGTTGATCCTGCTATTTTGAATGACTACACGGGAACATACCAAACAGTCAGGGGAATTCGATTTGACGTATCAGTAGCAGATGAAACACTTAGTGTAAACGTTAATGGCGGCGCTGCGCTTGATCTTGTAGCGGTTTCTGATAATGTTTTTTACTTAAAAAACAGTTTTACACATATCGAATTTGTGGAAGCAGATGCTGCTGATAGCTATGATCTGATTTTTTATACAACGGACGAAAATTCGAATGGTCAGCTTGCCAGCTTGACTAATTAACTGATGATTTCAGGCAGGGGGAAAACAATGATAAAGACCAGATTTTTTATTTTAGCAGTCGGGATTTTGGGCGCTGTCAGCTTGGGCAGCATTGCTGCTGATAGTGACTTTGATGAACTCGTCAATTCTTTCAGTTTTATGAGTGGCTCCATGCATGAAGGTTTTGAAATTCTTCAGGCTGATGAAATTAAATGGGATGAAAGCAGTAATGTGTTACAGCAGGTAGTGATTCATGGTAATCCGAATGAAGAAGGGCTTTATATATTGCGCGCACGCTTTCCGGCTGGTGTCACCAGTCTGCCACATTTTCATTCCCAGGATCGTTTTGTCACGGTGATTGAAGGTACCTGGTATGCAGGAACGGATGCCAGTCATGATATCAATCGCACTATGGCAATTCCTGCCGGCGGTTATATGGTCCATCCTGCCGGGTCAGTACATTTTGATGGCGCCAACAGTGAGGCCCCGGTGATTGTTGAAATCAGAGGCATGGGGCCGGTTGTCACTGAAGCAGTGCCTATAATGCGGTAAACAGGCCCTAAGCTTTTACGGCTTCTGGTATGCCGTAGACCGGAGTAGAGATACCTTCCATACGCGCCTTGATTTGTAGAGCTGTGTATTTGGAGTAAAAGCGTGCCTGGAACAGATTACCGGCCTGAATCCATAAGCCTTGCTGCTGTGTCGGTTTCCACAAATTTCGAGATTCCCCTTCCCAGGGGCCGGGGTCGTGGGTGGTTTCTGAGCCCAGACCGCCAATCATGCCCACTTTATTGGCAACCTCCTTACCCAGCAGTTCTTCTATCCAGCCGCTCATGTTGCCGTAGCCGGTTGCATAGACAATCAGGTCAGTCTCCAGTTCAGAACCATCGGCAAACACAACGGAATGTTCCTTGATTTCTTTAATGCCGGAGGTGTTTTTTAATTTAATCTTCCCGTCAGCAACCAAATCGCTGGCACCAACATCAATATAGTAGCCTGAACCTCGCCGCAGATATTTGATGTAGGTGCCAGTGCCATCTTCACCGAAGTCCAGCTCAAAGCCTGCCTTTTCGAGGCGTGTATAAAACTCGGCATCCTGTTTTTGAATTTCTGCATAAAGTTGTTTCTGACCTTCGGTTATCATTTTTACCGGCAGTGATGCCATGATCATATCGGCTTTTTCAGTGCTGATTCCGTTGACAATAGCCTCTTCGGAGTAGATGGGTTTAAGTGCGATTTCCACCAGCGGTTCAGAACGGACAATCAAGGTACTTGAACGTTGCATCATGGTGACGTCGACATCGTTTTCCCAAAGTGCTGCGGCGATATCATGTGCCGAATTATTGGAACCAACCACCAGTGCTTTTTTACCTTTATAAGCATCCGGCCCCGGGTGTTCCGATGAATGATGCTGATCGCCCTGGAATTTCTCCATGCCTTTGAAGCTGGGTAAATTTTTCTTGCCGGATAAACCGGTAGCAATTATTAACTGGGCGGGTTTTAGTGTGACTTCTTCACCATGACGATCAATGCTTACTGTCCATTTACCGGCAGTTTCGTCGTATTGCGCCTGTGTGCAAGCGGAATGGGTCCAGTAATTGAGCTCCATTATTTCACAATAATATTCCAGCCAGTCGCCTAATTTATCTTTCGGTGTAAATACCGGCCAGTTAGCGGGGAAAGGCAAATACGGCAGGTGGTCATACCAGACCGGGTCGTGCAGACAAAGTGATTTATAACGCTTGCGCCAGTTATCACCAGGTCTGTCATTTTTTTCAATAATAATGCTTGGTACGCCAAGCATTTTAAGCCTGGCACCTAAAGCCAGACCGCCTTGACCGCCACCAATAATCACTGCGTAAGGTTGCTCAAGATAGCCAAGTTCCTGCCTTTCTTTTTCTAGTTCTTCTTTCCAGTTAGGTCTGTTTTTGTCGGCACCGTGGGTGGTACCGAAAGGGCGATTGGCGCCGCAAAGTTCAGGGTGATCCTTGAGTTCTGCAATTGATGTGAACAGGGTGAGAATTTTGCCATCAACAATTCTGATATGCCCGTAACCTCGAGCGACACCAGTTTCAAAAGTCAGCCAGGCTGTTGCCATGCCCATTTCTTCAACAGACTGCTCGTTAGGAGCTATTTGAAAAGCAGAAGCATTAATCTGCTGTAATTGAACTAGCAGCATGTCGTTAATTTGAGCATGACCTTCAAGGGTTTTTATATTCCAGGTAAAAGCCAGCAGGTCACGCCAATAGCCATTTTCTAAAAAGCAATTAACGAGACTGTCGGTATCATTATTTGTTAGCGCGGTATTAAGGGTGGACAGAACATTATTGACCTGTTCTGTGATGGTATCTGTCAAATCTCTTACTCCAAATGTGTTTTTAGTTCCCTGCCAATCCTTGGGTTATCTTTCAAGAAGCTTATTGAATCACAAGTGTGTTATTGGAGCGAGTCCCCCGGCTTTGTCTATTGAGTGGAATAATAATGGTGCTGGGAATGGTCATCATTTTATGACGAATATCTTTATTGAAATGCCACGTGCTGGTTATGTCACAGGTAAATCGATGGCTATAGTGACGAACAGAGCACCTGGCGACAGTGTAGATCTTAATAACCATGGCATGTATGAATGGACATTTAAACAGGAAGACGGCAAGTGGAAAATTGCCAGTTTGGAGTTGTTTTATAATTAAATAGGCATAGTTTCTATTGCAGCTCTCAAATAGGACACCGGGCTAATTGGCTATACGCTTAAATCAGAATTTGAAATGCTGAGTAATATCCTTCATATTATAGTCTGCAGGTTAACATTAATTATAAAGTAGGTGCCGGCGATTTTTTTTACGCATTCAAAGCAATGCCAAGGGGTAAAACTGATGCGAATTATCACTTCTCCACAGGGTGGACGGGATTCAGCTATTTCACTATCTAAAAATGCGCTGTCAGTGCTTGTTTTGGCTGGCTTGATCTTTTTCGTTGCATCAGATGTAAATGCCCAGGCAACACTGGAAGAAATGGATTGGGCCTTTGCCATTTCACCAGCATTTCCGCGTGAAGAAGACGATGGCAGTTTGCACTCTTTACCTGGCAGTGATCGTATGTTCAGGCTTGATGAAGCCAGGAACCAGTTTGGCCCGGCCGACTGGTATCCGCAGGATCATCCTGACATGCCCCCCATTGTTGCTGTTGGCCGTGAGTCGGCAGGGATAATGGCCTGTTCCCTGTGTCATTATCCCAATGGTCAGGGCAAACCTGAAAATGCCAGTGTGGCAGGACTCGATCCGAATTACTTTATTCAACAGATTGAAGACATGCGAGATGGCTTGCGTACTAGTGCCAACACGGCCAAAGCCAACACAGCAATGATGGTAGCTTTTGCCGTCAATATGACCGATGAAGAAGTACAACAGGCAGCCGAGTATTTTGCCTCTATCGAATGGCGTCAGTGGATCGACGTTGTAGAGACTGACATGGTGCCATTAACCTATCTGCGTGGTGGCTTACACATTCCCTATGAGGGCGATGAAGCTGGAGAAGAACCTATTGGTCAACGCATCATCGAAATGCCGGTTGAACCGAAGGATACTGAGCTGTGGCGTAATCCTCGCTCTGGTTTCAGGGCACTGGTACCGGTGGGTGCTATCAGTGCGGGTGAGGAACTGGCCAGTACAGGCGGTGATAAAACCATTACTTGTTCCATATGTCATGGCGACCAGCTTCAGGGACTGGGGCAGGTACCACCATTGCGGGGCAGGTCCCCAAGCTATCTTGCCCGGCAGCTGTTTGATTTCCAGCAGGGCACCAGACAGGGAGTCTGGTCTCCCCTGATGGATGCCGTGGTAGAAAAACTGACCGGAGAGGATATTATCAATCTCACCGCCTATCTGGGCTCCCTACCCATAGACAATACCTTTGAATAAAGTCTTTTGGTATTCAGTTAACTGACATCCCGATTAACTGGATAACAATTCAACTCGAATCATCAATTTAATTACAGAAAGTTCTGTAGTGGAATATTAAATGAAAGCAGTCGGCTATGCCAAATCCCTTGAAGTTACTGATCCAAATGTACTGGAAGATATCGAGTTGCCACAACCTTCTCCTGGAAACAGGGATCTGCTGGTAAAAGTAAATGCTGTATCCGTTAATCCTGTCGATACCAAAGTTCGTAAACGTACTGAACCACCCGGGGGTGAGTACAAGGTGCTGGGCTATGATGCGGTTGGCGAAGTGGTCGAGGTTGGCAGTGAAGTGAGCACCTTTAGCGTTGGTGACAGGGTCTGGTATGCCGGTGATATAACAAGACCGGGCACCAATTCAGAATACCATCTGGTTGATGAAAGAATTGCAGGCAAGGCTCCACAGTCATTGGGTGATGCAGAAGCGGCGGCCGTGCCGTTAACAGCCATTACCGCATGGGAACTGTTATTTGATCGCTTGCAAATCCCTCAGAGTGATCAGTCTGATGATGTGCGGCTGCTGGTTATCGGTGCTGCCGGCGGTGTTGGTTCGATTCTGGTGCAACTGGCTGCCCAGTTGACCGGTGCAACAGTGGTTGGTACGGCTTCACGTCCTGAGAGTCAGGCATGGGTAAGTGAACTGGGCGCTGACCATGTCATTGATCATCATAAATCTTTTGCTGAAGAGTTGGAGAGAGTAGGGCTGGCTAATGTGACACATGTAATTGCCCTAACCCATACTGACCAGCATTATGACAAGATTGTTGAGGTCATCGCCCCTCAGGGAAAAATAGCATTGATCGATGATCCTGTTGGCGGTCTGGATATTATGAAGCTCAAACAGAAATCGGTGTCGTTGCATTGGGAGTTGATGTTTACCCGCTCCATGTTCCAGACAGAAGACATGGCAGAACAGGCTGCCTTACTAAACAGTGTGTCAGAACTGGTGGATGCCGGAAAACTGAAAACCACAATGGGCGAAAACTATGGCGTGATCAATGCTGAAAACCTGATCAGGGCGCATGCCCAAATTGAAAGCGATACATCCATTGGCAAAATAGTGCTGGAAGGTTTTTAAGCCTGTTTTGAATGCTGGATCCATGAAAAATAACAAGCTCACCAGGCGGTAAGCGCAATGAGTACAAGTGAAACTGAAACCAATTCCGGTAAAAATGAAACCGGGATGCTAGCCAGGTTTATTGATACCAGCAAACCTTATGACATTGAAGGCATTCCTCTAAGGTTATATGTCCTGATCGCTGTTTTGTCAGTGGCAATCCTGCAATTGGATTTGTTGACTCAGGCCGGCGTTGCTGGTGCCTATGCTGTGATGTGGACCATTGCATTATTTTTCTATGCTAGTGATGGCCTGTTACAGGATTTTAGGTTTATTATTATTCTGCAGTAAAAAACACAGAATATAAAAAAGGGAGTCACAATGAAAAAAATTTACATACTGATTTCAGTAGCATTATATTTATTTTCAGCTAATGCTTTTTCACAAACCACTGAAGTTGAGAATATGAGCTTTTTTGTTACCAGTGTTGGTAGCGGCAGAGGTGGAGATCTTGGTGGGCTTGCCGGTGCTGATGCGCACTGTCAGGCTCTAGCAACAGCTGCAGGTGCCGGTCATAGAGAGTGGCGTGCTTATCTCAGTAATGATGCAGATAATTTTGGTGATATGATCAACGCCAGAGACCGGATAGGTGAAGGGCCCTGGTATAACGCACATGGCATACTAATAGCCGCTAATGTGTATGATCTGCATCTTTACAATAAAACTATTACTGCTTATACGGCTGTAGATGAAAACGGCAACATGATAGATTCAAGTCGCCACGATATGTTGACCGGAGCCACGGAAGGAGGTAGTGCATTTTTACCGGATGAAGCTGATCATACCTGTAATAACTGGACTAGCAGTGATGAGGGTAGTGCCAATCTTGGGCACAGCGACCGTTGGGGAGGAAATGTTTCCTGGAATGACACACATGTCAGTGCAGGCTGCAGTCAGGAAGCTTTAATCAGTACTGGTGGAGACGGTTTATTTTACTGTTTTGCAGCTGACTGAGCTTTTTCCAGTTTGTAATAAACAGCATAAAGAATAAAAAAGGGTGCCATAAGGCACCTTTTTTATGAATGAAATTTAATTATGTTCGGTTTTAACAGCTAGTCTTTTTCTAAAGGAAGGTATCACTGCAGTCAGTATTGAGCCTGTTACCAGTAATAAAGCACCAATTATAGAAAGCAGCCCAAGTCGATCGGTAAATTCGTAGGCGGGATAGATAAGGACCAGTAATTTTAAGGCAGCAATAGTGAATAAAGGAGCCAGAGCAAGCACAGCGCTGACCTTTGAAGCATCCCAGCAGTTTAAGGCTTCTGCAAAAGCGCCATAAGCAAGCAGAGTGTTCAGGCAGCAAAATAATAGCAGGAAGAATTGAAACCGGCTTAATTGAAAAAGGCTTAACGGTGATACAAAGGGCAGCAGGATTATTACTGACAGTAAATATATTAAAAACAGAATTTGCACCGAAGAAAAGTTAACCAGCAACTGCTTTTGTAACAGCGCATAGGCGGTCCAGGTAACAGCGGCAATAACAAGCATTAATACGCCGATGGTTTCCTGATTACCAAAGTTAACAAATTCTTTTAAGCGGGAATTAAAAAAAAGCAGCAGTCCTGCCACTATTAATGCAGCGCCAATTTTTTGTATGGGAACAAAAGATTCCTTGTAGATAATTACGCCACCAAGAATTAGAAACAAGGTGGATAATTGGATAACAGCCTCACTGGTTTCGCCATTGACATAATAAAGACTATAGGCAAAAAAGAAGTAGTTACCGCTTAGCCCCAGAGCTGCCAGTAGCAAAAAGAATATAGTCTGCCTGTTAAAATTCAGTTTAGCAGGAAGTTTTCTGTTGGCAGCCAGCCATATGAAAAGTACCAGCCCGGAAACTAAAAAGCGGTACCAGACAACAGTGGTGGAATCCATGCCGGCCAGTAATTCTTTTAGTGCAATAGGAAGCACACCCCATAATGTAGAGGCAGTCAGTGACAGAAAAAAACCAGCTACATGTCTTTGGTTGGGGCTATGCATGAGAGCAAGTGACTAAATTGGTGAAACCACAATATGCTATCACGTCGTCCTGAAGCGCAGTTAAGAAATTCTTCAGCGAAGGTTTTTTAAACTGCCAGGTAGTCAGGCTACTTTATTATTTTCTTCGGGCAGTCTTTCTTTGATATAGTCTAGCTCTTAATAAAGCTGGACTGAGTACGAATAAGTTATCCAGAAAGGAATTTTGAATGTCATACCAGCAGGAATACCAGCACTCGATTGAAAATCCAGCCGGGTTCTGGAAAGAAAAGGCCAGATTGATTGACTGGTATCAGTTTCCCGAGAATATTTTAAGTACCGACGAATACGGTGTTGAACGCTGGTATGCCGACGGTGAATTGAATACTTGTTACCTGACACTGGACTACCATATTGAGCAGGGTCGTGGTGAACAGCTGGCGCTTGTTTATGATTCACCGGTTACCAATCAGAAAAAAACCTATACCTATAAAGAGCTGCGTGATGAAGTTGCGCAGTGCGCCGGCATGCTAAAGCAATTAGGCGTAGAAAAAGGTGATCGTGTCGTTATCTATTTGCCGATGATCCCCGAAGCGGCGATATCAATGCTGGCCTGCGCGAGGCTGGGTGCTATTCATTCCGTGGTGTTTGGTGGTTTCGCGCCACCGGAGCTTGCTGTTCGACTAGATGATGCTACCCCCAAAATATTGCTGACAGCTTCCTGTGGCATTGAGATTAATCGCGTTATTGAATACAAACCCCTGGTTGATGATGCTATTGATATCGCATCACACAAACCTCAGTCTGTTGTCGTGTATCAGCGCGAACAGGTACAGGCAGAATTAATTACTGGACGTGACCTCGATTGGACAGCGCTGCTAAAAAATGCCACACCGGCAGGCTGTGTGCCGGTAAAGGGAACTGATCTGCTTTACATCTTGTATACCTCCGGTACCACGGGTAAGCCGAAAGGTGTTGTCAGAGAAAACGGCGGACATGCGGTTGCAATGAAATACAGTATGTCGGCCATTTATGGCATTGAGCCTGGCGATGTGTTCTGGGCGGCATCTGATGTGGGCTGGGTTGTCGGCCACTCTTATATTGTTTATGCGCCCCTGTTGCAGGGATGTACGACCATATTGTATGAAGGCAAACCGGTAATGACACCGGACGCCGGTGCTTTCTGGCGTGTGATTTCGGAATATGGGGTGAAAGCGATTTTCAGTGCGCCAACGGCATACCGGGCAATAAAAAAAGAAGATCCCAATGGTGAACTAGCAAAGCAATATGATCTTTCCTGTTTGAAAACTATTTTTGCTGCCGGTGAGCGACTTGACCCACCTACCTATGAATGGCTAAGTGAAACCTACCAATTACCGGTAATCGATCACTGGTGGCAAACCGAAACCGGTTGGGCAATGGCCGCTAATCCGATTGGTATTGAACACCTGCCGGTTAAATCAGGTTCAGCCACCATGCCAGCTCCTGGTTACTATATCGATATTCTTGATGAGGAGGGCAGGCTACTGGAAGCCAACGAGCAGGGATTTATCGCTATTAAATTGCCTTTACCGCCGAGTGGTCTGACCTCAATCTGGCAGGATACTGAACGTTTTAAAGAATCCTATCTTCAACAATTTCCGGGTTATTTTGCCACGGGCGATGGTGGTTATAAGGATGATGATGGTTATCTGTATATTATGGGTCGTGTTGATGATGTAATAAATGTAGCAGGACATCGTTTATCAACCGGCGAGATGGAAGAGATCATCGGTAAACATCCCCTGGTTGCCGAGTGTGCTGTGATTGGTCGCCGTGATGAACTTAAAGGTCAGATGCCGATGGGTTTTGTAGTTGTCAAAAATACCCAGGATTCTGCTACTGACAGTAATACTGAAATCGCTCAACAGCTGGTTCACATGGTGCGAAAGGAAATTGGTGCGGTGGCATCATTTAAAGAAGCACTGATCGTTTCGCGTTTACCAAAAACACGTTCCGGGAAAATTCTGCGCAAAACCTTAAGAGCGATGGTCGATGGTGATGACTATGTTATCCCCTCAACCATTGAAGATCCGGCAGCACTGGAAGAGATTAAAGCCCTGCTCTGAGATTTACCCGGATAGCGACATTAAAACTTTGACTGCATTGTCCAGGTTTAGGCATTTACATCAATCACAACCCGGCCTTTAACTTTTCCCTGCAAAATCTGGTCTGCCAGTTCAGGCACTTTTGCCAGTGGTTCGACAGTGTAGATTTCGGCCAGTTTATTCAAGTCGAGAACTTCCGCAAGCCGGTTCCAGGCACGTCGGCGAATTGCAAGAGGAGCCATGACAGAATCAATACCGCTGAGTTTTACGCCTCGAAGAATGAAAGGAATGACTGAAGAGGTGAATTCAGCGCCGCCGGTCAGTCCACACATGGTGACAATACCTGCATATTTTGTCTGAGCGATGGCCGTGCTTAATGTTTTGCCGCCGACACAATCAACGACAGCTGACCAGGTTTCTGATTCGATGGGTTTGCAGTCACGCGCCAATTCATCTCTGTTAATGAGCTCTGATGCCCCCAGTCCTTTCAGGAAGTCAGCATTTTCTGCAACACGGCCACTTGATGCCGTGACTTCATAACCGAGGGATGAAAGCAGGCTGACGGCTATTGTTCCTACGCCGCCTGAAGCACCTGTTACCAGCACTTTACCGTCCTCAGGCTTAACCCCATGATCTTCGATGGCAAGTACGCAGAGCATGGCAGTATAGCCAGCTGTACCAATTGCCATAGCCTGCTCCAGGGAAATGGCATCAGGCACACGAATTAAAAAATCGGGATTCAGCTGCGCTTTTTGCGCATAGCCACCATGGTGTCTTTCAGATAACCCGTAACCGTTTACCAGAACCCGGTCTCCTGCTTGCCAGTTGGGGTCGGAAGATTCAGTAACTGTGCCTGCAAGGTCAATACCGCAAACCAGTGGAGGTTTCTGCACTATTGGCACCGGGCTATGTTGGGATACTGCAAGACCATCTTTGAAATTTACCGTTGAGTAAGCGACATCAACATGAACTTTTTCATCTCTTAAATCAGTCGTTGATAACTGCGTGAGTCTGCCTTTTTTTTCATCATTGATATTGTCAAAAACAATCGCGTTAAAAGTGTTACTCATGGAAATCTCTCTTTCGTTATAGGTGATCTTGAATCAAATATTCGAGGCTTGTTAAGTATGTAAATAATATGAAATATAATGCCAGTTTCTTGCTTAATTGAATGAATAATCTACACTAGCCGCGTCTCAGAGTCATGACAGTGGCAGTATATGCCAGTTCAGGCTTCCATTCCGTCAAGTTGATAAATCAGGGTTGTGATGATAAAGCAGTTTAGTGCGTCATTTTACAAAATTAACAAAATTGCTCTTTGCTATCTACTTGTATCTCTACCGCTTCAGAGTTTAGCTCAAGAGGCTGGAAATCTCGATGCTAAACAGTTTGAAATGGCACGACTGGCGGAGGATGCCATTATTGATGGTGTGCTTGATGATGCTGTGTGGCAACAGGCGACACTGATATCGGATTTTCACCAGGAATTTCCGGTTGAGTACGCTGACCCTTCCCAGGCCACCGAAGTACTGATTTATTATACTGAGGATGCTGTCTATGTGGGCGCCCGTTTGTTTGATACCGAGCCTAAAAATATTACGGCCCAGGTGCTCAGGCAGTACAGTACCATTAACTCTGATGACTGGTTTGTTTTTCAGTTTGATACCTTTAACGATAAACGTAGTGGTTATCGGTTTGGTATCAATGCCAACGGTGTATGGTGGGATGGTATATACATCAACCCAACAGAAATAGAAGCCAACTGGCAGGGGATCTGGCAGGGAGAAAGCACCATTACCGAAGAAGGCTGGGTAGCCGAATTTCGTATTCCTTTTCAAACCCTGTCATTCAATCCGGAAAATTCCCAATGGGGGATTAATTTCCTTCGAACCATCCAGCGTAATAATGAAAGGGTTGTCTGGTATTCACGTGACCGCCAGGATAATCCCGGTGCATCTGGTCTGGTAACGGGCATGCAGGGCATGCGCCAGGGTATTGGCCTTGATGTGGTGCCGGGATTCACCCTGCGCCGTGAAAAACGTTTTAACACGATTCCAAGACCAGGTTTAGAAGAAGATTTTGAACCCACGCTGGATATATATTACAAGCTGACACCCTCATTGAATGCCTCATTGACAGTCAATACGGATTTTTCTGCAGCAGATGTTGATAACCGTCAGGTAAATCTCACGCGTTTTTCATTATTTTTTCCTGAGCGGCGCGATTTCTTTCTGCGCGATTCCGATATTTTTGAATTTGGACAGATCGGCTCTTATGGGTTTAGTGGCACAAACGGCTCTGGTAATTCTTCTTTACAAGGCGCTGATCAGCAAAATGCCAGACCTTTCTTTTCCCGGCGGATAGGGTTGAGTGCCAGCGGCGCACCAGTTGATCTTCAAATCGGGGGAAAACTGAGCGGGCGCATCGCAAATTTCAATGTTGGATCCCTGGTGATTTCCCAGGATGAAGACCCTGTTAATGGCATTGAGGCTACTGACATTTTCGTCGGCCGTGCTGTAAGAAATGTTTTGTCTGAGTCACAGGTAGGCGTCATTGTGACCGATGGTGCACCGCAATCAAACCTGGACAGCACATTGCTTGGTGCAGATTTTCGATATCGTAATTCCCAGGTTGGAGATAATAAAACCATTCAAAGCACAGCCTGGGTACAGAAAACGGATACTGAAGGCATCAACGGCGATGACTTGGCTTACAGTTTTAGCCTGAGCTCTCCCAATAATATTGGTTGGCGTGGTGCTGCCGTATACAGCCGTATTGAAGAGAATTTTCGACCAGCAGTAGGATTTGTCAATCGCACCGGGATACAGGATCTGGCCATTGATGGCGGATATACCCGTTGGTTTGACAGCGACAGTCTGATACGTAATGCCTATTTCGGCATGGACAGTTATCGGGCTGAACGTTTGGATACCGGCAGAGTGAGTTCAGAAGAAATGTCGGTACGAATAGCGCTGTTTAATCAAAATAACGACAGAATCTTCAGCAAGATAGCTAGAACCCGGGAAGTGCTTCTGAATGATTTCACCATTTTCAGAGCCTCGGATGGCAGTCGCTCGGTTGTCATTCCGGCGGGAGAATACGAGTTTTACCAATGGTATATATTTCCCAACTCTGCCGGTCAGCGCAAGCTGTCTGGCAGCATGAGTATCCAGTTAGGAGAGTACTATAATGGTGATCGTATTCAGGCCGGAGTTAACACTACCTGGAGACCAAATAGGCGCTTGGAACTGGGTTTGAATTACAATGAAAACTCTATCAAGCTGCCTGCCGGGGATTTCAAGGTTCGATTGATCGGCATGCAGGCCAATATCGCATTTAATTCAACCTGGTCCTGGTCCAATTTCCTGCAGTACGACAACGTATCGGAAAATATGGGATTGAATAGTCGGCTGAGCTGGAGTCCGGCACAGGGCCAACAGGGATTCCTGGTTTTTAATTATGGTGCCCAGGATATCGATAAGGACAATAATTTTTCTGCGACCGCAACAGATTTGTCTTTGCGGTTTACCTATACGTTCCGTTATTAATTCGGACAGATTTTTTACATTCTCTGACTGGCGCTTTAGACTGAGCTTTTATACTCTAGACTTGTTTTGACTACTGAACCAAAGCTTTTAAATCGCATAAAACAAGATTCAATCCTTATGCAACCAGCCCGGACTGCTCTCCGGACTGGTTTCCGTTGGTTTTCCCGCATTGCTGCAATCACAAGTTGTCTGTTTGCTGTTTTCGTTTCATGCGCCCAGGCACAATCGGACTCAGGTCTGCCAGACTGGCTGAGCTTTGACTTTGAACAACAAACCAGAATGCAGAATCTGGAGGGACAGTTTCGTGCCGGTCTTGATGGCAGTGACCAGGCGCTGGAATGGCGACACCTGTTAAAGCTGGAAGCTGCATTCGAGAGGTTCTCCCTTACGGCGGAACTGGCAGATATGCGCACCTACTTTAGTGATAGCGGTACACCTCTCGATGGCACCATCACTAATCCCCTGGATATATTGCAGCTTAATTTGACCGTTCCCCTGCAAGGTGTGTTCAGCGAAGACGATGAGGGCTTCTTCAAAATTGGTCGATTTACCATGGATCAGGGTGCCAGACGTCTGGCAGCACGCAATCGCTATCGTAGCACCATCAATGCTTTCTCCGGTATTTATACCAGACTGGCATGGGGAGACAGCAGTCTAGAGCTGTTTTACACGCTGCCCACTGTCAGGCGATATTCCGGTGACCCGTTGGATAATGATCCTCGCCTGGATAACGAACCTGGCAATCAGATTTTCTGGGGTGCCTTTTTTACGACCAGGCTGCCAAAGCTGCCGGATATGGTTGAAGCCTATTTATATGGACTCGATGAAAACCGTGATCAGGCAGCCAATCAAAGGCTTAAGATTCTGACTCCGGGTTTGAGGTTTTATCGTAGCCCGCGTCCCTCACGCTGGCACTATGAATTTGATAACCTGATCCAGCTTGGTGATGCGCCTGCCCGCGATGCGGTTTCGCCGCTGCGAAATCATAAGGCACGCTTTACCCATCTGGAAATTGGCTACAGCTTTGATGCCGTCTGGCAACCCCGCTTGAGTTTCATCTATGACTATGCCAGCGGAGATAAAAATCCACTGGATGACGATAACAACAGTTTCGATTCACTGTATGGCGTACCGCGTCCGGAATATGGTCCAACCGGCACCTACCGTGCTTTTGTACGTAATAACATTGATACACCCGGTCTGCTACTTAACCTGGCTCCACGCGATAATGTCGATGCTTTTGTAAAACTGCAGCGTTACTCTCTGGCAGCCGAAACACAGGGCTGGAAAACCACACGCTATCAACATCCTGGTGGTCTTGGTGAAGACTATGTGGGCACTCAACTTGAAACCCGTTTGCGCTGGCATGTATGGAATCGCAAACTAACCCTTGAAGGCGGTTACACCTGGCTCAATGCCGGTGATTACATGAATCTAGTCGGTAAGGGCGATAGCCACTACTACTATGTACAGACTATCCTTCGTCTATAATTAATTTCTAACGCGTAGCAGACTGCTGCCAATCGCATCATCCAGCAAATACCTGAGCTATATAGGAGAAAGGTAAAAGCACTGGATAAGATTATTTTTTAAGCCTGATTATGCTAGCCTCATGATTCAGTTTGATGATAGAGAATAAAAACTATGAATAAGCAGCTATCAACAAGATTCCTGACAGGACTTATGAAATTTTCCGTTCTTTTTTCAGGGCTTTTATTTTTAATTAATACATCATATGCCCAACTGAATGATCCGGATGAAGAAACAGCGGGAGTTTTTACCGAGGAACAAGTGGCGCTGGGCCTGCAATCCTATCAATTGAATTGTTCCAATGCCTGTCATCAGGCAGACCTGAGTGGCGGTGGGCCTGTTCCGGCATTAAAGGATCTGGCCTTTTTGGGTGTTTGGGGAAATATTTCCACATCTGAATTATTTGATTCAATTAAAACCTCTATGCCGCCGACTAATGCAGGGGGGTTATCTGATGAAACCTATCTAGCCATTATCGCCTTTATTCTTTCAGCGAATGGGGCTGTTGCAGGAGACACGCCATTGTTGGCTGATTCAGACATTAGCATAGGCAGTGTTACTCGAAGAAATCAGCCTGGGAGTACCGCCCAATATGAACAATCCGGGCCTACCGGGGTAACAGTCGTCGGACAAGTCCCTGATTACCAGGTTGTCAGTGATGATGAACTAAGAAATCCCGATCCTGCAGACTGGTTAATGATTCGCGGTAACCATGAAGCCTGGAGTTACAGTCCACTTGACCAGATTAATCAGGACAATGTCGGAGAGCTGCGTCTGGCCTGGATATGGTCCATGAGTGATATTGCTTCAAACCAAACTTCACCATTGGTTCATGACGGTATTCTGTATCTCTTTAATCCCGGCAACAAAATTCAGGCTCTAAGAGCGGACACGGGAGAGCTTATCTGGGAACAAAGTTTGGGTGGCAAGGCAGGCACCATGAGAGGGATGGCCATCTATAAAAACAACCTGATTGTTAACACCCCGGAAGGTGAAATCGTTGCTGTGAATGCGGCTAATGGAGAAGAGTCGTGGCGCACAGTGATCGCAGATGGCTTTACCAATACCAGCGGTCCTATTGTTGGCAATGGCAAGATTTTTACCGGGTTGTCTGGTTGTACAACTTTTGATGAACAGAAATGTTTTGTCAGTGCCTATGATGCAGATGACGGTTCTCTGCTCTGGCGTTTCAGTACGGTGGCTCAGGCCGGTGAGCCAGGCGGTGATACCTGGGGAGGGGTCGATGATCTATTCCGGGCGGGTACAGATACCTGGATAACACCGAGTTTTGATGCAGAATTAAATCTGGTCTATATCGGTGTTTCGCAGGCAAAACCCTGGGTGGCAGCAAGCCGTGACATGAGCGTTTATGATGATGCGCTTTATTCAAATTCCACCTTGGCACTGAATGCAGATACCGGAGAATTAGTCTGGTATTACCAGCATGTCCCAGGAGAAACGTTTGATCTGGATGAAGTCTTTGAACGAATACTGGTTGATCTTGATGGCGAAAAATTGGTTTTCTCAGCGGGGAAACATGGCATTCTGTGGAAATTAAACAGGGAAAATGGTGCTTACATTGGTCATCAGGAAACATTGTTCCAAAATGTCTTTGAAAGTTTTAATCCGGAGACAGGCAGACCACAGTACCGTAACGATATTGTTGAGCAAAGGGTAGGTGAGTGGATGCAGGCTTGTCCGTCGACAGCCGGCGGCAAGAACTGGCACCCGATGAGTTATCATCCGGAGACGGAAAGCCTCGTGCTCCCTCTAAGTCAAAGCTGTGTAGAAATAAGAGGGAGGGAAACTCAATATATCGCTGGCGGTGGTGGTACGAATGCCAATCGACGCTGGTCTGAAATGCCAGGCAGTAATGGTAATGTTGGCAAAGTCGCGGCTTACAATATACGTACCATGGAAGAGCTTTGGTCATATGAGCAGCCAGCTTCATTTTTGACCGGTGTGTTAACAACGGCAGGCAATCTGGTGTTTGTTGGTGATCTGGATAGGGTTTTTCGCGCTCTGGATGTTGAGACAGGTGAGACACTCTGGCAAACCCGACTTGGGACATCCGTTCAGGGACACCCGATAAGTTTTAGTGTCGAAGGTAAGCAGTATATTGCTGTGCCAACCGGTCTCGGTGGTGGCAGTCCACGAACAGTTCCGTCCATATTGACGCAAAGAATTCATTACCCCAATACAGGTAATGCTTTGTATGTTTTTGAACTGCCGGATTAAAATTTTCTATAAAAAAAGATTCTGACAGGAAATAAAAAAAGCAAAAACATGGAAATATTAAACTGATATCAATGTAACATCTTGAAATATAAATAGTTTTGACTGCTCTTAATAAAAAGAATAGAGTGGTTTGAAAACTGTGCAGGAAGAGCCGCTTGTAATCTCTTCCAATTTCAGGATGATCAAATGGATAGTTTATTTTTTTTCTTTAAGCAATTCTGCAATCGGCTAAACCATCCGAAACATCTGCTTATTTTATTGTTGCTCTCAACTGAGGGTTATTCCCAGTTACCGGATTATTCAAGTATTGTTGAAAAAATATCACCGACTGTTGTGTCAATTACAGCCATGGTGGAAAAGGACCTAGAATATTCCATTGAGGCAGAAGTTGTCCCCACTTCATTTGATCGTCCTGCCCCTGCTGATTTAAATGATAGCCAAATTGAGAATGGTCAACACCTGCATAATGGCACCGGATTGAATTAGCCAAGCGCCGTGTTTTGTATACGCTGGATTCACTTGGCCTGCCCTATGGAAATACAGATGATAATGTTTATCCACCCTTATCTTTTGATTTTAAAGGTGATGTTATAGAGAAACAGAATTTCTGGCGCTGGATGGAGAATAACGAACGCGTTTATACGGGTCATGCCAATGGCAAGGCGACTATTAATATAAAAGAAGCCGATGATGTTGAACGTGAAAAAGCCAGAGTTTCATTTGATGAAGCGCACCGAACCATTATTGGACACTTCCGCCATGAAATGGGACATTATTTCTGGGACTTACTCGTGCATGGCCAGTGCGAAGAAGCCTGTATTGACGTGTTTGGTGACCATCATAATCCGGACTATGCCACGGCCATGGATCAATATTACGCTGAGGGTCCCAAACAAGGCTGGGAAAGCAATTACATAAGTGCTTATGCCACCATGCACCCCTGGGAAGATTTTGCTGAATGCTTTGCCACTTACCTGGATATGGTAAGTGTGCTTGATATTGCAAATAATGAACTGCCGGATAATCCGGTTGATCCTAAACAGGCATCATTACCTGAAATGGCAGATAAGTACGCAGAACTGGGAGTGTTGTTTAATGAAATAAACCGTGCGATGGGTTTAATTGATCTGGTCCCAGAAGTCTTTACAGCAGGTGTCTTATATAAGATTCAGTTTGTCCATAATTTGTTGCGTAATGCGGCTAATAATTAGGAGAGATAGGTAAAAACTAAATTAAGTAAGTGTTTGGGTTAATGTTAATTAATTAGATGAACAATTGATTTATTGGTCGTTACCAAAAATATCCCGAGTATAGATTTTAGAGTGTGAATCCATAATCTCATTAGTAACACGATTTGCGATAATTATGTCGGATATACCCTTAAATTCATCTAGGTCTTTTATCACTCTGGAGTTGTAAAAAATATCTTCAGTCATGACAGGTTCGTAAATCACTACTTCAATCCCTTTTGCTTTAATTCTTTTCATGACCCCTTGTATGGCAGAGGCACGAAAGTTATCTGAACCGCTTTTCATTACCAGTCGATATATCCCAACAACATTAGGATTTTTTTCAATAATAGAATATGCAATAAAATCCTTTCGGGTTGTATTAGCTTCGACTATTGCACTAATCAAGTTACTGGGTACATTTTGATAATTGGCAAGTAGCTGTCGGGTATCCTTTGGAAGGCAATAGCCACCATACCCGAATGATGGATTGTTATAGTGATTTCCTATTCTTGGGTCTAAACATACACCATCAATAATCTGATGCGTATTTAACCCGTGTGATTCAGCATATGAATCTAACTCATTAAAATAGGCTACACGCATTGCCAGATAGGTATTAGAAAATAACTTAATTGCTTCTGCTTCAGAAGAACTGGTAAAAAGAACCGGGATATCTTTTTTCAGTGCGCCCTGAGTAAGCATATGTGCAAATGTCTTTGCACGCTCAGTTTCTTCTCCAATGATGATTCGTGAAGGGTAAAGATTGTCATATAGTGCATGACCTTCCCGAAGGAATTCAGGTGAGAAAACAATATTATTGTTGCAAAGCTTACGTTTGATATTTGCAGTAAAACCAACAGGGACGGTTGATTTTATAACAATAGTAGCATCGGGATTAATTTCGATAATGTCGTTAATCACTGATTTAACAGTTGAGGTATCAAAATTATTTGTTTTTTCATCGTAATCTGTTGGCGTGGCGATAATAACAAATTCAGCATTTTTATAAGCGTCATTTTTGTTAAGAGTGGCACTAAAATTAATATTTTTATTTTCCAAAAAATCGGTGATTTCGCTATCCTCGATAGGAGATTTTTTGGCGTTTAAAAGCGCAACTTTTTCAGGGAGGATATCGAGTGCAACAACCTGGTGATGCTGGGCAAGAAGCATAGAAATAGAAAGTCCGACATAGCCAGTACCAACAACAGTTATTTTCATTTAATGTAGACTCTCAAAGATATTTTATGACTAAAAAAAGTACTATAAAAAAATAAAAATATTATTAAGAATTAACAAACTAATGACATTGCTGGGAATAAATAATGTGCTTGGATAAATTAACTATGAAAAGATAATCAAGCTCCAAACCAGCATTAAGTTAGCAATACTTAATAAAACTGCAGCGGACCCTAAATCCTTGGCCAGGCCTGAAAGTTCATGATTTTCCGGGCTGATTCTGTCGACAACAGCTTCAATCCCTGAATTCAGTAGTTCCACAATTAAAACAATCAAACAACTGCCAAGCATTAAACTAAGTTCGATAGGACTTTTTGAAAAGTAAATGGCAGCAGGCACTAAAAAAATACAGGCAGTAAGCTCTTGTCTGAATGCCGCTTCCATTTTCCAACAGGCTTTCATGCCATTGCAGGAATATCCAAATGCAGAAATTATTCGTTTAATTCCCTTTTCATCAGGTTTGCTCATAACACTCAACCAGACAATTGATGGATTTACTAAAGGCAGAATAATAAAAATATTCAGCATGATTCAATGCAAGACTTAGATTTAACATTTCAAATCAGGAGGCTTTGCTGTGTTGGCTTAAAAAAGGTTCTTGCCATAACGCTTCTGCGAGTTCAGTAACGGGTTTCTCGCAGTTGTTGCTTATCCATTCCGCTAATTTTGACGCAACATCAGGGTAACTTACCTGCACAATGTCATTATCCTGACTTAGCCAGTCTTTTATGGCTTTTAGTTCAAGGTGATTTATCGTGCTGGCATACTTGAGCTCTTTCAACGCCTGAGCATTGGAAAGTTGTTCCATTTGACCTAGTAGAGGTTTAACAAGAATACTTTTGCCAATTTGCAGGCATTCACTGATCAGTTCAAACCCGCTGTTAGTAATAACGGAACGGGCATCAAATAAGTCTTTCTTGAAATTTATTCTTGAAATCGCCCTGCTATGGATAGGCCCCTGATCTTGGTCAGTTAAATCGGGGTGGTAGACATAAAATTCAAAACCCTGAATTTCTTTAAGTAACTTGAAAATTTCGGTGGTACTTTCAAAAGGCAGATAAACCAGTACTTTATTTTGGATAACAGGGGGTAAGGTTTCGGGCATTTCCAGGTCAATGATAGGCGGTAAGATCGGGTAACCGAAATGATGCCAGTGCAGTCCTACCCCTCTCGTGACAGGAGCAAATTTATTCATAATGGACTTGCTGATGATATTGGCGCCTTTCATGGGAATTTTATAATCAAAAGCATACTGATGACCGATACCGATAGTTTCTATATTCTGTTTTTTTGCTGCGTGACAAATAACAGGCTCAAAGTCGGAAATAATCAGGTCATAAGCTTTAAGATCGAGTTCATTAACATCCTGTCTGAATTGCTTGAAATTAAAATTCCCGAGTGTTTCAACAATATTTATTTTGCCCGCTTTAACAATAAAAGTTATTCCTTCTCGCCACAGGAAGTCTTTAATATCTCCGCAGCCCTTTTGTTGTTCACGGCCACTCAAGAGCCAGGTAATTTCCAGGTCAGGATATTTTTTAAAAGCTTCAGCCATAGCACAGGCTCGACTGATATGCCCGTTTCCAGTTCCTTGCACACCATAAAGAATTTTCATGTTGGATTAACCAATTGGTAAGTAAACTATTAGCTAGCTTTTGCCGTTAACTTTTCGAGTTTAACGACATTGCTGTTTTCGTGATTGATCTCGGCCCACTGGACAATTTCTATTTCACCTGCTTCATCTTCAATCAGTGCAGTACAGCTTTCCACCCAGTCACCGCAGTTGTAGTATTTAATGCCATCAATGACTTTTTTCTCTGCGTGATGTATATGCCCGCATATCACGCCATCAACTTTGCGTTTTTTAGCCTCATTAGAAACAATATTTTCAAAATCAAAAATAAAATTAACGGCGCCTTTGACTTTTTTCTTGATGGCTTTGGATAAAGACCAGTATGGTAGACGGAACAGGCGGGAAATTGAATTAAACCAGCGGTTAGCTCTTAATAAAAAGTTGTAGCCAATATCTCCGGCTATAGCCACCCAGCGGTGATGTCTGGTCACGCCGTCATAATCATCACCATGGACTATCCAGACCTTTTCGCCTTTAGCAGTTTCATAAAAAGCCTCATCAACAACTTCTATGTTGCCCATAATGAAACTATGTTCGGAAATGTAGTCACGCAGAAACTCATCATGGTTGCCGGTCACATAATAAACTTTGGTATTTTCTTTCTCGGATTTGCGCAGTACCTGCCGGACAACCTGATTGTGTTCAGATGGCCAATACCATTTGCTGGTCGAAATGCGCCAACCATCAATGATGTCGCCAACTAAAAAGAGGTTGTCAGTCTGGTAATGTTTGAGAAATGAACAGAGAAGGGCGGCCTTGCAATCTTTTGTTCCCAAGTGAACATCAGATATCCATATTGCATTGCATCGTACTTTCTTACTCATATTTAGCCATGAGCTATCTACAATGGCTGACTATAGTAAAAATTAAATATGTCTATTTGATTAACGTTAGATGAAGAAAATATTAAAATTTTTAAACAGGCGGTACAGTAACTTTAAAGTGAATAGCTTGCTGGGGAAGAGCTTATGAAAAAATTCCTTTGTTGATAAGTTTTATGATGGCCAGCATGTCTTCTGCATTTTCCAGATTGCTAACTTCCTGCTGTAATTTTCTGGCATCTCCGGTCACGATGACAGTTTTATTTTTTAAATAAAAAGGTGTCTCAGCCATGGTCAGAGTGTCTCCATTTGTTGTATTCTTACGCCCATCCAAAAAAATAATAATGTTGCAAACTTTAGTCAGGCAAATTTCAGGCTTGGCTTTATAACATAAATTGATTTTCAGTATCAGGTTTTATCCTTTCAATTTGACCTAACTCTGAATCCAGTTTTAATACAGGAGATATACCTATGTCAGACGATTCCAGACAAGCACTTAAAGAAATAGGCTTAAAAATTAGACGCGAAGTACTTGGCGAAAAACACGTCAACGTATCTTTGGAAAAAGCTAACGAATTTAATCAGCCCATGCAGGAATTATTACATGAATATTGCTGGGGCTATGGTTGGGGCAGTGATGTGCTCAGCCGCAGAGAACGCAGCATTTTAAATCTGGGCATGTTGACTGCGTTAGGTCGTAGTCATGAAGTTGCAGTGCATACACGTGGAGCCAGAAACAATGGCTTAACCAATGAAGAGATCGCAGCCGTTTTCATTCAGACTGCAATTTATTGCGGTGTGCCTGCGGCTGTGGACAGTTTCCGTGAAGCAACCAAGGTGCTGGAAGACTATGACAAATAAGATTTTGCCGCCAGCTACAGTCGGTTTTATCGGTCTGGGAAACATGGGTTTTCCCATGGCTAAATGCCTGGTGGGTGCTGGTTATAAACTGATTGTTGCAGATTTAAATACTGAAGCAGTTGAGAAGTTCTGTCAGGAAACTGATGCAGAATCTGCAACAGATTTGAAAGCACTGGCAGGCAAAAGTGATGTTGTCATTACCATGCTGCCGGAAGGCAATGCTGTCAGAAAAGTACTGATGGAAGAAGGTGGCGTTGTCAGTGGGTTACGTGAAGGGACCATCCTGATCGACATGAGTTCATGTTCTCCGGTTGGTACCCGCAAACTGGTAGAAGAACTTGAAGCATTGGGCTTCCCATTGGTAGATGCGCCGGTTTCCGGTGGTGTTTACAAAGCGGCAGAAGGTGCTTTGGCTATTATGGCAGGTGGCGATAAAGATGTTGTTGAGCAATGTCTGCCGCTACTGGAAGTCATGGGTAAGCCGTTTAAAACTGGTGGCCCTGCCAGTGGCCATGCCATGAAAGCCATGAATAATTATCTGTCGGCAGCTTCTCTGGCAATTGCCTCGGAAGCGGTAATTTTGGGCAGCAAGTTCGGGCTAGATCCTGAAACCATGGTGGATATTCTGAATGCTTCGACAGGTCGCAGTAACAGTACGGAACACAAATTTCCGGCCTTTATTTTGCCACGTACTTTTAATTCAGGTTTCTTTATTGGTCTGATGGCAAAAGATCTGCGTCTGGCACGAGAGCTTGCTGAATCTGAAGGCACATCGACAGAGCTGCTGAAAATGGTCAGTACAATGTGGGATAAAGCGGAAGCAGAGCTTGGTTTTAAGGCGGATAATACGGAAGTTTATAGGTACCTTGAGTCGCAGTCTGAATAAACCCGGATAAAGGGAATATAAAGAGAGTTAATGATGACAAAACGACAGGCCTATGAAGTTTACGCGATTCGTTATGCGACAGTTGAACGTCGTTCGGGAGAAAACTTTTTAGGTGGTGATCCGCATGATGCTGGAATGCCGATGGATTATTTTGTCTGGGTAGCAAAAAACGCCAAAAAAACCTGGGTGATTGATACCGGCTTTAATGCTGAAGCTGCAGATCGACGCAAGCGGCAGTTTTTACGCTCGCCGGTTGAAGGCATGCAGTTGCTGGGAGTGGATGCGGCCACAGTCGAAGATGTCATCATTACTCACCTGCATTATGATCATGTGGGCAATTTTGATTTATTTCCCAAAGCCCGTTTTCATCTGCAGGATAGTGAAATGGCCTACGCGACAGGTCGTTATATGGGTAATCCATTCTTCTCGCATGCCTTTGAGCTGGATGAAGTTGTCGGCATGGTGCGCAATGTCTATGCGGGCAGAGTAAAGTTTTATGATGGTGATGCTGAACTGGAACCAGGCTTGTCCCTGCACCATGTTGGCGGTCACACCAAAGGCTTGCAGGTAGTCCGTATCTGGACCGAATCCGGCTGGCTGGTACTGGCTTCGGATGCCAGTCACTATGCGGCCAATATGAATGAAGGCCGGCCTTTTCCTATTGTGGTGGATATTGCCGAAATGATAGACGGCTGGGAAAAAATTCGAACACTGGTGGATGATCAAACCAGAATCATTCCAGGACATGACCCCCAGGTCATGGAAATCTATAAGGCGCCAGCTCAGGATATGGAGGGGATCATCGTCAGACTGGATGCCTGATATGCAACACAGAGCTTAGGATAATAACAACGAAAAACAGGCTTTATGGACATTGCACAAGAAATTGAAAACCTGCTCCAATCTCTGGTTGCCGGACTGTTAACAGGCTCCACTTATGGCCTGATGTGTGTCGGCTTAACGATCATTTTCGGTGTCATGCGCGTGATAAATTTTGCCCAGGGTGAATTTATGATGCTTGGCATGTATTTCACCTATTTCTGTACGACATTTATTCTGGCGCAGTTTGCGGTAAGTGGTATCTACCTGCCTTTCTTTATCGCTCTGTTTGCCGGTCCGATGATTTACCTGCTGGGTAATGCTTTAACAGGAGACCCGACTCTTCGTCCTGGCATGGACAGGAATGAGGCGAACAGAGGTGCCGGCATGCAACCGGCCATACGTGGAGAGGTCAATATTGATGGGCAAACAGCTCTGCATGCTGCCGCCAAGATGAGCTGGAACAAAATCGTGCAATATCTGATTGATCACGGTGCCGTACAGCAGGTGGTTGATGCCAGTAACAAGACCCCTTTTGATCTTGCCATGGGGCGTTATGAACCGGCTTTTCTCGCTGTTCCCCCTATCCCCCTGCTGGATACAGCCAGACTTCTGCAGGAGGCCTATGAGGCCGATGATAATTGTGTCATGCGGGACACCATTGATTTTTCCAATCCAACAAACCTGATTCAATAAAGCGTAGTAACAAACACTTAATGGTTTGTCATACCCCAGCGATAGACGGTGCGTTTTTCTAACGCTTTAAACAGCAGGTTTTCAACCAGCAAACCAAACAAAATAACCGTCAGCAAGCCGGAGAACACTTCCGGAATTAATAACTGATTCTTGCGTTCAAAAATATACCAGCCCAGACCGCCTTCGCCTGAGGTGGAGCCAAATACCAGCTCAGCCGCAATCAGGGTACGCCAGGCAAAAGCCCAACCGATTTTCAAACCGGTCAGAATGCTCGGGAACGCACCCGGAATTAATATTTTGACAACATAACTGAAACCGGTGAGACCGTAGTTCTGTCCTACCATACGCAAGGTACGGCTGACACCTTTAAAGCCTGCGTGGGTATTTAATGCGACCGCCCAGAGTACAGCGTGTATCAGTACAAAGATGACACTGGCTTCACCAAGCCCGAACCAGATCAAGGCAAGCGGCAGCAAGGCAATGGATGGCAGGGGATTAAACATCGCCGTCAGGGTTTCGAGTAGGTCTGCGCCGATGCGGGTGGCGCTGGCAAAAGCGGTCAGAATTGCGGCTATCAGCAAACCAGCCAGATAACCCTTGAATAAGATTGACAGGGTATAAACAGCAGCCTGAGGTAATTCCCCGGAAGCAATCGCACTGAACATGGCGCCAACCGTGCTGGTAAAAGTCGGCAGTACCAGCGAGTTATCCAGTGTTCTTGCGTAGAATTCCCAAATCAGCGCGAGAAAAATCAGCAACAAGCTTTTGCGCAAGGCGGAATTGCCCATCAGTTTGCTCAGGACTGAACGGTGGCGAATTTGAACTTCACTCAGTTCTTCTTCGAGTTCGTAAACAATTTCCGGTCTTGCCGAAATTGACTGGGTCTGATTAGGCTCACTCATCGGCGCCTCCTGATTCAAATTGACGGCCAAACAGCATTTCCTGAATTCTGGCAGAAAGTTTAATACCGGTTTCATATTCCCGGTCGGTGCCATCACAATTGATTTCAGCTTTGGCTCTGCCCGGGTGCGGACTAAGCAAAAGAATGCGTGTGCCGATTCGAATAGCTTCACTGATTGAGTGAGTCACAAACAAAACAGTTGAATGCGTATCGGCACAAAGTTGTAACAGCTCTTCCTGCATGCGGTCACGGGTAAGCGCATCCAGAGCGGCAAAAGGTTCGTCCATCAACAGCACTTCCGGCTCCATGGCCATGGCGCGGGCGATGGCAACACGTTGTTTCATCCCGCCAGAAAGCGTATGCGGGTAACTGTCAGTAAATTTTGTCAGGCCGACTTTTTCGATATAAACCTCGGCCCGTTCTTTGGCCTCGGGCTTGGACATCCCGCCAGTTAGCAGGGGAAACATGATATTGCCGATCACGGTTTTCCAGGGTAATAACTGATCGAATTCCTGAAAGACAAATGCCCGGTCCGGGCCGGGTGTTTTTACTATGGAACCTGAGAGTGAAATTTCGCCTTCGACCGGTTCAATAAAACCGCCAACGGCTTTCAGCAAAGTTGATTTGCCACAACCTGAAGGACCCAGCAGGACGAAGCGTTCAGACTCATGCACATCGAAGCTGAGCTTATGCACAGCTGTAACAACATGTTCCTCAGTATTGTACTGAAGTGTGACACCCTGAACAGACAATAAGGGCTGCTCACCGACCTTATTCATTTGACTTGAAGCCTCCTGCGAGTTTTAGCATCAGCTACCAGGTAGTTGAGCAATTTCATCGATAAAAAAATCGCGCCAGGAGTCTGCCTGTTGTTCCAGTGTGCCGATGGAATACATAAAGTCGGCATAACGTTTCACATTTTGTGGCGTGGTTGAGAAATGAATGTCCGGGTCTTGCAGCAGTGTAGCTATTTCATCCTGTGCTAATCCAGCATTGCCTTGTACCCTGATCAGAACATCCGCTGCGTTCTCGGGATCATCCAGAATAAATTGCTGGGCTTCTTCGAGCGCAGCAATTACTGCCGCAATAATCTCAGGATTTTCTGCGTGAAAAGCCGAGGTTGTTGAGAGCATCGTAAAAGTTGTTGCTCCCCCCATGACTTCGTCCGTTGTCATAATGGTGCGTATTTCCGGATCCTGTATTTCGCGCTGATGAAAAGGAGGTGAAGTAAAGTGTGCAGTAATGTCATCTGAACCCGAAAGCATGGTGACTACACCATCAGGGTGCGCCATGCTGACGGTATAGCGGTCAAAACGTTCTGCCTCTGCAACACCATAGCGTTCTGCAGCATACATTTGCATGGCAATTGCAGGGATGGAGACCTTGATGGCAGTCAGCGCGATTTTGTCGTTATCTGAAATGTCATCCAGAGAGCTAAATGTTTCAGAGCGTGTATTCAGGTACATAGGTAATGCGCTAATGGCAGCGACACCTTTGACTGCCAATGAGTTGCGGGTACGATCCCACAAGGTCAGAAAGGCTGGGGGACCAGCCGCGATAAAATCAACAGAACGCGATAGCAGGGCATCATTCATGGCAGATGGACCGCCAAGATCAATCCATTGCACAGCCAGGCTATCCAGTCCCAGTTCTGCAGCATGTTTTTCAATCAGGTTTTGTTCACGCATGATATGCAAGGGCAGAAAACCGACACCGCCGGCACCCAAAGGTATGCGTACGACTTGCCCGTTACTCGCAGAATCTTCCGAGCTGCATGCGCCCAGTACAAGAGCCGCTATTATGAGCAGGAAGCTACAGAATCTGAGCTGGAAAAGTCGTAAGCTAGTTACGGTCATATCATGAGCCCTTTATCGTTATATTATTTTTGTGGCGGTACCGTTAGCTTGACTAGTTTACCTACATCTTCCACGGCTTCAAGCTTCCAGCAATCGGCAATCAGTGCTTCAGCTGCCTCAGCCGGTATGGCAAGGACGGCCTGATCCCGGAATTTCTCATCAAGCTGTTCATTACTTAAAGGTCTGTGAACGTTGCCCAGCGATTGTTCAACGAAGAATGATAAAGTTTCGCCGTTGCTCAGATCGACTTCAATAGCGGTCTGATCTTCGGTAACTTCCGGATCAGCTGTTGGTACAACCAGTTCCCTGATACGTTTGATGTCCGGGTCATTAACCGCATCCATGGTGAATTCCTGGATGCCGCCTTTACCCCGAACCAGCCCAATAGCACAGGCATGATAAATGGAATACTTGCTTTGCAGTTCACGATACAGATCCTTTTTATTACAAAGATCCAATACCAGTGGCGCAACACGTACACGAACAGCCTGCACCT
Organism: Gammaproteobacteria bacterium; assembly: GCA_038148755.1. Taxonomy (GTDB): domain Bacteria; phylum Pseudomonadota; class Gammaproteobacteria; order Pseudomonadales; family Pseudohongiellaceae; genus UBA5109. Next base: position 122,804 of record JAYQWA010000003.1, read on the forward strand.
GGTCTGGTGTGAAATCGTATTTCTCACGAATTTGGCTACAGCCATCAATGGCAGGGTGTACAACCAATCCACAGGCGTATGGTTTATAGGCGTTTTTGAGCAAGGCAAATTCTTCACCAAGAGTATCGGTAATTTTACTCAGGTCATATTCTGCTGCCGTTACCGGTGCAAAACCGCGTGGACCTTCAATGCCATGTTCACCGGCCGAAAAATTGGCCTGCGCCATCAGGGCAGAGGTATAACCGTTTTGGGCTGCACGGCCCGGTTGCCAGGATTTTGCCATGGAACCGAACATTTCCCGGACACCGGCTGCCTGGGTAGCAGCCAGACCAAAGGCCCAGACCATTTGCTTGGTGTCCAGACCGATAAGTTTGCCGATAGCCGCTGCAGCACCGAAGACACCGGTAGTGGAGGTAATATGCCAACCGGCATCGTAATGTGAGGGATAAACCGCATCGCCAATTCTTGATTCGACTTCAAAGCCTAGAATAAAGGCTTCCATAAAATCCTCACCACTCACTTGGTTAGCACCGGCATAAGCAAACAGGGCAGAAGCAACGGGTACGCTGGGGTGAATATAGTTACTTGGCAGCGTGTCATCGTATTCATGCACATGCGAACCGATGCCATTTAATAAGGCGGTATGCAAAACGTCAAAGCGTTCGCGTCTTCCGAGGACATTGCTGGTTGCCGGCCCGCTGAATTCTGAAAGCACGGAAATCGCAACATCCAGAGGTAATTCAATACTGCCCCCCAAGGCACAGCCTAAATAATTGTGTATTGCGCGTTTGGATTCCTGCCATACGTTGGAAGGGATATCACTTTTTTTGGCCGATACGACGTAATCGGCCAGAACGTGGGTCTGAGATATTTGAGACATGTTAATTACTACGAGATAAGATTATTTATTGTTGATATTTTTATTATAGCCAGTAAATTTCCATACTTGCCAGCCTTAATTTAAATAGATGTTTTCTTGAGAATACTACGCTCAGAGTTGGTTTAAACCTTCAGTTAATTCAATTCGTGTGCCCCAGGGATCGGTTAAAAAAGCGATCCCTACACCAGACTCCAGGGTTCGATAAGGTATATCAAAGCGGATACCTTTTGCTTCAAGTTCGTTACAGAAGGCTTCCAGTCCTGCAATTTCAAAGCCTATATGATCCATTGTACGACCTTCAGTCGGCGCCTGCGTGGAGTCAGCTTCAGAAAAATTCAAATTCATGCCGGGTAAATCTGCGGCCTCATAACGCCAGCGTTGACCCGGCGTTGCACCAAACAGGCTGACATACCAATCTTGTGCCTGCTCAACCTGTCCTGCAGGCAGGTAAAAATGCAAATGATGGGTGACAATCGGTGCCGTTAACCTTTGATTATGTCTTTCAGCCATGGCGTAGTTGTAGCCATTCTGCACCGAAAAACCGATATTGGTCGCCAGCTTGTCGTCAAATAATTCCATGCGCTCACCGCTGGGCGAATAGACTGAAGCAATACCAGGAAATTCTTCATTATATTCAAGCTCAAAACCTTGTTGTTCGAGGGCCAGCAGTGATTCAACCCGAAAGGCAACATGATTAACCACTGAGCCTTCAGTACCCTCAGAAGTATCACCGTTGCTCAGCATGATAATCACACCGGGAAACTGCACCATGGTCACGATTTCTGCATTTATTTCGTTGCCGCCGAGTGCTAACCAGAATGCTTTTTCACGATCAACATCAGCAACGTAATAATGCAGGTGGCCCATGGTGACACCGCTGGCATTGTTCTGCAGAAGTTCTGCTTGCGCAGTGCCGATACTGAGAAGACAGGAAAGTATTGTTAGGGATAATAATTGATAGACAGTGCTTTTCATAAACCTACCTTTTTACGTGACAAGTAGCTGCTTAGTCGTAATATGCCGGGGCTTTACGCTGAGCCTGATGAGCGAAGAGATCATGGCCGATCCATAATTCAGCACCAGTACGTTCAAGAAATGCATCTACTTCTAACCGTGATTGCTGAGTTTGCGCTTGATCCATTTCGAAAGTAGGCAGTCTGTTCAAGGCGCGTTCTTCCGGGTAATGATAAAGGTCGCCGGAAAGCACAACCGGGCCGGTGTTTGGCAAGTCTACAAAAAGCACTTGATGGCCTGTGGAATGACCTGGCGCTGCTTTCAGGATAACCGTCCCATCACCAAAAACATCGTGTTCATTATCATTGATTAAAAGGGTTTCAGTGTTTTTAAGCTCAGCATACATCAATGGGCGTGCGCTGCCACCGGGACTGTCAGAAAACATCAGATCGCGTTCTTCATGGCGTACCAGCCAGGTTGCTTCCGTAAACATATTGGCGTTGGCTGTGTGATCCCAATGCAGATGAGAAAATGCGAGGTGTGTAATATCGTCAGCTGCATAACCGATTGCAGCGAGTTGATCAGTCAGTGAAGGAGCCAGGGTAACAGTCCGTTCAGCACCATCGGGACGGATAATGGTTTGTTGGACACCCGTACCATTGGGGATCCTTTCGGCATCAGCGATACCGACTGTGTCCCAGAGTAATATGCCATCAGGGTGTTCGATCAGATAGGCAGCGATCGATAACTGGCTGGTTTGTACTTCATCATCACTCAGCTGATAGTTCGCCGGATTTGATTCCAGTATGCCGCCATCAATCACATAGAGACGTAAAGCTGTTGAAGCATCATTACTTTGTGCCAGGGCAGCATTGCCAACACATAAACTTAAAATGATAAATAATCCACGCAGCCAAAGTTTGGATTGTCCTTGCTGTAATGTCATAAGTTTTTCCTCTACTGCTTGCTGATACCAGGTTAAATTCAGTGATCAGTTAAACTACTGGTTTCAATTCCAATTATCAATAACAGAATGCTCTGGTGTAATATCCCTCAATACCGTTCTATTATGAATCTTTTATAGGGCAAAAAAAAAAGAAAAATCCAGACTAAAAAACAAGAAAGGTGGAAAAAGCATGTGTACCTGTGGCGATCATCCAGAACAAAATAGAACTTTCATCAATGCCGGCCTGTCACGGCGCAAGCTCTTAAAGACCAGTGCTGCCGCGATTGTTTCAGGTGGCGCAGCAAGCATGCTGGGACAACCGGCTTTGGCGCAGTCAGGGTCAGGCACTGTGCGGCGAAGTGCCACTGGCGCACCAGCACCGCGGACAGATGCGGCCAATGAGGTGATTTTCTGGGGTAGAGGTGAAGATACCTCTCCAGATATCGCTGCAGCTATTGCAGCCGAGCGGCAGACCACAAGTCGCACCGCAGGCATGCAGTTTAAGGCTCAGGTACGCTATCAAAATGCTTTAACCACGGAAACCTTAACGCTCAAGCCAATTCATCCGCTACAGGTTGTTATTCAGAATGAAGCGGTACAAGTCTGTTACTCGGCAGCCTTTCAGCTTGATACTTCAAGAACGCAGGAAAATGCCATGGTTGCCGGACATGGTGGTGTTGGCCGGGTGATTGAAGTCGGTTCCGCAGTCAAGCGTGTGCAGGTTGGTGACCGGGTTATTCTTTCTGCAACCCCTAATTGCGGGGTTTGCGGACAATGTCTACGCGGGCATGGTGATAACTGTGTGGTTCGTTTGCCTGCGCTTTCTACGGCAACGATGTCTGATGGCACGCCGGTATATATGACGGCCCCACCCATGGGACCAGCAGGGCATTCTGAAATACTGGTCGCGGATGAAGAGTGGGTAGTGCCGGTTTTCACCGATTTGCCGGCAGCTGAACTGTCGATGTTAATCTGCCCACCGGCTGTTGGTCTGGGAATTACAACCATTAAACATCCGGTTGAAGTGGGTTCTGATGTGGTCATCTTCGGACTTGGGCCTCTGGGTATTGGTGCTGTACAGGGGGCACGCATCCAGGGTGCGGAAAAAATTATTGGCATAGAACCGATTGCCTACCGCCGGGAACTGGCAATGCAGCTGGGTGCTACCCATGTGCTTGACCCGAATGATTTCCAGGGCAATGAACTGGTAGAAGCCATTCTGGAATTAACGCCTGACGGTATTGCGGATAGCAGGCATTATCTTGGGGAGCGTCAGAATGGTGCTTTGTACGCCATTGAGGCAACAGCGGCAGCGCAATATCCCTTGGCACCGGGCGTGGAAGCGGCTCCCGAAGATGTGAATATTTTTGAGCAGGTTTTTGCGTCTGTGCGCAGTGGTGGTTATGTCACGACGGCCGGATTTCCGCGAGGCAACGTGAACTCCAGACTGGTGGCCTGGAACAATAAGACAATTTCCGGCGGTAACTTCCCGGGGCTTAATGTACTCAGTGACCTGCCGAAGTTTATCAGCCTGGTTGAGCGTGGCATGTTTGATGCGAAATCGATGATAGGTAAAGTGTATGGCCCTGATGAAATGCTGGAAGCCCTGGTTGGTGCTGTGAGCAGGGAAGTGCTGACTACGGTCGTTGATTTTACCTAGTGGGACAGTGTTCTTAAGAACCGGAGCTTTTACATGCCATTAAAATTGGGGCTGTTGGGTTCCGGTATTTCACATTCCAGGATGCCTTTATTACAAAAGCATCTGGGAAAAATCAGTGGTCTTGATATTGATTACCAGTTACTGGACGAGCCGGATCATCAGCTCGATCCATTAAAAAAAATCTGGCAAATCCAGCAACAGGGTTTTCAGGGTATCAATGTCACTCATCCTTTTAAGCAAAAAATTGTTGAGGTTGTTGCGCGCTCCTATATTGCCGGGCATGAAGCAATAGGTTCCTACAATACCTTACGCTTTATTGAGGGGGATATTGTTGGGGCCAATACGGATTATTCCGGGTTTATTCGTGCGTACCAATATGTTCGAGGTGAGGAACAACCCGGGAAGGTTTTCATGGCAGGTGCAGGCGGTGTCGGCAGAGCGGTTGCCTGTGCTCTAGTGGAATTGGGTTGTGAACGCTTGATAATTTATGACCCGGTACTGGCGCAGGCTGAGTCTTTGGCGAATTCATTATCACTGAAAAACATTGATATCCTTGTTGCAGAGCCGGATGAGAAAGCCGAATTAATACGTGTATCTGACGGCCTGGTTAATTGCAGCAATCTTGGTATGCATAAATATCCTGGCTCTGCTTTTAACGCTGAACTGATTGATTCACAGCGCTGGGCTTTTGATGCTGTATACACGCCCCTGGAAACTGAATTTATGTCCGCCTGCCGTGAAAGTGACTTACAGTGTATTTCGGGTTTTTATCTTTGGCTGTTTCAGGGGCTGGAAGCATTCAAAATTTTTACCGGAAAAGAAATAAACTTCAATCAGGATCTGGTTGATGTCGCAAGTGGTTGGTTTGATCTGAAAGTAGCCGAAGCAAATATCTAAATGAACTAGCATAGAATCCTTATGGAACAATCGACTAATAATGAGCCTTATGGGGTGCATCAAACCAGAAAAGCCACAGCGAGTGGCTGGATAGGTTCTGCGCTGGAGTACTATGACTTTTTTATTTATGCCACAGCGGCAGCTTTAGTCTTTCCCCAAATTTTCTTTCCCTCTGCTGATCCCAAGGTCGCCATTGTGGCATCGCTGGCAACTTACGGTGTGGGTTATGTTGCACGACCCATCGGTGCCATTTTTCTGGGGTACTGGGGGGACACACATGGCAGAAAAAAAGTCTTGCTGTTGTGCATGTTTTTGATGGGCGGTTCTACTTTTTTAGTGGGGCTTTTACCAACTTATGAACAAATTGGCTGGTATGCGCCATTATTGCTTGTGATTTTACGTTTAACTCAGGGCTTCGCTGTTGCAGGTGAAATTTCCGGTGCCAGCACGATGATTCTGGAACATGCGCCTTATGGACAGCGTGGTTTCTTTGCCAGCTTTACCTTGCAAGGTGTGCAAGCCGGTCAAATTATTGCGGCTGCAGTTTTTCTGCCATTGGCCTATTTTATGGACGACAGTGTATTTACTACTTGGGGTTGGCGGATTCCTTTTCTGCTGAGCTTTATTGTGATTTATGCCGGCTATCTCATACGACGTAATGTAGATGAAACGCCTGCCTTTAAAGAAGAGCAGGAGCAAGGCGAGGTAATTAAAATCCCTTTACTGGAGGCATTAAGGTTTCACTGGGCGGATATGTTTCGTGTTGTGTTGATGTCACTGATGAATGTTATCCCGGTGGTTGCAACAATATTCGGTGCGGCTTATGCCGTGCAGGAAAGTTACGGTATTGGTTTCGATAATACTGTTTACCTCTGGATACCGGTGATTGGTAATATTGTTGCGGTTATTGTTATCCCTTTTGTCGGTAAACTTTCCGACAAGGTAGGTCGTAGACCGCCAATTATTCTAGGGGCATTAGGGTCAGGCTTGCTGTCTTTTGTTTATCTATATGCGATCAGTATCCACAATGTTCCGCTCGCTATTACGATGTCGATACTGATGTGGGGAATTGTGTATCAAGGCTACAATGCGATCTTTCCCAGCTTTTATCCCGAACTGTTTCCAACAAAATCCAGGGTATCTGCCATGGCAATTTCACAGAACCTGGGCACTATGCTCACCGCATTTCTGCCGGCTTTGTTTGTCACTATCGCCCCGCCGGGAACCAGCAATATTCCTCTTGTCATCGGTTCATGCGCATTCGCTATAACAATTCTGGTAGCGATTACGGCATACAGTGCAAGAGAAACTTATCGGGTGCACCTGAACGACCTTGGCGAACCAAGGTCTGAATCAGGTTAAAAAGTTGAAAGGTGTTTAATGTTTAACTGAAATTTAACGACATGTTCACTTTCGTTAGGAATGCCGCCACCTTTTTTGATTTCCTGGTTATTGTTAAATATGACATATTCTTCAACAAACTCTTCGGCTTCATAGCCACGACGAATGAGCAAGGTCAGATCAAAGGATTCCATATCTGCCATTGTGTCATCAATATCCGTTAAACGGATATGCGTGCCATCCGCTGACATGGTCAACTGATCACCAGGCTGAATTTCGACAAATTCCAGTTCTTCACTGCCATCGTAAAAAGAGATGCTGCCAAAAGCTTCACTTTCAGCACTCAATAAGAGCACAGGCTCATAATAAAAATTCATAAAAGTGAAATAGGCATTAACGCTGTCACTCCCTGTTTCGGGCGCCTCCATATAAGGTTCCGATAAGCCAAAAAATCCGGGTAAGAACAGAGGTTGGGCGACAACTCCCGATTGTACAAAAATTGCTAATAAAGGCAGGGCCAAAAATTGACTTAATTTTTTTATATTCATCGCTTACCTCCTGTTTTTATTTTCAGTATTGTCATGTTTAGTTAACTTCTTAAGAAGCTAACATTTGGCTTATTATATGCAAGTTTTTCATGGTCTTAACCAGACTTTGCTTGATTAAGAACAAGCAGTTTTTTAACCCGACAATAATTGCCCATAACCGGGCACCTTCGCATTAATGCCAAGCAATTTGGCTCCTTCATAAAGAGCATGCGGCGTGCTGGAAACAGCAGGAAGTCGTGTGTTCCCTTCAACCGGTTCCAGTATGTTCAGTGTAATCAGGCCACCACAGCTAATCAGAATAGCATCCGCTGCAACTGACTGGGCTGCAACATTGGTACAGAACTCAATGAGTTGCGGGTCAGTTACAGCCAAAATATCATCGACAGCTTCAATGCCCAGGCCTTGGATATGGGACATAGTGAAATCATGTTGTCCGAGAAAACGAACCAAGCGACTATTTACCTCATCATTATAGGCAGTTGCACAAACCACATTACTGGCGCCCACTTCCTGCAGGCCATGAATAATGCCGTTGCTCATGGTTGAGGCAGGCAGCCCGGTAACGTTCTTGATGGTGTCTACAATGCGCTCATTAAATTCTCTGCCCTGATAAAAAGTCAGCGAGGTACCCATGACCATAATGGCTTCAACTCCCTGATTAGCCAAACTTTCAGCCTTTCGAGGAATATCATCAATAACGGAATCATAGCCTTCTGGTGTCATGGTTTTCAGATCGACATTATCGATAACAAATTCAACCTGGTCTCCGTAGAGTGAGAGTCCTTCTTCCGGGACGCCACGGTCAATAACAGGAAAAATCAGTCCCAGTCGCCGTTTCCCCTGCGCTAAGCCTGATTGCAAGCTGAAAGGCGCAACGGCACTTGCGGCAAGTAATTTGTTAAGAGAGCGTCTTGTTATTGTCATTTTGAGTCCTTCCTGTAATACATAATGCCCTAGGCTATACCAGCAGATTATAAAAGTCATTTTTGCTGGAAGTAATAATAGTTTGGTTTTACGTTTGTCCGGGTTTGCAGCAGATTCACGCTTGCGTTATGCGATATCACAGGCTTTAATCGCTGCTTGAAAACGTAACAAGGATAATGAAAATGTCAGAATATACGCCCCCTTTTCGCGCCGACCATGTTGGCAGTCTGCTGCGTGCAGATAGTGTCAAACATGCTCGTAAAGCTTTTTATGAAGATAAATCCATCAGTGCTGAGGAGCTGTCAGCAGTAGAAGATGAAGCCATTCGTGATCTGGTCAAAATGCAGGAAGAAGTCGGCCTGCAGGCGTTAACTGATGGTGAGACCAGGCGTTCGTTCTGGCACTATGACTTTATGGGAGAGCTGACCGGGTTTGAACTGGAAGAGCGGGATGATGGTATTCCCTTTGCCGGAGTCAAACTGCGACCGATTTTTCCTACCATTACAAGCAAACTCGATTTTCCTGACGATCACCCACATCTGGATCATTTTAAATATCTTGCTTCCATTTCATCTGTTACACCGAAGATTTCGATCCCCGGCCCGAGTTGTTGTCATTTCCGTACTGCACCGGCTGATATCAAGCCGGCAGAATATGCTGACCCTGAAATATTAATGGCCGATATTGCCGCGACCTATAAAAAGGCTGTGCAGGCTTTTTATGATGCCGGTTGTCGCTATTTACAGATGGACGATATTTTCTTTGCCTATTTGTGTGATCCGAAACATCGTGCGGCCAAGCAGGCCGATGGCCAAGATCCGGACTGGTTAATTGATCGTTATGCCTGGATGATGCATGAAGCAATTAAAGATCGGCCGGCAGATATGGTTATTGGCATGCATATGTGTCGCGGAAATTTCCGCTCCACCCATGCAGCAGAAGGCGCATATGATCCTGCAGCCGATGCTGTATTCAACAAAACCGGCGTGGATATCTTCTTTATGGAATATGACACGGAGCGAGCCGGTGGTCTAGAACCATTACGGTTGCTGGCAAAAGGCAAGCAAAGAGTGTTGCCTGGGTTTATCACAACCAAAACCAATGAAATGGAATCCATTGATGAGCTGAAAAAACAATTTGAGGAAGCTGGCAAATATGCGGATATGGATCAGTTGGGTATTGCGCCGCAGTGTGGATTTGCCTCTACGGAAGAAGGCAACAATATCAGTTTTGATGATCAGCGCCGTAAACTGGAACTGGTTGTTAAAACCGCTGAAGCTATCTGGGGTAGTGTGACCGCCTGACATTGGGCTTAAGTTTACGGAGAAGAGCATGAACTCTGCAGACTATTCGCGTCGTAAATTATTGCAGTATCTTGCAGGCAGTCCTTTGCTTGCAGGCTTACCTTTATTGGCAGCGGAACGTCTTGATGACAGAGACTACATAGCCGAATCAGCAGAATGGGCAGTCAATGTATTTGATATGGAAAACGTTGCCCTGCAGAACCTGAGTCAGGCGCACTGGACCTATATTTCCCAGGGCGTGGATGATGAGCTGACCTTGCGTGCAAATCGTGCAGGGTATGAGCGTTTGCATCTGCGTGCGAGAAGGCTTGTTGATGTCAGCGTGATCAATAAACAGACCGAATTGCTCGGGCATACATTACCTTCACCGATACTCATGGCGCCGGTTGGCGGCCTCGGCATGGCGCATCGTGATGGTGACCTGGCTGCAGCACAAGGCGCCAGAGGTGGTGGACATAAAATGATTATGTCGACAGCGGCCAGTTATGGTATCGAAGAGATTACCGAAGCGCGTGGTGAACCCGTCTGGTACCAGCTTTATCCGACCAATGTCTGGGATATTACCCAGGGCATGTTGCGCCGGGTGGAAGCAACAGGAGCAGATGTCCTGTTTCTGACTGTCGATATTCCGGCCCGTAATCAGGATCGCATGCGCCGTTTTGACCAGAGTTCGGATACCTGTGCCGAATGTCATATTCCCGGTACCACCTTTGCCGACAGAGCCATGCTGCAGGGCTTGAATGCGCCGCGTAATATTAGCTCGCAGAATCAGGCTATGGACTGGGACTGGCTTGAACGTCTGCGCGATTCCACTGACATGAAACTGGTTATCAAAGGCATTACCCATCCTGAAGATGCCAGACTGGCACTGAGAGCCGGGGTGGACGCCATTCATGTATCCAATCATGGTGGCCGGGCCGATGAAAGTGGTTATGCCACCATCGACTCCTTGCCGGAAGTCGTTGATGTCGTGCGGGGTCGTATCCCCGTAATTGTTGACGGTGGTATTCGCCGCGGCACGGATGTCTTCAAAGCGCTGGCATTGGGCGCGGATGCCGTTTGTATCGGCAGGCCTTATGTCTGGGGTCTGGGTGCATTCGGACAGGAAGGTGTTGCCAGGGTCATGCAGATTCTGGACAGCGAACTGGAAGTTGCCATGCGACAGGCGGGTACACCAAGCCTTGCTGATATCACCAGCGACTTTGTTCGGTAGTAGACGAAAAAACGGGATGCTTTTATGAATCTGACAGCATCTGAGAATGTAAATAAAAACAGAACAATTATCCTGACTATTACCACTGTGGTGGCAATGGGTGGCTTGCTGTTTGGTTATGACACGGGTGTTATTTCGGGCAGTCAGCTTTATTTTACTGAATATTTTCAGCTAAGTACTGCTCAACAGGGTTGGGCGGTCAGCAGTGCGATCTATGGCTGTTTAATCGGTGCATTAATAAGTGGTTATCTGACCAAAGCCATCAGTCGTAAATATACCCTTATTGTTTCCGCCATATTGTTTATTATTTCTGCCTGGGGTTCAGGCCTGGCCGATTCTCTACTGGCATTGTCTATATACCGAATCATCGGTGGGCTGGGTGTCGGCATGGCATCGATGACAGCGCCGATGTATATCGCGGAAATTTCACCGCCCAAAGAGCGTGGTCAGATGGTTTCCTATTATCAGTTAGCTGTTGTCATTGGCTTTTTTGTGGTGTTTCTGGCGACCTACTATATCGGTAATGGGGGCGCACAGTATTTTTCAGCTGAGTCATTAACAGATAGTGAGGCATTACATGCCTGGAATGTTGAGCAGGGTTGGCGGGTGATGTTCTGGTCGGAGCTTATTCCAGCAGTCCTGTTCTTTATCCTGTTGTTTTTTGTACCACATACTCCGCGCTGGTTAATGCTGAAGCAAAGAACCAGTGAAGCTAAAGCAGTGCTGGCTAAAATTACTTCGAATGAAACAGAAGCCAGACTTGAGCTGGATGATATTGCTTTGTCTTTTGCTGAAAATGAGCAACACCATTTGTTAACACTGGCAAGCAAGGGTATGGGACTTATTTTATTTATCGGTATCATGTTGTCTGTGTTCCAGCAGATTACCGGCATCAATGCCATTTTGTATTATGGCGCTGAAATTTTCAGTAAGGCATTGGCTTACGGTCCTGAAGATGCTTTGAAGCAACAGTTATGGACAGCCGGCGTTAATCTGATGTTTACCTTTATTGCCATTTTTACGATTGATAAATGGGGCAGAAAACCCTTATTGCTGGTTGGCATCACCGGCATGTTTTTGGGCTTATCTGTTCTGGCGTTAACAATATACACCCAGCAATTGGGCATAGTGTCACTGCTGGCCATACTGTTGTTTATCGGTTCCTTTGCTATGTCCATGGGGCCGGTAGTCTGGGTCTTGCTTGCTGAAATATTCCCCAATGCTTTACGTAGCGTAATAATGTCTATTGCCGTCGCAGCGCAGTGGTTATTCAATGCCATTGTCGCTAACAGTTTTCCGGTGGTTAATGCCAGTGAACTAAACAATGGTGTGTTTAACGGTGTACTGCCGTATCTTATTTTTGCCGGATTCAGTTTGCTGGCTTTTCTGTTTGTCTGGAAGCTAGTGCCGGAAACCAAGGGAAAAACGCTTGAGGAAATGGAAGCACTCTGGACAGGGAAAAATGTTTTTCATAAAGCAGATGAAATTGAAGCGGGTCAGGCATAAATAAATAATAAGTAGCGGGTGTCACTATAAAAGCTGTCAATACACAAGTGGTCATGGATATAGGCGGTACCAACTTACGTCTGGCCTGTGTTAATGCCGATAAAACCTTAGCCAACATCGAGTCCTGGGAGTGTAGTGAATTTTCCGGACCGGCGGATGCCTTGCTTCGGTATATCGAAAAACATGAAATTGAAGACGTCAGCCTATGTATGGCTATTGCCAGTCCGAATCCTGATGACAGGAATCAGGTGACAATGATGAATCTTGATTGGTCCTTTTCACCTTCAGTTTTGCAAGCGCAATTTTCACTACAGGCTCTGCATATAATCAATGATTACCATGCGATGGCGCTTGCCATTCCTTTGTTCAACGATACTGATAAATTCAAGATCGGCGATGGCATTGTTAGTGATGGCCCCGCAGTGATATGTGGACCCGGCACCGGGCTTGGTGTTGCCATACTAAGCAGACATGAAAACAGCTGGCAGGTGTTGCCGGGCGAAGGCGGTCATATGGATTTTGCACCGGCTACAGAATATGAACAGGAAATCTGGAAAATATTTCATCGTAAATATGATCATGTCTCAGCAGAAAGAATGTTGTCCGGACCCGGCCTGGAAGAATTACATCATGCGATTTGTACACTTGATGGCATACCGTTTGTTGCTTTAAGTGCTGGACAGATCAGCCAACAGGGAATTGCCGAAGAGTCAGTCAGCTGTGAAAAAACGCTGCATGTTTTTTCTGCCATGCTGGGTTCTTTTTGTGGCAGTCTGGCATTACTAACGAGTGCCAGGGCTGGTGTCTATATCGCAGGAGGTATCGTACCAAGGTTTACTGAGTTTTTTAGCAAAAGTGAATTTCGTCAGCGTTTTGAAGCCAAGGGACGTTATCAGGCCTTCAATAAAAAAATACCCACTTTTGTAGTAACAACAGAGTTTCCTGGCTTACTTGGTGCTGCCGGGTATCTCAGACATGATTTGTGACTAAAGAATGAAATTTCTAACGTTCATTCTCATGCATCACGAAACACTCTTTAGGACTCCACTTGGAATCATCAGCTTCTTTCATGAAGTGCATGGTAGTGACCCAGGGCTCAACGAGATAAGCCGGGTCGTCCACAATAATAGTATCGACAAACCATGTTCTGCCATTGGGATCATCGAACACATCAAAATATTCAGTCACCGTGGCCTGTTCACTGTGTGGAATGCCATTTTTACGTAAATAGCCGGCGATAAGATTGTCCGTGTGCGCTTCGAGTGAGCGTGTTGAAGTCCCTACTCGAGGTGTCTGACCGATGCGAATGCCATTAAAAGTAGTCGGCGCTGGAGGAGCTTCCCATTTTGCCACAGTGTGTCCCTGTCTTGACGGTGCGCCAGGTGTCACTGTTTCATCAAAATGGAACATGCGGGTTTGCATACCTGCATCAAATTCCATTTTAAGCGTCATGTCATCTTCCCAGCTTATTTTGATCCGTCCTGGACGATGCATGATGCCAGGAGCGCCATAGGCAATACATTCATTACCTGCATTTAGTTCAGGGCGCCATGCCATGCCGACTTCTCTGGCGGCTTCATTCTCAGGAATGTTGGCGAAATCACCGATCAAAGGCGTCGTCATGCGCCAGCGCCAGTCTTCAGACACGATGGAAACCCAGGTGCCGGTTAAATCAATTGGCGCCCCAGCTCTACCGGGTTCAGCGCCAGTCTGTCGTTCCAGAATTGCGGATATCTGACCAAAGGCCATGGCAGAAGTCAGAAGCAGGATAAGTGAAAAAAGTGAATTGAATATTTTCATGATTTACTCCATTTCTTCCGACAGGCTTTCGTAGATAGCGGTAATGAATTCGGTACTGGTCGGGCCGCCACGTGAGCCCCCATATTCAGTGCTGTAATCCAGCACCGGATTGCTGGCGATAATCTGATTCAGGCTCATACCCTGTTCCATCTGGTATTGAATACGGTCTCTGACGATGACCAGCATATTGCGGTATTCAACCACATCAATTTCATCACCAAGACGGCCATGGCCTGGTATGGCATACGTGCCGCCTTCAGCATTCAGCCCAGGGATCATCAGCGCCAGTGCAAAATTCAGGGCTTCAATAAAGCCGTTAATGCTGCCACCCTGCGCGACATCAATATCAGGAAACTGTCCCGGAATCAGGAGATCGCCGAGGCTGATGACATCCGAGCTTCTGAAGAACACAATGCTGTCGCCATCAGTATGCGCATTGGGCATGTGATAAACCGCAATGCCCTCATCATTCATATAGAAGTCAAAAGTGGGAGTGAAGTAGGTGGTTGTCAGGGTCAGGTTTTCGACGTCATTCTCAGCCAGGTAAAAACGGTTGAGCACGTTTTCATGAGCCAGCAGGGTAACACCAGAAGTATTACCGCCAATAGCCACAGCAACACCGGCACCCCGGCCGCCGAAGCCTCTGAAACCCAGATTATTAATGGCGTCATTACCTGCCAGATGCATAGGGTCAAGGGCAGTAGTAATCACATAACGTACCGGTGCACTGCTGATTTGCCGGATCAGGGCCATCATTTCATCAATATACTGAGGCTCTGGCGTATCAACGAAAACGATGGCTTCATCGCCAATTTGTACGGTGACATTAACACCAGCACCATCGAGGACATAAACCTGGCCTTTAACATGGTACAGACTAAGCGCCTGATCCATATCAGCCGCCTTTGCCATGCTTCCCAACAGAAGCATGAAGCAGCAGCTCTTCAGCAGGCAGGACAACAGAAATTGGGGTTTAAACATAACTTGCTCCGTGATTGGAATTCTTATTATTAGTCAGGCGGCCTACATGCATTCTTCGATGCAAAATTCGGCCTCACCAACAGGCGCTTCCATGGTGTCCATATATTCGGGATACATGGTCTCTATCCCACCACGAACGCCGGAATAGGGCAGGCGATAGCGTTCCGCAAACTCCAGCAACCAGGGATTCTGACCGGGCAGGAAATGTGGAACAATCTGGCCCAGGGCATTTACCGGCAATTCCTGAATAACCTGACAGGCGCTGGGAGCCTGTCTGGCGGATACATCTCTGACCCAGGTCTGACTTCTGACCATAGGCTCGGTCATAAATACGGGATCATCAATTACGGTTACCACGGTTAAATAATCACCATGCATCACCCAGTGCTCGGTAGCAGTTCTTTCGCTGCTGGCAGCCAGGCCATTACGTCGCAGATAGCTTTCTTTGAAATCTGTGGTGAGAATGTTCAGCATGTTACCGTCGAAAGTGCCGGTGGAAAAACCCTGGAAAGTATGCGGGGCAATATCAGCAGGTCTTTCAGGATTGTTAAGCCAGATAGTGCGTTCCATCCCCATGAAACCGATACGGGTTTTAAAGGCTATAGGTTGTTGAGTCAAAGGATCCACAACCCGTTCAATTCTTAAATCCGCAGCACCGCGCATGGAATAATCGCCACCGTGCTGCCGGCAGATATATTCACTGACCACCGAAATACGATTCGGGTTATAGCTGTCGCCCCGCAGTCGTGCCGCATCATTTATCGGCATTCCGGAATAGTCGGCCAGATGTGGGCCCGGAATACGTTCCGGCAGATCTTCATGATAGAGCGGACGCCAGTCGCCGGAAAAATCAATTTCCTGGGCCAGCACACCAGAGCTGAATAGCAGCGTGGCGCATAATCCAGAGATAGCGCCAAAGGCCTTGAAGAAAGCATTAGTACGGGGAATCATGCAGTTTTCCTCTTCGTGTATTTTTAATTATTGAGGTAATGCGAATTGTTCGTATTCTGGCAATTAACTTGTTGTGTGGCTAGCTGTTTTTTGCCGAAGTCTTATTTTTTGCAATATTAGGACCAAGTTTAGCTAAAAAATTTGATGGGGTAGAAGACGATAAACTTGTATCTTAGGTAACACTTCTGGTTAAGTGACTAAATCAAGTAATTATTTTATGCTCCCCAGGAAACTTTCAATAAAAGTATCAAAAGTATCCATTTAAAACCCACCTTAAAAAGGGATAAAGCCATGATGAAAACCAAGGGTAAAGTAAACCGCTTAAGACGAAAGATTCTGCAATCATCAGCCATTGGCGGTGTGGCGCTTACCTATGGGGCGCCTTTTGCTAAAGCGCAGTCTTCAGCCATGCCCGAGTCACTCATGAGAAGCCGTGAGTTTCTTTTGAAAGGTGGTTATGTCCTCTCCATGGATAATGACATTGGTGATATCGCAGTTGGTGATGTGCACATACGGGATGGTGAGATCATTGATATTGCTCCTGCAATAAATGCCCCGCAAGCAGAAATGATTGATGCCACTGACAGGGTCATTATGCCCGGCTTCGTTGAGACCCATTGGCATATGCTGGTCAGTCACTGGCGCGGTATAGCCAATGATGCAGCCGATTATTTCAGATTATCCAGCACACTTGAGCCTTTCTACAGGACCGAAGATCACTATACCGCCGTCAGGTATTCAGCGCTGGATGCCTTGAATGCCGGAGTTACAACCTGTCACAACTGGTCAGAAGGCATGCTTGATCAGGCAGGCGCGATTGCTGAAATGCAGGCGCTGGTGGATAGTGGTATTCGTGCCAAAATGGGTTATAGCGCCTTTCATGAAGGGACATTAAAAACCGCAGCAGAGATAGAAAGAACTCTTGCCTGGATCAATGAAAATGGTGAAGGCAGGCTAGGTTTGGGTTTGTTACTTGATGGTGCCCCAGCAGCTCAAATGGCTGCGGCATTAGAACTTGGACGATCTTACGGACTCTGGCCAATTTCTGATCACAGTGGTGGACTCGATTATCTGGAGCTGGCTGGTCCTGAATTTATTGTGACGCATGGCCCTGGTTTGACGGAAGACGCCATGCGGCAGATTGCCCAGAACAATCTTAAAGTGGCGCTGTCACCCTTGATAGACCCAATGATAGGTGGCGGTTTGGCGCCTATTTATCCACTCATCGCCAATGGTGTGCCACTGGAAAATATCAGTTTTTCAATCGATGCCAGTGCCCAGACACCGGTTGATCCCTTTGCTTCCCTGCGGGCAATCACCAGTGCCGCACGTATGCAACAGGTTCAATCCAACAGAACAGGGCAGGTGATGGGAACACTGGTTGTGCCATCACCGGAGACACAATGGGAGTTCAGTAATCGCGATGCTGTTTACATCGGTACTTATGGTGGCGCAAATGTGCTCGGCCTTGCTGATCAGATTGGTTCACTGACGCCCGGCAAGAAAGCCGATGTCATCATGGTGCGCACCGACATGATCAACATGCTTCCCAACACTGATTCCGATATACCCATGCAACTGATTCAGCATGCCATAACCTCAAACATTGATACGGTTTTTGTTGATGGCAGCATCAAAAAATTCAATGGTATCTTGCTGGATGAAGACCTGGAGCAAATCATTGATGACGCAGCACAGTTACAAAGAAGGCTGAGACAGCAGGCAGCTGAAAGTAATGGGTAGTGATTTAATCAAATCAACCCTTCTTCAACTGACGAGGTTCAAGTATAAATCTAAGCGGACTACACTCGCTTGATTCTCACTATAGCACACCATTCATTTTCGGCCACCTATGTGTTGGATGACACGGAAACGATCGAAGGGGTCATGGTTCAGTTCCTGTTCCATAACCCGCATTCATTTGTACATGTCATGGTGACAGATGAAGAAACCCCTGAAAATAATCGCTACGCGGTTGAGTGGGGTGGTGCCAGTGCACTGGCTGGCTCAGTAGACCGATCAAGCCTGAAACCGGGTGACCGAGTTCGCATCAGTGGTCAGCCTGGACGAAACCCAGAAGATCACCGTTTGCGAATGGTGAGCCTTGAAGTAATCGATGGAGACTTTGTCTGGAGCGGTGACTTCGAGTAATTAATCTTAACCTTGTCATGCGCCAGAGTAGACTGAATAGCTGCTCTGGCGTTTTTTTTACTTTCTTAAATTATCTTCAAGCTGGCTGTTTAGAGTCAGCCCAGAAAATTCCAAGTTGTCTTTTTTGTTAGTGGATGATTCGCATTGAAATCAATCATCCATCCAGTTCGAGAATAAATTAGGCTGTCAGAGTCGGAAGAACAGTGCTTTCGTTACAAAATAAAAAAACCCGCATAGTAGGTATGCGGGTCAAGGGTGAGCTTGCTAACGAAGGAGGGAAGCAAGCAAGGGTTTAAAACTTTTCCACTAACTAATAACTTATACGCAAGCAAATTCATTCTGGATCAATCATCCGTAAAAAAAATTGCTTTTTCCCGTTTATTAGAGATTCATGAGCTCAAGATAATGAATATTTATAGATTTAGTTCGAAGTATTACCATACGCAGCACTATTATTAGAGAATTTTAAAAAGACTCAGAAGGTTACAATTAGGCAAGTGCAAAATGTAGTAATTTTTGTGAAATAGGAGGATTAAAAGAGCAGGGTGTATTTAGTTTTGCTAAATGCCTGATGTCGGAAAATCAAGGCGGACTTCCTAGTGGCTGAAAGCATACGAAAATTTACTGAAATGCAAAATCAGCTATACGTTGTGGTCCAGCTGTTAGCCAGGTAAAGTTGAAAAATATATGACGCTACTTTGGCAAGTGTTTCATGCTGCGTTGGATTAAAAAAATAGTGATGAGCTTATTAACCCTTTTGGTGGTGCTCGTTATAGCTGGAGCCGGACTACTCTTTAAGCTTGGCGTGGATAGCCGCAAGATGACTGTTGAGCTGGGCCTGCAGGATGGTCGACTGATGCCCTGTCCGACTTCTCCCAATTGTGTTTGTAGCGATGAAGACAATGCGGACAGTCACTACATCGCTCCCATTTCAGATCCCGAGGGTTCACGCTGGAGTCTATTGGTTGAAACTGTTAGTAGCATAGAGGGTGCGACACTGGTCAGTTTAGAGGACACTTACGCGCGTTTTACCTTTATCACTCCCATAATCGGCTTCATGGATGATGTGGAATTCCATCAGCGTCCAGAAAAAGGTGAAATAGCAGTTCGTTCGGCCTCAAGGGTCGGACAAGGTGATCTAAACGCCAACCGTAACCGAGTGGAAGCTATCCGCGAGAAGCTGAAAAATCTTTAGGGCATTAGGCGCTAAAGAATTTTAACCTTAACTGGAAATCACTAAACCGTGCATTATTTCCTTGGTGAAAAAATACAAATTATTAAAAAGAAACAGTTTTATAAAGTAAGTGTTTTTTTATTTCTTATCATTTCTGGATGTACCGGCATTCCGGATGGAATAACGCCAGTTAATAACTTTAATTTGGATTTCTATTTAGGTACTTGGTATGAAGTTGCTAGACTTGATAATCGCTTGGGAGGGAATGTCGCAGGTAACAGCTCACTATAGCCGCAATGCAGATGGTTCTGTACGAGTAATAAATCGTGGTTATCCAGAAGAATCAGGTTCTTGGGAAGAAGTGGAAGGTAAAGCAGTATTTGTAAATGATGAGAACACTGGACACCTTAAGGTTTCTTTTTTCGGCCCGTTCTATTCGTCATATGTCGTATTCGAGATGTCAGACAACTACAGCTAGAGTTACGTCACAGGAAATACCAGGGATTATTTATGGTTACTGTCAAGAACACCCGAAGTTGATGACACTTTAAGAACTGCTTTTACTGCACGTGCTAGAGAACTGGGCTTTGCCTATCAAGATATCCTATGGATAGATCAATCAATAAATTTAGAATAACCAAGGTTTTAACAAGTAGATTATCTCCGTCAGGCTGGAATCTCTTTTCCGTCCCAGGCAAAACATTTTCCGCTATCGTCCTTGTGCAGCTTTTCAATTACCAGTGCCAGTTGAATAGCAGCCTTGGCAGGACTAAATAACTTGTCTTTATCTACTCTGGCCTGAAAGGGTTTGGAAAGTCTGCTGTCAACCGTGCCGGGATGTAGACTTACGATCACAGCATGTTTGTTAAATCGGGAATATTCTATAGCAGCTGTTTTGATCAGCATGTTAAGTGCAGCTTTTGAGGCGCGGTAGGAGTACCAGCCACCAAGACGATTATCACTGATGCTGCCAACGCGCGCACTTAATGCGGCAAAAACTGCCTTTTGTTCACTTTTCAGCAACGGCAGGAAACTTTTCATTAACAGAGCCGGGCCGATAGTGTTGATTTCAAATACCTTGGTCAGGTTGGTCTCATCCAGCTTTTTCAGTGTTTTTTCTGGCTGTAGCTCTCCTTCATCATGGAGAATTCCTGTTGCCACGATCACCAGATCAAGGCTTAGTGGTTCAATATTTGCTGCAGCCTGCTCGATACTTTGCGTATCAAGCAGATCAATAGCAGACGTTTTTACCCTTGGATCACTATGCTGGATTGGCCTGCGTGAGAAAGCATAAATCCTGCCTGTCTTTTCATGGGAAAGATAATGCTCCAATAGCGCATGACCAATTCCTCCAGTTACACCGATAATGGCAATGTTCATAATAGTGTTTCCAGAGCATCGGCAAGTTTCATGGCGCTGATAAAAGCCCCTTCGACACGACCCTCTACAGCCCAGTCACCACAGGCAGCAAGCCTGCTTGCGGGATCAATTAAATAGTCTTGTTTCAAGGGAGTTTCGACTCGAGAGTATCGCCAACGTTGAAGGGAAATAAGCTTGGGATGCGGCAATACTATTGGTAATAATTGGCTAAGCTCTGACAGAATTTCTTTAATTATCTCTTCTTTGGGGCGTTCAACGTTTTGCGCGGCCCAGCTATTACTTGTCTGAATAACAAGTGTGGGAGCTGATTCTCTTCCAGGTTTACTTGAGTTGAGCATAATCCACTCCACAGGAGAGTTTTTCACTTTGGCTGCATCAAAAGGAAGCGGTGGTAAATCCTTGTAAGCCAGCATCAAGGCAAAACATGGACTCATGACAACAGACTCAAGTCCTTCCTCCCCAGTAAGAAATTCTTGTGGAAATTGTTCAGAGAATAATTCGGCGGTTTGTGCTGCAGGGGCTGTACTAATGACCCAATCGTAATTTATTTCCAAGGGTTGTTCTTCGGTTTGAAGTTGCCAGCCATTTACAGCCTGATTCAGGCGCAAGATATGGGTTTTAAAAAGGATATCCTTATCTGCAGCCAACTTCTTACATAGGCCAGTCATGGCAGGCTTGCCAATATAGTGAGGTTCAAACCACTGGCGTGTGTAGGATTTTTCGCCTGCGGCCAGTGTGATGACATGTGGTTGCCATTCCGTGATAGTGTCATTATCTAAATAAGTGGAAAGAAACTGTTTAAATACCCGACTACGTGCGGTAAAAAACTGCGCTCCATGGTCAAACTCATAGCCATCCATTCTTCTTGTCGCCATCCGTCCACCAACACCCTGTGATTTTTCAATCAAGGTTACATTTGCATATTGGTGCAAGCGATTGACCAATGTCAGTCCTGCCATGCCAGCTCCAATGATGGCTACATTTTTCATGAAAAGGCAGCAGCCACTAAAAGACTGGAAATAACGGCAATGCTTATAATCAGACGCGATTGAAAATAATCTTGGGCAATGAAATTGCCACCACGCAATATAAAATCGATGTATAAAAGAACCACTAAAGGCAGCGTGAGCAGCACCATGAACAGCTGTGGAGACGCAAGCAACCAGCTCAACCAGATTCCGACGGTAATGATATTGCTGCTTATAAAGAGGCTCGGCCTGGCAAAGCCAAGAGACAACTGTTGCCCCCAATGAATTCCATTAAGAAAAGTTACAATAACCAGGCCATAAGTGGCTGTGAGATTTGTGACGTTTCCAAGCACGGGTAGCGATGATATATCCAGCAGCAGAAGAATCGCGCCCACAATGAAAGGAAGTGATCCTGCATAAATTAACGCATGAGGCAAATTGGTTGTAGAAAAGCGCTTTGTGGTCATCAGTACTTAAGCAAAATAAATTTTGTTATCTAATACGGGTTTTAATTTGAATAAGATCACTTGAAGTAATAACAGAATATGTAATCTAATTTTTATGAAAGGCCGTATTTATAATTAATGTTTATATATTTTCCCATCTGCTTGAACGAAATATGATGATTTAGTAGGTGACTGCTTAACAGAATATAGATGTTTAATGGACTGAAACATGACTCACGCCAAGAGAATCCTTCCTGAAAAAAATTGTCAGTATTGCCAGCGGCCGTTTAAGTGGCGAAAAAAATGGTGGCGCTGTTGGGATGATGTGAAATATTGCAGTAAATACTGTAAGCAAGTCGCTAAAAGGGCCAGCAACAAGCCTCAAGCAAATCTATGTGCTTTAGCTAGTGTTGAAGATGAATTTTAGTAAGGCTCTTTAGCTGTAATGACTATGTTGCCTGTTGCCAGCTGGTGTGAATAACTATCTCAAAGACAGCATTTCTCAGCAAGCAGGGGAGGCCTGCTTAATTTATTTAAACCTGTTTTCTATAATTGTCTTCGCCTTGTTTTATTGTCTAGATTCCAAACTTGGATTCTTACCGTATTCTGACCGTATTCTTCCCCACATCATTTAGGTATAACTTAGGGATAAATTGAATATTTTATAGCTGGTTTGCTGAGATCAATAGATTGATGCCAATAGAATATAATCAGGAAAACCCAAGTTTCTTTTACTCGAACAACTTCTTGTTCTCTGCCAAATACATCTAGTTTCATAGTTTTTTAAGAGGGTCGGCTTTTGGCCAGAAGCTGTCGTTTATACATTATAAAAAATTGAATATTGATTTAGGGAAGATCATTCATGCATGGACGAGGATCCCACATAGATCTATCTGCTTCTCGTCGGAAATGTGAGCTGGTTACAAAATCTTCATAAAGATATGTTGGGTCTTGAACAATCGTTGTGATGACTAACCAATCGCTATCATCTGGACCTTTAAAAAAATCGAATAATTCAATCACTTTTGCATTTTCGCTTACTGGTGCCCCATTTGCTCTTAACCATGCTTCAGTCAAATGATCCGTTTCAACTTTGAGAGAGCCATACTGAGGCCCATTATCCCTTGGGTTTACTAGTCCAAAAAAACCTCTATCAGGGAATTGGTCATATTCCCAACTAGCCTTGGAGTACCCTTGTAAAGTATTTTGAATATTTTGAGGTAGTTCGCTGTTAAAAATAAATCTACGAATTTGTTGACCAAAATCAGTTTCTAAATTTAGAACTGAATCTGTCTCCCACTTAAGTCTAAAACGTAATGGTTGCCGCATAATTCCTGCTGCGCCATAAGCTAAACAAGAACCCGATGTAGTTTCATCCCAGGATTGTCCTTTTTGGATACCCTGAGGATTGTATGGAATACTGGAAAAGTCACCTTTATCTGGGATTCGCATACGCCAAAGCCAATCTTCATTAATAATTGAAACCCACTGTCCTTCAAGGTTTTCTTCAATTAGATTCACTGGAGCCATTTCTCTTGGAGAAAACTCAACACGTTCCTGTAAATTTTGATCTTCCGTTTGACCAAATACAGTTCCTGTGGCTAGCAATAAGGCCACTAGTTGCAACTTGGTTTTTTGTAGTGATATTTTCATCTTTATACTTATTGAGCTAAGCCATTGTAAATGGCAGAAATAAATGAATCAGGTGAAACAAACCCGTTACCATATCTGCCGTCATAATCTCTGGAAATGTCTGCTTCTAGAGTTTCATCCAAACTCATGCCTTGATTGATGAAATGCTGAACTCTATCCCGAATTATCGTAATCATGTCTCGATACTCGACAATATCTGCTTCATCAGCGATACGACCGTGACCGGAAACTATCAGTGTACCTCCTTCCTGATTATGTCTTGGAACAGCTATTCTTATTATTGAATTTAGGGCATCTATTATTCCATTTATATGTCCAAAATTGCTTTGATCTATAAATGGGTAACTGTCTGAAACATAAAGATCTCCTGCGCTAATTACTTCTGAACCCCTGAAATAAACAATAATGTCGCCATTTGTATGTGCGGGTCCGAAATAAAACATTAAAACTGCTTCTCCATTAAAAAAGAAATCATATTGTTCCCCGATAAAAACTTCTGTAGGCCAAAGTTCAAATGGAATTTCAGGATTAGCCGTCGCCATGGTCAGCATAGTATTTTCATGCGCTATGACTTCAGCGCCAGTGCCAAATGTTTCTTCCGAGTCTCGGGTACCAGCTCCAATAGCAAATGAACGGCCAGCAGCCTTGATAATTTGATTTCCTCCGGTGTGATCCTGATGGGCATGTGTGTTAATAACGTACCTAATGATTTTTCCAGGTGCGAGATTGTTAATTTCTTCCAATATTTTTGGTGCTATTTCCGAATATTGAGTATCTACAACTAAAACCCCATCATCTCCAATTTGCAAGGTGATATTTCCACCAGATCCCTGTAAAAGCCATATGTTACCCTGTATATGAAAAGACTTAACTTCTGTTTCAGAGATGTTATTTTGACCATAGACAACAGGGGTTAAAAACAAAACCAAGAGGACAGAAAGAACTTTCTTAAAAAAAATGGTATCACTACACATAGCAAATATTTTCCTCGACACTCTTTACCTGACAATGTCTACATATTCTGGAAGTGCAGTATGAGCTCCACCACGCGTAGACTCTAAAGGAATTCGCCATCTTAGGGAAAATTCTTCACTAGCATCTTGTGACTGCTCTGAATCAATCATCCAGTGTGGAATAAACCCGAATTCACGATCCAGCTCTATAGCAGGTCGACAAGGGAAAGAAGATACTTCAGCTGAAAGAAGAGATTTAAATCCATTAGTACGAACAAATGGCTCTGTCAAATAAACAGGATCAGACACGATAGATACATGAGTAAGATATTTTCCATCCAACCCTAGAAAAAAATACTCATCTAATGTCGCTTGATCACTTAATGCGACTCCGTTTCTTCTTATCCAACCTGCTTTTAGGTGGGTGGTATGAACTATCAGGGTATTTCCTTCAAAACGTCCAGTCGAAAAACCTCCCCATGTATGTGGATAATGATCACCAGGATGTGGGCGCCCATCCATCCAAATAGTCCGTTCTTGTTCCATCCACTCTATATAGGTATGAAAAGCGACAACCTGCTGGTTCACGGGATCCAACTCTTCAGTGATTCTAAGATTGCCTATCCCTCTAAATCCATATGAAGAAGGATGTGGCTTGCATTGATGCTCAGGTACGTTTAATAGGCCAGATTGCCAGGTATCGCCTCTTACCCGAGCTGCATCATTCACGGGGAGACCCGCATAATCTCCTGCTTCTGGTCCAGGAATCCTTTCCTGAACATCTTCATGAAAAATTGCTCCCCAGTAACCAGCAATACCAGCCTGGGCCTGAAAAACTGGGGTGACCAGTAATACACTTAAAAAAAATTCTGGGAGAACTCTCCTTAATATTAAGTACATATTAATTTCTGCCTTGCTTAATGTCAGATTCCAATAAACTTTATAATGAATTATTTCATGGCTTAAAATATTATTGTGCCTATCCTGTCTTATGTAAGGCTTATTTAGCTAAGGGGTCAGGTCGCATCTGAAATTTCACTATAGAGCTCAGTGTTCGCTTTCCACCTTCAATATGCCATACAGCATTTTGACCATAATCGGCATAGATACCACGGCCTTTCCATCCTGCCTCAGCATCATCAATTCGGCCATCCATTCCTCGCGAATAAAAGCCCAGAGGATAGGGCACGCGTAATTTAACCCACTCTTCAGTTTCTGGTAAGAATGCGAGGAGAGAGTCTGAACCTGAACCATTTGCAATGGGTATGTTTTCTCCCAAACCCAAAATATTGAACTGGTCAACCCAGTTGTAATATTGAAAGTCTGCACTTGTTTCCCCTGGGGCACCTTTAAAACTCGGTCCAGGTGTTCGATATAAGGTCCATCCTTCCTGGCAATGTTGGCCGGTAGCCTCGGGGCCATTCAGTATTTCACACTGACTGCGATCGAAACTGGCTAAATGGCCACTTCCGGCTAGTGCCGTCCAAACAATGCCATTTCTATCTACATCAATACCCCTAGGTGTATAAGAATTGAAGCCAAAAGAGTTTTCACCAAAAGGAGGCTCGTAAACTTCCGTTTTGCAACTTTCAGGTGGATTATCACCGATCTCGAGCCTCATAATTCTGCCTGGGATACCATCTTGAGCAGGCCGATTTGTTCCAATTCCTGGCGCCGCAAACCATATTGAATTATCAACCGGATTGACAATGAGACCATATGAACCAGGGTTGATTCTCCAATCAAGCTCAGCATTGAGCGGTTCATCAGGTTCAGTATATTCACTAATGACACCGTCACCATTGTGATCAACAACAAGGGCGCACCATCCCTGGGCAAGCCCAGCATCTTTAGTTTCATTAAAGACTCGTGTATTGAGCCAACCGATTAGTTCACCTCCTGTGCTGAAGTAGAGTGTATTATCTTCATCTTCTGAAAATTGCAGGTGGTGAGTGCTAAAACAGGTATCTATTAAATCAAACTCTCCTGTAGCGGGGTCATATACCTGTGCGTTCATATATGTTGGTCCCACAAGGGGAAACTGTTGTGCTGAAGGATGATCTGAACCCTCTGAACAGTATTCCGGAATATCGAACCCATTATGTGTTGCCGCTGTCATCCAAACTCTCCCGTCCTGATCCATCATGGGATTATGCGGGTGTGAAAGGTTGTTCCATAATTGTTCTGTTCCCCAGTAAGGTGAGGCTGCAAAATTTCTGTAGGTTAACAATCCACTGTCTGCAGGCTCAAATGGCTCTCTAGTTAAAACGGGTACTTGTGTTGCTAGATTGGTTTGTGGATCTAGAATGACCAGCGCATCATTATGAAAATCTGTCCCAAAAAATGGACCATTCGCATTTACAGTTGGATTGCGTCTATCAGTTGTAATCTCGTCATGGATGAAAGCTGTTTCTTCACCCCATTCCCATAAGGTTAGTACAAGGTTACGTTCAAGCCCTTCTGGTCGTGGTGGTTCTGGAGGAACCTCACCTGCTATGATTCTGTCTATCCAATCCGCAAACATGTCGTAACCCTGTGTTCCAAAGGCTGCCATACTACGCACCATGTTGGCTCCATTCTGGCCTGACTGAACGCGCCTAACCCACGCATCGTGAGAGGAGGCAAAGGCGCCGAGTGATGCTGGGATTTCACGTGTTGCCTTTGTACCAATCTGATGACACAGGTTACAACTAGCCTTCATCTGATAAATCCAGTCGACTTGAGTTCGCATCGTCGGAGCTATTCCATTTCCTTGTTCACCTGTACCTGGAAACGAGCTTTCAGGAGGCACTTCAACTAATGAATACCAATAATTTGCCGGGTAAATTTCTGCTGCAGCTTGGGGATTTGGTGCATCTACAGCACCTAGATTAATAAGTTCACCGGGACTGGCATTCGTTGTAGGTGAATCTATCAGTCCATAGCCTCTGACCCATACCCTATACCTTGCATCAGGCAAATCAGGAAGCACAAACCGGCCCAGATCATCAGTCACCACGATTTTACGGAATTTAGTTGTCAAGTCATCTGTTTCGGCGATGACCCATACTCCTGCTTCTGGTCCCTCAGAACCAATAACTATTCCTCCTATATCATCAGAATCTATCGAAATAGAATCTAACCTATTACCTGCTTCTTGTGAAAAAGATAATGTGGTGAAGGAGCCAATTACTAGAATAGAAATAATTACTACAATTTTGTGTATATTGATCAAAATGACCTCCTTAGCAAGCCAAAGGGAGGATTAGGCTAGTTGACTTTAATCGAATATGGGAATTCCAGTCAGGTTATTATTGTTAGGAACATTATGATATTGATTTTTGGGTTAGGCAAGTCAATGTCCGCTTTGGATAGAAAGCAGCCGTTCGCAATATTACCAATCTATACTACCTTTATAGCTATGCATATCCTCCAATACTACACAGCCTCCCAAGCCGACAAAGCCAGAATAATAGCCCTGGCTGAACTGCTAGGCTGCGAATATAGGACCGTAGAGAACATTATTGCTGTGCAGGTTGATGATGATGAAACGCTGGACAGGTTGCAAAGGTGTGAATGTCTGCCCTGGGCTGTTGAGGTTGGGTGTTCTGTTTAGAGGATTAGTTGTTATAGTATCTACTTAGACACATTAAGGAAGAAGCAGTATGTACGAAGCAGCATTTAATAACATTGATAAAACACTTAGACAAGATGCTGGTTGTGGCACGGAACTAGATTACATTGAACAAACCAGCTGGATACTTTTCCTTAAATACCTAGATGACTATGAAGCCGATGATGTTGCAATACTTGGATGGACAGTAGTAGCCTGTAAATATTGGGTTAATTCAGTATTTATGCGGGTTTCAAGACTTTATTGGACGTTGATATAAGTGAAATTGGTGGAGGCGGGGGGATTTGAACCCCCGTCCGTCAGTACTCTGCCTTTGGCTCTACATGCTTAGCATCGTTTATTGAGTTAACTTCTCACGACCCAACGCGCAGGGTGTTCGAAGCGAGTCTGAAGATTCTTTAACACTCTGGAGTCAGACACTCAGCAGCGCGATCCTGTTCTATATGACGATTGCTAAACACTGGTTTACAGGCATCCCTGTGGCAATCGCTAGCCGGCTATATTAAGCAGCTAGAGCGTAGTTTTCGTCGTTGGCAACTATAGTAGTTGCATAGATTGATTTACGAGAGCCTATACTCTCTCGGCATGCACCTTGGGTTTTGTGACCGGCGTCGAATCCAGAGCGCCCCCAAAATCGTGCAGTATGTGATATTAGCATATATCTCCTATATAGAGTCTTCTATTCTAAATTCCTGGTCAGAAAATAGATTTATTTGCTTGTCCGAATAGTGATAGCCTTGAGGTTGTTTAGCGTTAGGTCTGGAAGGAATGATGAAACGCGTATATACCATTTTTTTTGCAAAGCGCCATTGTGTTACATAGTTTAATGACTGTTCTAACTCTGTCAGCTTTTCGCCAGAATGCAGAGCGATAAGAAAAGAACTATCCGAGTAGGGCAGGACCTTTGATCGGGATTACCGTAACAAGCGGGATCTGGAAATTCTAGCTAAGCGGGACAGGTAGAAAAGTTCCTTTGTCCATGCCACTTAGCAGTATTGCGGTCACCGGGATGGTAATTGCAAGGCCGACTGCATGAACCGCCCAGAACTTCCAGGCCAAAGGTCTTAAAGGTTCTGGCCCGTATTCACTTGCGGTTGGTATAACTCATAGCGCGGCGTTTATCGAGATTCCATTCCCGTTCTTTTTCCACAGCACGCTTATCATATTCATGCTTGCCTTTAGCCAGGGCAATCTGACATTTCACCAGGTGCCCTTTCCAGTACATTTTGCTGCAGACACAGGTATGACCTTTTTGATTGATACCAGAAAATATTTTCGCCAGTTCTTTTCGATGCAGCAGTATTTTTCGTGTACGAGTAGGGTCGGCAATAACATGGGTGCTGGCTGTCTGCATGGGTACGATCTGGGCGCCAAGCAGCCAGGCTTCGCCATCTTTGATGATGACATGTGAATCGACCAGTTGTACTTTTTTCTCACGCAGGCTTTTGACTTCCCAACCGGTCAGGGCAATGCCTGCTTCAAAGGTTTCATTGAGAAAATAATCGTGCCTTGCTTTTTTATTAACGACAATGGTTGAATCATCGTTTTTCTGTTTTTTAGCCATGGCGCATTATAGTGAAAATTAAACTTTTCTGGCAGGAATAAAAAAAGGCAGAATCATGTCTGCTCTTTTATAGTGATAAAAAGTTTAACGCACGTTAAAAAGGATTTGATCGTGAGTAACGCCGCCGCGATCCGCTACCAAATGTTGGTAACCAAAATCCGGCGTGTCAAAAGTAGAAGGTCCCTTGGATAATGATTCGAAATTATATCTTTCATGAATGTACTGGCTCAGTTCCATCGCATTGATTGAGTTATCACCATCAAAGTCTGCATTGCCGCCGGTTATCGCATCCTGAAAGAAATATGACAAATATCCGCCAGCCTGGAATTTGCCAGCTACTAGAGAAGGAACATCTTCATCGGAAGAAAACAGTCCCATGCGCCCGGGGCGTGAAATCACATCCTTGGCAAAACCACCACTAAAACAGGAATCCAAAATAATAAGTTGTGTGCCGGCACTTAGCTGGTTGAATAATTCATTCACTTCATCATCGGTAATTGTATTGTTGGAAAGCGCCAGGGTTTCATCATAACCATCTGCATCACTGGCCACGAAGCCTCCTGCTCTTTGCTCCTGACCACCATGACCGGAGTAGAAGAAAACAAATGTATCGTCGCTTTCCATGCGTGTAGAAAGTTCGGCAAAAGCAGCCCTGACATTTTCAACGGTAGCATCACGGTCTAATAAAGTAATGGCATTACTCGGATCCATGCCAGCGCTGTTAAGCAAAGAATCCCTCGCGACTAATGCATCGTCAGCGGTGAATGGCAGATCCCCCCAGCCAAATTGGGTTTGACGGAGCTGGCTGTAATCACTTATACCGACAAAAATACCATAAACCTGGCTGCCACTGGTAGAGGTGCTGTTGGAAGCAAAAATAGATGCAGGTGCGGAACTGCTCAATGCGCCAAGGTTATAGTTGCCGGTTTCCTCAGTGCGATACGACGTAACGAGCACGGAGTAACGTCCGCTCACAGGCAGAGCAAGTTCAACAACTGACATACCGGTGCTGCCGTCAAAATCGTCGTTGTCATATTCTGATCCATTGGGGTCTATGATGGTCAGATAGGTATCGAAGTCTTGGGAGCTTAATTCAAACCGGACATTCTGACCTGCAGAACCAGTGAAAGAGTAATAGTCGGTGTATTTGTTATCTTCATTCAAGCTGTCACCAGCCAGCAGAGAGCCTGCTACCCGCTCATCCAACACAATGTTGCGAGTATCAGAAGCATTATTGGCATTAGAACTGACAGTGCCTGTTTCACTGACACTTAAAGAATAATCACCAGTGGCACCGGCACCATATGAAGTGACATAAACATAGTAGGTTCCGGATTCGTCCAGCCGCGTTTCTATCTGACTATGGTAGATGCTGTCGGCATCATCATTTTCGAAATATTGACCTGAGGGACTTTCGAGTCCCAGATAGGTATCGAAGTCATCGGAGGTTAGATCAACGACAATAGTATGTCCCGGTGTTCCAACAAACTCATAATAGTCTACATATTCACCATCTTCAGTTTGAATGTCAGTTGAGGTGAGTGAACCAGTGACATCCAGGTCAATCGTTGCCGTGCTGCTTTGGTCTGTATTGATCCCAAGTGCATAGTCTCCAGTCTCTGACTCAAAAAAAGACGTTACGATGACAGTATAGGTGCCACTTTCATTTAAAGTCTGAGAGATGAGTGAGCGACTGGTATCACCTTCATAATCATCATTGGTAAATACTTCACCGCTTGGAGAAATTAACCTTAAATAGGAATCAAAGCCTTCGCTGCGCAGATCAATGATTGCTTCGTCGCCGCTGTTGGCATCGAAAATATAACTGTCACTATAGGCGCCATCCTCTTCAACATTATCGGTAGCGCTGAGGCTTTCGTTATAAACTACTCCCGCCAGACCGGACACGGAGCTTTCCATGGCGTTATCTTCCAGAGTCGAAGCATAGTTTGCAGACAGTTCCGAAATGTAAAGAATTGCAGATGGATAGCTATCTTCGTCATAGCTGCCAACCCAGATATCGTAGATACCACTTGGTGCATCACTTAACTCGATCATGGGGCTAAGACCATCACCGCTGTCATCATCACAGAGCCAGCTGCCATCAGGTAAATTGATGACAAGGGTGGTGTCGCTTTCCGAACCAACAGAAAAGATTATAGGCAGTGATCCACTTTCGTAATCTAGCTGTACGTCAGGGGCATTAGCGATATTGCCAACGCAGTTATTCCCAAGATCAGCCGCGTTGCTATTACCTCCTGCGGTAAGTTCAATACTGTAGGGGTCTGGCAAAAAACCACCGGCAAGATCAATTTCACCAAAAGTTGCCGTTTCCGAGATATCTTGCGCGAATATTGAGGGGGTGAATGCTAATAGCAACAGACTTGATTTGAATTTCATAGTATAGCCTCCCAGTAATAAGTGGCAGGTTGGAATCTTTCCCCGGGTCGGCGCTGCCAGCTATCTTTATTCGTAGGATATGAGTATAAATCAAAAGTTGGTCTTGCCTATAATAAAGGCACAATTCTGGTAAACTTTGCCAACGATACAGCTGAGTTAAAGAGAGTCGGAATGTCAGGTTTACGTGGGGAATTTAGTTCGAAACTTGGATTTATTCTCGCAACAGCAGGTTCTGCTGTTGGCATTGGTAATTTGGTTGGTTTCCCGGTGATGGCGGCCAAAAATGGTGGTGCCGCTTTTCTGATTATTTACTTGGCCTTTGTCGTGCTGGTGTGCTTTCCGGTGATGCTGGCTGAAATTGCCATGGGCAGAGCGGCGCAGAAAAATCCGGTGGGTTCATTTTATGCCTTATCAGGCAACAGCAATTTCTGGGGCCGGGTTGGCGGTCTGGCGGTTGTCACACCCTTCATGATTGCCGTGTTTTACTCGGTGATTACCATCTGGATTATGTTGTACCTGCTGCAGGCATTAAGTGGCAACCTGGATCGCCTGGCTGAACCATCGGCCTTTGGTGAAATTGTTGCCTCACCGACCTTGTTTATTTATTTGTTTTTAACCATGGCAGTTGTTTACGGCATTCTGGCTGGTGGTGTCAAAGACGGTATTGAAAAAGCCGCTAAAGTGTTAATGCCTTTATTATTTTTGATGCTCCTGTTTCTGGTGATTTTTGTCATGACCCTGGATAACGCTGAAGCCGGTGTCGCGTATTATCTGATACCGGATTTCAGCAAAATTAACAGCACGGTTATCAGGTCAGCAATGAACCAGGCTTTTTTCTCGCTATCTTTGGGCATGGGGATTCTGATTACCTATGGCTCCTATTTCAGTCGTGAAGAAAAGATAGTGAACTCGACAAGAATGGTTGCGATGACTGATACCGCTGTTGCCTTTTTTGCAGGCTTACTTATTTTACCGGCAATTTTTGCGATTAACCCGGATGTTGATGTGCAAAGTTTAACGGATAGCAGTGTCAGTCTGATTTTTTCTTACTTGCCGCAGCTGTTTCTGGAAATGCAGTCTTTCCTTGGTTATACCGGCGCCAGTATTGTCGCGATAGTTTTTTTCTTATTGGTGTTTTTTGCGGCGATAACCTCGCTGGTGTCCATCAGTGAAATTCCGATAGCCTGGATGGTCGATGAAAAAAAATATTCCCGCCGTAAAGCTTTGGCGGTAATGGCTATGGCGGAAGGTGTTTTTATTGTGCTGGCAACTATGTCCCTGGGTATGGTTGGTTGGCTGTCTTCCATGGCAACCTATGGCGATATCAACAAATCATTTTTTGATATGATTTATGATCTTTTTTATGACACTGTTCTGCCATTTACCGGTTTTCTGGTGTGTATTTTTTGTTCCTATCGCTGGCAGCGCAGTGATTTTATTGATGAGATTGGCAAGGGCAGCGACAATTTTTCATCGTCTTTGTTAGCTTCGTATATCACTTTATCGCTGGGCACATTTATTCCGTTAATTCTGTTGCTGGTATTTGCCAACAATGTCGCCCAGATTTATTTCGGTTTTAATCTGCTGGGTTTTTAACAAGTCTCCGTGACGCATATACAACAAAACGCTTTACTGCCATATTCGGCTCAGGCCATGTTTGATCTGATCAATGATATTGCATCCTACCCGCAATTTATGAATGGTTGTCTTGCTGCTGAAGTGCTGCACAGATCTGAGACTGAAGTGCTCGCCCGGCTTGATTTAGGCAAAGCCGGTTTGAAATATTCCTTCACTACAAGAAATACTTTAGATGCGCCTGAGAGTATGACGATGGAACTGGTCGACGGGCCTTTCAAACAGTTCGATGCACGCTGGACATTCACAGCCCTGACCGAAGACGCCTGCAAGGCCAGTCTGGATATGCAGTTTGAATTCAGTTCCGGCCTGCTGGATCTGGCACTGAAAAATCTGTTTGATAGCTCCTGCAAGAATCTGGTCAATGCCGTGTGTAAGCGAGCAGATAAGCTTTATGGCTGACCCTGTTAAAAAAGACGACGCGAATGATTTCCCAAGCCTGGCTCCCAATATTGAGGTCGAAGTGGCTTATGCCTTGCCGGATGAGCAGTTTTTGAGATCACTGTCAGTCAAGCCGGGGACTACAGCCCTGGCTGCGGTGATGGCTTCAGGGCTGACCAGCAAATATCCCGACCTGAATATAAAAGAAGCCAAAATGGGTATTTTTTCGAAGCCACTGGATGGCAAGCAGTTGCCTGTCCCAGAGGAATATATACTGGAGCCCAAAGATCGGGTGGAAATTTACCGGCCTTTATTAATAGACCCTAAACAGGCCAGACTGCAAAGAGCCTTGAAAAAGCAGGCTGCAGAAAAAAAGAAAAGCTGAAGCAAGTAAGAAGCAGGTAAAAAGTAGATAGAAAGTAGGGTTACTGCGTCGCGGTAAGTTCACCGAACTGATCATTTTCCGGGGTTTGCTGGAAGTCCCCGTCAAAATGAGTCATAAAACCATTGTCATCAAAGTAGATACTGATTCTTTCCTGTACGCGCTCACCACCACCAGGCTGGAAGCTGTAGATATAATCCCAGCGATCCTGGTCAAAGGTGTCACGCACCAATGGCGTTCCCATGATGAAATTCACCTGGCGCTTGGTCAGACCGGGTCGCAACTGGTCAACCTGATCCTGCGTGATAAGATTTCCCTGCGGAATATCCAGACGATAGACGCCCGGGAAGCTGAGCGGGGAATTACTGCACGCCGTTAGCATTAAAACTGCGATGATGGATAAAGCTCTATTCAAGGGTTTTGACCTTTTTAACGAGACTATTAACAAGACCTGTACTTTACTTAGTTCTGTGGACAGGCATAATACCGAAAACAAAGTTGATGTTACAGACACATCTATTAATGGATTATTAATGAGCTATTAATAAACAGTGAATGTGCCAGCTATTATAAACATCAAACAATAAAGAATTGAGGATTTAGATCAATGTCAGGAGAAAATCAGGAACTCCGCAATGCCGGGCTGAAAGTCACCTTGCCGCGCGTAAAAATCATGCAGATTCTGGAAGCCGCTGAATCCAGGCATATGAGCGCGGAAGATGTCTATAAAGCCCTGCGTGATGCTGATGAAGACGTCGGTCTGGCAACGGTCTATAGAGTATTGACCCAGTTTGAAGCGGCAGGCTTGGTGATGCGTCACCACTTTGAAGGTGGTCACTCAGTATTTGAAATGATGACGGAAGATCACCATGACCATATTGTTTGTACCAAGTGCGGCAAAGTTGAAGAGTTTTACGATGAGATAATCGAAGCTCAGCAAAAAAAGCAGGCAGCTGCGAAGGGGTTTACCATTAGTGATCATTCACTATACATATATGGTCTCTGCAAATCCTGCCAATAAGGCCTGTTGCTCTTGACTATTCTTCGTTGTGAGCATTTTTGAAAATGCTCATTTACCTGTTGTTGTAACTCCGCTTTTTAAAAAATGCTCACGCCTCGACTAGCCTGCGCTCACTACGGCCTTATATGCTTTAAACATTTTGCCTCGTCTGAACTTCGTTTTCAAAAATGCGGAAATGGCTTAAGCAGCAATTTCTATATAAGAGGACCGGGTGACCGATTTTGGAATTTCTAGGCCTTCTTCTTTTAAGCCTTCAATATGGAATTTAATCGCTTCACGCATATTATTTTCAGTTTCTTCTGCTGTTTTCCCGGTTGAAGCACAACCCGGTAAATCTGGAGAGTAAGCAGAAAAACCTGTTTTGGATTCTTCTATAATGATCAGGAATTTGCTCATTTTTTAAGTCCTGCTTATTTGAAGATGCTGTTTGCGGTGCCTACCGCCAGGTCGTCATTCATCTTGCCTGGAACGGTAACCAGGCCGTTTTTTCTAGGGTGTTTGTACTGACGATGACTGCCTTTGATTCTCACTAAAAACCAACCATCGACAGCAATCAACTTGGTAATTTCCTTTACCTTCATAGGACATACTTCCATGTATGTTTCTGAATTTATAGCAGATAAACTAAATCTACGCCATCATTTCCCTGGCATGCGCCATGGAGCTTGCGTTTTCTGCATTGCCACCCAGCATGCGGGCGATTTCGATGACTTTGGCTTCGCCATCCAGTTCATTGACTTGGGTGCTGATGGAGTTTTTGCCGGCAAATTTGCTGACATAAAGATGCTGGTGGCCCTGGCTGGCAACCTGGGCCTGATGAGTGACACAGAGTACCTGGCCTTTATCGCCCAGTTGTCTTAAAAGATCACCGACAGCCAGCGCGACGGTGCCGCCGATCCCGACATCGACTTCGTCAAAGATCAGTGAAGGAATGGCAGAGGTTTGTGCAGTGACAACCTGAATGGCCAGGCTGATTCTGGAAAGTTCACCACCGGAGGCAATCTTGACCAGGGGTTTCGGACTTTGACCGGGATTGGTGCTCACCAGAAACTCAATCTTTTCATTACCTTTGCTATTTGGCGTGCCGGATTCATCTTTATGCAAGGCAACACTGAAACTGGCTGAACCCATATCCAGCTTTTTCAGTTGTGTATTAATGGCTTTGGCTAATTTTAGCGCACCATCCTTGCGTTTTTCACTGAGTTCATCCGCCAGATTCCGGTATGTACTTTCCAGCGCTTTTAATTCTTTCTTAAGTTTTTCAATCTGTTCGTCGGCTGAACCTGCGGCACCTATTTGTTCCTGCAGCTGTTGATGGAAGGCAGGTAAGTCTTCAGGTTTAACTTTGTGTTTGCGAGCAAGTTGGTGAATGACCGACAGACGTTCATCCAGTTCCTGCAAACGTGCCGGATTCATATCAAGACTATCGGCAGCCTGATTTAATTCACTGCTGGCTTCTTCAACCTGAATTAAGGCCGTGTTGAGAAGTTCATAAGCCGTTTCCATGCTGGGGCTGCGGTAGGGCATATTTTCCAGTAAAGACTGGGCCTGGCTCAGGGCAGTCTCGATGTTGTGTTCATCGTTGTCCCGGCATAAATCGATGACGGCTTGCAGAGAGCTGAGTATGCTTTCAGCATGGCTAAGCTGCTGATGTTCGTCTTCCAGGGCAGGGTATTCGTCAGCAGCAAGATTTAAATCATCCAGTTCTTTTAACTGATAGTGCTGCAATTCAAAACGGGCATTGTGCTCTTCGGCCTGACTTTCCAGCGTTTCCAGTTTTTTATGTTCAGCTAGCCAGCTTTGTGCGGTCTGGGCAACTTTAGCGGCCAGTTCTGTTGTGTCGCAATAATCATCCAGCAGGCGCTGATGGGTACCGGTTTTTAATAAGGACTGATGCTCATGCTGGCTATGGATATCGACCAGCAGCTCACCTAGCTGTTTGAGTTCATTGAGGGTGACTGGTCTGCCGTTGATAGTGGCTTTGGAACGTCCTTCGGCGGTAACGACCCGGCGTAGAATACATTCATCATCGGCATCGTAGTCCTGTTCTGCCAACCAGTTTTGAGCCTGCTTATTGCTTTTAATATCAAATCTGGCACAAATTTCGGTTTTGTCCTGGCCCGGCTGAATCACATCTTTGTCGGCACGATCGCCCAGCGTCAGGGCCAGTGCGTCCAGCATAATGGACTTTCCCGCGCCGGTTTCGCCGGTAATAACTGTCATGCCTGGCTTCAGTTCAAGGTCGAGCTGTTCAACGATGGCGTAGTTGTTGATAGTAAGTTGATTGAGCATAAGGATCCTATGGCCTGCTTGAATTGTAGTACAAAATTCGCTGCGCTTTCGATGCTTATTTTTCTTCGATGTTCTCTTGAAAGCATTAAGCCTGACCCCATATAGCGTCTATTCCGAATTTGTCACAAATAACGCGTTAGTTGGAGGAAAGCATGGCTAAAGAGGAAGCTTCCAAGAAGAAAGGCAAGAAGCAGGATCAGCAGGAAGCGGAACAAAGCGCCGAGGCTGCCATGCATGGCAGTAGCGAGGAAACTGCTGAAGAACAGGATAACGAGATTGATGCCGGGTTACAGGCAGCCATTGATGAGGCAGTAGCAGCCGCACTGGCTGAACAGCAGGACTCCGTGTTAAGGGCGCAAGCCGAGGTACAGAACATGCGTCGCCGCTGTGAAGCCGATGTTGAAAAGGCACATAAATATGCTTTGGAGAAATTCAGCATCGAGCTGTTAAACGTTATGGATAACATGGAACGGGCTTTACAGGCTGTGGCAGATCCTGAAGATGAAAAGGTTAAAGGCTTGTGTGAAGGAATTGAGCTGACGATTAAGGAATTTGTTTCAGTTTTTAATAAATTTGCCATTGAGCAGATTGATCCACAGGGAGAACCTTTTGACCCTCAGGCACATCAGGCGATGTCCTTGGTGGAAAATCCTGATGTGGAACCGAATACGGTTATTGCCGTGGTGCAAAAGGGCTACAGCTTGAATGGCAGAGTAATTCGGCCAGCCATGGTGATGGTGTCGAAATAAACCAATTCACCATGAGGTTGATAGTAAATGGTTCAACATGCTCATTTGCTCAATAGGCAAACTTCGCTGTTTAGCCACTTTTTACCTCGTCTTGGTTTCACTGGTTGAAATTTATTGATTTAGAGCAAGAACATTATTGGAAAGGCCTTGAAATATTTCAGAAAGGGCCGATATTGAGACATATATAAAGGTGCGATGACAGATATCTGAGCTAGCACTGGTTTAACGGGAGAAAGAGAATTATGGGCAAAATTATAGGCATAGACTTAGGTACCACCAATTCCTGCGTAGCGGTAATGGATGGCGGTAAAGCCAAGGTTATTGAGAATTCAGAGGGTGATCGCACCACCCCATCTATCATTGCGTATACAGATGATGGCGAAACCCTGGTTGGACAGCCAGCCAAGCGTCAGGCGGTAACGAATCCCAACAACACCTTGTTTGCGATCAAGCGTTTGATTGGTCGTCAATTCAAGGACGAAGTTGTACAAAAAGATATCAAGATGGTGCCTTACAAAATTGCCGAGGCTGATAATGGTGATGCCTGGGTTGAGGTGCGTGGCAAAAAAATGGCGCCTCCGGAAATTTCCGCGCAAGTTTTGAAGAAAATGAAAAAGACAGCGGAAGACTATCTGGGTGAAACGGTCACTGAGGCCGTTGTTACAGTTCCGGCCTATTTTAATGACTCACAGCGTCAGGCAACCAAAGATGCCGGCAAGATTGCGGGTCTTGATGTTAAACGTATTATCAATGAGCCGACTGCTGCAGCCCTTGCCTATGGTATGGACAAGAAAAGTGGCGACTCTACCATTGCGGTTTATGACCTGGGTGGTGGTACTTTTGATATCTCAATTATTGAAATCGCAGAAACGGATGGCGAGCATTCTTTCGAAGTGCTTTCTACCAACGGGGATACTTTCCTCGGTGGTGAAGACTTTGACCTGCGCCTGATTGACTATCTAGCTGACCAGTTCAAGAAAGACAGCGGCATGGATTTACATAATGACCCGCTGGCTCTGCAGCGTCTTAAAGAAGCGGCGGAGAAAGCCAAAATTGAATTGTCTTCAGCGCAGTCAACTGAAGTGAATCTGCCCTATATCACAGCTGATGCCAGCGGTCCTAAACATCTGGTTGTTAAGCTGACACGTTCCAAACTGGAGTCCCTGGTGGAAGATCTGGTTGAGCGCACGATTGAACCATTAAAAGTCGCGTTAAAAGATGCTGCTCTTTCGGCGTCAGATATCAACGATGTGATCCTGGTGGGTGGTCAGACCCGTATGCCACTGGTACAGAAAAAAGTGGCTGAGTTTTTCGGTAAAGAAGCCAGACATGATGTGAACCCTGATGAAGCTGTTGCTATGGGTGCCTCAATTCAGGCTGCTGTACTGGCCGGCGATGTGACTGATGTACTGTTGCTGGACGTCACACCATTATCACTGGGTATTGAAACACTCGGCGGTGTTGCAACTCCGTTGATTGAGAAAAATACGACGATTCCGGTCAGCAAGAAACAGACTTTCTCTACCGCTGAGGATAATCAGAGTGCCGTGACTATTCACGTTGTGCAGGGTGAGCGTAAGCAGGCTGCGCAGAATAAGTCACTGGGCCGTTTTGATCTCTCTGACATTCCACCGGCACCTCGAGGCATGCCTCAAATTGAGGTCAGCTTCGACTTGAACGCTGATGGTATTTTGAATGTATCAGCTAAAGATGTGGCGACCGGTAAGCAGCAATCCATTGTGATCAAAGCGTCAAGTGGTTTGTCTGATGAAGAGATCGAAAAAATGGTCAATGATGCTGAGTCTCATGCTGAAGAAGACAAGAAGTTTGAAGCGCTTATTACAGCAAGAAATACAGCAGATGGTTTAGTGCATGCTACCCGGAAAACTCTGAAAGAAGCTGAAGATAAAGTTGAAGCGGATGAAAAAGAGAAAATTGAAGCCGCGATAACAGCTCTGGAA
This sequence comes from Gammaproteobacteria bacterium, assembly GCA_038148755.1. GTDB lineage: Bacteria > Pseudomonadota > Gammaproteobacteria > Pseudomonadales > Pseudohongiellaceae > UBA5109. The sequence continues at coordinate 163,432 of JAYQWA010000003.1, forward strand.
GAAGTGATCAAAGGTGATGACCTGGCTGAAATAGAAGCCAAGACCAAAGACTTGACTGAAGTATCAGGCGATTTGGCACAGCGTATGTATGCTGAAGCGCAGGCCGCCGGTGAGGCCGCTGCTGGCGAAGCTGGTGCTGAAAGCAGCGCTGACGATGCCGTCGATGCTGAGTTTGAAGAAGTTAAAGAAGACGAAAAGTAAGCACTTAAGCTAACACGCCTTAAGTATTTTAAAAAACTAACGTGGGCTTAAATTACCTACGTTAGTTTTTTTCGGTTTAGAGCAGGCTATGAGTAAAAGAGATTATTACGAAGTTCTCGGTGTTGAAAAAGGTGCCTCGGAGCAGGAAATTAAAAAGGCTTATCGCCGTATTGCGATGAAGAATCATCCGGATCGTAATCCTGATGATGCTGAAGCCGAAGGCCGGTTTAAAGAAGCCAACGAAGCTTACGAAATTCTTTCAGACAAAGAGAAGCGTGCCGCTTATGACCAGTTTGGTCATGATGGCGTAAATCCACACGGCTTTGGTGGCGCTGGTGCGCAGGGCTTCGGCGACATCTTCGGGGATATATTCGGTGATATCTTTGGTGGCGGAGGTCGTTCCCGTTCACATGTCCAGCGCGGTGCTGATTTAAGTTATACCCTGGATTTGAGCCTGGAAGATGCGGTTAAAGGTTCCAGCGTTAAAATCCGTATTCCAACCAGCGTAACTTGCAAAAGCTGCGATGGCACAGGTGCAAAACCGGGAACCACACCGGAAGACTGTGCGACCTGTGGTGGTGTCGGTCAGGTCAGAATGCGGCAGGGACCGTTTTCAGTTCAGCAAACCTGTCCACGTTGTCAGGGCGCCGGTAAGACCATCAAGGATCCCTGTGACAAGTGCCATGGCCGTGGTGCAGTACAGGAAAACAAAACCCTGTCAGTTAAAGTGCCAGCCGGCGTCGATACCGGAGATCGCATTCGTCTGACCGGTGAAGGGGAAGCTGGCTTGCACGGTGGCCCTCCAGGCGACCTGTATGTGCAGATGAATGTAAAAGCACATCCTATTTTTGAACGGGATGGACGCGATCTGTATTGTGAAATTCCGATCAGTTTTACTGATGCCGCTTTGGGTGGTGAGCTGGAAGTGCCGACCCTGGAAGGCAAAGTAAAGTTAAAAATTCCTTCAGAAACCCAGACCGGGAAATTATTCCGCCTGCGTGGCAAAGGGGTGACCTCAGTGCGTGGCGGTTCACAAGGTGATCTGCTTTGCCGTGTTGTGGTTGAGACACCGATTCATTTGACCAAACGTCAGAAAGAAATTCTGCATGAGTTTGAAGAGATTCAGACTAGTCAGGGGAATCGGCAGTCGCCGCGAAAAACGTCCTGGTTTGATGGGGTGAAAAAGTTTGTCGACACTTTGAAGAGTTGAGCTATTGCGCTTGCGATTTCTTCGTTGAAGCGAAAATTCAAGTCGGTCACATACTGGGCTGTAAGCTCCCTCCTTAAATTCACACTTCGCCTCAAACTCGCTTCGCTCATAACGCTCACTAGGGATGTTTATCAAGTTTGGCTCATAATTTTTCTTGCCTGACCTTCGCACGTCACGCTCACGAAAGCTAGCTAACTTCCCGAGTGGACAACTGCATCTTTTAATAAAAAGGGGCTAAAAGCCCCTTTTTTTGTTCACTTCTGGCCGAAACGAGACAAGACTTAGCTCTGCATTTGACCCAAAGCAGACTTTATCAAGAATATAAAAGCGTTAGATTAGATTACTTCGCTCAGATTTCTACTTTATTGCTGGTACGTCCAGCTTAGCAGGGCATCCATCAGTTCAACGCCGGGGCCACGGTCGGCCAGTTCATGGTTGAGCATGCCGGTGACGACATAAACTTTATTGTTGCGGGAATAAACATAGCCGGCGATGGCGGAAACTTCATCCAGCGTGCCTGTTTTGATATGCATGCGGCCGGACAGATCGCGCCCGCGCAGTCGCTGACGCATGGTGCCATCCATGCCGTTAATGGGCAGGGATGCTACATATTCAGGCATATAGGGACTGGTCCAGGCCTTGCGCAGGATGGCATTCAGTAGCGTTGGAGTGATACGGGTATCTCTGGATAAGCCGGCTCCATTACTCATAAATAGTTGGCTGCTGTCCAGATTGTTGTCTTCCAGATAGAACCTTATTGCTTCAATCCCTTTGCTGACTGTTGCCGGGGGTCCCAGTGTTTCGGCACCAAGGGTCAGGAGCAAATGGCGGGTCATGAGATTGTTACTGAATTTATTAATGGACTTGATGACATCGGACATGGGCAGCGAATTCCAGGTCAGAATCGGTTCCAGTCCTTCCGGCACGCTACCTATTATCATGCCACCATCCAGTCTGCCACCCAGTTCGCGCCATAGTTGCATAAACAGACCAAAGGTATAAGCCGGAGCGTCCAGCACTTCACGCGTCATCTGGTACTGACGGCAACGGGTTGGAAACTGACCTTCAAAAATCACTTCAGAAATATCTTCACGACTGATATTAAAACTGACGCCACGCTGGTAACCATTGCAGGGGCGGTCAACCTGACGTAGGCGGTTGGTGATTCTGAGGTTAGGCAATTCTGGATCCGTGTTAATCACAACATTTCTGCCATCAGGATGCGGATAAAAATAAAAAGTCACCGCCTGGAAGTTCGAGATCACAGCATTTGGATCGGTGTTATAGGTGCGACCATTCTGGTTGTCGATGCTTTCAGCTTCTTCCACGGTAGGATCAAAATAACTGCCATCCAGTATCAGGTCGCCGGTGACATGTTCTATCCCTGCACGCTGCAGGGCTTTCAACATGTTTCTGAGTTGTTCTTCCACAAGGAAGGGATCGCCACCGCCTTTCATCAAGAGATTGCCTTGTAACACTCCATTGCTGATCGTGCCCAGGGCATAGAGTTCGGTTCGCCAGGTAAAGGCCGGACCAAGCTCTTCGAGCGCGGCCAGAGTGGTCAGGGTTTTGATAGCAGAGGCTGGGTTGAACCCCAGACCGGCATTGTGGGCGAGCAAGGGAGTATCTGCGCCTACTTCCTGAACCAGAATGCCGAAACTGGATTCCGGCAAAGTATAACCATCGATAACAACCCGGGCTGCTTCCGGGATATTGCCAACGTTTAAATTCGGATCAGGGTATTGCTGCTGTGCCAGGGTTGGCTGCATGCAGGTTAACAACAGGGCAAGGCATACCCGGAATATCCGGGTATGTATTTTCTTTGGGCTGTTGCTTGATGATTTCATGGCAGCCATTAGAGTCCTGACAATTTGTTTTTACAGTTGTCGGATACTGGCTTCTCGAAATCTGACAACGCCGGAACCGTATTGCAGTGCGATATAACCGGAGTCGAATTGATCATCGCGCACATTGACTGTTTCAACCCCATTTAAGTTAACGGTAAGTTGAGAGCCTTGTGCTGTGATTTCAAAGCGGTTCCACTGGTTAGCTGCATTGATGGTTGCTGCAGGCGCGGCAATATGGACAATCCCACCTGTACGGTAGGTCTGGTCCGGACGCGTATCAAAAATATTGACCTCATAGCAATTGGTATCAGTAACAGACTGGCTGTCCTGGCAGCGTATGAAGACGCCACTATTCGCTGGCACGTCAGTCCAGAATTCCACCACCAGATGAAAATCTTCATAGGGTCGTTGTGTGACCAGGAAGCCGGCAGCGTCTGACCCTTCAACATAGCCGTTGGTTAATGTCCAGGTGGCATTACCTATTTGATTCAGGTTTTGCAGGTCGCTACCGTCAAACAGAGTGGTCATCTCAGAATATTCAAAAAAGGCGCAGGCGCTCACAACGAGTCCTGAAAAAAGCATGATGAGTGTTTTTATTGGTTTTAGCATCGTGGTTCCTTGTATCGTGAATAGTAATAGTGGTGCAGAAACTAGCATAGTTTAGCAGTAAAAACGAAAGCTGCGAGATAACTTATCAGGTTTAAAAGTATGATGCTTGGGTTCCTGTATATTTTAATCTGTCTGAATCTCGGTTAGTCTAACGCTGCCTTCATAATAAAAATAAACAAGAGGTAGTCATGAATGCACAAATGAAATTTCGCAAAGCTGCTAAATCAGGCTTGATGGTTTCAATGATGTTGCTGGCAGCTTGTGCAAGCATGGATCCGCCTCAGGAAATGCAAGCAGAGCCACACCCGCTTGACCCCTTAACCCTCAATGAGTATACGCAGGCTACAGAAATTTTACGGTCTGCGGGTTATATCAATGATGCTTCAAGGTTTACAGTACTGGAATTATTGGATCCGCCTAAACGATCTGTGCAGGTCTGGCGGCCGGGAGAAGACTTTAACCGTTTGGCATTTGCCGTCGTAAAACAGGGTAGCCAGACTTTTGAAGCCCGCATTGATCTTGGCAGTGAAACCGTACTTGCCTGGACTGAGGTTGAAGATGTTCAGCCGAGCTTAATTGTTGAGGACTTTATCAACACCTTCAGAATTCTGGCTGAAGATGAAGAATTTGTCGCAGCAATGGCCGCGCGTGGTTATGCCCCTGATGAAGTTGCCTGTTCTCCCATGACCCTGGGAAATTATAATATTCCCAGATATCAGGGACGCCGCCTGATTAAAACACCCTGTTATGCCTTGGGAGAAGGCAGCCGTTTTACCCGTCCGATTGAAGGTATTTTTGCGGTCGTTGATGTTGAAGCGAATGAAGTCTATGAGTTTATGGATTATGCCCAGATACCGGTTGCTGATAATCCTGCAGCGACTATGGTAAGTTCCAATCGCCAGGCACTTAGAGAGATTGGTATCTATCAGCCTGATGGTGCAAATTTCAGCGTAAATGGCCACGTCATTAAATGGGACAACTGGAGCTTTCACTACCGTTTGGAGAAGCGTTCGGGACTGGTAGTTTCAGACGTTCACTATCAGGATGGTGACAATCAGCGTTCGATTCTTTATCAGGGTGCAGTTTCTGAATTATTTGTTCCTTATATGGATCCGGATACCATGTGGTATAGCCGTACCTTTCTGGATGCCGGGGAATATGGTTTCGGTGCCAGTGGTACGCCGCTTAGTCCCGGTACTGATTGCCCTCTGACAAGCTTGTTCCTGGATGCCGATATCCCTGATGATTTTGGTAATGCCTTTACTATTCCCAATGCCATTTGCATCTTTGAACGCAATACAGGGGATCCTGCCTGGCGGCATTTCGAATTTGATTCGGGTTTTGAAGGCCGACCGGCAGTAGAGCTGGTGGTAAGAATGGGTGCAACAATCGGTAATTATGATTATTTCATTGATTGGGTATTTACCCAGGATGGCCGTATCAAACCACGTATTGGCGCATCCGGTTATGACGGCTATAAAGGTGTATTAACCCAGTCCATGAGTGATGCAACTGCACAGGCAGATTCTGCTTTTGGCACCTTGGTGGCGCCGGGATTAATTGGTGTTAATCATGATCATTTTTTCAGTTTCAGACTCGATGTCGATATTGATGGCATTAATAATTCATTATCGCTTGACCGTTTGGTGCCTCGTGATATTGCAGGGCCAAGAACTGCCTGGGTGATTGAATCAGAAATTGCACAATCTGAAGCAGAGGCCAAGATTAATTATAATCCGGCACGTCCCGCTATCTGGCGGGTCATGAATCCTAACCAGTCTGGACCTGTCGATCATGCGCCGGGTTATCTGCTACGGCCTTTGAACAGCATCGCCTATACCTTGCTTGACCCTGAAGATCCGGCACACCAAAGAGCAGCCTTTACACAGCATCAACTTTGGGTAACGCCTTATGCTGCAGATGAGCGCTATGCGGCAGGCAATTATGTTAATCAGGGTGACTTTGGTATGGGTCTGCCAGCCTGGACGGCAGAAGACAGGGCAATCGAAAATACTGATATCGTACTTTGGTATAGCGCAGGGTTTCATCATGCGCCACGAGTGGAAGATTTTCCAATCATGCCTTTTGCCTGGCATGAATTTGAATTGATGCCTTATAACTTTTTCAGCAGGAATCCCGCATTGGATATTTCACCGCAGTGGCGAGGCAATTAAATAATAAAAATAATAAAGAGGAACATTAGGTGAGAAATAGAATGATCACCGCTGTATCTGGAAGCGCTGGCAGCAGAGCGTATCAGATCGGCAATTGTTTTATATCAGCTGAGCTTCTGATGGTGTGCCTATCTTGAAGCACATGTAATAGAATAGTCAGCAAATTCAGTAAGCAGGCAGGCATTATGTTGAATGTAGCAATCGGTGGTTCAAACGGGCGTATGGGAAAAGCCCTGATACAGACCATCATGGAGACACCGGGTGTAGCCATTGGTGCAGCTTCAGTTATTGAGAATAGTCCTGACCTGGGCAAAGACGTTGGCCTGATTGGCGGCGTTGATCCATTGCATGTGGTTACTGTGGATGATTTTGAACAGGTAATCGATGATTTCGATTTGCTGTTTGATTTCACCGGCACTGAAGCGACTATTATGCATCTGGATTTATGCAGTCGCTATGGCAAGAAAATGGTTATTGGTACGACCGGATTTACCGATGCACAAAAAGAACACATTAAAGAAATCAGTGAAAAAATTGCGATTGTGTTTGCTCCCAACATGAGTGTGGGCGTTAACGTCTTGTTCAAATTAATTGAACAGGCAACCAAAGTGCTTGGGGATTCCAGTGATATTGAAATCATTGAAGCCCATCACCGACACAAGGTTGATGCGCCATCAGGAACAGCACTACACATGGGAGAAATTGCTGCGAATGTATTAGGCAGGGATTTGGCGGATGTAGCAATTTATGGTCGTGAAGGCAAAGTCGGTGAACGTCAGGATAAAACCATTGGTTTTGAAACCATTCGTGCCGGCGATATTATCGGTGACCATACCATTATGTTTGCCAGTCCCGGTGAGCGCATAGAAATTACCCATAGATCCAGTTCTCGCATGAACTACGCAGCGGGAGCACTGCGTGCTGCACTCTGGTTACAGGATAAAGAAACAGGTCTCTACAATATGCAGGATGTATTAGGCCTGTAGCTTCAACGCTGGCACGACTGACTAATCAGTTCATCCCAAAATAGGGGCGCATTCTGGTGCCGATAATGTTGCCGATAAATGCCGCAACAAACCATAACCAGCCATGCATACTGGTTGAACTGATGCCACTGAAATAGGCGCCGATATTACAACCGAATGCAATTCTGGCGCCGTAACCTAAAAGCAAACCACCAATAATAGCGGCCAATAAAGAGCGCCAGGGTAGCTTGAGAGAAGGTGCAAACCTGTTGGCAAGACTAGCTGCAGATAAAGCGCCAAGAATAATGCCAAAGTTCATTATTGAAGTGACATCAGCCAGTACGCTCTGGTTCAGAGAGTTCAGCGAAGCAGGGCGCTGCCAATATGCCCAGGTGCTGACATCTATACTTAATAATCCGGCGATTTTGGCACCCCAGAGAGCAAAAGCTGATGTGACTCCCCAGGGTCGGCCAGCCAGTAACAGGGTCGCTATATTGACAGCAGCAAGTGCTACTGCGCCGATAACCACAGGCCAGGGACCTCTAAGCCAGGATCGATCTTTTTCAGTTTTCCAGAAGCTGCTGACTTCTCCAAGTCGTCGTCGTTCATTAGCAGCGGCAATAAACCAGACTGCTGCAAAGATAAGCATACTGATAAGAATCGCAGGCAGCACACCGAAACGTTGAGAAAGCACGACTGCTTCAAAACCCGGCGCATCCTGCCATGAGGCCCAGTGCCAGCTGCCGAGCAAAGAACCGATGATAAAAGCAGCCAGAGTCACCAGCATGCGTGAATTTCCTCCGCCAACAGTAAAGAGTGTGCCGGATGCGCAACCACCGCCAAGTTGCATGCCTACACCAAAGACAAATGCACCCCATATAACAGCCATATTTAAGGGTGCGCTGTTGCCACGCAGACTGATACCGCCAAATTCACCAAGTGCAATCAGTGGCGTAAAAAACAGCACAGCCAGTCCCATCATGACCATTTGAGCACGCAAACCGCTACTGCGACCGCTAGAAATCACTTCGCGCCAGGCTGCGGTAAAGCCAAAAGCGGCATGATAAAGCGAGACTCCGGCAACGAGACCAACCAGGAACAGGGCTCCCTGCCGCCAGCCATAAGTGCCGGTTAAATAAGTCACTAATAGTAGGCTGATAATCCCCGCAATAAACAGAGAAGGGCGTTTATAAAGTTGAGTCAAACCGGATGGTTCCGGTTTAACATTAGCTTCAAAATTAGTAGCCAAAATTTGACACTCCTGTAATTATTTTTCTTTTTTATTTTCTTCCGGGACATCCGGTAAGACAAATGCTCGATGATCCGCACCTGCGTGTAAGGCATGATGATGCGGTAAACATCAAAAGCCCTTAATTGAATTTTCGGGGGTTGATAGGGTAGCGCATTACCTTCACTGTCGTACTGCAGCTCAGGCACCAGATCGTCATAGCTGATGATATTGCGCTCAATAGAGGCTTCGCGGAAATAATCACCGTAGCGTATTTTGTTGGTCAAGCATGTTTACCCCTGAGATTAAAAACGTCTGCGCTATGAAATCAGAGCTTGTCAGTTAAATCAATAATGTTATTAAGGGGGGGCTAAGGCGCAGGGTGAAGTGAAGTAAGTCAACTATAGGTTTAGGTAGCATTTAATCATTAATTTTGTGTATGGTCTTTGTTTACCCTGATAGACCGGTTTGAAATGCGTATGGATTTATTGGTTAAACATGTGGAAGCATTGAGACAATGTAACAAGTGTCCGCATATGCATAAACCGGTGGTCAGTTGTGGCCCTGTCGTGAGTAAGGTGATACTGGTTGGTCAGGCACCAGGGGTGAAAGAACCCATACTGCAGCGGCCATTTGCCTGGACAGCGGGTAAAACCTTATTCGGCTGGTTCCTGGAAGCTACCGGCCTGAATGAAAAGGCTTTCAGGGAAGCAGTTTATATGACAGCCGTTTGCCGTTGTTATCCCGGCAAAAATCCCAAAGGAGGTGACCGCGTGCCCGATCAGACTGAAATTAACAACTGCAAAAGCTGGCTGGATAGGGATTTTGAAATCCTGGAGCCTGAACTGGTTATTGCAGTAGGGAAATTGGCAATACAACAGTTCCTGAGCTTTGATAAACTGGTCGAGGTTGTTGGTCAGACCTTTAAAGTTGAAAAGGATGCCCGTACATTTGACCTCATTCCCTTGCCACATCCTTCCGGTGTTTCGACCTGGCATCGAATGGAACCCGGTAAAAGTTTATTACAGCAGGCCTTGCAACAAATTAATGAACATAGCTTTTTTCCGAATGATAAGCTCAAAAATGATTAAGCAGGATAAATGATGAACCTGATGGTATTGATTAATTTATTGTTATTTGCCGGTCTGATTTATGTGCTGGCGAAAATGACGGGAAAAGGCTATTCCTTAAGTCAGCGCGTATTTACAGGTCTATTGCTAGGCACTGCTTTTGGTATCCTGCTGCAATTGTTTTATCAGTCCAGACCTGAGCTGATCCCGGCTACCCTGGAATGGAGTAATGTCGTGGGTACGGCCTACGTCAGTTTACTACGCATGATTGTCATGCCTCTGATATTGGTTTCAATTCTGGCTGCAGTAATAAAGCTGACTGATCTTGCCAACCTCGGCAAGATCAGCATTTCAGTGATTGGTCTGTTGCTGTTAACCACCATGCTGGCGGCTATAGTGGGTATCGTCATTAGCCTGGTATTTGGTTTGAGCGCTGATGGCCTGACGCAGGGAGCGAGAGAGCTTGCCAGGGAAGAGGTATTGCTTGACCGCCAGGCAGGCCTGAGTGCAATGAGTTTCCCGGATTTAGTCAGCTCATTCCTGCCACGAAATATTTTCAGCGACCTGGCGGGCTTACGTGATACCTCGGTTATTGCCGTGGTGATTTTTGGGATTATTCTGGGTATTGCCGGTCTGCAGATGACTAAAGATGATGCTGAAAAAGGTGAGGCCTTCTGGCATTTTATTGATGTATCACAGGCGCTGGTATTAAAGCTGGTACGTCTGATTATTTCATTTACGCCTTACGGGGTATTGGCTCTTATATTCAATGTGGCAGCGAGCTCCAGTCTCAACGATATACTGGACTTGCTGAATTTTATTGTGGCTTCCTATCTAGCTATTCTGGTGATGTTTGGTATTCATGGTGTTTTGCTGTTTCTGTTTAAAGTTAATCCCATCGATTACTTTAAAAAGGTGCTGCCGGTACTCACTTTTGCTTTTACCTCCAGAAGTTCCATGGCAACGATTCCACTGAATGTTGAAACCCAGGTTAAAGAATTGGGTAATTCACCTGTTGTCGCTAATTTCTCAGCCAGTTTTGGTTCGACTATTGGGCAGAATGGTTGTGCCGGTATTTATCCGGCCATGCTGGCGGTTATGACGGCACCAAGTATGGGAGTCGATCCGACCAGTCTGGGCTTTATTGTTATGCTGGTCGCTATTGTAACGGTCAGTTCTCTGGGCGTTGCCGGTGTGGGAGGTGGTGCTACCTTTGCTGCCTTGATGGTTTTGCCTGCACTGGGTTTTCCGGTGGTGTTAGTGGCCTTGCTGATTTCCATCGAGCCCTTGATTGATATGGCACGAACTGCGCTGAATGTCAGTGGTGCCATGACGGCCGGAACGATTACTTCCCGACTGTTGGATATAACTGAAAAAAATACAAATCAAACTACAGAGCTTGGAGTCAATAAATGAGCTATATCGTTAGTGTCAGTGAACTAAAGGAAGAGCAACAAACAGGTAATGTTTTGCTGTTCGACTGTCGTTTCAGTCTGATGGATGCGGATGCTGGCAGGGCAGCCTATCAGGAAGCACATATTCCCGGGGCTCGTTATGCGGACTTGAATAAACATTTAAGCAGTCCGCATATTCCCGGTGTTACCGGCAGACACCCCTTACCAGACAGAAATGCCTGGATAAAACAGGTTCAGCAATGGGGTATTACACCCCAGCATAAAGTTGTTGTTTATGATGATGCTGGCGGGGCTTTTGCTTCCAGGATGTGGTGGATGCTGCGCTGGATTGGACATGATAATACGGCAGTACTGGATGGCGGCTGGCAGGCCTGGCTGGATAGCGCATCGGAAAGCTCAAATCAGGAACCCGAAGCTTTGCCGGTTTCAGATTTTGACTATGTTGCGCTTGACGCACTGGCATTTACCATCGATGTTGAAGAGCTGGATAGCAATAAACAGCTTTTGCTTGATGCCCGCGAACAAAAGCGCTTTGATGGAGAGATGGAACCTATTGATCCGGTTGCCGGGCATATTCCCGGCGCAGTTTGTTCACCAATCAGTGCTAACCTTGATAGTTCTGGCAAATTCAAATCAAAAGCGGAACTAAATGAAAAATTTAATCCGGTCGTGACAGCAGCGGCCGAGCAAAAAGAAATTGTGTGCTACTGCGGTTCCGGTGTCAGTGCTACACAAAATATTCTGGCGATGCGTGTTGCCGGCTTAGAGGAGCCCAGGCTCTATGTCGGTTCATGGAGTGAATGGATAACTGATCCAGAGCGGCCTGTGGCAGGAAAGTCTGGCTAAGCGTGTCAGAAAAGTCGAAAGGTAAAGTATTTATGCGGGCACAGATTTCAGTTTTATGCGGAGTCCTGTTTACAGTTCAAGCCGTTTTGGCACAGGCTGAATCAGCAACTGACTATATGCCTCTGATTACTGAGTACGTTTATAAAATAGAAAATATTTATGATGGCAACTGGGCATTTACCTACACGGTAGATGACAGGAAAGAAATGGAAACGCGTACGGTAAGACGGGATACCAGTCTGCCTTTCCTGCAAAGTGAGACTCTGCTTGCTGTTAACGGGTTGCCACCTACTCCAGAAAGACTGCAAAGACATGCCGAAAGAAGGCAGCGTGCATTCCAGCGCCGACAAAAAAATCAGAACCGACCGGTAGAAGATGAAGATGAGGGTAACGAACAGGAACGCTTTCTGGAGATGATCATTCCGCAAAGTGTGCATCTCATAAAGCAGGAAGGTGAATTGCTTTATCTGGGTTTTAAGGCAGACGAAGAAGGTCGCGAAAAAATTTATGAAAATCTGCAGGGTATATTAATTCTTGATACGGAAGCAGAATACATCAAAGAGCTGCAGGTAAGGGTGACTGAAGCGTTTTCTCCTTTCCTGTTATCAAAAATTGAGAGCGGCTTTTTCTCTTTGCGTTTTAATCTGATTGACGGCGTGCCGATGCAGTCAGAAATAACGTTTGAGCTGGCAGGTCATGCTTTTTTTATCAGAGATCTTGCTGAAGACCGCGAAGTTGTATGGAAAGACCTGGTAAGAATTTAAGTCTGCATCTGGCAGCAAGATGCCCCTATGAGGTAGGCAGCCATTAAAGGCATACATTATTTTGAGTTGGTTATGCTGGCTGCAGTCTGGGGCGCGTCATTTATGTTCATGCGTCTTGCCAGCCCTGAATTTGGACCAATTTCGCTAATTGCGGTTCGCTTATTTATTTCAGCCATGGTTTTACTTCCTATACTGTTGCAGCGAAGAGAGATCAGTCTGATTCTGGCGAACTGGCACAAATTTTTATGGACAGGTCTTGCGACTACTGCGCTGCCATTTACCCTATTCAGTTATGTGACCTTGTCGCTTACTGCAGGCAATACATCCTTGTTGAATGCAACCGTACCCATGTTCAGTGCCATCATTGCCTGGTTCTGGCTTAAGGAAAAATTGACAGTCTTTGGTATAGCTGGCTTGATTATGGGCTTTCTTGGGGTGTTTATTTTAGCTTCACCCGAGGGTATGGGGGCGGGGTTTATCTTATTGCCGGTATTAGCGGCCTTATTCGCTGCAACCCTTTATGGTTATGGCAGCTGTTTCAGCAGATTGTATATGCAGGATTTCTCTTCCATGACAGTAACGGCAGGCTCGCAATTGTTTGCTGCATTGTTTATGTTGCCCTTTGGTATTTTTTTCTGGCCGGAAGCTTCGCCATCTAGCGCTTCATGGTTAAGTGCAATAGCCTTGGGTATATTCTGTACAGCGTTATCGCTGACATTTTTCTTTCACTTGCTGAAACAGATCGGAGTGGCAAATACAGTTTCTGTTGCTTACCTGATTCCGGTGTTCGGGATACTTTGGGGTTATATCTTTCTTGACGAAACGGTGACTTCAACTATGTTGATTGGTGGTGTTGGTATTTTTATTGGTATTGCGTTAACGACCAGTCCGCTGGGCAAAGCTGGCAAGGAAACATCGGGAATAAGCAAAAAAATAGCTGAATAAAAACAGTTCTACTGGACAAAGACAGGCATGTTTTTATACAATGCTCGCTCAAGATGAGTGATCCTGAAGTGGAAAAAATTTTGAAAAAAGCGGAAAGAGTTTTGCTCTTTCCGCTTTTTTTTAACTATTTTTTTTGATTTAGCATTTTAAATGCGACTAATGCGTTTAGTCTTGCCACAGGCGCCACTCTCCCGACTAAATTTAATTAACCTGCAATAAACTGAGGAAGTTTATTTTGCCTGCGAGCACTTACAAGTCAGCAATACTCGTTTTAGAAGATGGTTCGGTATTTCATGGTAAGGCCATTGGCGCTGAAGGGATAACCACCGGAGAAGTTGTTTTTAATACCGCCATGACCGGTTACCAGGAAATCTTGACAGACCCTTCCTATGCGAAACAAATTGTCACATTGACTTATCCCCATATTGGTAATACCGGCACCACTGTCGAAGATAATGAGTCGGCAAATGTTTGGGCAGCGGGTCTGGTCATCCGTGATTTGCCCTTATTGGCCAGCAATTTCCGTAATCAGCAGAGCCTGGATGATTATTTACGGGAAAGAAATATTGTGGCCATTGCTGATATAGATACCCGTCGCTTGACCCGAATTCTCAGAGACAGAGGCGCAACCAATGGTTGTTTACTGGCTGGGAAAAGCGTTTCTGAAGATTTTGAGGCTGCAAAAGCTAAAGCCCTGCAAGCGGCGCAGGATTTCCCCGGCCTGGTCGGCATGGACCTTGCCAAGGAAGTGACTTGCGCGAGTACCTATGATTGGACTGAGGGCAGTTGGCAAATAGGCCGGGAGATAGGGCAGGGATATAGTGGCGAGGTCCCGGCGGCTGAATACCATGTCGTTGCTTATGACTTTGGTGTTAAACGCAATATTTTACGCATGCTGCGAGACCGTGCCTGCAAGGTGACAGTTGTTCCTGCCAAGACGCCAGCCAGTGAAGTATTGGGCATGAATCCGGATGGTGTGTTTTTATCCAATGGGCCCGGAGACCCGGAGCCTTGTGATTATGCTATTCAGGCAATTAAAGAAATTCTGGAAACCGAGGTGCCGGTATTTGGCATCTGCCTCGGCCATCAGTTACTTGCATTAGCCAGTGGCGCGCAAACAGCGCATATGAAATTAGGGCATCATGGCGCCAATCATCCGGTGCAGGATAAAGAGCAAGGCCGAGTTTTTATTACCAGCCAGAATCATGGTTTTGCAGTTGATGAAGCCAGTTTGCCGGATAATCTGGTAGCAACACATCACTCCTTATTTGATGGCTCCTTGCAAGGAATTCATAGAACGGATAAGCCAGCTTTCGGTTTTCAGGGGCATCCTGAAGCCAGCCCCGGACCGCATGATATTGCCCCGGTGTTTGACCACTTTATTGAGTTAATGAGTAACAGAGTAAAATAATGCAAAGCAGCAAGAGAAAGAATGCCTAAACGAACAGATATCAATAGTATTTTAATCATCGGTGCAGGTCCTATTGTCATTGGTCAGGCCTGTGAATTTGATTACTCCGGTGCGCAAGCCTGTCAAGCCTTGCGGGAAGAAGGCTACCGTATCATTCTGGTCAATTCGAATCCTGCAACCATCATGACCGACCCTGGTATGGCGGATGCAACTTATATTGAACCGATAGAATGGAAAGTGATTGAGAAAATCATTGCCAAGGAAAAGCCTGATGCAATCCTGCCAACCATGGGGGGACAGACAGCATTGAACTGTGCTCTGGATCTGGATAAACATGGCGTGCTTAAAAAATATGGCGTGGAATTAATAGGGGCTAAAAAGCACGCTATTGATAAAGCCGAAGACCGTGAATTATTTGATGACGCCATGATCGCCATTGGTCTTGAAACGCCAAAACACAGAATGGCACATAATCTGGAAGATGCACTTGAGGCGCAGAAAGAACTGGGTTTTCCATGCATTATCCGCCCGTCTTTTACGATGGGTGGCAGCGGTGGTGGAATCGCTTATAACAAGGAAGAGTTTGAAGAAATCTGTAAACGCGGGCTTGATCTCAGTCCAACCAACGAATTGTTGATTGATGAGTCACTTATCGGCTGGAAAGAATATGAACTCGAAGTCGTCAGAGATAAGAATGATAACTGTATTGTTGTCTGTACCATTGAAAACTTCGACCCTATGGGTGTCCATACCGGCGATTCAATTACGGTTGCACCTGCTCAGACCCTGACAGATAAGGAATACCAGATTATGCGTAATGCCGCCATAGCGGTACTGCGGGAAATCGGTGTCGAGACTGGTGGCTCCAACGTGCAGTTTGGGGTCAATCCGAAAGATGGACGTCTGGTCGTTATTGAGATGAATCCGCGTGTATCACGTTCTTCAGCACTGGCATCAAAAGCTACCGGTTTTCCGATTGCCAGAGTTGCTGCGAAGTTGGCGGTGGGCTTCACTCTGGATGAATTAAGAAATGAAATTACTGGAGGTGTGACACCTGCTTCCTTTGAGCCGACAATTGATTATGTGGTCACTAAAATTCCACGTTTTACCTTCGAAAAATTTCCACAGGCGCCGGATCGTTTGACGACACAAATGAAATCTGTGGGTGAAGTGATGGCGATTGGGCGGACTTTTCAGGAGTCTATACAAAAAGCACTGCGTGGAATGGAAATAGGAATTAGTGGTTTTGATCCTGTGCATAATGTTGAATCCAGCGATGCTGATAATATTTTGTTGCGCGAATTAAAAGAGGCGGGTTGTGATCGTATTCGTTATGTTGCCGATGCTTTCCGTCAGGGTATGACGGTTGAAGAGCTCTATGAGTACACGGCAATAGATCGCTGGTTTCTGGTTCAGATTGAAGACATTATTCTGGAAGAAAAAGCCCTGGCGAATGGCAGTCTGGAAGACATGACTTATGATGAGCTGTATCGGCTCAAGCGCAAAGGTTTTTCGGATCAGCGTCTGGCTGCTATTTTAAATACCGCAGAAAAAGCCGTGCGTGATAAACGCCATGAACTGAACATACATCCAGTCTATAAACGTGTCGATACCTGCGCCGCGGAATTCCGTTCAACTACTGCCTATATGTATTCCACCTACGAAGAAGAATGCGAAGCTGATGTCAGTCAGCGAGAGAAAATAATTGTGCTTGGTGGCGGCCCTAACCGTATAGGACAGGGTATTGAATTCGATTATTGCTGTGTGCATGCCGCACTGGCCATGCGAGAGATGGGCTATGAATCGATTATGGTTAACTGTAATCCTGAAACCGTATCAACGGATTTCAATATTTCGGACCGGCTGTATTTTGAACCCATCACGCTGGAAGACGTGCTGGAAATAGTCCATATCGAAAAACCCAAAGGTGTGATTGTACAGTTTGGTGGGCAGACACCATTAAAACTGGTCACCAGACTGGAAGAGCTTGGCGTGACTATTATCGGGACTTCTGCTGATGCAATTGACAGAGCGGAGGATCGTGAGCGCTTTCAGCAGATGATTCAAAAGCTAGGTTTGAAACAACCACCCAATGCGACAGTGCGCAGTCTGGACCAGGCTATCAAGGAAGCTGAACTTATCGGTTACCCACTGGTGGTCAGACCATCCTATGTATTAGGAGGGCGCGCCATGGAAATTGTTTATAACGAAGCTGAGTTAAAACGCTATATTAACGATGCGGTTCAGGTGTCTAATGAAAGCCCGGTGTTGCTGGATTATTTTCTGAATTCAGCGATAGAAATGGATGTTGATGTCGTCAGTGATGGTAAACAGGTAGTGGTTGGTTCCATCATGCAGCATATTGAACAGGCTGGCGTACATTCAGGTGATTCGGCTTGTTCGCTACCGCCTTACAGTTTACCGATGGATGTGCAGAATCTTATCCGGGAACAATGCATCAAAATGGCCATTGAGTTGGGCGTTGTGGGTCTGATGAATGCACAGTTGGCCTATCAGGATGGTGAAATCTACATTATTGAAGTGAATCCGCGTGCTTCAAGAACGGTGCCTTTTGTTTCCAAATGTATCGGCACCTCACTGGCAAAAATAGCTGCCAAGTGTATGGCGGGTTCAAGCCTGGAAGAACTCGGTTTTACCGAAGAGATAGTGCCGAGTTTCTATTCGGTAAAAGAAGCCATTTTTCCGTTTAATAAATTCCCCGGTGTTGACCCGATTCTTGGTCCTGAAATGAAATCTACCGGCGAAGTCATGGGAACGGGTGCGACTTTTGCCGAGGCCTATTACAAATCCCAGAGCCTGGGCGAACAGAATATTGAAGCAGGTGGCAAGGTTTTTATCAGCGTCAGAGATGCCGATAAGCCTGAACTTGCTGACGTGGCAAAAAGATTTCATGAGCTTGGCTTTCAGCTGATTGCCACCAAGGGTAGTGCGAAGGTTATCGCCGAAGCAGGCCTGCCTGTTGAAAAAGTAAATAAAGTCATGGAAGGCCGCCCTCATATCGTTGATATGTTGAAAAATGATGAAATAGACCTTATCGTAAACACAACTGAAGGCAGGCAGGCGATTGCCGACTCTGCAACTATTCGAAGCACAGCCCTGCGTCATAGTGTTTACTGCACCACTACAATAGCCAGCGCTAAAGCTGTGTGTGATGCTTTGGTGTTTGGTGGTGATATTTCGGTAAACAGTCTGCAAGACTTGACTGCCTCCTCCAGCCACTGAGTAACAGCAAAAGATAGTCAGTAATTATTTAGGAATACCATGAGAAAAGTGCCCATGACGGCCGGCGGTGCCGAAGCATTGAGAATTGAACTCAATGAATTAAAAACTGAAAGACGGCCTAAAATTGTACAGGCGATAGCTGAAGCGCGTGAACACGGCGACCTTAAAGAAAATGCTGAATATCATGCTGCCCGCGAGCAGCAAAGTTTCTGTGAAGGGCGTATTAAAGAAATTGAAGGCAAACTGGCTGATTCAGAGGTGATTGATATCACCAAGATTCCACACACTGGTAAAGTCATCTTTGGTGCGACAGTTACTTTATATAATCTGAATACTGAACAAAAGGTCACTTATCAGATTGTCGGAGAAGATGAAGCTGATGTAAAAAATAATAAAATTTCTGTGGGCTCACCTATTTCCCGTGCCATGATGGGGAAAAGTGAAGGCGATGAGATTGTCGTGAAGGCACCCAGCGGCGATATTGAATATGAAATTGAATCAGTACAGCATATTTAAGACACTGCTCTGCCGGTAAAACTCAGTAAATAAAACTAGAACGCGAAGCCCAGTGCAATACCTGCGACAACGGCATTAGGGCCATGCTCGTGATAATCCCAATGCAATTGGGGGGAAATTGTAAAATTTTCAATTTCGAATTCGTATAATCCACCTATGCGGGAAACCAGAACATTTTCATGATGTCTTCGCTCGTATCCAGGTCCTAACTGAAAGATGAGTCCATTATTTAAATGGATATCAGCAACCGCCAGCGTAGTAACTGCATCCAGTTCACCATTAGCTTTTTCGACGACACCACCGAGGCCAAGCAATTGGTTGACCCGGTATTCATAATCAATACCCACAGTAAAATTATTACCTTCACCATCTACATGAGTGTCTGCCAGTAAAACTGAAAGGTGGTGTGGGCCGTGTATCAGATATGATTCAGCTTGTATTTCATGTTCTTGTGCGAAAACACAAGGAGTAAGTAAGCAAGAAAGAGTAAGCCATTGTAGTAGGCGCATGAAAGGTTATCCTTTTAACTTAGATTCATTCACTGACTAGTTGCAGACTTTCAGGATTGCTATTTTAGCAACAAATTAATTCTGGATTATAAGGCTATGATTATTCGAATTTTTTGGTTGGCGAGTAAGTATTCGTTACTTATTTAATATTTGAGATTAGACTTTACTGCTTATGGCGCAGGATGTTGGAAAGTTTCGCATTAGGCTTTTTGGCCATTTTGTAAATCAAAGCAACATGCCCGATTAGCTGAACCAGTTCGGCATCCTGTTCCTTACAGATTTTTTCAACCAAGGCTTTTTTTTCATCCCTGTCACTGCTATGCACCTTAATCTTGATCAGTTCGTGGTCATTTAACGCGCGATCGATTTCTGCGTTAATATTGTCGCTGAGACCATTGGCAATAATGATAATAGGAGACAAGTGGTGACCTATACTGCGAAACTGTTTTAGCTGCTTATTATCCAGAGACATGATCGAATATCCTGTAAATCATCTATTCTATCCAACTTCAGCTAACTTAACTAAAAATTCAATGACAAAAGTTAACAAGAATAAAAGCAAAAGCAGTCAGTCCTGGCTCAAGGAGCATAGGGAAGATGTTTATGTGCGTCAGTCCAAGGCAGATGGTTATCGCTCCAGAGCAGCGTATAAATTGCTGGAGCTCAACAAGAAAGACAAACTGTTCAGGAAAGGCATGACTGTTGTTGATCTGGGTGCTGCCCCTGGGGGCTGGTCACAGATTGCGGTCAAACTTGTGCAGCCCGGAGGCAAGGTAATTGCTACCGATATTCTTAATATGGAGGCCATTCCCGGAGTGGACTTTATACAGGGTGATTTTACTGAAAGCAGTTGTCTGGAAGAGCTTTTGCAATGCCTGGGAGATAGAGAGGTTGACCTTGTTATTTCTGATATGGCCCCCAATATAAGTGGTATGTCTGCAATTGATCAGCCCAGAGCCATGCATTTGATTGATTTGGCGGTAGATTTTGCTGAAACCAAACTGTGTCAGGGAGGCTCTCTGTTAATGAAAGTTTTCCAGGGAGAAGGCTTTGAAACTTTACTGAAACAACTCAGGGCTGATTACCAAAGTGTATTAAGCCGGAAGCCTGATGCCTCCAGGGCCCGATCTAAAGAAATTTACCTGCTGGCAAGGGGCAAGAAAGCCTAGAGTTAGTTCGCATAAAGGCCCTGAAATCACTGTAAATGGCGAACAAAGGTAGGAAAAATCGGCTTTTCATGCCAGAATGAAAGCGATAGTTACAGTATATTTAACACAATGAATTCACCAGACTTTCCTAAATTTATCGGGTTTAAGTGTTGGTAGACTTGGTAAAAAGAGAGGGAGGGAGTATAAGCTCTTGAATGATATGGCAAAAAATTTATTACTTTGGATGATTATTGCAGCGGTATTACTCACCGTTTTTAATAATTTCAGCCAACCGACTTCTTCTGAGCAATTGATCTATTCGGACTTTATTGAAGAGGTTCAATCCGGCCAGGTCGCTGAGGTAAATATCAGTAACCTGAATATCATTGGTGTGCGAAATAACGGCACCAGATTTACCACTGTTTTGCCTTATTTTGGCGACGACAAGTTGTTGGATGACCTGTTGGCGAATGATGTTGATGTACGAATTTCAGAACCTGAGCGCCAAAGTATCTGGACTCAGCTTCTGGTTGCCAGTTTCCCCATCCTTATCATTATCGCTGTATTTATGTTTTTCATGCGCCAGATGCAAGGCGGTGGCGTGGGTGGCAAAGGTGGCCCGATGGCCTTTGGTAAAAGTAAGGCCAAGATGCTTAATGAGGATCAGGTAAAAGTTACTTTTGCTGATGTTGCGGGAGTTGATGAAGCCAAAGAAGATGTTAAAGAACTGGTCGATTTCCTGAGAGAACCGGATAAATTCCAGCGCCTGGGTGGCAGAATACCCCGTGGTGTTTTGATGGTCGGTCAACCCGGTACCGGTAAAACCTTGCTGGCCAAGGCAATTGCCGGTGAAGCCAAAGTACCGTTTTTCTCCATTTCCGGTTCTGATTTCGTTGAAATGTTTGTGGGTGTTGGCGCATCCCGTGTACGCGATATGTTTGATCAGGCTAAAAAGCAATCACCCTGTATTATTTTTATTGACGAGATTGATGCGGTAGGACGACATCGTGGTGCCGGCCTTGGTGGTGGTCATGATGAGCGTGAGCAAACCTTAAACCAGTTGCTGGTCGAAATGGATGGTTTTGAAGGTAATGATGGTGTCATCGTTATTGCAGCAACCAACAGACCTGATGTACTGGATCCCGCCTTGTTAAGGCCTGGACGTTTTGATCGTCAGGTAGTTGTCGGTTTGCCGGATATTCGTGGTCGTGAACAGATATTAAAAGTGCATATGCGTAAAGTGCCGATTTCTGAAGGTGTGAATGCCTCGGTATTGGCCAGGGCGACACCAGGTTTTTCCGGTGCTGATCTGGCTAATCTGGTTAATGAGGCCGCTTTGTTTGCTGCGCGTGCGCAGAAACAGAAAGTCAGCATGGAAGAATTTGAAAAAGCCAAGGACAAAATCATGATGGGTGCTGAACGCAAATCCATGGTGATGTCGGATAAGGAAAAAATAAATACTGCCTATCATGAAGCGGGCCATACTATTGTTGGTCGCCTGGTTCCAGAGCATGACCCCGTTTATAAAGTCAGTATTATTCCGCGTGGCCGGGCATTGGGTGTGACCATGTTTTTACCCGAAGAAGATCGTTACAGCCACAGTAAGCAGAGTATTCTGAGTCAGATATGTTCGCTTTATGGTGGCCGCATAGCTGAAGAAATGACCTTGGGCAAAGAAGGTGTTACTACCGGTGCCTCCAACGATATTCAGCGTGCCACTCAGATGGCCCACAATATGGTTAAAAAATGGGGCTTGTCAGAAAAACTGGGGCCACTGCAGTATGACGATGAGCAGGAAGAGGTATTTCTTGGGCGATCGGCTAGTCATAGCAATAAGGTTTTATCTTCTGAAACAACCAAGGCAATTGATGAAGAGGTTCGCTCCATTATTGATTCCTGCTATAGCAAAGCGCAAAAACTACTGGAAGAAAATCGTGATATTCTAGAGGCAATGAAAGATGCCTTAATGGAGTACGAGACGCTTGATGTAGGTCAGATTGATGATCTTATGGCAAGAAAGAAACCTCGGACTCCGGCAGAATGGCACGATGATGATTATCAGTCAGGTTCTCCGAACTCAGAAAGTAAAAATGAAAGTAAGGAGTCTTCTGAAAAACCTATTGGTGGTCCTGCCGGGGAGCATTAAATTTTATTTTCTTTTATTCTAAAAAGGAGCTCAATGAGCTCCTTTTTTCATGCGTTATTTTATAAGTAAAGTCATGAATTTTGCCGGGAAAGTAATAGATTTTAAGATGCCTGAAGTAATGGGTATTTTAAATGTAACACCTGACTCTTTTTCAGACGGGGGTGAGCTTCTGCTTGCTTCCGGCAAGCCTGCAACAGATAGGATAATGAAGCGTGCAGAGTCCATGCATGAGGCCGGTGCAGCATTTATTGATATAGGTGGTGAATCGACTAGACCGGGTGCAAATAAAATAAGTGACGAAGAAGAGATGGAAAGGGTTTTGCCGCTGGTCGAAAAAATCAGCAAAAATATTGATGTTGTGGTCTCAGTTGATACCAGTTCCCCAGCTCTTATGCAGGAAGCGGCAAAAGCAGGAGCAGGGTTGATAAATGATGTAAGAGCATTGCAAAGACCCGGCGCAGTAGAAATAGTGAGTAAAATTAATTTGCCGGTTTGCTTGATGCATATGCAGGGGGAACCGGCAACTATGCAGCAAGCTCCCAGCTATAATCAGCTGCTTGATGAAATTCTGGAGTTTCTAAAACACAGGATTGCAGTTTGTACAAAGGCTGGAATTGATAGACAGCAGATCATTGTTGATCCTGGTTTTGGCTTTGGCAAAACCCTGGAACATAATCTTGAGTTACTTGGCAGACTTGGTGAATTTAAATCGTTAAAATTGCCGCTTCTTATAGGCTTATCCCGTAAAGGCATGCTTGGTTTAATTACAGGGAAAAGTCCAAAAGAAAGGCAGGCTGCGGGAGTTACTGCTGCTGTTATCGGGCTTATGCAGGGCGCAGATATTATTCGCACCCATGATGTAGCTGAAACCGTAGATGCGGTAAAGGTGTATACGGCTGTTAAATCTAATGAACTAAAACACCACTTAAGAAACTAATATATTGATATTTTAGAGTTGTAATAAGGATTACCTGGAACGTGAATAAAACAAAAATATACTTCGGGACCGATGGTATAAGAGGACGGGTAGGAGAATATCCGATTACGCCGGATTTTTTCCTCAAGCTGGGTTGGGCGACCGGGAGGGTTTTTGCGCAGAACCCGGGAAGCACGGTCTTAATCGGTAAAGATACACGTATTTCTGGTTATATGTTTGAGTCTGCCCTGGAAGCTGGGCTGACTTCTGCTGGCGTAGATATAAAGCTGCTTGGGCCTATGCCGACACCGGCAGTTGCGCATCTTACGAGTACCTTTCAGGCGCAGGCAGGTATTGTAATCAGTGCTTCGCATAATAGTTATGAAGATAACGGGATAAAGTTTTTTTCGACTCAGGGAACCAAACTTGGTGACGATATTGAGTTTGCCATTGAAGAAGCACTGGATTCCGAATTGCAAACAGTCAGCTCTGACAGAATCGGGAAAGCGTCACGTATTACTGACGCCAGCGGTCGCTATATAGAATTTTGTAAAGGGACTATTAGCAGTTACATAAAACTGAATGGTCTGAAGATTGTACTTGACTGTGCCAATGGTGCTACCTATCACATTGCACCGAATGTTTTTAAAGAATTAGGGGCTCAGATAAGCGTAATTGGTAATAAACCTGACGGGCTTAACATTAATAACGATTGTGGTTCCACTAAACCCCAACAATTAGCGAATGAAGTGTTGAATCAGCAAGCGGATCTCGGTATTGCATTTGATGGCGACGGTGATCGCGTCCAGATGGTGGATCATACTGGTGAAATTGTAGATGGTGATGAGCTGCTATACATCATAGCCCAACATAAGCTTGCTGATGGAGCCGACGGTCAGGGTGTGGTTGGAACTGTCATGAGTAATCTGGGACTTGAACTTGCATTAAAAGAGTTAAACATTCCTTTTCGACGTACACCAGTGGGTGATCGTTATGTCATGGAAGAGCTTAAAACCAGGCAGTGGTATATCGGAGGTGAATCTTCAGGCCATGTAATTTGTCTGGATAAAACCACGACTGGCGATGGAATAGTTGCGGCTTTGCAGGTCTTGGCAGCCATGAAGGATATGGGCAAAAGTTTGTATGACCTGAAGGCTAAGATGGAAAAGTTTCCGCAAACTATGATTAATGTCAGATTAAAAAACCCAAAAGCGTTAAATGGTAATTCAATTATTCAGTCTGCTGTGAAGGATGCTGAATCAACCTTGGGTAAACAGGGACGTGTGCTGTTAAGACCATCAGGGACTGAACCCATGGTCAGAGTGATGGTTGAAGGTTCAGATGATGCGCTGGTAAGTAAACTGGCAACAGAGCTTTCGCAAGTGGTGTCTAAAGAGTTAGCCTGACTTTACAGGACTCAAAACAAAACACCTATAAGTATTGATGCGCGCATGAATACCGGCATTAAAGGGCCTTTCAGTTGCATGTTAATTCCATCTTGAGTAGTATTGGCGACCTTTTTCGGCGGTGGGTAGCTGGAACAGTATGCACAATAAAAAACGCAAAAATCTGGTCGTAGCAAACTGGAAAATGCATGGGTGTAAAGCCGAAGTAACGCAGCTTCTGAATGCTATAAAAGCTGGAATTAAAGTATCAGCTAATACAAAAGCCAGCAATGTCGTTATCTGTCCGCCCAGCCTTTTTTTGGGGCAGGTACAACAGGAACTTGAAGGGTCAGATATCGCCATTGGTGCGCAAAATGCCTATCCACAAGATGCAGGGGCGTTTACTGGCGAGATAGCATTTTCCATGCTGCCGGAGTTTGCCTGTTCCTATGTCATTATCGGGCACTCGGAACGCAGGGAAATTTTTGCAGAAACAGATAAATTTGTTGCTGAGAAATTTATAGAGGCCCAGGCACAGGGATTAACACCAATACTTTGTGTTGGTGAGACGCAAAAGCAAAGAGAAAATGGCCTGACTGAATCAATCGTTTTGAATCAATTACAGGCGGTTATCAGTGAGGCAGGTATCGCCTCATTTGCAAAAGCGGTTATTGCTTATGAGCCGATTTGGGCAATAGGAACTGGATTGACAGCTAGCCAGGAGCAGGCGCAGGAGGTGCATGCAGCCATACGATCTTTTTTGGCTGGACTGGATCAAACTGTAGCCGGGGATATTTCTATTCTCTATGGTGGTAGTGTTAAAGCGGATAACGCCAGGGAATTGTTTGCACAAACGGATATTGATGGTGGGCTGGTTGGTGGCGCTTCGCTGAAAGCAGAAGAATTTTTAACTATCTGCTCGGTTGCCTGACCGGGTTGATGTGGAATAAACAGGAAAAACTATGGAATCCATAATTATTATTGTACATGTACTGGCGGCGATTGCAGTGACAGCGCTGGTTTTATTACAGCAAGGTAAGGGAGCTGAAATGGGTGCCTCTTTTGGTAGTGGAGCATCCCAGACTCTGTTTGGTTCTTCCGGCAGTGGCAATGTGCTGACGAAATTTACAACCATTTTTGCAACTGTTTTTTTTATTACCAGTCTTAGCCTGGCTGTTATTGCAAGACAAGCTGCTGATTTAAGTGTGCTAGGTGGTGATTTGATTAATGATCTTGACCAGGTGAACGCTGTAATTGTCAATGAACCGGAAGTAGAAGCAGTTGAATCTGAAGATATTCCAGTTGTTGAGACAGGTAGCGACATCCCTGTTGCGCCAGAATAAAAGCCGAAGTGGTGGAATTGGTAGATGACGTGCATGCTTGCACTAATGCCGTGTAACGGCCAGCGTAGCGTGTCTTCAGACTTGATTAAAAAACTGAACTTTAAGTTCGAAATACATAGATTAATTGCCGAAGTGGTGGAATTGGTAGACACGCTATCTTGAGGGGGTAGTGGCCCACGGCCGTGCCGGTTCAAGTCCGGCCTTCGGCACCATACTAAAGTGATTGTAATTTAAACAGTCCTTGACCAGCAGAGGTCGGGTTCTTATAATAACCGCCCTCTAATATCCCGGTATTAAGGGATAAAAAAATCAGAGCTCGTAGTTTCAACCCTACGAGGCCAAAAAGAATTAAAAAAATAGTTGCGGGGTGGAGCAGTCTGGCAGAAGTCGTCGGGCTCCCTATCCCAAAAGAGGCCGAAGGTCGTAGGTTCAATCCTACGAGGCCATGTAAAGAAGTCTAAGAATAGTTGCGGGGTGGAGCAGTCTGGCAGCTCGTCGGGCTCATAACCCGAAGGTCGTAGGTTCAAATCCTGCCCCCGCTACCAATTAAAAGCCAAGCTTCTATGCTTGGCTTTTTTATAGCTGATATTTTTGACATTGATGACAGGGTAAAATCGGGTTACAATCCGCGCCCTGAGCAAAAAGCCCCTTTTAGGGGCTTTTTATTAGGCCTGTTAAGTGATTGTTTGAAGTGTTGGTAGATAGAATGTTGGAAGTGGGCCTTGTGCCCATTTTTTATTTCTGTTTCAGGTGAATAGGTGATGGTCAGCAATAGAGTCTCAGTGTTGACTGAGTTGATAGAACCGGTGATAAAAGCTATGGGGTATCAACTCTGGGGAATCGAATATCTGGGACAGGGAAAGCACAGCGTATTACGGGTATATCTGGACAAAGCAGGTGGCGTAAATATTGAGGATTGTGCACTGGCTAGCAGACAGATCAGCAGTTTGCTTGATGTGGAAGACCCGATAAAGAGTGAATACACTCTGGAAGTATCTTCCCCAGGTCTGGACAGAATGTTGTTTAGCCTGGAGCAGTTTCAGGAGTACGCCGGTTACCATGCCAAGATCAGGTTAACTGAATCGTTTGAAGGACAGAGAAATTTTACGGGCCAGATAAAAACAGTAGAAAACAATGAAGTTGTTTTAATCATAGGTGATGAAGAACTGACATTGCCATATGAATTAATTGAAAAAGCGAATTTGATTTCGCAAGTATGAAGGTAGCAAGATCATGATAAACAAAGAAATCTTAATGGTGGCAGATGCCGTTTCTAATGAAAAAGGCGTATCAAGGGAAGTTATTTTTTCTGCTATTGAGGCAGCGTTGGCTACTGCTACTAAGAAACGCTATGTTGATGAAGAAGCGGAATGCGAAGTTATTATCGACCGTGAAAGTGGTGATTATGAAACTTTTCGGGTCTGGAAAGTTGTGCCGGATGATGAATTAGCACTATTGGGTTCAGAATTTACTCTGGAAGAAGCGCATGAAAAAGATCCCAATCTGGTTGCCGGTGATATCTGGAGAGAGAAAGTAGAAAACGTTGAATTCGGGCGTATTGCTGCGCAAACAGCCAAGCAGGTTATTGTGCAAAAAGTCCGTGAGGCAGAACGGGAAATTGTTGTTGGTGAATACGCCGACAAAGTTGGCGAACTGGTTACCGGAACTGTTAAGAAAGTTACCCGCGATAATGTCATTGTTGATCTGGGAAATAACGCTGAAGGATTATTGCCGAGAGAGAACTTAATCCCGCGTGAAACTTTCAGAATCAATGATCGTCTACGCGCCTTACTGGTAGAAGTCAGAGAAGAAGTTCGAGGACCGCAATTGCTGTTAAGCAGAACAGCTCCAGAAATGCTGACGGAATTATTCAAAATTGAAGTGCCAGAGATATCTGAAGAAATTATTGAAATCAAGGCAGCAGCACGGGATCCAGGTTCACGCGCCAAGTTGTCGGTAAAAACCAATGACGGTCGTATTGACCCTGTTGGTGCCTGTGTCGGTATGCGCGGGTCACGCGTTCAGGTAGTTTCAAATGAATTAGCCAATGAGCGAATCGACATCATCCTGTGGGATGAAAATCCAGCACAAATGGTCATCAATGCAATGGCCCCGGCTCAGATTGCTTCTATCGTAGTAGATGAAGAAACACATACCATGGATGTTGCGGTAGCCGAAGATAACCTTGCCCAGGCTATTGGACGCAATGGCCAAAATGTCAGACTTTCCAGTGAGCTGACTGGCTGGACTATCAATGTGATGAGTGAAGAACAGGCGGTTGAAAAACAGCAAGAAGAGTCTGCCGGTACCGTTGCCATCTTTATGGAAGCACTGGATGTTGATGAAGATGTCGCAGAAATTCTTGTCCAGGAAGGTTTTGCCAGCCTGGAGGAAATTGCTTATGTTCCTCTGGAAGAAATTGCAGAGATTCAGGATTTTGACGAAGAAATTGCGGATGAATTAAGAGCACGTGCCAAAGATGCTCTACTGACCAGGGCGATTGCTTCTGAAGAAGAATTAAGCAGTGCCGGGATAAAAGATGATTTGTTGAATATGGAAGGCATGAATAACGAGCTTGCCATGAGACTTGCCAAAATAGATGTGAAGTCTATGGAAGATTTGGCGGAACTGTCTATTGATGAATTGATGGAAATAGATGGCATGGATGAAGAATGTGCGGGTAAATTGATTATGACTGCTCGCGAGCCCTGGTTTGCGGAAGATTAAACCCAGGCAATCGATAGAAGATTGAAGTGACTGAGGACATAGATGGCTGATTTAACCATAGCTGAGCTGGCCAAATTGGTTGGTGTACAAGAAGAACGTTTACTTGAACAGATCAAGGAAGCGGGTTTGCCTCAAACAAAAGCGAGCGATTCTCTTTCCAATGAGGAAAGAAGTAAATTATTAATGTCGCTTAAAGGTAAACATGGGGATGACAGTACTGCCGAAGCCAGCCCTAAACGTATTACCTTGAAACGTAAAACCATTGGCACCTTGAAATCTTCTGATAACCAGGGGCGCAGCAAATCAGTTAATGTTGAAGTAAGAAAAAAACGTACTTACGTTAAACGTAGTGTAGAAGAAGCTCAGGAAGCGCAGCTAGAAGCTGAGAAAGCGCGTTTGGCTGAAGAAAAAGCCCGTAAAGAAAAGGAAGCTCTAGAGGCAGCCAGCAAAAAAGAACAGGAAGCAAAAGAACAGGCTAAATCTCCTGCAACAGCGGCTAAGGTTGCTACTGCTGCGCCGACTCCAGAAGAAGTGCCTCTAGAAAGTAAACCTGAAAGAAGAGACTTTAAAAAAGGTACTCTGAAAAAAGATAGCTTCCGTAATGGGGCAGATGAAGAAAATGACAAGAAAGGGCATGCAAGACGCAAGGCTCATGTCGAAGACAGAAAATATAACAAGATTCGTCCTACGGATGACTTTATTCTGGATGGTGAAGAAGATATTGGTGAAGGACGTCGCCGTTCACGTAAGTTAAGCCAAGGACATAAAGAGCATAAATTCGAAAAGCCAACAGAATTTATCTCCAGAGAAATTGAAATTCCAGAAGCGATAAGCGTTTCTGACCTGGCTCAGCGTATGTCAGTTAAAGGTGCTGAATTAGTTAAAGCGCTGATGAATATGGGTGTCATGGCAACGATTAATCTGGTATTGGATCAGGATACTTCGATTCTGTTGGTTGAAGAAATGGGACATAAAGCCAAACCTATTTCTGATGACAAGATTGAGGAAGATTTCGTTGAATCCGTAAACTATGAAGGTGAAGAATTACCTCGTGCTCCAGTTATTACGGTAATGGGACATGTCGATCATGGTAAAACCTCATTGTTGGATTACATCCGTAAGTCTTCAGTCACTGAAGGTGAGGCTGGTGGCATCACACAACACATAGGTGCATATCATGTTGAAACAGAGCATGGCATGCTGACTTTTCTCGATACGCCAGGTCACGCAGCCTTCAGTGCAATGCGGTCCCGCGGAGCCCAGGCAACTGATATTGTGATTCTGGTTGTCGCAGCAGATGATGGTGTTAAGCCACAGACTGAAGAGGCTATTCAGCATGCGCAGGCTTCAGAAGTTCCGATTGTCGTTGCTATCAATAAAATTGATAAAGAAGGGGCTGACCCTGAAAAAGTTAAGAGTGAACTTTCTGCTAAAGGTTTAGCACCTGAGGACTGGGGTGGAGATACCCAGTTTGTAGAGGTGTCCGCTCATACCGGAAAAGGTATTCCAGAATTACTGGAAGCAGCATTGTTACAGGCAGAAATTCTTGAGTTAAAAGCAATTGTTGACTGCCCGGCCAAAGGGGTAGTGATTGAGTCCAGCCTGGATAAAGGCCGTGGTTCGGTAGCGACTGTATTGGTTCAGAACGGCACATTGAAAACTTCAGATATTCTTCTGGTTGGTCATGAGTATGGTCGTGTCCGTGCCATGATTGATGAAAATGGTAAGCAGGTTAAATCAGCAGGTCCTTCTATTCCTGTTGAGATACTTGGCCTAAACGGAACACCTGAAGCAGGGGATGAATTCTTTGTAGTGGAAGATGAGAAAAAAGCCAAGGAAGTTGCAGAATTCAGACGTGAAAAATTCCGTGAAAATCAAATTGCCAAACAACAAATTGCCAAGATGGAAGGTATGTTCGCCGCCATGGGTAAAGACGATGTGAAAGTTCTGAATATTGTCTTGAAAACTGATGTGAGAGGTTCACTGGAAGCGATCACAGCTGCTTTAACAGCTTTGGGCAATGAAGAAGTCTCAGTCAATATTATCTCCTCCGGTGTCGGCGGTATTTCTGAAACTGATGCGCAACTGGCTCAAACATCCAATGCATCAATTATCGGCTTTAATGTGCGTGCAGATAAGGCAGCCAAAAACCTGGTTGAAAATGAAGGTCTGGAGCTGCGTTACTATAGCGTTATTTATAACCTTATTGACGACGTTAAAGCTGTGCTTGGCGGTCTGCTGGCCCCTGATTTACAGGAAGAAATACTTGGAGTTGCCGAAGTGCGTGATATTTTCAATTCACCAAAATTTGGTTCCATAGCCGGCAGTATGGTGGTTGAAGGAACAGTTTATCGTAACAAGCCGATTCGGGTATTACGTGATGATGTCGTAATATATGAAGGTGAGCTTGAATCTCTACGCCGCTTTAAAGATGAAGCCAATGAAGTCCGTAATGGGATGGAATGTGGTATTGGGGTGAAGAATTATACGGATGTTAAGGTTGGCGATAAGATTGAAGTATATGAAACAAAAGAAGTCGCAAGATCGCTATAAAGCTATTGCGCTCGTTCATACTTTGTTGAAAACTAAATTTAACTCAGTCATTTAGCAGTCTCGTAAACTCCTTCATTAAATTTAGTTTTCGCCTTGTCTGAACTGCGCTCATGACGCTTTTATAGATTGATTATTAGGTTAGTATTTGATCTGCTCTCAAGAAACTGATGGGTAGAGCTATTAATATCAAATAAGCTAGTAACGCTTCTTAAAGTTTGTCTAAATGGCACTCAAAAAGCT
>JAYQWA010000004.1:0-132331 GCA_038148755.1 Gammaproteobacteria bacterium
GTGCTTTACAACCCGAAGGCCTTCTTCACACACGCGGCATGGCTGGATCAGGGTTTCCCCCATTGTCCAATATTCCCCACTGCTGCCTCCCGTAGGAGTCTGGACCGTGTCTCAGTTCCAGTGTGGCTGATCATCCTCTCAGACCAGCTATGGATCGTTGCCTTGGTGAGCCTTTACCTCACCAACAAGCTAATCCAACGCAGGCTCATCCAATAGTGCAAGGTCCGAAGATCCCCTGCTTTCCCCCGTAGGGCGTATGCGGTATTAATTCGAGTTTCCCCGAGCTATCCCCCGCTACTGGGTAGATTCCTACGCGTTACTCACCCGTCCGCCGCTCGTCAGCATCAAGTTCACCCCGAAGGGATCACAGCGATCTGTTACCGCTCGACTTGCATGTGTTAGGCTTGCCGCCAGCGTTCAATCTGAGCCATGATCAAACTCTTCAGTTAAAAGTACATGCATCAATCAAGACAAGTCCTGATGATGACTATTCTTTTATCCTCTTTCTAAAAGAAAGGAGGATCAGACTCAATAAATAAAACTACTGTTGAGAAGTCATCTATTTTATGAAAACCACAAGTGGAAACCACAAAATAGAGCTTCATGAATCAACGCAGTTGTTTACCTATTGGTCTACGTTTTTTATACGCAAACACGTCAGGCAAACACCCACATCTATTACTTGATCGACTTGTTAAAGAGCTTCCCCTAAACGAGGAACGCGCATTATACAGATACAGCTAGAACTAGCAAGGGGTTAAGATAAAATAAAGATGTTTTTTTTAGGCTATTTTTGGGCCTGATTTTGAGTCAAATTTTGATCCCGAAAAAGGCTTATTTTCGTAGGGTGAATTGGCGCACGGCCAGGCTGTAATTGTGCAGTATTCTATACAGCAGAAGAATGAAAACCAGAAATCCATAGAGCAGCGCATCAAAATAGCTGGAACGGACTATCCACAACACATGCAGTACCGCCAGAATATTAATAAGGTAAACCGCCCGATGCAGGCGCTTCCAGTTCCTTTTTAACTTACGCTGTGCCCAAAGTGTTGAAGTGAGTCCAAGAGGCAGCATTAATAAAAAGGCCAGGAAACCGACGGTGATATAAGGTCGCTCCACTAGCTCCTTGCCTATATCTCCCCACTGCCATTGCAGCAGAAACATCAAAAACACCAGAAAATGCAGACTGACATAAAACAGCGCAAACAAACCAATCATGCGCCGGAAATTCCAGAGTTTTGGCGCCTTGAATAAATAACGCAGTGGTGTAATTGCCAGGGAAGCTATCAGAATGCGGATCGACCACTCTCCTGTTGCCATTGCCAGTGCCTGCGCCGGATCGGGACCCAGCAAATTCTCCCCGCCCGTCAATGCCAGATACACAGCATAAAAATAATAAAGGGCCGGCGATAGAAATAATAAAAATACAATTGGTTTTATAACAAAACTAAATTTCACTTAAAACGCCACTTGATGAAATGTCATAAAAGGTCAAGCAAGGAGATATTTTGTTTCCAAGCAAGGCAAAAATGCGCGCAGGGAAGGAGTTTATGCCTATTGATAAATGACTGACTGAGCACATTTTTAACGAAGCCTGGAGATAAAAGAGCCCTTGCTCTGATTAAAAATATTGTCTCAGGTCCATACCTGAATAAAGATATGCTACCTCATCTGCGTAGCCATTAAACATTTGCGTGGGAACTCGTCTATCAAAAAGCCCTGCTGGCAATCGACGTTCCATAGCCTGACTCCATCTTGGATGGCTAACTTCAGGATTCACATTAGAGTAAAAACCATATTCATTTGAAGCGTAATCATTCCAGGCAGTATTGGGCATATCCCGCCTGAAGTTGATTCTTACAATGGATTTAATGCTTTTGAATCCATACTTCCAGGGAACAACCAATCTTAAGGGAGCTCCGTTTTGGGCTGGCAATATATCGTCATACATGCCGACGGCAAGAACAGTTAAAGGATGCATTGCTTCATCCATCCGCAAGCCTTCTCTATAAGGCCAGTTTAATGCAGATGTTCTGGTCGCCTGCCCGGGCATTTGCTCAGGGTCATATAAAGTCTCAAATTCAATAAAGCGAGCATTGCTGTTTGGCTCAAAACGATTAACCAGATCAGCCAGAGGAAAGCCTATCCAGGGAACAACCATTGAAAAGGCTTCAACACACCGTAAGCGGTAGATCCTTTCTTCCAGGGTATGCGGCTGCAGAATATCTTCCAGATTATAGTTTCCTGGTTTATTTACTTCTCCGGCTATTTCAACTGACCACGGGTCTATTTTGAACTCATCAGCCCTGCTGGCAGGGTCACCCTTGCCTGTGCCGAATTCAAAAAAGTTATTGTAATTTGTTGCATCTTCAAAAGGCGTCAGGCTCTCTGTAGTAGTATACGGTCCACTATCTGGTGCAGCAGTTCTATTGCTGACTTTATCGACCAACCATGCTGGCTTGGAAGCCAAGTTAATATCATCGGGCGCTCTGCCACGTAAACCGTCTGTTTGAGCAAGCAAGGTCGGCGATACCAGGCCTGCACTAATTGCGCCAGCACCCAAAGCAACATTCGCAGAATTTTTCAGAAATTCACGGCGTTGCCGGTAAACGGATTCCGGTGTAATTTCAGACGATGGAATATTTCTTTTGGTTTTAATCAGCACCTTAAAACTCCTGAACTTGCTTAATTTTTAATGGTTAACTCTTAAATCCATGCCCGCATATAAGTGCGCCACTTCTTCGGCATAACCATTAAACATTTGTGTTTCGATTCTGCGATCGAACAACCCTGAAGGCAGGCGCCTCTCAGTTGCCTGACTCCAGCGTGGATGGCTCACTTCGGGATTAACATTGATGTAAAACCCATATTCCCTTGGGTTAATATCGTTCCAACTCGTATGCGGCATCTCACGGGTGAAATTCATGCGAACAATAGACTTGATACCTTTAATGCCATATTTCCATGGCACGATTAAACGTAAAGGCGCGCCATTCTGCGCAGGTAAAACATCGTTATAAACCCCCACTCCAATCAAGGTTAATGGGTGCATCGCTTCATCCAGTCGTAAACCTTCCTGGTAAGGCCAGTCTATGGTTGAAAAGCGTGAGTTCTGTTCAGGAAAACGTTCACCATCCACAAGAGTTTGAAACTCAATAAAACGCGCATTACCTGTTGGCTCAAAACGACTGATCAAATCACCCAAAGGGAACCCTATCCAGGGAATAACCATTGACCAGGCTTCTACACAGCGATGCCTGTATATTCGCTCTTCAAAAGTATGAGGCCTAAGAATATCTTCAAGCGTGTAAATACCTGGCTTATTAACCTCTCCTGTAATCTCTACAGTCCAGGGTTCAATTTCAAAATTCCTGGCATAACGGGACGGGTCATCTTTTGCCGTGCCATACTCATAAAAGTTATTAAAAGTGGTAACGTCCTGGTATGGTGTTAGCATTTCATCAGTTGTGTAAGGACCTGTACTTGGGGCTGGTGTCGCCATCGCCATCTTCTCAGACAACCAAGCT
This sequence comes from Gammaproteobacteria bacterium, assembly GCA_038148755.1. Classification (GTDB taxonomy): domain Bacteria; phylum Pseudomonadota; class Gammaproteobacteria; order Pseudomonadales; family Pseudohongiellaceae; genus UBA5109. The sequence goes on from JAYQWA010000004.1 coordinate 3,528, forward strand.
GGTTTGCTGGCAAGATTTAATTGTTCAGCACTACGGGGAGCTCCGCTCTGAGCAGCTGCTGCTGGAGATAAAAGACCACTACTCGCAGCACCAAGACCCACTGCAATATTCGCACTTGTTTTCAAGAATTCCCGACGATTTCGGTAACTCGATTCAGAAGTAATTTCTGACGATGGAATTTCTTTCTTTGTTTTAATAATCATAGTTAGTTACCAGTGCTCTAGTTTTCTATTAATTCACGAAATATATACATGGATATCTTAAATATGGCTTTCTGATTGTTTAGACGCTGAAAATGGCAAAAAATTACAACTTTTTAAAATAAATTAAGCTAGCCTTGATTGGGTAGTTCCTCTTCGGCATCCGCTTTAGCTTTATTCTTGTGATAATTATAAAAGGTTAACACGGGGCCAGACAGGGCATAAAGAATTGCTATAACAAACAAGACCACGGGAGGGTCCCAGGATACAATGACAAATAACAGAATCACCATCAGAATGACAAAGAAAGGTACCCGGCTTTTAAAGTCCATATCTTTGAAGCTGAAATAGCGGACATTAAGCACCATCAATAATCCGGCACACATTGTTAATACAGCTGCCAATACCGCAATAGACAATACAACTTCAACATCATACTCATCGCAGACCCACACCATAAATACAACCACACCCGCTGCTGCAGGACTCGCCAGACCAACAAAAAACCGTTTATTGACAGTTCCTAGCTGCACATTAAAACGTGCCAGCCTCAATGCTGCACAAGCCACATAGAAGAAAGCAGCCGTCCAGCCAAGCGTGCCTAAATCGGACAGGGCCCAGCTGAAACAAATTAATGCCGGTGCAACACCAAAGGCTAATAAATCAGATAAAGAGTCGTATTCTGCGCCAAATGCACTCTGTGTATTCGTCAACCGGGCAAGACGGCCATCCAGCCCATCCAGAAACATTGCAGCCAGGATTGCCATACAGGCATTATGGAACTCATTATTCATGCCCGAAATAACAGCAAAAAAACCTGCAAACAGGGCCCCGGTAGTTAGCAGGTTGGGTAAAAGAAAGATGCCTTTACGCCGAACTTTGCGTCCGCCCTCACTTACCTCTTCTTCATGGTCATCAATCAATAAAAGTGATTCGAATTCCTGACCGCTTACGGGTTCAGCTTTTTCATGTTTATTTTCAGTAGTCATGGCCTTATTCTATGCTTCTGTAAGAGTTTTAGCAGCTTTTTTAAGCATTAGCATTTTACCCCTGCCACTTTTTTCTTTATGATTGCCCCCCTGAAATTTATCCCTCATCTAAAATCTAGTGGAAATTATTAAATGAACTACTTCAATACCTTACCTCTACGCTTGCAACTTGAACAATTAGGAAAATGTCGCTTCATGGACAAATCTGAATTCAGTGACGGAGTTGAAAAACTGAAAGGTAAGAAAGTAGTCATTCTTGGCTGTGGTGCTCAGGGTCTAAACCAGGGCTTAAATATGCGCGACAGCGGACTGGATATTTCGTTTGCCCTGCGTAAAGCAGCTATTGAGGAAAAACGCCAGTCCTGGCTCAATGCCACAGAAAACGCATTTAATGTCGGAACCTTTGAAGAGTTGGTTCCAGATGCTGACCTGGTGTTAAACCTGACACCCGACAAACAGCACACCTCAGTCGTTAATACGGTTATGCCGCTGATGAAAAAAGGTTCCTGTCTGGCTTATTCACATGGTTTTAATATTGTCGAAGAAGGCATGCAAATTCGAGATGATATAACCGTCATCATGGTTGCTCCAAAATGCCCCGGGACCGAAGTACGTGAAGAATATAAACGCGGCTTTGGTGTTCCGACTTTAATAGCTGTACACACCGAAAATGATCCTAACGGTGACGGTCATGAAATTGCAAAAGCCTATGCCGCCGCAACTGGTGGACATCGCGCTGGCGTACTGGATTCCTCATTTATTGCGGAAGTTAAATCCGACCTGATGGGCGAACAGACTATTCTGTGTGGCATGCTACAGACTGGTTCGATCCTTTGTTATGACCGCATGATAGAGTTAGGTATTGATGCGGCCTATGCATCAAAACTGGTTCAGTATGGCTGGGAAACAGTCTCCGAAGGTCTGAAACAAGGTGGTATCACTAACATGATGGACCGTCTTTCAAACCCTGCCAAAATCAAAGCATTTCATCTGAGTGAAGAGTTGAAAACTATTATGGCACCATTGTTTCAAAAACATATGGATGACATCATGGATGGCACCTTTTCCAGCACCATGATGGAAGATTGGGCAAACGATGATGCTAACCTGTTAAAGTGGCGTGAAGAAACCGGCAAAACGGCTTTTGAAAATTCCACTACTGACGGCGCTCCGGAAATTTCAGAACAGGCTTATTACGACAACTGTGTTCTTATGGTTGCCATGATCAAGGCCGGTGTTGAACTCTGTTTTGAAACACTGACTTCAGCAGGCGTTATTGCCGAATCAGCCTATTACGAATCGCTGCATGAAACACCACTGATTGCTAATCTGATTGGACGTAAAAAGCTTTATGAAATGAATAAAGTTATTTCAGATACTGCTGAATACGGCTGCTACTTGTTTTCGCATGCCGCCGTTCCTCTATTAAAAGACTTCATGTCCAAAGTTAATACTGACGTTATTGGAGCAGGTCTGAATGCAACTGACAACGGTGTAGATGATCACGAACTCATTGCAATTAATTCGGTCATTCGCAATCATCCTATTGAAGCGGTCGGCGCAAGACTCCGCTCACATATGACAGCAATGAAGAAAGTCGTGTAAACCCTCAAAACTGTATTCAAGGTTTTCAGTCTTTCAGAAGACCTTGAATACTGCCATTCATCACCGCTTACATTCCAAACCAAAGCGTCCACTTTGCATATACATCTGAAGCCTTTATAGAATGGGCTTTCCAGATATCTGTTTTTTTCCAAAAAAACTGCCTATACTCTCAGGGTAAATGTTACAAACCTAAGGAGCTTGTACCATGAAAAAACTTTCAAAATTTGCTTTTTTATTTGCTGCCTTGCCTTTTGTATCTTACGCGCAATGCGGCCTCGAGTGTGATCCCACCTCAAGTGGTATACTTTTTGGTGGCGGAAACTATGCCCGTGACTGCTATATGAACTCACAAGCAGTTGCTCAGAACCAGGAACTTGCTTCATTCAGCATGCTTGAGCCTTGCGACTTTGCAATTACTTTTGTTGAGCTGACCAAGGAGAATCTGGCTGCAACTCATACCAACCGGGGCGTTATCCGAATGGCTTTGGGAAATTATGATGAAGCATTCTCAGATTTTAATATCGGGATGAACCTATTACCGGAAGCTGGCCAGATCCTGGTTAATCGTGGCAACGCTTTTTACCATACTGGTGATTATCGAATGGCAATAGAAGACTACACACAGTCACTGGAAATGGGGTTTACGGGTATTTCTGATGTTTATTTAAATCTGGGTAAATCTTATGAACGCCTGGGTAATGTAAGCCAGGCTGAGCGAAGCTATCGACAGGCTTTGGAATTATCACCAAACCAGATGGAAGCTCAGGCACTGTTGCGGGGCTTGCTGTCTCAATAAACTCCAATCAACGTTTCACCAGTTCAGACTACTGAGCTGATGAACTGGTAATTTAAAAAGATAAAAAGAATGGTCTGAATATCCAAACAGACCATTCTTTTTTTTAGGTCTTAAAGATTTAACACCTTATCTGCCCGCGAGATACCTGATACTCCGGTACGGGCAACTTCAAGAATTGTGGTATCGCCCAGTGCAGAAATAAATGCATCAAGCTTGTCGCTGGTTCCAGTAAGCTGCACAACATAAGAGCTTGGGGTTACATCCACTATTTCACCACGAAATACTTCTGCAAGCCGCATCACTTCAGCTCGTTGCGCGCCAGTAACCTTGACTTTAATAAGCATCAGCTCACGTTCAAGATGGCTGCTTTCAGTTAGATCAACCAGCTTCACAACATCAACTATCTTGTTGAGATGCTTGATGATTTGCTCAATTTTTCGATCATCTCCAATAGTCGTCACCGTCAGCCTGGATAAAGTCTCGTCATCAGTCGGCGCAACCGTTAAAGAATTAATATTGTAATTACGCTGAGAGAACAGCCCGACAACGCGGGATAAAGCCCCGGGCTCATTCTCCATTAACATGGAAATAATTCGTCGCATCAGGTTCTCTCCGTTTTACTTAAAAACATTTCACTCATGGCGCCACCTTTAATGGCCATGGGATAAACATGCTCATTCTGATCAACAGCTATATCAATGAATACCAGCTTGTCCTTCATGGCAAATGCTTCAGCCAGTTTTTCTTCCAGTTCGCTGAGTTTTTCTATTCGAACTCCTACATGGCCATAAGCCTCGGAAAGTTTAATAAAGTCAGGCAGTGAATCTGCATAAGTACTCTGGGAATGGCGCCCCCCATACTGCATATCCTGCCATTGTTTGACCATACCAAGCGCTTCATTATTCAAACTAACAATTTTGACAGGCAACTCGCACTGCTTACAGGTCGCCAGCTCCTGAATACACATCTGAATGCTTCCCTCACCGGTAACGCAGGCTACCGTAGCCTCAGGGAATGCAAGTTTTACGCCCATTGCAGCAGGCAAACCAAACCCCATGGTGCCAAGCCCACCTGAGTTTATCCAGCGTCGTGGTTTATCAAAGTGGTAATGCTGTGCCGCAAACATCTGATGCTGACCAACATCCGAGCATATATAGGCATCACCTTGAGTCACTTTATACAGGGCCTGAATGGCTTGTTGCGGCTTGATAATTTCACCATCTGACTCTACCGCCAGGCACTTGCGTTCACGCCAGTGTTCTATATTTTCCCACCAGCGTTTAAGTGCATCTGCATCAATCTGGCTTGAAGAAGCTTTAATCTGCTCATTCATTTCTTTCAGAACAGCCTTGACCGGACCAACAATAGGCACATGGGCAGTCACTGTTTTTGAGATTGATGCCGGATCAATATCTATATGCAAGATAGTCGCGTTCGGGCAGAACTTACTGACATCTGAGTTCGTTACTCGATCATCAAAGCGGGCACCAGCTGCGAGAATCACATCCGATTCGTGCATTGCCATATTGGCTTCATAGGTTCCATGCATACCCAGCATGCCAAGGAACTGCTTATCTGTGGCAGGATAGGCACCAAGCCCCATTAAAGTATTGGTAATGGGGTAACCCAGTGTTTGAGCTAACTTGGTTAATTCTTCCGAAGCATCACCCTGCACGACACCACCACCGGCATAAATAATGGGTTTTTTAGCGTTGAGTAAAACTTCTACTGCTTTTTTAATCTGACCGGAATGTCCTTTTTGTGGCGGTACATAAGAACGCATTTTGATCGTTTCGGGATATTCATAAGGAAACTTTTCACCGGGATCAGTAACATCTTTGGGAATATCTATCACAACAGGCCCTGGTCTGCCTGTAGTAGCAATATAAAAAGCCTTTTTAACCGTGCTCGGTATATCCGCAGCATTCTGTACCAGAAAACTGTGCTTAACCACGGGCCGGGATACACCAACCATATCGGTTTCCTGAAAAGCATCGGAACCTATGGCATCACGAGTAACCTGCCCAGAAATAACAACCATTGGAATGGAGTCCATAAACGCTGTTGCTATTCCGGTAATAGCATTGGTTGCTCCTGGTCCTGACGTGACCAGAACCACTCCTGGTTTTCCGGTTGCGCGGGCATAACCATCAGCCGCATGTGTTGCTGCCTGTTCATGTCTGACCAAGACATGATCTACATGCTCCTGATTAAAAATTGCATCATAAATATGCAAGGCTGCCCCACCAGGGTAGCCGAATATCAAATCAACGCCTTCATCGTGCAGGGCGCGAATCAGCATATCTCCACCAGATAACATTTCCACGTTCTTGTCCACCTTAGTAGCCCTCTTTTCAATAACATCCCGCATTCGCAGTGCGAGGAAAACATAGCAACAAAAAAGCCCATAAGCCTGAGGCTTATAGCTCTTGTTAACTAATACGCTGAAATTGGAGAGTTCTGGTTGAACTCCTACGGCCCTATGCGTGATAACGCGTTAGGGAAACCGAATCTGACCTTGCGTCAGGTCTACTACATTCAGTCGGGTCTTTATGGGGCTATCACCAAGATTCTATAGAATCGCTTGGGACTTGCCTGAACCGAAGGGTAATCAGTCAGTCTTTCCACCAAATCCAGGCCACCATTATGAGATTTATCAAAAGAATGTCAAGTTTAAAAAATCAATGTCTGCAGCTTCTTGCTTGTTCTGCATGCATTTCATATGATTCCAGCCTTCTATTCACTAAGCATCAACAGGGTTAAGTTCTATGAAGTCTTCACTATTCCTAAAAATATTTATTACGCTACTACTAGGTTTCCTGGCCAGTTCTGCCAATACCCAACCCCCTCCCAGCCCGATTGAACTGGTTCAGTTACAGGATGATATCTATGTTATTGCCAACCCAGCAGTGCCAGGAAATATCACTGTTTTACTGACCGATGAAGGTGTCATCATGGTGGATAATAAATTTGCCTGGGATTATGACAACGTCATGGCAATGATAGGCGATATCACTGATCTGCCTGTCGTTTATGTGATCAATACCCACTACCACGGCGACCACAGTGGTGGTAATGAAAGATCTCAGGCAGATGGCATTGTTGTCGTAGCATCAGAAAATGCCCGCCTTAAAATGATTGAAGCCAATCAGCCTGGCTTGCCTGACGTTACCCTGGACGAGCATGCTTTTGTCCATCTTGGTGGCAAGGTTGCTGAAATATTCAGATTTGGCCGTTCACATACTGATGGTGATGTAGTCGTCTATTTCCCGGAACATAACCTGCTTGCTACCGGTGACATGTTTACTTATGGAAATGATGTCCCTCAATTGATTGACTATGCAGGTGGCGGCAGTGCCAGAGATTGGACCAAAACACTGGATGAAGTTCTCAGACTGGATTTCGATACAGTGGTTCCAGGACATGGCCCGGTTACCACAAAAGCAGAACTGGCAAATTTCAGGGATTCAACCGTGAGACTTCGTACAAGGGTACGTGAGATGATTGCTGCTGGAAATTCACGTGGGGAAATTGAGAACATGCTGCGTAATGAATTCTATTGGGCCGATCTCCATGTACAACGTGGTCTTGATGGTTTAATAGCTGAAGTCCAATAGCTATATCAGTATAAAAGCTGCCAATAAAAAGCCTGCAAATGCAGGCTTTTTTGTTCTAGCTTAAATTGATTAAAAACGAAAATTTCGAGTATATTTCAGTACAACTTCTGATTCTCGTACCTGTAACCCTCTGAATGCACCGTCGAATGAGTCAGTGTTGTAATTCAGGACCAGGAACAAATCCTCCCCGGCACGCGGATTCCAGCGTAAGCGGCTGTTCAAACCAACTGTCCCCGAGCCATTGTCGTACTGCATCAGGTTACGCCAGGACCACTCAGGTGAAAATGCAAAATTGAGGTTCATGCTGATCAGGCGGGTAACAAAATCACCCTCAGGCATTTCAACGTCGGTGTATTCATAGTTAAGCGCCATTTGAATATTGCGAGTGGCGGTCCAGTTGATCCCTAGCGTACTTTCACTGCGTTCACCATTGTAAAAGTCACCAATCCGGTAAGAAATATCCGGTGAAAAATTACGCTGATTCGTTGTGTTTATCTCAAACTGAATTGACTCGAAAGCATATTTACCCTGGGGAATTATAATGCCGGGCCTGATTTCAAAAGGGGACTCAAGGCCTTCGCGTTCCCGTCTGGCGGTAATAGACAGTTCATCACCATTATGCGTATTGATGGAAAGCAGGCGTGCGAAGATAGCTTCACTTTGCAAGTCATCAGTGTCGTTTCTTCTGCTGTGCGAAACCCTGACAAAATTGAAGGTATTTCTGATCAATGGGTGATTCCGGAAAAAATAGCGTCCGCTGATAAAACCACTGACCTGTTCAATGCCCGTGCGGTTGGCGAAACCCATGGCCGGATCAAACTCGTCACCCAGATAAGTATAGCGAAAATTACCACTGAACCCGGTGCCCTGGGTGGACAGGGTAGTGGACGCGCTATAGGCTTTCTGGTCTCCCACCACACCATCCGTATCAGTTTGTTGATACCAGTAATCACCTGTCAGGGAATGTGTATCGGAGAAACGGGTATTGCGATAGATAAAATCTGTACCAATCAGTGTACTGTCAGTCACGCTGTTAGGATCACCCTCGGTCATGATAATCCCCATCCTGGACTCGGACAGTACATTCGCTGTAGCTCTGCCAACAAAGACATCCTGACCGTCCAGTCCGACTCTATCGCCCTGCTGCACCATCAAGGCTCCAACACTGATGCTATTGCCAATCCTACCAGTGAGTTTGCCACCAACCTCCAGATCCACCGGGCTGCCGGTTCTGGGATCCAGGCCAATTCGGCGCGAATAAAATGGAATGCCATTGGAATTGAAACCGCCGCCAGACAATCCACCAAAGCTGAAAATTTCCGAGTCCTGTAAAAAGAAATCACGTCTTTCTGGAAAAAACAGGGAGAAACGGGTCAGGTTAACCTGGCGATTGTCCACATCAGCGGCTGAAAAATCAGTATTGAGGGTCAGGGCCCCGGTCAGGTTCGGTGTGAATTTGTAAAATACATCCAGTGATGGGTCGAAGCGGTCCGAGGTATCACCTATCGCATGATTTTCTTTTTGCGCTACTGTCACAGAGGGCACGATATCCAGACCAAGCCCCTGATTTACGTCCGATATGCCTGATGCCTGCCCGGCAGTTGATGGATTATTGTTACGATTAAAGGATGACCATGCGAGGGATTCATTATCCCGTGCAATTTCACGCCCCAGTGAAAATCCCCACTCATCAGCTTCGGGGTCAAAATTAAGGGTGATAAAAGGAATCGCAATTTCAGTGGTCCAGCCTGCTTCATCAATCCTGGAATCAGTCTCCCAGATGCCATCCCAGTTCCAATTGACAGTGCCTGGGTTTTCATAAACTGCATCAGCCCTGAGACCATTGGGATGACCAACAAAACGAAATCCTGTCAGGTTATTGTTGAACGTATCCAGAATGACAAAAATCTGGTCATCATTTCCCATCGATTGATCATCATGAATCAAAGCCATGGCTCTGATTTCTTCGGGGTTAGTATCATAAAGACGGGCGGCCAGATAAAAATAATCTTCACTGTAGGCAACATAAAACTCACTAGCCTGGGACGGCTCGCCATGATCAACCGGAAACATTTGATGCAAGTCAGTGATGACTGCAGCCTGCTTCCAGATTTCATCATCCAGCACGCCATCTATGACCGGACTTAATTCAGTACGGGGAATTTCTATTTGTTTGCCGTCAGAATTGCCAAACGTTTGAGCAAGCGCTTCTATTGATAAACTGGAAAGAAAGAGAATTAAAATTTTGAAGAAAGTTGTGAAATATTTTTTATTTTTTTTGTTTAGGTTTAAAAGGTACCTAAGCCTGCTCGCTTTATGACCAAAAACTCTGTAATTCCACAAACAAAATAAATGCGCTTTAAGTTCTATTATTTTTCTCATAAACGCAACTCATTTATACCCAGCCACAAACCAAAAAGATAATGCACAATTGTAATAATAAAATATGCAAGGATAATGAAAATAATAGAATTGACCAGGCTTCCCGGTAAGCTATTCATGCTGCTGCATTCGGCTGAAATACTGCCAAATACAAAACTCTTTATAAAGTGTCACAGTCTTCTAGTTCGGTAATTTCCTGAGTTTCCGTGAGCAAATTCATTTGCTCACCATCCCATTGGTAATAACCCATAGCAAACCAATCCGGAAAATCACCAGCATAAGCTTCCAAAAGGTATTCATCAGCAGGATTAGTAATAAAAAGTGTACTGTCGGCTCTATGACAGGCACCATAGCTGGTAGTGATATCTGGGAAAAATACAGATCCATCCAATACATCAATAATTGCCACCATCTGGCACATGGTTCCACAGCCCCAATATGTTGCAATATAGTGCCCGGCAAAGTTGGCAGACTCATTTAAATTATATTCCAGCCTGGTTTTAAAATTGGCCACATTCGGGTGACTCTTTAGGTCAATACTTGCGAGAGTTGCTTCACTTTGAGCCACGAGAAAATCTTCAAATACCGGCAGGCTGGATTCAGCGACGAATTCAGGATCAGCGATATTTTCAGCCTCCTCCAGAATTCGCAATACATTACCCCCCCAGATCATGGCAATTTCTTGTTCCGAATAACCGCGCCTGACCAGTTCGACAGTGACGTTGATCGTTTCATCAGCATTATTCCAGCCGCTGATGCCACCCCCACCACCAAAATCAGAAGAAATCCCGACATGTTCAACACCCATCATATCCACTGCATAGTCAATATGATCTACTAAGTCCTGAACCGAAGCGGTACCCCTACCTTCATTCAGATAATTATCAAATGCAACAATCTGCACCAAGCCACCGTTGTCTCTGATTGCTAACAACTGATCGTCATCCAGATTACGGGGATGGACAAACACACCATTTACGCTCGAATGCGAAGCAATGATTGGCGCTTTTGAATGATTCACCGCATCCAGCATGGTTTGCTTTGAAACATGTGACACATCAACCAGAATCCCTGTCCGGTTCAATTCCTCTACTACCCGGTAACCAAATTCACTCAGCCCGCCATGCTCTACTGTCACATCATTCAAACGTTCCTGTGGCTGGGCCGAATCACCAATATCATTGTGACCATTGTGAACCAGGCCCATATAGCGAGCACCGCGTTTTCTGAATTCTTCTACAAGGCTAATGTCCTGACCGATGCTGAAACCATTTTCGACACCGATCATCGCAACTAGTTTACCTTCGGCATGCAAAGCCTTTGCTTCATCTGCCGTATCAGCCAGACCAATCAGGTCAGGATAAAGTTCAACCATGCGATGGATGGCATCGAATTTATTCAAGGCATCAGCTTTGGCATCAAGATAATTCATTGCGTTACGTTCCTGCTGCCCGACATAAACAATAAAAAAGGCTGTATCCAGACCACCACTGCGCATATTAGATAAATTCACCTGAGCCTCAGCATCCAGCGGGTCATGCTCACTGGTAGCAAAATTCAGGGGAATATCAACATGCGTATCCAAGGCCATTACCCGCGCATGGATAGCCTGTGCCCGAGTAATCAGTTCATCTTCACTGGCCGCATAAGAAACACAGGAAAACGCAATAAAGATAAATGGCAAAATTATTTTTTTCATACTGACAAAATCTAGTACCAGATAATTGAAATTAAATAATAAGCTCAGATGAACTTACTCAAGTTGCCAGCATTACATTTCTGGTTTTTGAAGGATAAATAAGAAGCGATCAGCGTTTCTGCCCAAAATTGGACTGAAGACTGGCAAGCTGTGGTCATCTGCCGTGGTACGTAGAATATCGGAATCTTCAACGATCTCGAAACCAGCTTCCTGTACCCATCTTCTAGCAACTTCGATTGGCAGCCGATGAAGAGCCCGATAATCAGTTGAAGCATCACCTACGTATTCAGTGTAAATGACTTTAGCACCTGGCTTCATGACATTATAAATCTCGCGAAAAAAAGCCACCCCAGTCTCATCATCACGATGGTGTGACTCAAGTCCAAAAACAGCAATATCAATACTATTAGCTGGAACATCTGAAACATTATCAACCACTTCCAGGTTAGGCATGCTGGTCAAATCCTGAGTTACTGCTTGTGGAATTCTGCCACCGGCCCCCAAATCCTGTGCATATATCATCCCGTCAGGCCCAATAGCTGCAGCCAAAACCCGGGCATACCAACCCCCTCCGGAACTAATATCAAGGACTGTCATGCCTTCTTCAACGCCTGCCAGGTTCATAACCTGATAGGGACGGCGCATGCCATCTCTGGCTCTGTCTTCTGCTGGACGTGCATCAGAAGTCAGTTTTTCCATAAAGTCTGGCGCGACTGCATAAGCACCCGTTGCCAAGCTCGTAGCACATAAAATAGTTGTTAATATTCTTGGTAGATTTTTCATAGTTGACACCCTCTGTAATTTTACTTTTGGGGGATTCTAACAGGTATGACTAAAAAAGCACTCTGCTGAGATATGTCGACTTTAAATAAAACAAAGAATTCTTAATTCAGAGAAGCGTTACGAGCGCAGCAGTGTCGAGGCGTAAAAGCACGCAGGGAGGGAACGTATAACTAATACGTGACCGACTGAGTACTTTTATAACGAAGAGAATGCAAGCGCAGTAGCTTCAAAGGTTTATAGTAAGTGACTGAGTTAAATTTTACTTGCAACGATGTACTGGCAAGCGCAGTAGCTTCAGTGAGTCATACTATAGATTACATAGTTGACGGCGAATCTATACGCCATTGCCGTCATCGGCTGCGGATACCCAGGCGTATCGGCATGCTCCCAGGCATCACCCAAATCCATATTATGATTAATCGCCACCATGAGGCGGCCATTATCATCATAAACACCCCGATAAACCGGCTCATAACCATCCTGTTCCCAGGTAACACCCTGGCTTAATGGACTGATACCGGGTATCTGAATAGTCGTATCCAAATCATAAAGCACATGAAAGACTTCATCATCGTCTGGGATATCAACTACCGGACGATCCGGGAATATACGCTGCATGGTCGACATAAAACCATTCCATTGATAAGTACCATGAAAATCATCAACAATGAGGAAGCCGCCTTTAAGCAGATACTCCCGCAGGATGGCTACTTCTTCTGTATTTAGGCGCCAGCCCCCAACTTCCACCGCATAAAGAAAAGGATAATCAAAAACATTGCCATCCTGTAAGTTAATCCAGGGCGCGCCTGCCTGAGGGTTTCTCAAATCAACCAGAGACCCATCAACACGAGTTAAGCGTGCCAGACCATTCATAAAAAAATGCTCTGCTTCCGGCATATCAGTCATCCAGCCGCCCCGGCTTCTAAAACCGTCCGAGCCATAAATCAGGCGGGTAAAGTAAAATTCCGCACCATCGCTGTCTCTGGGAATGACAGTGGTGTACATAGGATTAGCGTAGCGAGGGCGAATCTGGGCCATCAATGAATCAATCAGCATGACATTGACTGCCAGGATCAAAAAGATGCTCCTGATGACGGCTTTGTGTTTATAAGAAAAACTCATGCGATCAAATATAAACCAGCTGATAGTAGAAGGAAACAGTGCAAAACGATTCCAGGCTATCTGAATTCAAGTGCCACTCCTATCCCTTCATATTGCTCCCTTTCCTGTTCCAACCCCGCAAGCGTCAATGGGTGCTGCTTTAACCAGCCACGTCGGAACTTAAGCTGGTAACCCAACTCCGTATTGCTGAGTTTGGGAAGGTAATCCATATCTTCCCTGCGCCGGTGGAACAGCACGGCCAGACGCAGACAAACCAGCATTGGAACAAATGCTGAGATGGCAAGTTCATCCATATCACCAAATTTTTCCTGATAAAGTCCCTTGCGGTGGGAACGTACCAGATTAGCCAGAATATATTGCTCGTAACGGCCGAAACCGGCCATATCATTATGCCTTAAGATGTAATAGCCATGGTGATGAAAACTGGTATGAGAAATACTCAGGCCAATTTCGTGCAGCTCTGCCGCCCAGCGTAAAATTTTGGTACGGGATACCCCGGGCAATGCCGGACTTCGAATCTGCTGCCAAAGTGCTACAGCCGTTTTTGCCACACGCTGCGCATGATCGGTATCAACATTATATTGTTGTTGCAGTTTCTGGATACTTTCATTGCGCGTATCCTTATCACTTAAGCGCCCTATCGTGTCAAACAACAGCCCCTCTTTAAGCGCCGCATCGCCCACATGCATTGTTTCCAGTTTTAGCTGATCAAATATGGCTTTAAGGATGATGACACCTGCCGGCAAAACACCCCGGCGTAATTCCGGCACAGCAGTTAACAATTTATCATCAGCCACTAGAGCATCCGCTAATTGGTCAAGTGCGTTTTTACTGATCACCGCACCGCCATCTTTTACCATAGTTAAATCGGCAATAGCTCTCACTGTCCCCGAGGTGCCAAAGACAATCTGCCAGCCAGCTTTAATATAATTCTTTCTCAGGACTTCAATTTCCGAACAGGCAGCAAGATAAACTTTGTCTAGAAATTTCCGGGTGATTTTTCCTGAGCGGTTTGCAAATCGTTTGGTAAAGCTGACACAGCCCATACTCAGGCTTTCCATTAACAAGGGTTCGTAATCTTCACCGATAATAAATTCGGTACTACCTCCACCAATATCAACGACCAGACGCTTGCTGTGATCATTCAGTACTGAATGCGATAAGCCGGCATATACCAATCGGGCTTCTTCATAACCCGAAATAATTTGAATGGACACGCCCAGGGCTTGTTCAGCTTTCTTTAAAAAAGTTTTTGAGCGACTGGTAGATCGCAGGGTTTTTGTTCCTACAGCACGAATATGCTTAACAGGAATATCCCGCAGGCGTTCAGAAAAACGATGCAGGCACTCAAGTGCCCGGGTCTGTGCCGCCAGATTCAGATGGCCATCTTTTTTAAGGCCCAGTGCAATCTGAACCATTTCCTTCTCACGATCGATGATCTCCATCTGCCCATTTTGAATACGGGCAATCACCATATGAAAACTATTCGAACCAAGGTCTACAGCAGCGAAATAAGGTGATTCAGTTATTAATTGCACAATGAATATCTATTATTAAACTTAGTAAGGGGAAGCTTTCTGCTCCGGATTCAGTCTACACTAATCCATGCTCTTAATAGAAATGTAGTATTTGACGGGTATTATTTTAAACCTGTATACGGCAACTAACACTTTAGAGAAACATCATGCCTACTTTACTTAGATATAAAAAAATTGCACTTATTACTTCAGTCCTTATTCTAATTTCAGTGGCCGGTATCATTCTGCTGGGCAGACAGCCTTCCTTGCCTACCCTGAATACTCAGTCTTCGTGGTACCAGAATGGACAACAAGCTGTTTTAACTGCCAGCCAAAAAACTATCAACAATACGCCTGGCGCCGCTAAAAATATTATCTTGTTCATCGGTGATGGCATGAGCATGACCACCATAACCACGGCAAGAATTTTTGCCGGGCAGCAGGCTGGTCAAAGTGGTGAGGAATACACATTAAGCTTTGAGCATTTTCCGTGGACAGGCCTATCCAAAACCTACAATTCCAATCAGCAGACCCCGGATTCTGCCGGCACAATGACAGCAATGATGACAGGCATTAAAACCAAGGCTGGCTTTATCGGCATTGACGATCAACCGGCACGGGCTAATTGTGAAAGTTTTCTGAACAGTGACAACCCGGAATTAATGACTGCCCTGGAGTTGGCAGAAATCGCCGGCAAAGCAACCGGTATTGTCAGCACTGCCAGGCTCACTCATGCCACCCCGGCCGCCACTTATGCAAAATCTCCGGAACGGGACTGGGAATCGACAACAACACTTGATGAAGAAGATCCACCAAATGAATGTATGGACATTGCCAGCCAGCTAATTAATTTTTCAAATCGTTTGAATAGCCTTATATACCCGGAGGATCAGTCATCCAGTTTCATTGATGGCATAGATGTCGCCTTTGGCGGTGGCCGGGCAATGTTCTTTGATAATGATCCCGACAGCCTAATCGGTTTTTCTGAGAGTGCCGATGAAGGCCAACGTGAAGACGGGCGTAACCTCATTCGCGAATGGATTAATCAGGGTGGTATTTATGTTATGGATCAAAGCAGTTTTGATAACTTAAATGATCAGGACAACCGTAATGTCCTTGGCTTGTTTAATCCTTCGCACATGCGCTTTGAAGCCGACAGACAAAATGACATAGCCGGAGAGCCTTCCCTCAGTGAAATGACCCTGAAAGCAATCAACCTGTTAGAAGAAGACGATGATGGCTTCTTCCTCATGGTGGAAAGCGGCCGCATTGATCATGCCCACCATTTCAATAATGCCTATAACGCATTAAATGAAACCGTTGAACTTTCCAATGCCGTCGCTGCTGCCATTAACGCAACCGACCCTGATGAAACCCTGATCATCGTAACTGCCGACCATAGCCATGTCATGACAATGGCTGGCTATCCTGTCCGGGGAAATCCCATTCTCGGTAAAGTCGTTGGCAATGACGCAAGTGGCAACCCGGAAACTGACCTCACACTCGACAGGCAAGGCATGCCTTATACAACGCTCAATTATATGAATGGTAGAGGTTTTGCTGATTATGCTGAAAAGTCTGATGGCGTTTATGAACGAATTGAACTACAAGAAAATGAAGAACCCCCTGCTTTCCCGCGCCGGGTTGATTTAAGTGATGTTGATACAGAGACCCCTGGTTTTCACCAGGAAACATTTATTCCTCTCATTGAAGAAACACACAGTGGGGAAGATGTTCCAATATATGCCACGGGCCCTGGCGCACATCTGCTCAGTGGCAGCATAGAGCAGAATGTTATTTTCCATGTAATGAATTATGCAGGGAACCTGGAGAAATCTGCCAGGGAAGCAATTAAATAGGGTTTGATTGGCAATTTATTTGTTATAGACGACTGCGTAGGTTTCTACTTCTACTTCCACCTCTGCACCCTGTCCCATTCTGCCAAGAACGCGCTGTAATCTGGTTTTTGCTGGCATCCATTCAGGGCTGTATTCCAACGCTTTTCTATAATCATCCAGAGCTTCATCCAACAGATTCTTTTCTTCGTAAACAATACCCCGTGCAAAATGCACAAGATGTTTATTTTTAATATCCAGTTCAAGGGCATAATTATAATCTGTCAAAGCTGCATCAAGTTGGTTTTCAAAATGGTAGACAAATCCCCGGTTAATATAAACCTGACCCAAAGTTGGATACAATTTGAGTGCTTCATCATAATCTGCCAATGCCTCTGCGAGGAATCCAGAAGCAGCATGTAAAATCCCGCGGTTAACAAAGGTTGCGGCCCGGTCATTATCCGATAAACCCAGTTCAACTAATGCCACATTGCAGGGCTCAAACATGTTACTGTTTATTTCAAAATCTTCTATCGTGGCGACAGAAGTTGCGGCTTCATAACAGGCATGCGCAGACTCATTATGCGTAGCCACCTCAGCACTCTGAGCGAAAACCAGAGAAGGGAATGATAGGATTAAAGCGATCCTGTAAAAGTATTTATGGCCTGGTTTGAACATTAATTTAATGATTTCTCAAAGACTTTTGATCCTTAAGCGAAGAATAAAGCACCTCATGCTAAAAGTAAGTAGATAAATATGAAAAGAAAAAGGAGTCTTTAATTGAAAAACCCCTGGAAAACCCTGAGCAGCACAGAAATCTATTCTAATCCGTGGATACGTGTACGTGAAGACAAAGTCATAACCCCCCATGGAAAAGCAGGTATTTACGGCGTCGTAGAAACCAAACCAGCGATTGGTATTGTCGCCTTAACTGAAGACCTTGATACTTATCTGGTCGGCCAATATCGCTATACCCTTGACACTTATAGCTGGGAAATCCCTGAAGGTGGTGCTGAAGAAAACGAAAAGCTGCTGGATGCTGCGAAACGTGAATTGCTCGAAGAAACCGGCTTAAGTGCCAGGCGATGGACTGATCTTGGTGAAATGTATACCAGTAATTGTTTTACCAATGAACGCGGCTATATTTTTGTTGCTGAAGACTTAAGTCAGGGTGTAGCACAACCAGACCCCACTGAAAAACTAGAGATTAAAAAGCTACCGTTTCTGGAAGTCTGGCAAATGGTTATCAATCAGGGAATCAAAGACTCTCTGACAATAACGGCAATAATGCGCACTTATCATTTACTGCAACAACAGAACAGAATTTAGGCTCAGGGCTTAATCTGCTTTCTGTTTGGCAGTAAATTTAATATCCTCGCCATAAAGTTCAACAAGGATTGTATCGCCCGGAGAAAAATCTCCGGCAAGCACACGTTGAGCCAGAGGGTTTTCCAGCCAGGTTTGTACTGCTCTTTTCAAAGGGCGCGCCCCGTAAACGGGATCAAATCCCAAACTAGCCAGCTTATCCAGAACACCTTCTGCAAATTCCAGTTTAAGATCATTATCCTGTAAACGTTGATCCAGTAATTGCAATTGAATTTCGGCAATACCTTTTACCTGTTCACGGGCAAGAGGATGAAACACAACCAGTTCATCTATACGGTTAATGAATTCCGGCCTGAAATGAGTCGACACCACTTCCAGCACCGAGCTTTTTACGGATTCATAACTCGCCGTTTTATCAGAGTCTGCATTCATCAACTCCTGGATTCGGTCAGAACCCAGATTGGATGTCATGACGATGACCGTATTACGGAAATCTACCGTACGACCATGCCCATCTGTCAGCCTGCCATCATCCAATACCTGTAATAAGATATTGAAAACATCCGGATGCGCTTTTTCGATTTCATCAAGTAACAAAACTGCATAAGGGCGACGTCGGACTGCTTCAGTCAGATAGCCCCCTTCTTCATAACCGACATAACCGGGAGGTGCGCCAATCAGTCGCGCCACCGAATGGCGCTCCATGAATTCTGACATATCAATACGCACCATGGCTTCCTCAGTATCAAAGAGAAAGCTAGCCAGGGCTTTACAAAGTTCAGTTTTCCCAACACCGGTTGGCCCCAGAAAAAGAAAGGAACCATTGGGACGCCGCGGATCCGATATGCCTGACCGCGACCGTCTTACTGCATTGGCTACTGCATCAACAGCTTCATCCTGACTTATGACTCGCTGGTGCAGTGCTTCTTCCATGCGCAATAGCTTTTGCTTATCCCCTTCCAGCATTTTTGAAATAGGGATTCCTGTTGCTCTGGAAACTACCACGGCAATTTCTTCATCAGTGACTTTATTGCGCAGCAGTTTCATTTCAATATTGTCAGCACTGGAGGCAGCCTCCAGCTTTCTTTCAAGCTCGGGAATCGTGCCATATTGCAACTCGGACATGCGCGCCAGATCAGAAGCCCTGCTTGCAGCTTCCAGGTCAATTCTGGCCTGTTCCAGATCACTCTTAATTTGTTGCGAGCCTTGTAGTGTTGCTTTTTCTGCACGCAACACTTCATCTAAATCTGCAAATTCTGTTTCCAGTTTTTTTATGTCAGTTTCAAGTTTTTCCAGGCCTTTTTGCGATGCTTCATCTGTTTCTTTTTTCAAGGCTTCGCGTTCAATTTTCAATTGAATCAGACGTCTTTCCAGTCGATCCATCTCTTCAGGTTTTGAATCAATTTCCATACGGATCAGGCTCGCCGCTTCATCAATAAGATCTATTGCTTTATCGGGTAGCTGCCTATCAGTGATATAACGCTGTGATAATTTTGTCGCTGCAATAATGGCCGAATCCGTTATGTTCACACCATGATGCACTTCATAACGTTCTTTCAGTCCGCGCAAGATCGCAATGGTATCTTCTTCACTGGGCTCATCAATAAGCACCTTCTGAAAACGTCGCTCCAGTGCTGCATCCTTCTCGATATACTGCCGGTATTCATCCAGGGTTGTTGCACCCACACAATGTAATTCTCCCCGCGCCAAAGCAGGTTTAAGCATATTGCCGGCATCCATGGCACCTTCTGCTTTGCCAGCTCCGACCATGGTATGAATTTCATCAATAAACAAAATGACTGAACCTTCCTGTTTAGAAAGCTCATTCAGTACTGCCTTCAGACGTTCTTCAAATTCACCACGAAATTTAGCCCCTGCAATCAGCGCTCCCATATCCAGTGAAAGAATACGCTTACCTTTTAGCCCTTCTGGAACTTCACCATTAACAATACGTTGGGCCAGCCCATCAACAATGGCTGTTTTCCCGACTCCGGGCTCTCCAATTAAAACCGGATTATTCTTGGTACGGCGTTGTAAAACCTGTACGGTTCGACGGATTTCATCATCCCTGCCGATAACGGGATCAAGTTTTCCTGCTTCAGCTTTAGCCGTTACGTCCACTGTAAACTTCTGTAATGCCTGATAAGAACCCTCAGCTTCAGGATCATCAACGCCTTCACCGCCACGTAAATTTTTAATCGCATTTTCAAGCGCCTGTTGTGACACTGAAAAAGAATTTAACAATTTCCCCAGCTCACCCTTATCCTGCATGGCAGCGAGTAAAACACTTTCGCTGGAAATAAATTGATCACCACTTTGTTGTGAAACCTTATCGGCAATGTTCAACAATTTTGCCAGTTCAGGTGAAAGATTGACGTCTCCGTCACTATCAGAAACCACAGGCAGATTTTCCAAGATAACCAGCAAGCCTTCCTGAACTTTTTTAATATCAAAGCCTGTTTGCATCAACAAAGGTCTGATGGAACCACCTTTCTGATTAAGTAATGAGAGGATTAAATGCACGGGGGCAATCTGATTGTGGTCCTTACCCACAGCCAGAGATTGCGCATCGGCTAATGCCAGCTGCAATTTATTGGTTAACTTATCCATTCGCATAGTACAGACCCCACAGACTAAATTTTACTGCTTTCATAATCCTGTAAATGGGGGTGGAATGGTTTGATTCAAGTCAGTGGAATTTATTTTAACCAGATCAAACTGGACAGACGTCCTGTTTCTTTGTCACGTCGATAGGAATAAAAATTCTCAGGATCACAAAAAGTACACAGACCGCCACCACTAATATCAAAAAGCCCTGCGTCGTTTAAGCGAATTTGGGCCAGCTTATAAAGATCAGCCATCCATTTACTGTTTTTAGCGCCGGGAACAAAGGCCGCAGACGTTATTTTTTTTGTAGCCTGGCTGGCTTGCTGTAAATAGATATCTCTGACTTCTTCTCCGACTTCAAAATGGCAGGGGCCTATTGCCGGCCCGAACCAGACAGAAATACTTTCATGTTTTGCTTTAAAACAAGCCAGAGTATTTTCCAGAACACCCGTAGCAAGACCACGCCAGCCAGCATGAGCCAATGCAATTTCACGGCCTTTTTGATCGCTGAAAAAAACCGGCAGACAGTCAGCGGTATGAATTCCACAAACAATTCCTGGCACTTGTGTATAAATAGCATCAGCCTTTGGCTCTGATATATTTACCCCAGCCTCCAGTTTTAATACATCTTTGCCATGAACCTGTTGCAACCATTGCACTTGCTTTTGTTGCAACACATCATCAACATCAGCGCGTCTGGTTACAACACAGGCAGTAACATTTGTCGGCGCAGACCAGTTTGCTTTTATTACTGCATTAACCTTCATTATCTTCACTTAACACAGACAATAACTGTTGCATATCTTGCGGCAGTTCCGCTTCCCAACTCAGAAGCTCTCCCGTTTCCGGATGCTGTAACCCCAGTTTCCAGGCATGCAAAGCCTGTCTTTTAAAATTTTTAATCATATCAATCAAGTCGGGACTGGCGGCTTTCAGAATCTTGGGTCTGCCGCCATAAACCTGGTCTCCAATCAGAGGGAATCCCAAATAGGCCATGTGTACTCGTATTTGATGTGTCCGTCCGGTTTCAAGTTTTACTGCAAGATGCGTATGCGCCCTGAATTTTTTTATCACCCGATAGTGAGTAATGGCAGCCTTACCGCTTTGCTCTGAGACAACGGCTCTTTTGGTTCTGTGTACTGGGTGCCTTCCTAATGGCGCATCAACGCTACCACCGGCAGTTACCAGACCTGTGGTCACCGCCTGGTATTCTCTGCTGACTTCCCTCGCCTGAATTTGCTCTGTTAAAGACAGATGACTTGGTAAAGTCCGGGCTACCACCATTAACCCACTGGTCTCTTTATCCAAACGATGAACGATGCCAGCCCGGGGAATAGTTTCAAGTTCAGGATAATGATGCAGCAAGGCATTAAGCAAGGTTCCCGAATAATTTCCTGCTGCCGGATGAACAACCAGACCGGCAGCTTTATTAATAACCAGGATGCTGTCATCTTCATGGATGATATCCAGGGGGATAGATTCAGCCTGCCATTGTTCCTGTACTTCCTGCACAGCTGATAATGTGATCAGTTCGCCACCTAAGAGTTTTTGCCTGTTTTTAGCTTTTTTGCCATCTACCAACAAGTTCCCTTGCTGTATCCATGATTGCAAGCGAACTCGTGAATAGTCGGGGAACAGGCTCGATGCTACCTGATCCAGGCGTAAACCTGCCTGTTCAGAGCTGACTTTCGCTTCCAGATAAAACTTTTCCATATTTTTATAGTCTATAGATGATGAATGATGACTTGACCATGCAATTTTTCAGCAAGATTTTTTATAAGACATATTTTATAAGACATAGTACACTGCGTTGGCGAAATATCGAATTATGCCAAAAAGCAGCAAGCAATTAAGCCCAAAGACATAACAACCGTGAAAAGACTTCTACCACCTCTTCTGCTCATCTCCATTTTTTCACTTTCCGCCTGCTCTTCAGATGATCAGTTTCAGGGTTCTACTGAGGAATTTCTTTATAACGAAGCCGTTGATGCGCTCCGTAGAAATGCCTTTAACGAAGCAATTACAGATTTTCAGCAACTGGAAGCCTTGTTCCCTTTTGGCCAATATGCCGCTCAAGCTCAAATCGAACTGGTTTATGCCTATTACAGAGCCGGGGAAGCCGAATCAGCACGTGCAGCTGCCGATCGCTTTATTCGACTTTACCCTGATGATGAAAATGTTGATTATGCGTATTACATGAAAGGACTGGCTTTTTATACGGAAGACGCCAGTATGCTGGGACGTTTTTTACCCACTGATCCTAGTAAACGAGACCCGGGTAACGCACGGGAATCCTTTACCGATTTTGCACAATTAATCACACGTTTCCCCAACAGTCCATATGCAGCAGACGCCCGGGCTCGAATGATTTATCTACGTAATTTACTTGCTGACTATGAAATACATGTCGCAGAATTTTATATTGAAAGACAGGCATTTCTTTCAGCATTGAATCGTGCTAAATATGTTGTGGAAAACTATCAGGAAGCTCCTGCAGTTCCCCGTGCTCTGGAAATCATGACTGAAATGTATCTCCGTCTGGGATTAAATGATCTTGCTAATAATAGCCTGCAGATACTTGCGACCAACTATCCGGAAAGCAATCAGTTGGATGACAATGGAGACTTTGTTGTTTCCACACAAATCACTGATCCTTCTTTTTTATATTCCGTGACTTTTGGTTTACTGGGTTCCAACAAACGGGATACGCCGCTTGCACCTACAAGACGACCTGTAAGTATAGATACAGCTTTTGGTTTTCAACTTCCGGCGGAAAACCCGGCAGAAGAAGAAAGATCATGGTTGAATATACTGACTTTGGGGATGCTGGGTAACGGCGGAGCCCAGGATGAAATGCAGGAAAACAATAGCGAAGAAGCTACTGCAAACTAAACTTATTTATCACTGTATTCGTCCCAGTATTCCTTAATCAGCACTTTCATTTCTTTTCGCATCAGCATGATGCCCAGCAAGTTAGGCAGTGTCATGAGGACGATAGCTACTGCTGCAATATTCCATACTAAGGTAGTGTCGATAAAAGAAGCGATAAAAAAAGCAATACAGTACAGTATCCTGTAGGGCATTACTGCTTTAAACCCAATCAAGTAAATAACTGCCCTGTCACCATAATATGACCAGGCTATTGCTGTTGAAAACGCAAACAATACTAATGATATTGTCACAATGTACTGCCCGTTTTCGCCAAATAGACCTTCCCCAAAAGCGGCGGTTGTTAACGCGGCAGAATGCAGTAAAGATTTTCCACGTAAGCTGATATCAACATTCTGGATAACGCCTTCTGCAATATCCACTTGTCCGCTATAGGGTTCATTGGTATTTAAAAATTCCACATCCTCGGCAAAAGACCTTGCATGTAAAACAGTAAACGCGGGCGTGGATATGGCACCGTTAAGTACGGTCACACTGCCTGAATACAAGGATATGGGACTGGGCTTGCCTGCCAAGTAATCAGTTATAATTGTTCGGTCTGCTTCATTCTGCTCCAGATAAACGCCATCCAATATTAATAAATCGGCAGACTGGAAATCATTTTCAAATTTTTCTGTCCAGACACCCGAAGATAAAATTACCAGACCAGTAATCGTACAAATGACCAGAGTATCAATGAAAGGTTCCAGCAAAGACACCATGCCTTCAGATACATGCTCATCCGCTTTAGCGGAAGCATGCGCGATGGCAGCAGAGCCCTGACCGGCTTCATTGGAATATAATCCTCTACCAACACCGCGGTTGAAGGCAAATGCAAAACTTGCTCCCAGGAAACCACCTGTTGCGGCCGATCCAGTGAAGGCATCGCGGAAAATACTGAAAAAAGCGGGGATGATATTGTCGTAATTCATGATAATCACAGCCAGAGCACCAATTAAATAAACTGCTGCCATCGTCGGCACTATCGTCGCCGCAACATGTGCAATTCGTTTGATACCCCCAATAATTACCAGACCTAATAGCACAGCAAGCAGACCGCCAGTAATGACTGGTGCTATACCGAAGCTTGCATTAACACTCGTCGCAATATTATTTATTTGCGGCAGATTACCCGTCCCGAATGAACAGATAACAGTCGCAATGGCAAAAAACATCGCCAGCCAGTGCATCTTCAGACCATGCTCCATGTAATACATGGGACCACCAGCCATCGTGCCATTCGCTGCTTTCACCCTGTATTTATGGGAAAGGCTTACTTCAACCATTTTGGTTGCCATACCCAGAAATGCAGTCATCCACATCCAGAATAAAGCTGCCGGGCCACCTATATATATAGCCAGGCCTACTCCGCCAATGTTCCCTGTGCCAATCGTTCCCGATAAAGCAGTCGAAAGCGCCTGAAAATGTGTGGTATCTCCAGGATCACTGGACTTTTCATATTTCCCACGTAAAACATTCCATGCGTGAGTGAAAAATCGAACCTGAGGGAAACGTAAATAGACGGTGAAAAATAGACCAACACCCAACAAGATGAACGGGAACCAGGCAGACGCACCAAGATAGCCGTCAAGTGTCAGTAAAAGCGAATTAAAACTTTCCATTGGCGAAGCATGTTATAACTTAACTTATCAATTAACAAACTAAGTGATCATTTTTGGAAGCATGATAAGGCAAGGCAATAAGCTGCCAGATAATTTTCTGTAGAATCAATCATCACCGGACAGCAAGCCGGCCAATGAGTCTATTCCTGGCTTGTCTTTTAAAATCTCACTTTTACTCAATCCAGCTAACTCATGTGGGAAAACCAGCCAGTCATCTGTTTCAAAAAGAAAATAATCCGGCACTCTTCCTGTCTGGTTTCTGCCTGGCTTGAAGTAAGGCATCGCTACTTTGACTTCGGGCATATTCGCGCCACATTCCTTTTGTAGATCTTCAATAATCTGATTAACACTTCGACCAGTGTCAAACACATCATCAACCAGCAATAATCTGTCCGTAGGTTGAAGGTTGTCAATCAGATAATTCAGACCATGTACTTCAACTTTAGCATTCCGTTTATCAATGCCGGAATATAGCGATGTGCGGATAGCGATATGATCAGAAACAATACCAAAATAGCTAAGCAACTCCTGTACAGCTATCCCGACAGGCGCTCCACCACGCCAGACTCCTGCAATAAAATTTGGCCGGTAATCGCTTTGCAGAACCTTAATAGCAAGATTAAATGAATCATCAAGTAATTGCTGCGCACTGATATACTGTTTTGTCACTATTTCTCCAAAAAAAGAGACTGGATTCCAGAGTTCTGATTCTAGGTTTTATCGCGGGATAAATCTAATGACACAGCAAGCCTGGTTCAGGCCCTACCTGACAGATTGGTTTATGGCAAAATACTCCTGTAAGGGGCAACCAAGTTCAGCTAGAATGCTCTGCTAATGAAACTATAAAACCTAGAATGATTCCTATGACATATTGTGTTGCTATATCTGTCAATGCAGGCATTGTTTTCTGCTCTGATTCCCGAACAAATGCCGGTGTTGACCAGATTAGTACCTACAGCAAAATGTTTAACTTCAACGCCATGCCGGATCGGCAATTTGTTTTGCTATCGGCAGGTAACCTTGCAACTAGCCAGGCTACTTTAACGCAGCTACTGAAGGATATTAAAAAAAATACTGCAGAAAATCTGACCACTGTTTCTACTATTGGTGAAGCTGCCGATTATATTGGCGAGGTATATCGAGGCCAATTGGAAAAGCATGGTGGTTCTTCCCCCGAGTTTGAGGCGACTTTTTTACTTGGTGGACAAATCCAGGGCAGTCAGCACAGGGTAGTAAAAATATATCCTGCCGGAAATCACATCACCAGTTCAAAGGATACGCCTTATCTACAGATTGGCGAAAGCAAATACGGCACGCCTATACTGGACAGAATTATCAAACTGGATACTACACTCGAAACCGCTGCGCTATGTGCACTGGTTTCGATGGATTCGACCATGCGCAGTAACCTGACTGTCGGTCCTCCCATTGAACTCTTGCTGTACAGAGCAGATAGCTTCGTAACCAGCCACTACAACCGCTTCGATGAAGACAGTGAGTATTTGAGAGAACTTAAAAAGAATTGGGATCAAAAATTAAAAGAAGCGTTCAACCTGCTACCTCCGTTGGCATGGGCAGGTAGCTGGCAAAAAGTTGCCGGCAATAATAGCGGTACTTTTTAATTAAACTAATTAACTTAATTAATTCACCCGACTATCCGAAATCCGGCATTATTCGGCATTCTGAATCGTTTCCGGACTAAACCAGATTCTACTGATTTCTTCGTGAATATCTGCAATGGATATTTGCAGCTCATCAATAAATTCCAGTAAACCTCTTTGCAAGAGACTTTCCACATCAACTTCACGAGAAATTCGTTTAACACGGACTACAGCACGTTTAACATCATCATTGTTTGGTAGTCTTTCAAGGCTTTCAGCCAAAGCCGATAAACAAAAACCAATTGCCCGGGGAAACTCTTCGTCCTGCAACAAAAAACGCACAACTAAATTTCCACTGACCCGGTTATGAACCTGTTGCCGGTAAGCCTGAAATGCACCAATGCAGCGTAATACATTAATCCAAACAATATTCTCATAGGGTTCCAGAAAACTGTTTTGCTCTGACTTTCCGGCAAATGCCGGTATTAAATTGATAGAACCAACATCAACCAGACGGCTTGTCATGTCAGCACGTTCCAGCTTGCGGCCCAGCTCAATAAAAGAATAGGCCTGGTTGTGACTCATACTACTGACAAACATGCCTTCTATGCGTTGTGAATCTGCAATGATCTCTTCCAGCAAGGCATAGCGTGAGGCCCTGCCAATTCGTGGATTAATATTCTCCTTAATTGTGTAATAAAGCGCGTTTACCTGTTCCCAGGTTTCCGATGGAATGATTTCCCGACTGGTACGGGCATTTTCCCGAGCCAGAACAAGACAGGCAAAAATGGAGTTTGGGTTTTTGGCATCAGAAAATAAAAAGTTTAAAACCGACTTTTCATCATAATTGTCATAATGCTCTTTATAGTTTGCATGACTACCGCTGATGTCTATCAAAGTACTCCAGTCGAGGTTTGAACCGCGCGGCAAATCGAAAAGCATGTTTGAGTAGACTTTTAACAGGCGTGCAGCATTTTCGGCGCGTTCAAGATAACGGCCCAACCAATAAACTCTTTCTGCAACACTTGATAACATTTTTTCTTGCTACTACGCCTATTATTTATTCTCTGACTATCCAGGTATCTTTACTGCCTCCACCCTGGGAGGAGTTCACCACATAAGACCCTTTTACCATGGCGACACGGGTTAAACCGCCTGCCGTGACATAAGATTTTCCACCCTGTAAACAAAAGGGCCTTAAATCAATATGACGAGGATCTACATTGCTATCAGTCAAAACCGGCGCGGTCGACAATGAGATTAAAGGCTGTGCCATAAACTCACGTGGATTCGCTTTTATTTTACGGGCAAATTCATCGCGTTCTTTTTTGCTCGCCTGAGGACCAATTAACATCCCATAGCCACCAGACTCATTAGCCGGTTTTACCACTAATTTATCCAGGTTTTGCAGTACATGCTGGCATTGTTTTTTATCAATACACAGGTAACTGGGGACATTGGGCAAAATCGCATCTTCATCCAGATAATATTTAATCATGTCAGGGACAAAGGTATACACCACCTTATCATCTGCCACACCGGCGCCAGGTGCATTAGCCAAACCGACATTGCCCTTCAGCCATGCTCGCATTAAGCCCGGCACACCCAGGACTGAATCAGGGTGAAACACTTCAGGATCAAGGAACTGGTCATCTATACGGCGATAAATCACATCGACTTGAGAAAGACCTTCAATCGTTTTCATGAAGACACGATCATCTTCTACAACCAGATCGCTGCCCTGTACCAATTCACAACCCATCTGCTGAGCCAGAAAAGAATGTTCAAAATAAGCTGAGTTATAGATGCCGGGTGTCAGTACAACAACTTCGGGATAATCTTTTGGCTCCGGCGAGATAGCGGCCAGGGTGTCGAAAAGCTGGCTGGGATAATCGGTGATAGGCTGAATGTCATAATTCTCAAACAACTCCGGGAAAACACGCTTCATTACAGTTCTGTTTTCCAGCATATAGGAAACACCCGAAGGCACACGTAAGTTATCCTCCAGCACATAGAATTTTCCATCAGCATCACGAATTAAGTCTGTTCCGCAGATATGAGCCCAGACTTCATGCACAGGTTTCATTCCCTGGCATTCTTTTCGGTAGTTTTTAGATTTTTTAATCAGTTCTTCCGGCAGGATCTTATCTTTAAAAATTTTCCCGTCGTTATACACATCATGAATGAAACAATTCAACGCACGCTGACGCTGTTTCAATCCATCACTGGTTGAGTTCCATTCTTTTTCAGGAATAATTCTGGGAATTAAATCAAAGGGCCACTGACGATCAATATTGCCCGCTTCACTGTAGACAGTAAACGAAATACCCATGCTTTTAATGGCATGTTCAACTGTCGCTTTACGTTGCTTAAGCTCTTCATTATTGAGCGAAGCCAAATACTTGGCCAATATACGAGCGGACTTACGAGGATAGCCCGGCGAACTGATCAATTCATCATAAAACTTGCCAGGATTATATGACTTCCAGTTAATTGTCATGCAGACTTTCTTAAAAGAAACTATATCTCACTTGGAAAACGCCCAGAACACTGACCCAATGGTCGTTGTAAACCGGGAACTATCATGCCACACATTAAAATATTATGAAAACTCAATCGTCTGATAACGCAGTATCTGTGTACTTTCACCCTGACTTCAGAATGCGTGTAAAACCAGAACGACTCTCTTCTCGTTAACACAAGCCCGTGAGATAGCGCTAGAGAACGGCCTGTATCATGTTTATATAGGCTGGGAATTGGGGCCCTAAAAGACAATTAATCAGTTTTGAATAAAGCTAGATTATAGTCCTTAATCATTTTCTGAAAGTTCAGCTTTCTTTGAATCAATAGCCGCAAAATCCGATTGCGTCATATAACGACGGAGTACTGCTTCAATTTCTGGATTTGGTTCCAACCTCAATTCAATGACCCCCATAGCAAGATCCAGTGGGCTCAAATAAAATTCGTCAGCATAAAAACCTTCAGGATCATAAAGAGCCCTGGCCAATAAGGTAAAATCTGCACCCCGTTGTGCAAGAAATTCAACAATTTCAGGCGACCCTCTCATCACGGCACCATGAAGTGCAGAAGCACCAGCTTTATTTACAGCATTAATATCAAAGTCATAGTTTTCTAGAAACAACTCCAGCGTTTCAATCGCATCAGAGACCCTGCCTCTGCTGATAGAGTGACGCCAGCTAAGACCAGCAGCTGCCATGACCACGTTGGTGAGATTGGTCGCAGATTCCTGTTCATACTGTCCTACAGTATTTTCAGCGGTCAGCAAATAAGGATCGGCACCTGCTTCCAATAACAGGTGAATGACTTCAAGATCACCCGACATGGACGCTCTGAATAATGGAGAAACACCTTCATTTAACATGGGATTACTCAAATCCAATGCCGTCGGCTGCGGCAAGTAAGTTTTTAACGTCAGATTGGGGTCTGCCCCTTTTTTTAACACTAATCTGACTATATCCAGACTATCCATGGCACCGTATGGTTTAGGTCCCGGACGAGGGCTTGCATCAAGCGTATGCATATCCGTTGCTATAAACAATAAGTTACGACCAAACTTATCCTGTATATTGAAATCAGTACCTGCATTTATCAGCATTGCAGCAACTTCATAATGACCGTTTAATATGGCCAGCATGGCTGGCGTACTGCCCTCTTCATCGACAATATCCAGGTCTGCACCAAGACGAATAAGCGCCTGTACAGCGTCCTTCTGCCCATTACGTGCCGCAAAGTGCAATGCTGATAAACGACCTTTTGGAATAATGGGGTAAACAAATCCCCCCTGCATTTTATCTTCGTCTGGTTCAATAAATTTTTGATAAGCAGATAGCTTGTTGATATTCGCACCACCATCCACCAAAGCCTGAATAACCTCGGCATGGCCTTCCGCAGCTGCCCACATCAGGGCTGTCTGACCTCGCCAGCTCTCAGTTAGATTCGGATCAACACCTACCATCATTCTGTCAAGATCATCTGTCAACAAAGCCCTGACCAATGATGCACTACCCGATTTCGCTGCAGCCATCAGTAAAGTTTCACCTTCAGCGTTGGTCGCATTCGGGTTCACACCAGCAGACAATAATAAAATGCCTATATCCGACAAACCAGCTCGCGCTGCCAGGAACATAGGTGTCATACCGTAGCGATTCGATGCATTAACATCGGCACCAGACTCGATGAGTAATCTGGCCTTATCCGATTCGCGGTAATAGATGGCCTCCATCAATAAGGTTGTACCATCCGCTTTTGGCGAATCAACACCCATACCAGAGGCTAGGGCTACTCTTAACTCTTCCAGGCTTAAATCGGACTGAGCATTAGCCGACATAAAAATGCCTGTTGCAAGCAAGACAAAGATAAGAGGCAGTATATTGTTAGCGTGCCGCATAGTTTTATTTTTTTATTATTATCGGCGTAATGTAGCAAGCATCTATTAACTGATCAAACTTTGTCGTAGATGCAGGATAACTCTCTGAAATTATAAACAATTTAGACAAAAAAAAATGCCAGACAACTCTTTAAGAGAGCAGCCTGGCACTTTGACATTTAATTTCTAAAGCCAACAGAATTAAATTTTGTCGGCTTTAATTTTACACTTCTTCAGCTTCTGCTTGTTCCGCAGCTCTTTGTTCGCGTATTTCCGCTTTACGAGCCTCAATAGCATCATAGTCAGCTTGGGTCATATAGCTGCGCAATACTTCTTCAATCTCCGGGTTTGGATCAAGCCTAAGATCAATAACGCCCAGAGCCAGATCAAGAGGAGACAACGCTTCATCGTCAGCATACATGTCTTCACTGCCTGATTTAGCTGCCACCACCGTAGGGTCTGCACCTCTCTCCAGCAAAAAGCTAACGATCTCAGTTGAACCTCTCATGACGGCACCGTGTAAAGCGGTATAGCCCGATTCATTTTGTGCATCCAGATCAAAGTCAAAAGAATCCAGATATAACTCAAGTGCAGAGATAGCATCAGCATCACGTCCCCTGCTTATTGACGGACGCCAGCTTACTCCAGCTGCTGCCATGATAATATTAGTATCTCCATATCCACCACCGAAACCACGACCTGAGCCTTGTGGTTCAAGCGTCGTTAAATAAGGGTCCGCACCTGCTTCAAGCAGAAACTGAATAACTTCAAGGTCACCTGACATTGAAGCTCTGAGCAAGGGTGTAGCGCCATGGTTTAAAAGGGGATTGTGGTTCGAACCCTGAGCCATCCAGGTTGGTAAATTGGTTTTCAGGGTTAAATTTGGATCAGCCCCTTTTTCCAAGGCCAATCTAACAATTTCCAGACTATCCAATTCACCGTAAGGTTTAGGTCCAGGGCGGGGATTTGCATCCAGGGTATGCATATCTGTTGCTATAAACAATAAGTTACGACCAAACTTATCCTGAATATTGACATCAGTACCCGCATTGATCAGAGCTGCAGCAACTTCATAATGACCGTTTAATATGGCCAGCATGGCGGCGGTACTGCCCTCTTCATCTACGATATCCAGATCTGCACCGTTATAAATTAAGGTCTGGACTGCCGCCAACTGACCTTCACGCGCTGCGAAGTGCAACGCTGATAAACGACCTTTAGGAATTCGAGGGTAGACAAAACCACCCTGGCGTTTGTCAGGATCAGGTTCAATAAATTTCTGGTAAGCGGACAGTTTATTAATGTCAGCACCACCATCCACCAAAGCCTGAATAACATCGGCATGGCCTTCCGCAGCTGCCCACATCAGGGCTGTCTGACCACGCCAGCTCTCGGTCAAATTCGGATCAACACCTACCATCATTCTGGCCAGATCATCTGTCAACAAAGCCCTAACCAATGGCGCACTGCCCGATTTCGCCGCTGCCATCAGTAAAGTTTCACCTTCAGCATTGGTTGCATTTGGGTTTACTCCGGCTGCCAACAATAAAATGCCAATTTCCGACAAACCAGCTCGTGCTGCCAGGAACATAGGCGTCATACCGTAGCGATTAGATGCATTAACATCGGCACCAGACTCAATCAATAACCTCGCCTTATCTGTTTCACGATAATAAATCGCTTCCATCAATAGCGTCGTGCCATCTGGTTTCGGGGAATCAACATCCATACCAGAAGCTAGGGCTACTCTTAATTCTTCCAGGCTTAAATCAGATTGCGCATTGGCCTGTGTAAACATGCCTGCAACAAGCAAGGCTATTAAAAACGCCGCTATGCTTTTAGAAATTTGCATGAACCTACCTCGTCTTATCCTCAAAAATACTATTAAATTTGTGTTCGAAAAAAAATGCCAGGTCATAATCATGATGGCCTGGCATTTTAGTTCCTATCTAAACCTGGTGACTCAATAACTATCTGAGTCAACTTCCTTTTTCAGGCCAGGTTTTAGGCCAGACCTACAGTTCGACCACCACTTCTACCGAAGTCATCAATCTCAACGCCCATTTGGTGAGCTATATCAAGATGCAGCTGACCAATCGTACGGGTAATGTCATCAACCGCAATATGACGGTTACCTTCAATCATGCCGCTCACTACCAGATTAGGCAAACGAGTCTTGATGTGCATGTTACCGTTACTCATACCGCTTCCGATTAACAGCATTGAATGATCAAGCAAGGAACCATCGCCATCTGGTGTAGTCGCCAGTTTTTCTACAAAACGCGATACTAATTGCATATGGTAGTGATTCACTTTGAAGTGTTTCTCAATAACATCCGGACGATCAGCATGGTGTGAAATTGAATGATGAGGATCAGGCACACCTACTTGTGGGTAGCTAAGGTGACTGAGATCACGCGCCATCATCAATGAGAATACACGGGTGATATCCGCCTGGAATGCAATATGAAGCAGGTCATACATAACATCAACATGCTCTTCATAAAGCTCAGGAACACCCATTGGTGACTCCGGTGCGATACCGGCAAGATCACCAGAGCGTTTTTCAGCATTCTGGATACGTCTTTCAACTTCACGGATATTTTCCAGAAAGTCACCCAATCGAACACGATCTTCTGCGTCCAAAGTCGATTCTGTCCGATGTGCTTCTTCCAGCACAGAATCAAGAATACTTCTGTTTTGCTGCATTCTTGCCAGACGTTGTTCAGCAGTACCACTGCCACCGAACATGCGTTCAAATACTGTACGTGGATTAACCTGAGTAGGCAGAGGGGTATCTTCTGATGCCCAAGAAACCTGATCAAGGTAGGCACAACTGAAACCAGCATCACAGGCACCCAATAAGCTGGTGATATCCTCAATGGCTAATTGCATTGAAGGGAAAATGGTATCCTGACCGATTTGGTTAGCAATAACCTGGTCAATAGAGATGCCCGCACCGATATCAGCACCCTGGGTTTTTTCAGGGTACATGTCAGTCAACCACGCAGTCGTTGCACCTGTGTGCTGACCAGAACCGTCGGCTCCCATCAGATTACTGACAACTGTCATCTGATTTCTGAAAGCGGACAGAGGCTCCAGTGTTTTTGACATTTCAAAGTTATGTCCAGTAGTTGCAGGAGTCCAGTAATCCACTTCATCAGTCATGATGAAACCGTGCGGGATATATACAAAACCGGCACGACTTGGACGCATTGCAGCTGTCTGTGCAGTAGCTGTTAGCGCAGGAACCATAGCCCCCATAAATGGTAATGCTACTGAAGCACCTGCCCCGCGAAGAACCGTACGACGATCTAGTGCTTTTTTGAATATCATCATTATTGCTGCCCTCTTAAAGTAAATTTAGTACTACTTTTTTAGTTTTATTCCTTAATCCGTAATCCGTTCTTACGATCTTGATCAAATCTGGTTTGATTTAAATCAAATTCTTTTAAACTTTGTACCAGAACCGTATTATCAGGTCAATTTTATCGATCTGTCCCGGCAACCTGAGTCTCTCCTCCAACTGCCTGTTTCATTCGAAATGGCGCAGATTTAACAATTTCCTGAACAATGCTTGAAAAGTGGTAGTCATCCTCAGCTGCTTTATCAACGATAGCTCTGACTGTCGGCATATCGTAATACTCCAGGCCTCTGCCGATTGCATAAGTCAGCATTCTATTGGTAAAGGTATTAACAAAAAGCTCTGGCCTTTCCACCAATGACATTTTCAGGTCTATCGGTCCGTCAATGGGTGTTCCGTTGGCAAGCTCGCCAGTGGAATCAATCGGGAGGCCACCTTCATCAAGATCACGCCATCGACCTACTGCATCAAATTTCTCCATCGCCAGCCCTATTGGATCCATGATGTTATGGCAGGATGAACAGGCGGGATCTGCACGATGTCTTGCAAGACGCTGTCTTAATGACTCCTGATCGAGACTGGCAGCATCATTTTCTTCCAGCGCAGGAACATTATCAGGTGGATCTGACGCCCTGGTACCTAAAATATTATCCAGCACATATTTACCTCGTAATACCGGTGAAGTTCTATGCGCAAAAGACGTTACTGTCAAAATGCTGCCTTGGCCCAGCAAACCACCCCGAGCCGGATTATCCAATTCGACATAACGGAAATGATCACCATAAACTCCAGGAATATCATAATGTCTGGCAAGACGTTCATTAAGATAAGTGTAGTCAGCTGTCATCAGCTCAAGCACATTTTTATCTTCCCGCATAATGTTTTCGAAAAACATGGAAGTCTCGGTTATAAATGCCCGGCGTAAATTTTCATCGAAGTTTGGAAATGCAATTTCATCCGGAGTCGCCCCGTCCAGGTTTCTAAGCTGCAGCCATTGACCGGCAAAGTTCTCAACAAGCGCATAAGACTTTTCATCAGCCAGCATGCGGTTAACCTGCTGCTCTAGAATCTGGGGATCACTTAAACGTCCATCAACAGCTAAGCTGATAAGCTCTTCATCCGGGATACTGCTCCAAAGGAAAAAAGAAAGTCGGGAAGCCAGTTCAAGATCGCTTATTGCAAAGCTTTCACCAGGCGCCACGCCAGGATGGTCCTTCTCAATACGGAACAGAAAGTTCGGGCTCATTAACATACGACGTAAAGCCATCTGGATACCGCCGTCGAAAGAACCTTTAGATTCACGGCCCTCTAAATAAAAGTTCATTAACACATCCAGTTCAGCATCTTCAACAGGTCTTCTGTAGGCTTTCCTGGCCAGACTGGAAACTATTTCTTCCGCACAAGCCTGTTCCTGTGAAACCTGCTCAGGATAACAACTGAATATTGCTGCACGTGTTTGTGTCAGTTGTGAAGGTGCCCGGGAACTAAATGGTCCACGGATATTGAGACGCACCGGCGAAGGGATTCCACCAACATACACGGGATCAAAGTTATTTTTATCAAAAGGTTGCAACTGGGAAACTTCATAAGCCTGGGTTTTTTCCAGGAAAGTGACTGTAACATTATGTACGCCGGCAGGTATCGCAATACGCACCTTCGCACGGTTTTCCACAGACTCGGTAGAAGCTGCGCCATTTTCAAGCATTAATGTGTAGTCCGCTATACCACCGATTGTTGCCGTATGAACTCTCTCTCCGTCAATACTGACCTCAAACTGATGTGGAAACTGTAAACCTTTAACAACTTCCAGAGAATTAACTAAGAAGTGTGTATTGATTTCGTAAATCCCATCCAGCGGGAAAAGATGGTCAGCTGATATCCCTCCCCGGGTTCCCAGAGGAAAACCATCGATATGTTTATCCTGGGATAACATACTGCTGACTGTATAGTTTGCTTCTTCTGGTGGAAATTCTGGATCACCCACAGCAACTGCGCTAACTCTATCTGCCGCTGCCAGATAGCCTTCCAACAAGGTTGGCGAAACATTCATCACGTCAGCAATATTGTCAAAACCATAGCTGGTCGTATCAGGTGGAAGAATCGCCGCTATATCAATATCCATACCCAGTAAATCACGAATCACAGTGGCATATTGCACACGGTTTAAGCGATACAGGCCTGGACGTCCTGGATTCGGGTTACGCATGGCAGCCGCATCGAGTTCATCTTCAAGAAAGCTGACGAGCTCAATATAAGTATCCTGATCGGGGCGTGGCTGGCCAGGAGGAGGCATCATTGAACCATTTAATTTGTTAACCACCCTTTCCCAGGTTTCTGCATCAGCGCCGACATCGCTGATATCCAGTAAATCAAGCGCTAACTGCCCTTCCCAATCAATGGCATTGTGGCAATCAAAGCAGAAGTTGGAAACTGTACCCTGATGCACAGCCGCTTCATCTGCGGCAACAACCGGCAATGACATGGCTACTGCAGTTAATGACACCAGGCCCGAGATAAGTTTATTTAAATGCATTCCACCTTTCCCCAAATGTTTATCCATCTGTGATGGATAGTGTTGATTGATTTTCTAATTTAAAACAAATTTAAAGCTAACTTATTGTTTTATCTAAAATTATTTTACGTATCAGTGGATTATAATGCAGATATCGGCATTTTTTCCATAGAGCAGGCGCTAATCCTTTTTTGCTCCATGATTTATACAGACCGAAATGACTATATAACGCTTTGAAAAAGGAATTTTCAAACTCAGTTATAACGTAAATCGAGCGTATAGGGTCTTTTGGGATGAGGCTCTGATTTAAACATTCTGATTTTTCCCTGAGAATGTCCTTTACCAGTTATTCGTGCAACACGACGTGCTTCTGCCTCATTTGCATTCACCGGAAAGGTGTCGTAATTCCTGCCACCGGGATGAGAAACATAATAGGTACAGCCACCC
The DNA here is from genome assembly GCA_038148755.1 of Gammaproteobacteria bacterium. Classification (GTDB taxonomy): domain Bacteria; phylum Pseudomonadota; class Gammaproteobacteria; order Pseudomonadales; family Pseudohongiellaceae; genus UBA5109. The sequence continues at coordinate 40,867 of JAYQWA010000004.1, forward strand.
AGTGAGCGGGAATTCATGGTATCAACAATATCGAACACCAGAGGACTGTGAACCCCTATGGTGGGATGAATGGATGAATAAGGATTCCAGGCCTTAAAGCGTATACCCGCCACATATTCGCCATCTTTCCCGGTTGGCTGTAGGGGAACCCTGCGCTTGTTACAACAGAGCATCAAGCGTTCACCATAAAGCCCCTGTATTTTCACCTGCAATCTTTCTACGGAAGAATCCACATAGCGTGAAGTCCCCGTGGTTGAGCTTTCCTCCCCAAGCACATGCCAGGGTTCTATCGCACCATGGATATCCAGCTGTAAACCGGCAATATGAAAACTGCCATAGTGTGGAAATCTGAATTCCTGAAAAGGACTTAACCAATCCAGTTCAAAGTCAAACCCGGCGTCAGTCAGATCTTTCACAACCCAGTTCATATCCTCCCATATATAATGTGGCAGCATGAAGCGGTCGTGTAATTGATGGTCCCAGTGAATCATACTCTTTTTATACGGAGTCTCTGCGAATCTGGCCAAGAGACTACGCAGCAACAGCATTTGTACTGCACTCATACGCCAGTGTGGCGGCATTTCAAAGTTTCTAAACTCCACCAAACCAAGACGGCCTGTTGCACTACCAGGCGAATAAAGCTTATCGATACAAAATTCCGAGCGGTGTGTATTACCGGTCAAATCAACCAGAAAGTTGCGCAATATCCTATCAATCAACCAGGGACTGTCTGTTTCACCTGACGGAAGCTGGCGCAAGGCTATTTCAAGCTCATACAAGTTGTCGTCACGTGCCTCATCGACACGTGGAGCCTGGGATGTTGGACCAATAAACTGTCCTGAAAAAAGGTAAGACAGGCTGGGGTGGTTTTGCCAGTAACGTAGCAGGCTTTCGAGCAAGTGTGGTTGTTTAAGAAAGGCGCTGTCCTCTGCTTTGGCTGCTCCCAAAGTAACGTGGTTACCCCCGCCTGTACCAGTGTGCTTACCATCCAGCATGAATTTCTCAGTCCCAAGCCTACAGGTTCTGGCCGTTTCATAAAGCACTGAAATATTATCTATCAACTCATCCCAGGAGGCCGCAGGATGAATGTTAACTTCTATCACACCGGGATCAGGGGTAATCATTAATTTTTTCAAACGCGGATCACGTGGCGGCTCGTAACCCTCAAGTATTAATTTTAATCCCAGCTCAGCAGCACATTTTTCCACTAAATCCAGCAAGCGGACATAGGCCTCCAGTTCATTCAGAGGCGGCATAAAAATATACAGTTTGTTATCTCTGACCTCAGCACATAGTGCTGTGTGTATTATTTTTTCCAGAAAAACTGCTTTTTTCTTAGCGCCTCTGGTCTTCTCGTTAGGGGGATAATCCAAAGGCTTGCGATCAGCAAAAGGGTCTTTTGTAAAATCGTAATCGCGCTCTAATTTCCAGGGCAGACTATCCAGCGGCAGCCTGTAACCCATCGCAGAATCGCCCGGAATTAAAAAAACCTTGCCACGGGAAAATTGCCAGCGACTGCTGATCCAACTGCCACTTTTTTCATCACCGGACCAGCTTAACGGTAAAACATAGCCAACTTTTTCAGTCAGGCCCTGATCAAATACTTTGCGTAATCTTTTACGTTCCTGCTCATTACTTAATTTGCTACTGGTCACACTGACATTTTTGGGAAGCCTGCCTTCACGCTTCAAATAAAACTCGGCATCCTCATAACCTGGTAACGCAAAGCGTTTGTCCAGTCCAAGTTTTTCCGTAAGTGCAACAATAAATTTTTGTGCTGAGGATTTAGTAATTTTACTTTTGTTGTCAGACTTAACCTGAGTATTGTCAAGCAGGCTTTTATCATGCCAGAGAGGCTTATTATCCGTACGCCAAAAAATACCCAGAGCCCAACGCGGCAATTCTTCACCCGGATACCATTTTCCCTGTCCATGATGAATAAAACCATTTTTGGCAAAATGCTCTTTCAGGGACAGCAATAAATCAGTTGCTAAGCTTAATTTTTTTTCTCCAAGCGCCTTGGTATTCCATTCAGCTCCTTCCATATCATCAATCGATACAAAAGTCGGTTCTCCGCCCATGGTCAGATTAAATTTTTGTTTTTGTAACTTGTCGTCTACTTGTTTACCCAGCTTATCAATCAATACCCACTGTTCTTCAGTGTAGGGTTTGGTAACCCTGGGGTCTTCGTGAATACGTGTCACTGTATTGGAAAATTCAAAGCTCACATTACAGGGTCCAGTCGACCCTGTGATGGGTGACGCACTTTGAGGATCAGGTGTGCAGGCCAAAGGAATATGTCCTTCACCGGCAAACAATCCCGACGTAGGATCCAGACCCAGCCAACCGGCTCCGGGAATGAACACCTCAGTCCAGGCATGCAGGTCGGTGAAATCCACTTCCGTTCCGGAAGGCCCATCCAGTGCTTTTTGGTCCGCTTTAAGCTGAACCAGATAACCGGACACAAATCGTGCAGCCAAGCCCAGATGTCGAAGTAATTGCACTAAAAGCCAGGCGCTGTCGCGGCAAGATCCGGACTTTAAAAGCAGAGTTTCTTCACAGCTTTGCACACCTGGTTCCATCCTGATCAGATAAGAAACCTGTTGTTGCACTACCTGATTTATTGCTACTAAAAAATTAATTGTCAGCTGCTTCTTCTTATCGACCTGTGCAAGCAGCTTCAGTAGTGCGGGACCTTTTTCGTTGATTTGCAGATAAGGCGCTAAATCTTTTTTTAACTGTTTATCATATTTAAAGGGAAATTCATGCACAGACTCTTCCAGAAAAAAATCAAAAGGATTGACCACCGTCATATCGACAATGACTTCAACATCTATGATTAACTCTCGGCTCTTTTCAGGAAATACAATACGTGCCAGATAATTGGAAAAGGGATCCTGCTGCCAGTTTATAAAATGATTTTCCGGACTAACCTTCAAGGAATATGACTGTATAGGCATACGGCAATGAGGTGCCGGACGCAGGCGAATAACATGGGGAAGAATTTCTATGCGTTTATCAAAACGGTAAGCCGTATGATGTTGTATCGCAACTTTTATGGTCATTTATATTGCCGTTAATAGCGCCATTTATTCACCCAATATTGCCAGTATTTTCATTGGCGTATACCCATGACAGCTGTGGTAATTGATTAAACGCCTCCTTAAGGCGTCTATCCCATGCTTTCTTCAAATCCCTGAGAAATTCACTGTCTTCTTCAAAACGGTGGTATGGCTGGAGAACAAAAGAATTTGCCGTATACAGCATTACTTCTATTGGCGGCCCAACCGTCAGATTGCTTCGCATTGTTGAATCCATGGATACCAAAGCACAAAGTGCAGCTGTTTCCAAAGTTGTATTCTGATTGATAATTCGATCCAGAATTGGCTTGCCATATTTACTTTCCCCGATTTGTAAATAAGGTGTATCTACAGAGCTTCTTATATGATTCCCCGCCGGGTACACCAAAGTGACGCCGTGATCACTTCCCGCCACCTGCCCGCCTAACAAAAAACTGGCCTCAAAATCCGGACCGGACGTTGAGTGCTTTTCCAATTGCATACGACAGACCTCACCAAGATAGTCAGCTGCATCATCTAGGCTAGTGACTGTATTAAGGCTCACACTGGCGTTTAGCCTGATATCCTTTTTCATCTGGTGCATGGTAGCCTGGCTGGTTGCCAGATTACCTGCTGACAGTACAACAAACTGTCTTTCATTACTGATATCGAATCGAAACATTTTGCTGTAAACACTGGCCATATCAATCCCGGCATTCGTCCGGGAATCTGAACAAAATACAATACCGGAATTCACCGAGATGGCGACACAATACGTCATTTAGCAGGCCTTTATTTACTTCGAGATTATCATTTAGCTGGTAAAAATCTGAGAAATTAGTATATCGGAAATAGTAGCCAAAAAAAGAAAAATTTATATTTCAAAATGGCTAATCTGGGGCTTTATAAATTTATTTCCAAGTCATAGAACGAAAAAGAGCTTCCTGGGAAGCTCTTTTTCGTTCTACAAAATTATGGCTTATGGATATTAATCTGGCATTTCCTCACCAGCGTCCATAGCTTCCTGCTTGGACATGTAACCTTTACTCTTCCAATCATGCCAGGCATCCAGATTTGGACCACATCCACCATCATTAGGCGCATACCATTCATCATCTTTGATGATAAAACCAATGGCTCCACCTGTTCTGCCATCACGCAGAGGACACATAACCACTTCAATTTCATCACCAGGCTGAAAGGTAAAACCATTCATGGCTGGCGCGCGTGTCACCAGCGATGCCGGTGCAGCGCCTTCAAAGGCCCAAACTTCACCTTCATCTGTACGAATGTATATCGCAGTATGAGGACTGTTAAATGCCCACCTTACCACTTCTCCACTCATCACAACTTCACTGCCACGATCAAACATGGCAAAGCTGTGATGCGCAGAAGCAAGATCAATCGCTCCAAATGTCAGTGCAGCCAAAACAACTGCTGATAACTTTTTAATTTTCATAGACTCTCTCCTCATTTATTCTTTATTTAAACTTTTCAATTTCAATTAAAAGACGAAATCAAACGCATCATCAAACACCGGGCTTTTTTCCTGCCCTGTTAAGCCGACCGGAAGATCAGGGTTACGTGTGGTTGGAACGCCTCTGGGATCAACATAACCTGGCTCACCAGGAAGACGATATTGCGTCGAAGGATTACCATCTTCATCAGTCGTTAAATACGTATTGTTGTTCTGGGCGCATTCCCAGTAGCGAATTCTTAAACCGGCAGCTTCCATATCCGGGCGTGGACGAAAGGTATAAACCAGGCTTAACGGTTCCTGTAAAGCCAGGTCATCATACCAGTATACGTTAGCCGCAATTCTTTTCTCATTGGCTTCCTCATCCCAGTATTGATAGTAAATTTCTACTGATTCAGCCTGGTTACTGGTAGGAGGAGTACCCCGGAAAAAGTCGCCAGGATAGATATCTTCAGTATGGATCACCAGGACATCACCCAGCTCATCATCAACAGCCCAGAAACCGATACTGTCGCCCACAGCAAAGTGCGTTCCATCAATATTGATGTGTTCCTGATTAATGTAAATACGGCGGGTATCATTAGCCAAATCGTTGTGCCATAGAGAATAAGTCGGGGTATTAATGAATTCCCGTACATAGGGTTCCAACAGCCAGCGTGGCATACCAGCCGGCTCACAGGTAGTCAGCCTGTCATAGTCCACTCCAATACTGCTGTCGCCGCCGCCTTTTCCGATCTCTAAACGATAACGAAAAGCATCTTCATATTCAGGCGTCAACACTCCTTCAATAATTTCACCATCTGCCATAAATGGCCTATTGCCCCCGGTGTTACCGCCTGTAGACCAGAGCCCTTCCCATTTTGGTACACTCAGGTAATCATGCTGCACACCGCCTTTGTAGTAATCCAGCAAATAATCATAATGATCTCTGGATGTTTCAAACTCCATTGGGAATGGCATGGGATCCGGAGTTGGCGCGCCAAATTGTGCAAATGCTCCGGTTGATAGAGTAATCAAACCGACAGCAGCAGTTTTTAAATGATTTTTTAACAGCATGAAGTCCCCTCTCTAGTTTTACTGTTTTGTGTCTTTTCTATTTTCTTTTTATTGGAAAAACTTTCCCTGTAACGCAATAAATATAGTCCTTGCGATACAGTAACTATTAAATTTAAGCTGAAGCAAATCTACTATACTTTTGCAAATTCAAACAAGCTATAAACTCAAAGCAGCCAGCAATATCTTTACTATTCCTCTTTACTTGCATAATTCAAACAACAAATAAACAAGTTCTATGTTCCCAGCTGTGTTTCTTTCTCTGCGGAAGTCTTAAACACCAACCAGATCAGGGCCAGAAGAATAAGTAACAAGATTGGTATTGCGCCTATATTTACTGTCTGCCAGCCAAAATTGTTCTGTAAAGCTCCAGCTGAAAGCGAAGCCAGCGTCACCATGCTAAATACAGAAAAATCATTTAATGCCTGGGCTTTATTCTTCTCTTTTTCTAAATAGCTGTCTGTAATCATGGATGTTGCCCCCACGAAGAGAAAATTCCAGCTAATACCCAGGCATATCAGAGCAATCAGAAAATGCCAAAAAGTTGTTCCAAGTAAATTTATACTTATGCACAAAAACCCAAACATAACTCCGCTAAGCAAAATTTTAATGACACCAAATCGCGCTATTAAACTGCCTGTCACAAATGATGGAGCAAACATAGCAAGCACATGCCACTGGATAACCAGAGCAGTGTCATTAAAAAGAAACGCACTTTGATCCATTGCAAGTGGTGTTGCTGTCATCACAAAACTCATCACACTGTAACCCAGCATGCCACTCAACAAGGCAACGATATAGCGGGGTTGCAAAGCAATCACCCATAGTGGCCGCCCTGTATCGGAACGCTCTTGCTTTACATTTTCTGAAACATTTTTTTTCTCAAGTTTCAGTAATGAAAACACTGAGAGAATAACAATATAGAGTCCGATTACCGACGCATAACTTCCGGCAAATTCAGCATCCTGGATCCACTCTCTGGAATATTTTGCCAGATTCGGACCAATCACTGCCGCCACAACACCACCCAGCATGACAAAGGAAATAGCTTTACTTTTATCAGATACATCAACACTTTCTGCAGCTGCATAACGCATATAATTACCCACTCCCTGAAAGATCCCAACAGAAAATGTTGCCAACACAAACAGGACAAAATAATGATTTACGATTGCCAGATAACCAATTGTGCCACCACCGATACCAAATAAAGCGGCCAGCATGAAAGTAATTTTGCGCCCTAATCGCTGCATCAACATAGCTGCCGGAATACTGGCTAGCATGGTGCCAATGAACTGTGCGGCTATTGGCAGTGTTGCCAGGGATTTATCTGTAGCCAGATTAAAGCCAACCAGCGATGCCGTTGACACTATCAGAGAGGTGCAGCTCATCATGATGCAAACACCTATCGTCAGCAGTAAAAGATTGCGGTTCAGAAAAGAAAACACTTTATGAATAATCTCTTTAGTAAGGGGCAGACAACATAAAAAATGCAAATAGATTCTCTACTCTGGTAAAAGTAAGTGCAGGAAAGCAATACAGGTTTTTCTATTTTAAATTTATTACTTGCTCAGCCGGGGTATAGGGCAATCCATACGTGAACGCTACTGCCTGACAACATAGCGACCAGTATAAAAGGCTTTTGATTTTCTAACCACCCACTAACTCACTTAAAGTGGACTTAAGTTTAATAAATAATTCAGTATTGAAAATATGACATAAAACATATTTGACTTTAATTCATAAGCCATTATTCTCTCCACCTGGATTTTAAAAGGCATCGAAATGAGAACAATTCTTCCTAAAATATTGCAAATCACTATGTTGATGTCAGCACTTTCAGTTTTAGCAAGTCTTCCGGTTGCAGCTCAGGAAGAAGTCGCTCCCGGTGTCTGGCTTTCCAGAAATGGCAACTATCGTTTAAGTTATACCTCTGAATATAATCCGATTCCTCTACAAAGGGCTCATGAGTGGGTGCTTTATATACTTGATAGTAATCGAAGACCCATTGATGATGCAGAAATTGAGATTCACGGCTATCATCCTGCAACTCGGGAAATATTGCCGCGAATGACCTATATCAGTACCCATATGGGTAGAGGCGCTTACCAGGTCATAAATATGTATTTTGACCAACCTGGTGACTGGGAAATTAATGTCGTTATTTCCAGCGGCTCAAAAGTTGACGCAGTGCTGATCCCGATAACGATCTAACAAGCGCCTTTTCAGCGATAATAAAAGCATTTCTAGGCTTCTAACAGCCATGAGCGGCTTGCTCTTGAGGGCATAAGTCGCTATGCTTCGCCCCATGAACAAAAGAGCGATTTATCCACGAATTATATTTATTATTCAACACTGATGAGTGGGTTGAATTGATTGCTACTATTTAAAAAACAAGATTCAAAAAACCCGCTTCCAAGCGGGTTTTTTATTTCTGGGTATAAAAACCAGTTAAACGGAATATAAGTGTGACTGAAGAAACTAAAACAGCGAATAGCCCTTTTTCATTTGTGGATGCCGAACATCAGGTATTGAACTTCTGGAAAACTGACAATATTTTCCAGAAGTCTCTGGCGCAAACTGAAACCGGCAAACCGTATATTTTTTATGATGGCCCACCCTTTGCCACGGGCTTACCGCATCATGGACATCTGGTTGCTTCTACCCTGAAGGATATTATCCCGCGCTACTACACCATGAAAGGTTATTACGTCCAACGTCGATTTGGTTGGGATTGTCATGGCCTGCCTATTGAGCATGAAATAGATAAGTCGCTGGGGATGTCTTCACAACAGGCTGTCGAAAAGCTCGGTATCAAAGGGTATAACGATGAATGTCGCGGAATTGTCCAACGCTATACTGCTGAATGGGAAAAGACCATTACCCGAATCGGGCGCTGGGTGGATTTTGAAAATGATTACAAAACCATGGATCCCGATTTTATGGAATCTGTCTGGTGGGTCATCAAGCAACTCTGGGAAAAAGATTTAATTTATCAGGGCGTCAAAGTTGTTCCCTTCTCCACGGCGCTTGGCACTGTGTTATCCAATTTTGAAGCAGGCTCGAATTATCAGGATGTGCAGGATCCTGCAGTTACTGTTTTATTTAAATTAAAAGATGAAGATGCTTATCTGGCTGCCTGGACCACCACGCCCTGGACCCTGCCATCCAACCTGGGTCTTTGTGTCAATGCTGAAGTTACTTATAACAAAATCCATGATAAAGAACGTGATATCACGCTTTATATAGCTGAAGAGTTAACCGAAAACGTGCTAAGCAAAACGGGAAGTGAAAATCATACTGTTCTCAGTCAGCATCAGGGCAGTGAACTGGTCGGTAAAAAATATGAACCCCTCTTCCCTTACTTTAGTGACCTCGCCGGACAAGGAGCATTTACTGTTTTTGCCGATGACTATGTCACGACGGACAGTGGTACAGGCATCGTACATCAGGCCCCCGCTTTCGGTGAAGATGACTTCAGGGTAATGAAAAACAATGGTGTGGATGTCGCCGTCTGTCCCGTCGACTTTGAAGGAAAATTCACGCAAGAGGTCCGCGACTATGTCGGCGTTTATGTCAAAGATGCCGACAAAGACATCATCCGACGTTTAAAGGATGAAGGGAAACTCTATGTTCAGGAAGTGATCAACCATAGCTACCCTTTCTGTCCACGCTCGGATACGCCAATTATCTATCGCACCATTCCATCTTGGTATGTGAAAGTGGAGCAGATGCGTGAGCGTATCAGCGCTGCCAACCAGCAGGTTAACTGGGTACCAGAGCATATTAAAAATGGCCGCATGGGAAACTGGCTGGCAAATGCTATCGACTGGAGTATTTCGCGCAATCGTTATTGGGGAACGCCGCTGCCTATCTGGATTAATGACATCACGGACAAGCGCATCTGCATCGGCTCTATAGAAGAACTGGAACAGTTCACGGGTATCAGAGTAGATGACCTGCATCGCGAATATGTCGATGACCTGACCTTTACTATCGAAGGCGAGGAAGGCACTTATCGTCGTGTTGAAGAAGTTCTCGACTGTTGGTTTGAATCCGGCTCCATGCCCTACGCCCAGATGCATTACCCGTTTGAAAACAAGGCACTTTTTGAAGCAGGATTCCCGGCTGAATACATTGCTGAAGGGCTGGATCAGACCCGTGGCTGGTTTTATACCCTACTGGTATTGAGCACTGCCCTGTTCGACAAACCTTCGTTCAAGAATGTCATCGTTAACGGCATTGTCATGGCCGAAGACGGCAAGAAAATGTCCAAGCGTTTACAAAACTACACTGCGCCTGACGCTTTGATGGAGGAATACGGTGCCGATGCTTTGCGTCTGTATCTGATCAACTCAGGTCTGGTCAAAGCCGAGGAACAACGTTTCACTGACAGTGGCGTAAAAGATATGGTACGCCGTGTATTGCTGCCCTGGTATAACTCCTTCAAATTCCTGCAAACCTATGCAGAAATTGATAACTGGAAAGCGGATGAAAACCTCCCCTTTGCTATGCACAATATTGTCGACCAGTGGATTATTTCAAAGCTGCAAACACTGAAAGCCAATGTCGCCAGAGAAATGGCGGAGTACAAACTCTATAACGTTGTACCGGCTTTATTCGAGTTCATTGAAGATTTAACCAACTGGTATATCCGTCTGAACCGTTCCCGTTACTGGGTCGAGGGCATGACAGATGATAAGGATGCCGCTTTCAGGACACTGTATCATGTACTGAAAGAACTCAATATCGGTCTGGCGCCTTTTGCTCCCTTTCTTTCTGAACATATTTATCAGGCGCTGCAGACTTTTGAATCGGAAAATTCCAGTACTCAGGAATCTGTCCATTTATGTCCTTACCCGGAAGCCGATGAAAAACTGATGCAGCCTTTACTGGAAGCTGCTGTTGCACGCATACAAAGCATTATTTTGCTGGGTCGCCAGAAGCGTGAACAGGTCAAAATCAAAACCAAAATTCCGCTGGCCCGTCTCACTATCATCCATGAAGATCAAAGTATGCTGGATGAAATCATGCGCCTGGAAGGCTACATAAAATCTGAACTCAATGTAAAAGAGATTGCCACATCCACAGTGGAAAGTGATTACATTAATTTATATGCCAAACCGAACTTTCCGGTGCTGGGTAAACGCCTCGGCAAGCGTTTTAAGGAGTTCAAACAACTCATTGAATCGCTGACACCTGCTCAATTAAAAGAGTTACAGAATAACGACAGCATAAGCCTTGATGGCGAAAGCTTCACAACAGAGGATATTCAGGTATTCCGTGAAGCCAAGGCAGGCACTGAGGCAGTTTCTGACCGTTTCATCACGATTGATATGGATATTGAACTGACTGACGGGCTTTTGCGTGAAGGTCTTGCCCGGGAAATAGTAAACCGCATACAAAAAACCCGTAAAGATCTGAATCTGAATGTCGCTGATCGCATCAAAGTGACATACAAAGCCGATAGTGAACTTGAACAGGCCATCTCTGAGCATCAGGATTACATTGCCAAAGAAACCTTATGCACCGAATTAAACAGCCAACCCGAAACAGGGGAAAACAGTTTTGATATTGAAGGACTAAACATTTCCTTCAGCATAGAAAGGTTATAGGACAAAAGCGGTTAACCAAGTAAAAATAAATTAATAAAGTTGAAATAACATGAATATGCAAACTACAGATGATCTGCGCATCGTTGCGATGAAAGAACTGCTTTCTCCGGAACAGCTTATCAATGAATTTCCACTGTCACAGAACGCATCAGAAACAGTCTCCAATACCCGCAAAGCGATTCAGGACATAATACATGGCCGGGATGATCGCCTGCTTGTCATCAGTGGTCCCTGCTCCATTCATGACCCGGAAGCAGCACTTGAATACGCAGATCGTTTGGCAAAACCCTTACAGACATACAAAGACAAGCTGCTGGTTGTTATGCGAGTTTATTTTGAAAAACCCCGTACGACAGTTGGCTGGAAAGGTTTGATTAACGACCCACACCTGGACAACAGTTTCCAGATTAATGAAGGCCTGCGCAAAGCCAGAAAACTTTTGCTCGAACTTGCCGACAAAGGCATACCGGCTGCTACAGAATACCTTGATTTAATCAGTCCGCAATATGTGGCTGACCTGATAAGCTGGGGCGCCATTGGCGCACGCACTACAGAATCACAATGCCATCGGGAGCTAGCTTCGGGACTTTCTTGCCCTGTCGGATTCAAGAATGGCACCAGCGGCAATATCCAGATTGCCATCGATGCCATCGGTTCTGCAGTTAATGCCCATCACTTTTTATCAGTGACCAAAGGCGGACACTCTGCCATTTTCCAGACAGCCGGGAATCCTGACTGCCACCTGATTCTCAGAGGCGGCAAACACACCAACTATGACCCGGATAGTATTAAAGAAGCCGCAGACAAAATGCAGAAGGCCGGCCTTAACCCTGCTATTGTCGTCGACTGCAGTCATGCCAATTCAGGCAAGGATCCAGATCGTCAAATCATTGTATGTCAGGACGTAGCCGATCAAATTGCCAACGGTGAAACCAATATCAAGGGAGTAATGCTGGAGAGCCACCTGGTCGCCGGCAACCAAAAAGTCGTAGCCGGGGAAGCCTTAACCTATGGCCAAAGCATCACTGATGCCTGCATGAACTGGGAAGATACGGATATACTGCTAAGCAAACTTGCTGAAGCGATTGCCATCCGCAGAAATTTATAGGCCGCGCCTGGTCAAGCTCCCAGTTTTTCTTTTAATCTTTCAGCTGCCAGTGTAAGGGCTTCTTTGCCTGCACCAATGGCACCTGCAAAAGACATAAATCCATGGTGGCTTTGATTATCATGCGTGAATTCTAGTAGCTAAGTCCCCTGCATTAACTGCGACAAATTGTCGCAGTTCTTGTCATATTTCAATCCTGGGGATACCTTGCCGGGACTGCATGTTAAGTAGAAAAGGCACAGCTTATCTGTCATTATCATGCGTAAGTCACGCTAAATAACTATAAAAAATTCATGCCTGTTATCTCCTGAATAGTTAAATAAATTCAGAAAAAAAGAGGACGACAATGCCATCACTTAAACGCTACTGCCAATTTACCCTAGTTATATTGTTTTTCTGTTGCCAGTTGAGTCTCGCACAGGATTTTATCTGGGCACCGGATTTCCCCGAAGGCTCCACTATTCCGGTCCTAGATGCGCCTGACCAAAATGGTAACAACCAAACCCTGAACAGCCTCACCGGTGAAAAAGGGTTAATGCTGTTTTTCAGCCGCTCTTTTGACTGGTGTCCCTATTGTAAAGCCCAGCTTGCCGATATCACTGCCATTCAAACTGAAATGGAAGCATTGGGCTTTAATATCGCCTCAATGACCTATGACTCGATTGAAACCCTGAAAATTGCAGAAGAAGACTTTGGTGTCGGTTTCACCATGCTGCATGATGAAGCCATTAAGCACATTAATGCATTTGGCATACGTAATCCGGTTCCGGAACCTGACAGCTTTGCCTACGGCATTCCCCGCCCTGGAATCATGCTGGTCAGTCCGGACGGCACTATTTTGCGAAAGTTTGCCGAAGAGGATTACCGTGAACGGCCTAACCTGACTTACGTGCTTGAAGCAGCCAGAGCGTTGTAAAGTGTCCAATTCAATTAAAGTAAAAAGAGTACGCTTATTATCCTGTAGTGGAGTTATAAAAGAGCCCGCTCTGTCACAACAAACTTCTTAGTCCTTTATTCCTGGCAGCTATAACTTGACCTCAAAGTCGTATCGCCACTGCCGTCATAAACCGCTTCTTGCGAATAGGGACAAAGGATCTCTCGAACACCAGAGTGCCAGAGATAACCTTGGATGCGTCTATTGAATCAGGTGCTATGCCATTTTCTACCCAGTTTTCTATGGTGGCCTGGAAATCAACGGTATTCACCCCAGCAGATGCTCTGGTCAGGCCATGTCCGGTGCCGGGCATCATGAATAATCTGATAGTGTTTTCTGCCTGCTCTCGTGCTTCAGCAGCTGACATACCCTGTGCTTCAAGATGGTCAATCACGGTTTCGTAATACTCAATGCCAAGGCGGGGAGGAAAAAGACCATCAGACCAGGCAAGCAGGTTGGAACGGTTAAAAATTTTTTTTCGATCATTTAATTAATATATTCGGCAGAAATTTCTTGCGGGAAAACCTTGCTCCCCTGAGCATCAGAAGTTAACGCTGGGAGAAAAATTCATTGGACAAAACAGCTTTTATGTTTTTATGCCTGACGACGTTGCATCTGATAATCAGCTATCGCCAAACCGGCCGCGACACTGGTAAAAGGATCATGTTCAACGACCCTGCCGGTAAAACGCTTTTCCAGTATTTGCGTAACAGCATGGATCAAGCAGGAACCGCCTGTACGTATCACCAGACTGACTTCCTTATCCGTCAATCCGGCTTTTTCCAGTGTATCTGAAACAGCTTTGGAAAACAGTGTCAGCTGCTGTGCTATCAATTCATTAAAATGTTGCCGTGTAAGAGTCAGTGAAACGTTAATTTCTGGAATATCCAGTAATGCTTCTTGCTGTATAGACAGCATTTCTTTGCATTCCTTTAGCCTTTGAAAAACCTGATAGCTATAATTCTGGGTAATCAGATCATAAAGACGTTCAAATTTTTCTGCTGCTGCACCGCCTTTGCTCATCATATCCCTGACTGGCGTAAGATATTCATTCTGGTTAAGCATATAGCTGACCGTCCAGTTAATGATTAAGTCCTCAAAGGATTCAAAGGGAAACTGTGTTTCAATATGGCGGCCTTCCACTTCCCGCTGCCAGCGTTCGCCCTTCCCCATCAAAGGGAACAGTAATGACCGAAACAAAACCTGATCAATATGATCACCACCCAGGCCAACACCGTGTGTGGCAATGACTTCATAGGCACCATCCTGCTCAGCCAGCACGCATAGATCCAGTGTGCCACCACCAAAATCAACCGTCAGTATCACCTCAGCCTGCACATTATCCTGACTCACCAGATAACTCATTACCGCAGCGTTTGGCTCAGCAAACAGGTTTCTGTGTTTGATCCCTGCATGACCAAAAGCTTCCTGCAAACGCTCCAAAGCAATCTGATTATGTTCAGAGTCCTGCCCCTCAAAATTAACCGGATGTCCTATACAGGCATGATCAGGGGTATAGTACGTTGAATCTGCCGATTCAACATTGCTTATGGTCTGCTGTAAACATTTATACACTCTCAGCAATATCGGTGTGACCAGCGCCACCAAGCGAAAAGGACGCTCAAACACCATAATGCGTTCGTTACTCTTACTTCCCAGCAAACGTTTTACACCACGAAATAAACGCCCCGGCATGGATGCATCCTGAAATGACTGGCCATAAACCAAATTGGTATCCGCTTCTGTTGGTAAATTGGTGCCGTAGTCTATCTGTCCGGTTGAAGTGCGGGCTTCACCAAGGACTTCAGCACTGAGCTCAACTTTTCTGCCCTGATTGGCCTTGATGTAATTGTCAACGGCCTGCTGCCCGACACTGGCGCTAAACTCGCGATTGATATAAACCGCAGTTGGCATAATGCCACTTTGTGATTCAAGCTTAACCAGATGTACACGCTGCCCGTCAAAAACGGCTGCTGCCGTATTACTGGTGCCGTAATCAACACCGATACCTATTTTCCCTGAACGTTCAAGTGAAGCGGGAACCTTTCCGTAATGAAGCATGTAAGCTAAATCTGCCTCTGACTGCTGCTAAAAATAAGGGGTGGCTATTGTAGCGAATATTTGTTTTCAAACAATTATAAAGCGGCGTATTAAGTATGAATCAGCAAAGAATATGGCTTGCCTCCCGGGTAATGGCACCTAAATAACCAAAATATAGTGGTAACTCTTGATTCATAATTTTATACTTTTCCGAGTGTACCTAGGCCAGATGAATTCTCGGGTGTCGCTCATCTGGATAGTTAATCCCAGACACCAACAAAAACAGACATGGGGAATATTATGTTAAGGAAATTTTTATATTTAATAATTAGCTTAGGTGTGATGCTAACTGCATCGCTTACTGCTAATGCACAATCAGACGTTTATTTTGCAGCGAACTATGGTTACCGTATCAACACAGTTGCTGATGGACTGGTTCAGCCCTGGTCAATGACCTGGCTGCCCAACGGCGACATGCTGGTCACTGAGAAACCCGGACGTCTGCGTATCGTGCGTGACGGACGTTTACTGCCGAATGCTGTAGCCGGTGTGCCTGAAGTCTTTTACGGCGGACAAGCCGGTCTATTTGATGTTGTTTTGCATCCTGATTTTGCCAACAACCAGATAATCTATCTCAGCTATGCCAAAGCCGTAGGTGATGGCTCAACGACTGCACTGGCCAGAGGACGTTTTCAGAATGATCGACTAAGCAATGTAGAAGAAATATTCTCTGCAAATGCAGTGGGAGCTGCCCATTATGGCGGACGTATAGCCTTCGATGAGGATGGCTATTTATTTCTCAGCCTGGGCGACAGACAGGCACCTCCATCGGGTGACCTGGTAAATCATCCTGCGCAGGACAACAGTAATCATAACGGCGTCATGATCAGACTGAATGATGATGGCTCAGTACCTGCTGACAATCCTTTTGTCGGCCAGTCAGATGCCTTACCTGAAATCTGGAGTTATGGTCATCGTAGTCCACAAGGTCTGGCATTCCATCCTGAAACAGGCGACCTTTGGGAAAATGAACACGGCCCTCAGGGTGGTGATGAACTCAACATTATTACCAAAGGCAGCAACTTTGGCTGGCCAGTCATTGGTCGCGGTGTTAATTATGGACCAGGCTTGCCTATTCATAGCTCCATTATGCAGGAAGGCATGGAACAGCCTAAGCATTTCTGGGTTCCTTCTATCGCTACTTCAGGTCTGATGATTTATACCGGCGACAAATTCCCTGCCTGGTATGGTGATATCTTTGTCGGCGGATTAGGTGGTCAGCAATTGGCGCATGTCATGCTGGATGATGATTATAGAACTGTGGTTCGCGAAGAAACGCTGGCTTATGGCCTCGGCAGAATCCGCGATGTCCGTCAGGGTCCGGATGGTTACATCTATCTGGCTGTTGAAGATGCTGAATCTGAACCAACAGCTATCGTAAGACTAGAACCTGCCAATTAACAGAAGACTCTAAGCTTCTGTTCTAACTGAAGCAGCAAAAGTGCAATAAAAAGCCCACTTCAATGTGGGCTTTTTATTTTCAGCAACTTTACTGGGCTTTTACTATCAGCCCTGAAAAATAGAATACCCTTAACTGCAGACACTGCAGATGATTCAACAACGAATCCAATAAACATATCGCCAAGTCAAACTTCGGCACTTTAGTCCAAAAAATCTAGCAGTTTACTTATAATTATACTTTGCCTATTCTTACTGCCTGTATCAAAAAATAATAAGCGAGGAGTTTTCTGCTTGATGTACAAAGATAACAAGACTATGAAGAAAACAGCATGGGGGCTGTTGATTGCGCTCCTTACATTTTCACTCCCACTGAGCAGTCAGGCACAGTCAGATGCTGAAGTCGCCACAATCGTCCAAATTTGCAAGAATATACCCGGCATTTCAGCGCGCTTGAATTGCTATGACAATGCTTTCCCACCACCTGTTCAAACAATTGACTTGCCTGAAACGGTGGAAGTGGTTGAAGCAGTTCCAGCCAATGAGCCAGAACCAATGGACAGCAATTCCTCATTACCCACAAGAGAGGAGCTGGTAGAAACAGTCGCTGAACTTGAACAGCGGTTACAAACTCAAGTTATCGAAGACAATAACAGCAATATGGTGCGTATTGTTGAAGTAGAAAAACCAAGTTTACGCACATCCCGCTTAGTCAGCGCTGATGGTCGAGTATTTCTGCAAACTAATTCACGATCGGTTACGCCATGGCCGGAAACGCCTTTTGAAATTGAGCTAACGACTGGCAGAATGGGCGCTACCTACCTTATCCTTTACACAAACAACGAACGTCAACGTATCCGGGTGATGCAAGAAGAGTAGGACTTAAATCACACTGGACAGAACTCTTCACAACAATAAGTACAGCCTTCGATTGATTCATATCCAAGGTCTTTAGCTACCTCGATAGCTGAAAAGCAGGTTGAGTGCCAGCCTAATGCAATTTGATTTTTTTCCTTAGGTAAATGACCACAATTAACGGTTGTATCGTGAATGACGTGGACATATTCCGGGTCACTTTTTTTATTTCTCTTTATTATGAAATGCGGCATTAATTCACTTCTTTTAAAAAAGGAGCGAATTATATTGTATATACATAGTATTCTCAAATATTGCAGTGAACTTTATCCGGCCAGGATAGCGAACACTAGGGGAATAATGTCTAGCTCTGAGCTGGAGGAGTCAAACCATGTATAGCCGTTAGTGAATTTTCATACTTCCAGCCATACGGCGTTACAACACTATCATCCTGAGTGCCTGCAATCCGACAAGCTGCCACCTTCATCTGCGGATCATTATTAATTTCCAAATGCCCACATTCAAGCCAGTTACATGGCGTAGTGACACCATATATCTGATCAACAATCACAAAATCCTGTGCACCTTCACTGCCTTGATAGACAAGATTTAGAGACTCCAGGGTTTTAACGAATTCCTTCGCTTCATCCCCATCCAAAAAACCCAGACGTATAATCTTGTCATCCTTGCACCAGGAAAAATTTGGAATGTGCTGCCGAAAACCTTCAAATCCATCGGAAATTATGCGTTCAATTGCCTCTAACTTGATGATTACCGACACACCTTCGACCAGTACAGTCATTTTACTTTCCTCATTACTTCATTATCTAATTAACAGGGCAAGACTAAGCTGAATTTCAAATTACTCTGTTACCCTCGGGAGTTTTCTTTTATAGCTGATTCACCTGATAGCCTCTGTTCCGCAGGTGTTGAACCAAACCATCTTCACCAACCAGATGGGCTACGCCAACCAGAATAAATTCGGTATCGGAATCGTTAAACATCGCTTCTATGGTTGGCATCCATTTATTATTACGATCTAACAAGAGTGCCTGATAAATACCAGGAATCGTCTCTTTCATATCTTCGACAAAAAGCTCAACCAGATCATCAGCTTCACCATTACGCCAGATTGAAACCATGGACTCAATGTCGTCATCTATTTTTTCCAGATCTCTTAAAGAAAGTAAGACATATTCGCTTTCTTCCCCCTCGCCCATGTTTTCTATAAAACCAATCTGCTCATCAACAGTTTCAAAAGCTTCAATGGTCTTACCATCAGCCTTGGCACGCTGATGGAAATGCATATCGACACCATCGGGGGTGAAACCACGGGTTTGGAATTCCAGTAATTCCAGTGTGCTCATCAACATGCCCGGCTTCATGTTCTGCAACATGAGCATGGGCATACCAAACTTCGCAACATAGTCGGTCAACGTGCTGTACGTCTCATTATTCAATACAGTTTGCAAGGTTCTGCCATCCGTATACATCAGACGTTGTAACATCCCCAACTGGGCAACCGGATCATTCATCTGATCAATATCAATTTCAAAATAAAGGCTATCGGCCTCGGCATAGGCCGTTTCAAATTCTGGAGGTAAGGGATAGTCATCAGCACGCAGCATGTGAATGGTGCCACCCAGATAGACTGTATTGCCATTTTTAGTAGCCAGCCAGACGGAACTCTGTGCCAGACTGTCTACACTAAATAACAATAAACAAAGGCTTGTCAGGAAAAGTTTGAAGCTGACTCGCATGTCAGTTCTCCTTTTAATGTAAATCAGTTAGCTTGCTCAGGATGCTAAAACAGGACTTAACCAGCGTCTGGCTTCATCAGCTGTCCAACCCTTACGCTCAGCATAATCAAGCAACTGATCTTCTGCAATTTTTCCGACTGAAAAATAGCGACTTTCAGGATGTGAGTAGTAGATTCCACTGACTGAAGCTGCTGGCATCATGGCAAAACTTTCTGTCAGGCTGATGCCGGTTTGGTTTTCAGCATCCAGCAATGCAAACAGGGTTTCTTTCTCGGTATGATCCGGACATGCGGGATAACCCGGTGCCGGGCGAATACCCTGATATTTCTCGCTGATCATATCCTCATTGGATAAAACTTCGTCACTGGCATAACCCCAGTATTGCTTACGCACACGCTCGTGCATGGTTTCAGCAAAGGCTTCCGCAAAACGGTCAGCCAGGGCCAGCAACATAATGGCACGGTAGTCATCATGATTCTGTTTGTATTGCTCAACCATGCTTTCTACTTCATGCCCCGCTGTCACGGCAAAACCACCTATCCAGTCAGGTTTGCCGCTGTCTTTGGGTGCAATGAAATCTGCCAGGGCATAATTGGGTTTGGCCTTGCGGCGCTGTTCCAGTTGCTGACGTAAAGTGTGCAAAGTGGTTCTTACTGTCTGACGCGACTCATCTGTATAAATTTGAATATCATCACCCATACTGTTGGCGTGCCAGAAACCAATCACACCTCTTGGCGTTATCAGCTTTTTATTAACAAGCTCTGCCAGCATCTCCTGTGCATCAGCATACAGACTGCGTGCACTTTCACCGATAATTTCATCATCCAGTATTTTTGGAAATTTACCAGCCAGATCCCAGCTACGGAAAAACGGCGACCAGTCAAACCGGTCAATCAAAATTTGCAGGTCATGCTCTTCAAAGACTTTAATTCCGGTAAATTGAGGCTCTTTTGCCGAGAACTCTGACCAATCTATTCCCGGTTTGTTGGCTCTGGCATCTGCAATACTCAGAATATTTCGTACAGTATCTTTCTTCAGGCGCTGTTCACGTACCTGTTCATATTCAGCACGTATCTCCGCCTTGTAGTCCTCTTTGGTTTCACCCAGCAATTTACCGGCAACGCCTACCGAACGTGACGCATCCGGCACATAGATGGTAGGACCACTGTATTGCTGTTCAATTTTAACTGCCGTATGGACACGGGATGTCGTGGCGCCACCGATTAACAGTGGCAGGGTAAAACCTTCACGCTCCAGTTCACTGGCAACATGTACCATTTCATCGAGACTCGGGGTAATCAGACCTGATATACCAACTATATCGGCATTTTCATCTTTAACCGCCTGTAGAATTTTACTGCTGGGCACCATCACACCCAGATCAACCACGCGATAACCATTACAGCTCAACACCACACCGACAATATTTTTACCGATATCATGCACATCACCTTTGGCAGTAGCCAGTACAATCGTGCCCGCATTTTTTTGCTGCTCACCTGCCTTATCCAGAATATAAGGTTCCAAATGTGCTACCGATTTTTTCATCACCCGCGCACTTTTTACCACCTGCGGTAAAAACATTTTGCCCGAACCAAAAAGGTCACCAACGGTATTCATGCCATCCATCAGCGGACCTTCGATCACCTTGATGGCAGAACCCAATAGTTCATAGGCTTCCTGGGTATCCGAGATAATGAATTCTTCGATGCCATGCACCAGCGAATAGGCCAGACGCTTTTCCACACCCTCTTCGCGCCATGCCAGTATTGCTTTTTCATCTTTTGCCTCGGCAACAATCGTGGTTGCCATTTCCAGTAAACGCTCTCCGGCATCCTCTCGTCGATTGAAAATCACATCTTCAATGGCATCACGCAGGGCTTTATCTATATCTTCATAAACCGGTAACTTGCCAGCATTAACGATAGCCATATCCATACCCGCCTTGATGGCGTGATAAAGAAAAACCGAGTGCATGGCTTCACGCAACGCATTATTGCCACGAAATGAAAAGGACAGGTTCGATACCCCTCCGCTCACCTTGGCATGTGGCAGATTTTGTTTGATCCAGGCTGTGGCCTCGATAAAGGCCTTGCCGTATTCATTGTGCTCGGCAATTCCCGTTGCAACAGCAAAAACATTCGGATCAAAAATAATATCCTGTGGAGGAATACCGGCGACTTCAGTTAATAGTTGATAGGCACGCGCACAGATTTCAGTCTTACGTTCAAAGGTATCGGCCTGGCCTTTTTCATCAAAAGCCATGACTACCACTGCTGCACCATAGCGCTTGACCAGACGCGCCTGTTCAAGAAAAGCATCCTCGCCTTCTTTCAGGCTTATAGAATTAACAATGCCTTTTCCCTGAATACATTTAAGCCCGCTTTCAATCACTGACCATTTGGATGAATCCACCATCACCGGGACTCTGGCTATATCCGGCTCAGCGGCAATCAGATTTAAAAAGCGCGTCATGGCAGCAGCTGAATCCAGCATGCCTTCATCCATATTCACATCAATTATCTGTGCCCCGCCTTCAACCTGTTCACGTGCAACTGAAATTGCCGTGTCATAGTCTTCATTGAGAATCAATGTTTCAAAGCGCTTGGAACCGGTTACATTGGTTCTTTCACCAACATTGACGAAATTAGTTTCCCGGCTCAGGGTAATCGCTTCAAGACCGGATAAACGGCATAAAGGTTTGGCTTCAGGCAAGGCTCTCGGCTCATAAGCTGCAACCTGCTCACGGATGACACGAATGTGCTCCGGCGTAGTACCACAGCACCCGCCCACAATATTAACCAGCCCTGAACGTGCAAACTCACTGATAATACCTGCCATATGTTCCGGGCTTTCATCGTAGGCACCAAACTCATTCGGCAAACCGGCATTCGGATGACAGCTGACGCTTATTTCAGCAACCCGTGACAGATCATCAACATATTCACGCAGCTGTTCTGCACCCAAAGCACAGTTAAGTCCGACACTCACCGGATTGGCGTGCTGAACCGAGTTATAAAAAGCTTCTACAACCTGTCCGCTCAAGGTACGCCCGCTCTGATCAGTAATAGTGCCGGAAATCATCACCGGTAAAGTGATTTCATGCTGGGCTTCAAAATTTTTCACGGCAGCAATGGCCGCTTTGGCATTGAGTGTGTCAAAAATGGTTTCAATCAGTATCAGATCAGCACCACCATCATACAGTCCCTTAATGGCTAGGGAATAATCCTCAAACAGATCATCAAAGGTCACCGCCCGGAAACCGGCATCTTCCACATTCGGGGAAATCGAGGCCGTGCGGTTGGTTGGCCCCAGTACCCCGGCTACCCAACAAGGACGGGGATTGGTTTTGTTGTATTCGATAATGGCTTCGCGAGCCAGTGTCGCACCGGCAACATTCAGATCATAAGCCAAAGCGCTGAGATGATAATCAGCCTGGGCAATACCGGTGGAATTAAAGGTGTTAGTTTTGAGGATATCCGCCCCGGCCTGTAAATATTCACTATGTATCTGCTTGATCAGTTCAGGTCTGGTGATACTTAACAGGTCATTATTGCCACGCAACTCACTCTTGTGCACTTCAAAGTGTTCACCACGGAAATCAATTTCATGCAGGCCATGACTCTGAATCATGGTGCCCATGGCACCGTCCAGAAACAGTATCCTCTGTTTAAGCGTTTGTTTAAATAATTCCTGATGTGACATTATTTCTTACCACTCACATCACGCACGCCTAAAGAGTGACATACGGCACGTGTTAAATCCGATTTATTCAGGGTATAAAAATGAAAATTTCTTACCCCGGCTGTATAGAGTTTATCGCATTGCTCAATCACTACTGCTGACGCCAGCATATTGTTGGTTGGGGACGAAGGTTCTATGCCATCAAACAAATTTATTAACCAGGCTGGAATATGCGTACCACAACGGGCGGCCAAGTCCTGTACGCGGGAAAAATTCAGGATCGGCAGTATGCCGGGAATAATAGGAATCTCTATACCTGCTGCCCGCGCTTTACCAACAAAGCGCAGATAAACATCGGCATCAAAAAAGAATTGCGTGATACAACGTTTTGCCCCGGCATCAACTTTTTGTTTTAGCACCTCAATCTCATGTTCAAGACTCGGTGACTCGGGGTGTCTTTCCGGGTAGGCAGCAACCGTAATATCGAAATCTGCCACCTTACTAAGACCCTGTATAAACTCTGTGGCGTTGGCATAACCCTCTGGATGGGCAACAAACTTATCCTGACCTCCCGGTGGGTCGCCACGCAGGGCAACCAGACGATTTATACCAGCTGCGTGAAACTGCCGCGCCATATCATCTGCTTCAGCCTTACTGGCTCCAACACAGGTTAAATGGGCAACCGCCGTTAATGCTGTTTCGGCAAGGATACGCTCAAGAATTTTCAGGCTGCGCTCCCGGGTGGATCCGCCGGCACCATAGGTAATTGAGATAAAGTCTGGCTTCAGGCTCGCCAAATTATCAATCGAGTCCCAGAAACGATTGGCATTGTTAAGATCAGCAGGAGGAAAAAATTCAAAGGAAACAGAGACTTCCTCGTTTTTATCAGCGAAACTCATAACAGATTTGTCTATACCCGACCTAAAAAGGCTTGCTATCATCCTTGATGTTATTTATAAGGTCAATTTATATATATTTATAATTATTATTAGCTTAGCTTATTATGAAATCACCTCTGGAAATCCGTCATTTACGTCTGTTACAAACCCTGGCTGACACCGGCACCCTGTCTCGTACTGCCGAGCATATTCATGTCACCCAGTCTGCCCTGTCACAGCAGATCAAACAGCTGGAGGATTATTACTCAACTTCCCTGTTTGAACGCAAGAGCAACCCGCTGCGTTTTACCCCGGCTGGGGAGCGCCTGCTAAACCTTGCCCGCACCACGTTGCCGCAAATTGACTCGGCTGAAAGGGATATTGCCCGTATTGCTTCGGGCTCAGTCGGTCGCTTGCGCATTGCGATTGAATGCCACAGCTGTTTCGACTGGCTAATGCCCACCATGGACCGATTTCGCAGCCAGTGGCCGGAAGTTGAACAGGACCTAGTTTCCGGCTTGACCCCTGATCCGGTTGCCCTGCTGCTGACTGATGAAGCCGACCTTGCCGTACACACAGAGCCGGATCAACGTGAAGGTGTTGTCTATCATGCTTTATTTGATTTCGAGATGGTGGCTTGCTGCTCGCCGAATCATCCTGTCGCCAGCCAGACTTTTCTAAAACCGGAAGATTTTGCCAACGAAACCCTGATCCAGTATCCGGTCGATGACAATATGCTGGACGGTATTAAACATTTCCTGCGCCCTGCTGGCGTCAGTCCCAAAGCCAGAAGAACGGCAGAACTGACGCTGGCCATTATTCAACTGACGGCCAGTGGCCGGGGTTTAAGCATGTTACCAACCTGGTCGGTACAACCTCAGGCAGATCAGGGTTACATTAAAACTTTGCCTCTCGGCAAACAGGGCCTATGGTGCCGACTTTATGCTGCAACCATGCAGGATGCCGAACCCTGGCTGGAAAATTTTCTGGAACTGGTTCGCACCCTGGCGCCTATTTCCTTATCAGGAATCAGGCCTTGCAGTTAATCCAGCGAATGAATCACCAGGCCACTGCGTAATTTAGGTTCGAACCAGGTGGATTTCGGTGGCATGACTTCACCGGCATCGGCAATAGCCATCAGGTGTTCAATGGAAGTCGGGTAGCAAGAGAAAGCCAGCTTGCATTCACCGCTATCAACTCGTTTTTCCAACTCTGCCATACCACGGATACCACCAACAAAATCGATACGTTTGTCTGTTCGCGGATCTGCAATACCCAGCAAGGGACTAAGAATATTGTCCTGCAATACCGCTACGTCCAGTCGTGCTACCGGATCGTTTTCATCGACAACACCTTCTTTCACTTTCAAGGCATACCAACGACCATCCATATACAAGCCAAATTCATGCAGGGAGCCAGGTTTAAAAGCTTCAGTTTGTGGGTGCACCTCAAATTTCTCGCCCAGTACGGCAATAAAGGCTTCTTCATTCAAACCATTCAGATCTATAACTACCCGGTTGTAATCCAGTATCTTCATCTGGTCATGAGGAAATACCACGACCAGGAAATTGTTATAGGCTTCTGAACCATCATGTTGGGAGTTGGCTTGCTGACGCATGTTCTTTACCCGTGTCGCTGCTGCAGAACGGTGATGACCATCAGCCACATAAAGGCAGGGGACCTTGTCGAAGGCCTGCTCCAAAGCACTTGTCTTCATGGCATCGCTGACAACCCAGAACACATGACGGATACCGTCAGCCAGCGTAAAGTCATATTCGGGGACTGCTGTGGTAATTTCTTGGACCAGTGTATCTATCGCAGCTTCTGCCTGATAGGTTAAAAATACCGGGCCAACCTGGGCATTTAAAGCATCCATGTGTTTAACCCGGTCATCTTCTTTTTCCGGCCGGGTGAATTCATGTTTCTTGATCAGATTTTTTTCATACTCTTCGACTGAAGCTACCGCAACAATACCGGTTTGCTCATGCTCTCCCATAATCTGCCGGTACACATAAAAATGCGGTTCTGCATCCTGGCGGATTACACCATCGCTAATAAAAGCCTGCAGATTTTCAGCGCCCTTTTGATAAACACGTTCATCATGTACATAAATAGCCGGATCCAGATCAATCTCCGGTTTATTTACGTGCAAAAAGGTATAAGGATTGCCCTCAGCCATTTCCCTGGCTTCGGCGCTGTTTAATACATCATAGGGAGGCGCGGCAACTCTGTCCGCCAGTTCCTGTGTAGGACGGATACCGCGAAAAGGTCTGAGTGTAGCCATAAGTGTAAATAATATTTAAAAAGTAGTTGATAAAAAATCGTGAACAATCTGGGTAAAAAAATTTTATAAAATTTCCAGCAGCTCCACATCAAATATTAATGTTGTAAAGGGTTTAATCACATCGCCTGCACCGGCCTCACCATAGGCAAGCTGATGCGGAATATATAATTTGTATTTGGCTCCCGGATTCATCATCTGCAAAGCTTCGGTCCAACCTGCTATGACACCGCTTACCGGAAAATCAATCGGCTGGCCTCTTTCCACTGAAGAATCAAATACAGTGCCATCAATAAGCGTGCCGTGATAATGCACTTTAACTCGTGATGATAGTTCTGGCGAATCACCTTCGCCTTCCTCAATCACTTCATACTGCAATCCTGACGCCGTGGTCTCCACTTCATCACGTTCAGCATTTTGCGCAAGAAAAGCTTCACCTGCCGCTTCCTGCTCACTGGCCTGTTCCTGCTGTTTTTGCAACATGCGTTTATTCAGATCATCAATTGCTTCATTCAGCTCTTCACGACTGATCGGACTTGGCCTGCCTGCTAAAGCATCAGCCATGCCGGATAATACAGCTTCAGGTTTCATACCATCAAAGGCACTTTTATTAAGTTGATCGCCCATCTGACGACCGATTGCGTAACTGGCTCTATCATCTATTGAAGTTATTGGATCAGCCATGAGATTTCCTCTGCGGGTTAGAAGGCTGTGCATTCTATCACGTCCGCTCCGAGATTTCGGGGCATTAAACAGGAATTTAGGCTAGAATTTGCTTTTATTTTTAATCCATATAAAACCTAAATGAAAATCAGTTTTCTGGCTTCTCACGGAGGATCTTCGGCTAGAGCCATCATCGAAGCAATACGTGCAGGTAAACTTGATGCTGAGATTGGCATCCTGATCACGAATAACCGTGCTTCCAATATTCTGCAATGGTGCCTGGATAATGATGTTGAGGTACACCACATCAGTGCTAAAACCCATCGTGGCGAAGACAATGCCGATGAAGCCATCCAGACTGTATTGCGTGATGCTGACACTGATCTGGTCGTCTGTTCTGGCTATATGAAGAAAATCGGCCCGGCAACTTTACGGCTATACCCCTATAAAATTCTGAATATCCATCCTGCCCTCTTACCCAAGTTCGGCGGCAAAGGCATGTATGGTGATCATGTGCATAAAGCCGTACTGGATGCGGGTGAAACAGAATCAGGCGCTACCGTTCACTATGTAACTGACGGTATTGATGAGGGACCCGTCATCAAACAGCAGATCATTCCTGTTGCTGCCAATGACACAGTTGAGACTTTACGTAGTAAGGTCCAGCATTGTGAACCTGAACTTTACCTCAGCGCCTTGCAGGAAATTCTGCGAGATAAATAATTAGTCCTACCTTCCAAAAGTGAAAAAAACTGTTATTTATAGTCATCCAGATTGCCTACAACATGAGCCCGGTTATGGACATCCGGAAAGCCCCAAACGCCTGCTGGCAATAATGGAAAGTATTACTCATTACGAAGAAGCCCCTTTAGGCACCGAGCAACAGGTCTTACTGGCACACAGCCCTGAACTGCTGCAACATATTAAGGCTACCGCACCTAATGAAGGGCTAGTACAAATTGATGCTGACACGATTATGTCACCAGGATCTTTACAGGCTGCCTTCAGGGGCACAGGCGCTGCCTGCAAAGCGATTGACGAATTAGTTGGCGGCCATATTCAGCATGCCTTCTGTGCGAGCAGACCTCCCGGACACCATGCCACCAGAAATCAGGCCATGGGCTTTTGCCTGTTCAACCATGTTGCCATTGCTGCGCTGTATGCCCGGCAACAGTATGGTATCGAACGTATTGCCATCGTCGACGTTGATGTACACCATGGCAACGGCACTCAGGATATAGTGCAAGGTGAAAAAGGTCTGTTTTATATTTCCACGCATCAAAGCCCTTTTTATCCAGGAACCGGCAATGAAGCTGAAAACACCCCTGATAACATTCTAAATATTCCGCTGGCTGCGGGCACAGGACATAGCCTCTACCAACAACTTTTTACTGAAGTCGTTATCCCGGCTCTGGAAAATTTCAAGCCACAACTCTTGTTGGTCTCGGCAGGCTTTGATGCTCACTATGAAGACCCGTTGGCTTCATTGAATTTTTCTGAACTGAGCTATCAATGGCTGGGCAAACAGCTGTCTGCTATCGCCAACAAATTTTGTCAGTCTAAAATATTATCAGTACTGGAAGGCGGCTATAATCTTGATGCCTTAAGTGAAAGTGTTAAAGCCTATCTTGAGGGCATCAATACAAACCTTTAACACGCCGATTTTGAGTTTTGCCCCTAATTCATAGATAAAATTAATCTGCTTATATACAATTGACAATCCTGAAATTTTCAAGTCCTCACTGGAAATAATTAATGGAAGACGGCCTGAATTTATTAAATGACTATATCATTCCCTGGGGCATTCGCCTCACAGTTGCTCTGGCAATTTTCTTTATCGGGAAATCCATAGCCCAAGCGATTGCAGACTTTGCCAAGAAGCCTTTGGGTAAGTCCGGTATGGATACAATGCTGGTTAAATTCCTGAGCACCATGATTTATAACGTTCTGTTAATCGCTGTCGTACTGGCAGCCGTTGATCAGCTTGGTATCAATATTACTTCTTTACTCGCCGTTGTCGGTGCGGCAGGTTTAGCAGTTGGCCTGGCGTTAAAGGATTCCTTGAGTAACTTTGCCGCTGGCGTCATGATTATTATTTTCCGCCCTTTCAAAATCGGTGACTTTATCAACGCCAGTGGCACTGCCGGTATAGTCGATGAGATTGGTCTGTTTTGCACACTGATGCATACGCCAGACAATCAACGCATTATTATTCCAAATTCCTCTATCATTAACGGCACCATCGTTAATGTGAATACCCTTGGCACCCGCCGGATTGATCTGGTTATCGGCATCAGTTATAACGATAACATCGGCCAGGCCCGAGATATCATTCTGGGCATCATTGATGCCGATCCTCGAATACTTAAGGATCCAGCTGCAGGTGTTGCTGTCGGCGAACTAGCTGATAGCAGTGTTAACATCAATGTGCGCCCCTGGGTTAAAGCTGATGACTACTCGGCAGTACGTTCTGACCTATTGGAAACTATCAAACTTTCACTGGATCAGGCTGGGATTACCATCCCCTATCCCCAGCAGGATGTGTACATGCACACAGTGAACGAGCAGCAATAAGCAGCTATAAAATGTTATAGGATAAAAATAATTCAAACCACTCTACCCTGTTGCTTGCTGGTCTATTCCCTCTCCCAATGAATTACTAAATATTCTTATCCACTTTAAATAAATGAAATAACATATATATGTTTTTTCATATATAATGCCATTCAATCTCAAAGGAGCATCTATGCAAGCCTTAAGTTTCTATAAATGCCTGTCTGATCACAACCGCCTGAAAATTCTGTTATTGCTGTGCCGTGACAAGGAACTCTGCGTATGTGAGTTGATGGATAGTCTTGGCGAAAGTCAGCCGAAGGTGTCACGCCATCTGGCACAGCTGCGCTGTTGCAATCTGATCCAGCAGCGCCGTGAAGGTCAGTGGATGTATTACCGTCTGCATGAAAAACTGCCTGACTGGTGCCTGGAAAGCCTCGAACTGGCGCTGGCCAATAACCGAAACTTTCTGCATCAGGGCAAAACCACCTTTGAAGATTTGCGTGCATGAAAATTCTGTTTATCTGCACCCATAACCGTTGCCGCAGCATTCTGGCGGAGGCTATCACCAATCATTATGGCGGTGATGTACTGGAGGCAGTGAGTGCCGGCAGCAGTCCTGCTGATCACGTACACCCACTCACCTTCAGCGCTTTGCGTGCCAAAGATATTCAAACCCATAATTTGCGCAGCAAGTCCTGGGATGAATTTGAAGACGATGACATCGATTATGTGATTACGGTCTGTGATAAGGCTGCCAATGAACCCTGCCCGGTCTGGTTTGGCAAAGCCAGACAGGTGCGCTGGGGGCTGGCTGATCCGAGTGCTATTAGCGGTGAACCGGAAGTCATCAATGCGGCCTTCAGCGCCACCATCAAACTGCTGAAACGGCGTATCAAGCAAATCAAAAGCTGGATCAAGCAAGGCATGGCAGATGATCAGTTGTATGAGCGTATCCAGAGTCTGGCCGAGGAAGGTTGAGGAATAAAATTCATGGGCTTATTTGAACGCTATTTGAGTGTCTGGGTAGGTCTGGCGATTGTGGCCGGTGTCAGTCTGGGTAGTCTGAGTCCGGCATTTTTCGCTCTGTTTGCCGGTCTGGAAATTGCACACGTGAATTTACCGGTGGCTGTTCTGATCTGGGTCATGATTTACCCAATGATGATTCAGATAGATTTTTCTTCCATTAAAGATGTCGGCAAAAAGCCCAAGGGGTTGTTGCTAACCTGCGTGGTCAACTGGCTGATAAAACCTTTTACCATGGCTTTTCTCGGCTGGTTGTTTTTCAAGGTACTTTTTGCTGGTTTGGTCGATCCAAATTCAGCCACTGAATATATCGCTGGCATGATTCTTTTGGGTGTTGCCCCATGCACAGCCATGGTTTTTGTCTGGAGTCAGCTGACCAAAGGTGACCCTAACTACACCCTGGTACAGGTGTCAGTAAACGACATTATTATGATTTTTGCTTTTGCGCCGATTGCGGCTTTTCTGTTGGGTGTCTCGGATATTGCTGTGCCCTGGACAACACTGCTGCTATCAGTTGTGCTTTATGTGGTTTTGCCCTTGGCTGCTGGTGTGCTAACCCGCCATCAATTGGATCGCGCCAATGATCATTACAGACTCAATCATTTTCTACAGCTGCTGAAACCCTGGTCGATTACCGGGCTGCTGGCGACCGTTGTCTTACTCTTCGGTTTTCAGGCACAAACCATACTGTCTAATCCGGCAACCATTGTGCTGATTGCCATACCTCTGTTAATTCAAACCTACGGTATATTTTTTATTGCTTATGCCGCAGCTAAGGCCATGAAATTGCCACATAGCATTGCTGCTCCGGCCTGCCTGATTGGCACATCCAATTTTTTTGAACTGGCCGTTGCCGTGGCTATTTCAGTCTTTGGTTTGAATTCAGGCGCGGCACTTGCCACCGTTGTGGGCGTACTGGTGGAAGTGCCGGTAATGTTGTCTCTGGTTTATCTGGTCAATAGAAGCAGGGCCGTGTTTGAGACAGCTAGTTAAACCATATTCGCTATCGGCACTTCAGGATTGACTTCAGCATCGTAATCCACGCCCGGCATTTCGAAGCCGAACAACTGCAGGAATTCAGTCTGATAGCCTTTGAAGTCGGTTAAGGCATCAATATTGTCGCTTTGTACCTGTTGCCAGAGGTCACTGACCTGCTGCTGCACATGTGGAGCCAGCTCCTTGTAGTCCGCCCGCAGCCGTCCATCTTCATCAAGCTTTGGATTATCGCCGTACAGACTTTCGCGGAACAATAACTCTACCTGCTCAATACAGCCTTCGTGTGTGCCTTCCGCTTTCATAATCTTGAACAGCATTGACAGATACAGTGGCATCACCGGAATCGCCGAACTGGCCTGCGTAACCACCGCTTTTAATACGGAGACTCTGGCTTCACCATCAATCGGCGCAAGCTTGTCATTGATGGCTTTGGCTTTTTCGTCCAGATCTTTTTTAGCCGCACCGATGGTACCGTTCCAGTAAATATCCCAGGTTGGTTCTGCCCCCAGATAGGTATAGGCCGTGGTTTTGGCACCTTCCGCCAGTACTCCAGCTTCACTCAGGGCTTCTATCCAGAGCTGCCAGTCTTCACCACCCATGACTTTTACCGTACCTGCAATTTCTTCTTCTGTTGCTGCTGGGACAGTCACTTCTTCGACAATTTTCTTGTCGGTGTTAATACCGCGAATCGTAATATCGCTGCCGATAGGTTTCAGGGTGGAAGAATAAACTTCGCCGGACTTTGGATCTCTACGACGCGGGGAAGCCAGTGAATAAACCACCAGATCAACCTGCCCTAAATCGGCCTTGATAGTCTCAATGGTTTTCGCTTTGATCTCATCGGAAAAAGCATCGCCATTAATACTTTTAGCATACAAACCCTCAGCTTCTGCCAGGCCATGAAATGCTGCCGAGTTATACCAGCCAGCCGAGCCGGGCTTTCTATCCGTGCCTTCTTTTTCAAAAAACACACCCAGGGTTGCGGCTCCGCTACTAAAGGCTGCGGTGATTCGTGAAGCCAGCCCATAGCCTGTAGATGCACCGATAACCAGCACTTTCTTCGGCCCATCAACAAGCTCACCCTTGGCTTTAACGTAATCAACCTGCCTTTGCACATTAGCAGCACAGCCAGTGGGGTGTGTTGTTATACACATAAAGCCACGAACACGGGGTTTGATAATCATGTGGTTTCCTTAAATTAATTCTCTAGAAAGTCGGTTTGAATCATGTATCAGATGGGCGGCTATTTTAACACAGTATCTTATTCAGTTGATTTTACTGGATAAAATGTAGGTCCTCTCATCTGGCTCAAGCTCGGCGATAGCTGAAATTTCCTCATAAAATAGGCTTAAGTCATAAGCCTGCTCTTCAAGTATGCTTTCAAATGCCGGCACCCAGTTGAAATAGGTTGCTACCGTGGCCAACTGCGCGTTATTGAGTTCCCTGCTCATCCAGGCATCGTAAGCATCATAATCATCCCAGCTGTTTCTTAGCTCAGCATAATCACGTTGCATTTGATGAAAGGCTTCAATCTTGGACTGGCGTTTTGAGTCTTCCGAATCATTACTCGCATAAATGCTTTCCAGTTGCTTGATGGTGGCAGACACCAAAGCGACAAACTCTTCCCGCCGCTGTGTATTTAATTCTGTCAGCTGCACTATATTACGGCTTTCGGCGGCATCAACATTATTAGCCGCCAGCCAGCGCCGCAGACCTTCTCTTTCAATTGTCGTAGCAAAGCTCTCATTAAATTCGGTATCACCCGGAATATATATCAGCTGATGTGCTAGTTCATGAAACAGTAAGGCTGCAAGCTGGTAGTCATCACGATTAATGATCGTGTTTAATACCGGATCCGAAAACCAGCCTAAGGTGGAGTAGGCACTGACTCCACCGACATACACATCCAGCCCGTCTTCCTTAAGCCTGGCGGCATAAGCCTGAGCATCGGCTTCACTGAAATAACCACGATAAGACACGCAACCTGCAACCGGATAACACCAGTTAATCGGGTTCATTGAAAATTCAGGGGCGGCAAACACATTCCAGACAACATAAGGCCGCTCAACGTCGACATAGGATTCATAGTTATTGGCAACCGGCAGCAATAATTCATCTTCTGCAAAGGACCGGATCTCAAGAATGGTGGACAGCTTGGCTTTTAATTCAGGAGAGCCGCGCTCATCCGCAATCAAGTCCTCAATGGCTTCACGCTTACTTAAAATTGAAAGCTGACCAAAGATAGCTTGACTGTAATAGGAAACGCTCTCGCAACCCGCAAGCAAGAGACAAATTGAAGCAAGAATGAGCTTATTCGAGCACTTTAATTTCATAGAGGCTGGGCCAGAGTTTACCTGTGACAAATAGTCGCTCGTTATCTGCATCCCAGGCGATACCGTTCAGCACGGCATCGCGGTTTCGGCGCGCCGTATATAAACCGCTTAAATCAACCCGACTGTTGACTGCTCCGCTTTCAGGATCAATCCGCACAATATAATCCTGATACCAGATATTGCCCCATATTTCGCCATTGATATATTCCAACTCATTAATATTAGCCACAGCGCCCAATTCATCAGTTACCTGAATTCTTTTGACTTCAGTTAAAGACTCGGGATCCAGAAACCGCAGATAAGAGCTGCCATCACTGACAATCAGATATTCACCATCATGCGTAATGCCCCAGCCCTCACCAGGCAGGTAGAAACTGGAAAGTTGCGTGAAACTTTCCTTGTCATACACAAAACCAACATTGGACACCCAGGTAAGCTGGTAGATTTTGTCACCCAGAATAGTAATACCTTCTCCAAAATAACGCCGTTCCAGGTTTTTTCTTTGCAGTAATTCACCCGTCTCCAGATCCAGCAGACGCAGGGCAGACTGCCCTCTTTGCCCGGTACCTTCATAGAGTTTACCGTCAACAAATACCAGCCCCTGAGTAAAGGCTTCCGTATCATGTGGGAATTGATTGATGACTTCAATTTGATAGACCGGTGACTCCCCGGACCCAAGCGTGCCAGGCAAACCGAAAAACAGGGCTATCGCCAGAACTACCAGAACCAGTGATACCTGCATAGTGCGCGAACTTATAAGTTTGCCGGGCATCTTTGTTTAACCCAGAAAAGACAGTGCAGCAGCTGCTATAGTGCCGATTGCCAGCAAGGCTGTTGCCAGAAAGCCGATCAGGAAGCCCTTGCCTCTGGACGCTGGATCTTTAACGTAACTACCTGCATAAACGAAACGACCTATAAGCCAGAGGACACCGAGGGCACTGACAATTTCATAGCCCATCCAACCCTGGGCTTCAGCCATGACAGGAAAAACCAGATACAGAGGAATGAACACCATCAACTGTTCCAGGGTGTTTTGCTGCACACGGTAAAGCCGTTCAAATTCGGGATGCCCTGAAATAGCCGGCGCTTTAATATCAAACTTCACTCTGGCACCACCAACCTTGACCCCAAAGAACATGTATTGAAACAGGATTAACACCAGTACGATCGCCATCAGTCCCATTGTTTTCCCCTCTCTATGGTTATAAGTATAGTTATTAAAATCAGGCTAAAGACTACCATAACAACAGAAATCACAGGAAATAAAAAACCCGGGCAAGCCCGGGTTTTTTTAATTCTCAATTTATGTTTTAGCGTCCTTCTATCACTGAAATATCAGTAGCACCGGCTTCCCGTGATGAGTTCATGACTGTGACCAGCGTATTGGCCGTTGAATCGGCATTCGGTTGAATGACTATTGACGCAACCGGATTCTCAGCCCGTGCTGAAGCTACCCTGGCGCGCACTGCTGAAATATCTACCCGTTCCTGATTAAAGAAAATCTGGTCTCTGGCATCAATCTGGATCAGCACATTTTGTGGATCATCAGCACTCGGAGGTGGCGGGTTATTATTAGGATCCTGGCCCTGTACATTCAAGGTAGACTCTTTAACAAAAGAGGCTGTTACGACAAAAAAGATTAAAAGAATAAATACCACGTCCAACATGGGCGTCAGATCGATGCTGGATTCATCCTTCTTTCTTTTCATTGAACTTGCTACTGTTTTCATATGCTACTTCATATCCTAGTCAGTAATCTGTTTTTTAGAGGGCATCCAGTATACCAGCTTTAGTCGACCCTGCAAGCCATGGAAAAACAAGAAATCTCTCTTATTTTTTAATGCTATCAAGACCGATTTTGAGGGTCTCGCCTAGCTGTTTAGGGCTACGACCATTCCTGGCACTGACATATAGGCCTTGCAGCAAATTCATCAATACTTCTGCCGCCTGCTCCGCTTTTAATCCGCGTTTTAACTGTTTGGCCTTTTCTAGTTCCCTGGCGCGGCCCAGAAAAGCTTTATGTATGTTATTCAATGACTTACGAATAATTTTTTGCATCTCTTTATTCTGGTTAATGCTTTCACATACTGAATTGACCAGCAAACAACCCAGAGTCCTTTGTTTAGTAGGCGCAAGCACGATGACATTTTGAATATAGGCTTCGATCGCGGAGAAAGCCGACAATTTGGAATTGCCAAGACTGGCATCAACCTGGGCTTTTAACTGATTGTTATAGCGCTCAACACATAAAGTAAAAAAGGTATCTTTATCTCCAAATGAATTATACAAAGTGCCTCTGTTGATGCGGGTAGCATCCAGCAATTTCTGAACAGAGCTGGCCTCATAGCCATCTCGCCAGAATTGTTGCATCGCATTTTCAAGGACGCTGTCATAATCAAATTCAATCGGTCTCGCCATAGCTTGGAAATTTCCTTTGTTAATTAATATCAATTCAATTTGATGCGGATATAAAAATTCCTTAACTCTCTTTTTAATTCCAGAGCCGGGCATTCCATTAAAAAAGCACCTTAATTCGTCAGAAAATGACTGTATGAACAGGCTTATCCGCAGCCTAAGACTGAGCTAATTTTAGTACAAAAGTACCCAACTAACTAGCTAAAGGCACTAAATAAAGCCGGTAATCCCATTGAAACCTACAAAAACTAAAAAAAATTCACGCTCTCAACCAGCATAATTAAACATTGTTATATTAAGTCTTCCTTGCAAACATGGTTTGCTTACCCAGATTGGGTATAATTTAGTTTCACATACCTGTTTAATACTGGCGACTCCTGAAATAGTGTTGATAAATTTAATTTCTTGCAGAATCAACTACTCATATTTGCTGTTTGCTATTTTCGGATTAGCATTTTCTTCTGTGCAAAGCATTGCCCAGACCCCGATTCAGGCTAGCGGACCGTTAATTACGACCGAAAGTAATCTGATGGTGACTATGCGCGATGGTATCAATATCGCTCTTGATATTTATCGTCCTGCGCAAGATGGTACTTACCCTACCCTCTATAGCTCAGCACCATATCCTCACATTGATGATAATACGCCTCCCGATAATTCAGCACTGGGTTCTGTCGCCTGGTTTGTCAGCCAGGGTTTTAATTATGTGATTGCCAGTACTCGCGGCACAGGTTTATCTGAAGGAGACTATGAATTTTTTTCACGCGACGAGCAGCAGGATCATTACGAAATCATAGAGTGGATAGCCGAACAACCCTGGTCTGATGGTCAGGTGCTTGGTATCGGTTCAGATTACTATGCGACCGCGCAATGGCATATGGCTATCCAGAATCCACCTTCCTTGAAATGTATTGCCCCGATAAACGGGGTAACACAACCTTACCAGGACTGGGCATTTCCGGGCGGCTTTGCTAATCCTGATTTTTTACAGGACTGGTATGAAAACAGAGTAAGGAGAGCTAACGCCTTTGCTGATTCTGCCTCTCCGACACTGGTTAATTATGATTTACGCTTACAAATGCTGGCCCACCCTTTGTACGATGATTATTGGCAAATACGCGGGAGCCTGCCTAACGTTGAGGCGATAAATATCCCGGTATTTATTATCGATAGCTGGCAACAAGGCCTGTCACTAACCAGTAATTTTATGGCTCTGGAGCGTTTAAACAGCCAGCACAAAATGGCAGTCTTTAATGCTGAAACAGCCTTGCTGCAAGATAGTGTTTTTCTTGAGCAATACCTCTTACCCTATTACCAGTGGTGTTTGCAGAATGAAAACGCTCCCGATTTCACCATGCTGCCTGAATTGCGATACCAGAATCAGGGAGCCGCTTCATGGCAAACACTGACTGGCTGGCCACCACAAGAATCCAACTATACCGCCCTGTATTTGAATCGGCAGGAACTCGACACCAATGTTCCCGCTAAGCTTGATCTCGAAATCCAGACAAATAATATTGCCGTCTCACGCTTCGGTTCCCTAGATGCCGCAACCGATATTGATAGTTTGACCTTTATCAGCAATCCGCTGGTGAATGACCTGGAAATTACCGGGCCAATAATGTTTGAGCTTTATGCCAGCAGTTCCGAAACCGATACGGCATTTGAAGTAAGCCTGCTTGAAGAAATCAATCTGGAAGAAGTAGCTTCCAGCCTCAGCTTGCCAGGTTTTTTAATGAAGGTTATTGAGTCGGCTGCCAGCAATGCTATAGGCACCACTTTGGTAGAGGTTTCCAGTGGCAGATTAAAAGCTTCACTGCGTGCTTACAGAGAAGGTAGTAATGAAGATTACCAGCCCCGCTACTTTTTCAATGCCGAGTCGCCTCTGGTTCCTTCAAGAACCACCCGCATGGATATTGCAATGCAACCCGTAGCCCACCGCTTTAGAGCCGGTAGCAAAATCATATTACGTGTTAAACAAATTACTGACGATTCACTGGCTGAGACCAGTCGGCAGGATAGTATTTTTCATAACCAGCGCAGTCCCTCCAGAATTTGGCTGCCAGTTCTGTCTGGAGAGCTGGCAATGAGAGAAGCCATGCCAGAAGAAGACTTATCGGATATTCCGGTTGATGTGCAAAGCGAGTTAATCCCTGATCCTGCGACCGGCTTTCGTTTCGATACGGAGTTTTCCAGTGAATTCAATAATGGTGAGCTGACAGACTCTCTCAGACAGGCTACTGATAATCCGATATTGTTTATTCGTCCGCAAGCAACACCGGAAACTACAGAATAAGACTGCTTAATAAACCGATCAGCCCTCCGATCACGCCACCCCAGACTACCAGCCAGCCTAAATGTTTTTTGATCATTTGCTGGATAATCTCTTTTACCATTTGCGGCGTTAACTCATCCAGACGCTTTTCGACAATACTTTCCACTTTGCCCAGCAGGTTATCATTTGTGCTCTGCTGGAACTGTTTTAAAAAATCCTTGTCTTCGGTCAGACGCCCGAGAAAGTCGCGCATTTTTGTAATAAAGGGCTCGCGTAAGGGATCAAGTGCCTGCGCTCCTCCCAGCATGGATAGCATGCCGGCAAATGAAGAGCTCATAATCACATCTACCAATGAATCATAAGCTGAACTGAAATCCACTTTCTCTGTCATCTTTTTAACCAAGGATTCACCATGCCCTTCTTCGCCCTCTGGCAAAGAGCCCGCTAAAAACTGTTCAATATTCGCCGGTGTAAAGAATTGTTCCATAATGAGTTTTTTTATCCCTTCCTTGAATTCTTCAAAACGCATGGGAATAACGCCTGAGCCATAAAAACCAGGCACTTTTTCAAACAGCATATGAACAGCAAGCCAGTTGGTAAAAGCACCAGACAGAGCAAACAAGCCGGTGTTTAAAATAATGTCCTGAAATTCTGTTTGCAGAAACAAACCAATAATGACGATTAGTAATGCAATCAGATTGGTCAGTACACCCTTATCCCTCATCGCTGTTCAGCACCCCTACTTCTTCCATCGCTTCCTCAACAGCCTGATTATCATCCTCGAAGCCTGCCTGTGGGTCATCCCAGGGGCCTTCAAGGCGATACAATACTGTCGTGAAATTCTCCAACTGATCACGAAAAATCCTGCTGGCAACGTATGTTGTTATAGCGATGGGCCAGGCCCCAAGTATGCCTGCAACCACAGAAACATTTTGCCCCAGAGGCAGGTTAACCAGAACATCTGCAGCAATAGTTTCATCCTGCAGATTCAGTTCACCATCAACGTTAATCGTGCTGGAAGGCCCCCTGATTAACAGATTTTCCTGGGAGTGAACGGTGCCTGCATCAAAATCAAGCACCCCTTCAATACTGTCGAAAGCCAGGCCCTGCCTGTACAGATCAGAGAAATCCAGCTGCAAACGCCTGACCAGGGCATCAAAATTAAATGCCCCAAATAGCCGTGCAGAACCTGATTCAATTTCAATAAAACGGCCACTTAACACTTCAAGATCAACATCTCCCTCAATCTTTTTCATGCTGAAGGCCGCTGGTGAGCCTGACCAGTCAATATTACTGACAAAGCTTGAAGATTCACTTTGCACCAAGGCGGCGTAGCCAAAACTCGGTAATACTTCTGCCAGATCCCCGGTGCTGAAAACACCATTAAAATGGCTTCGGTGTCTGCCATCGCTATAGTCCCAATCCAAGGTTGCACCCGACTCTCTGGACAAATCAGTAATTGCTGCATCAGGAGACAACATGGATAGATTCGAAATAGTCGCGCCTCTGGCGTTGGGACGTAACTCAAATTCCCATGCACCCATATTGCCATCCCCCAGACTGAACTCTTCTGTTCTAAAATTGATTGCCGGTAATTCGCCTGGATTAATATCAGCAAAAGGATCTAGCTCTTCTTCCGTCTCCTCGTCTTCATCTTGCGGCAAGCGCAGGTAAGCCAGTTGTACCTCATACGGAGCATCTTCGGCATCAGGAAAAATAAAATCCCCCTGTAAAATCTCATTTTCCAGATAAAGTGCCCAGGCAGGGCCTCGACGGGTCAGTACAGTATTTACAGCAGGCAGATCGACCCCAAAGGCATTCAGGTTTCCAATTCGGACATCCACCATGCGTACCACCTCTGATGCAGGCTGGCCTTCACCAGAACTGAAACCCGAAGCAACTTCCTGCCATTCCTGAAAATTAAAATCACTGATTTCACCACTCACTAATAAACCTGCTTCCTGATTTAATTGCCGGATAGTGAAATCCTGATTACGCCCGCCAAAATTAATTTCGCCACCATAAAACTCGCTCTCAGCAAAGTTCAATTCACCACTGAGTTGATCACGAAAATTCAAAGCAATGCTCTCCAACTCATCGGAAAAACTTAACTCAAGCTGTAAGGGCGCTGGTTCATCCAAACCTTTATCAAAAGGCTGTGGAAGATCAAAGGCTAGGCCCAACAAATCAGATGAGATATTAAACTGACTGCGTATTCCTCCGCTCTGTTCTTCATTAAATATGGTCAATTTGCTCGTATAGGTCAGCTCGCCATTGCTATATTCCAGCAGATTTTTTACAAAGTCAGGCTGTAAGGACCATTGCTGTAGGGCCGTATCAGACACTCTGCCATTGCTATCAACGACAATAGCACCATAGTTAGTGGTTATCTGATTGGCAACCGGAAAACCGAACAGACTGGCACTGAGCCCACTGGCCTGCAATCCTTCAGTATTGGAAAAATTCAGCGGGCCGCGTATACCACTAAAACTAAGATCATATTCAGGAATCTCAAGTGTGTTTCCCAGCGCTATTGCCGTCACCTGAATATCATTTTCCAGACCGGAATTGTTTAAAGGAATACCCAGCCGCACATCGAGTTCTAACTCACCATCAAGTAGCCAGTTATCCAGATATGAACCTACCGTGTCACGGGTCGGCGACTGCCTGACAAAATCAAGACCGACATTTCCCGGTGTCGTTGAATGTGTCTCGATACTTAACCACGACCCTGCCGCTCCATTAATTGGCCTGATCTCCGCCCTTGTCATATCCAATTTCATGCCAGCTATCTCGGCAGTGTCTGAGCTTACATCGACATCATTATTATCTACACTCACAAAAGCATTGGTGTTTTCCAGCACAGGCCAATCATTGAGATAACGCAGGCTGGCGTCTTCGACATGGTAAAAGGTCTGAATATTACGCTCATACTGGCTTTGAAGATTGGTCGTTCTGCCCCGGAACAAAAAGCCGCTATTGCTCACATTACCTGCAAGAACAGCCGAATCCAGCCAGTCCATGGTGTTTCTGATATTACTGAGGGTAGGCAAAAAGAGTGATTTATAACTGGCATCGAAATCCAAAACGCCTACAAGCAGAGTTAAATCCGACTCCCAGCTTCCTGCAGCATTCTGTTTGTTATTGAGTTCAAACTGCACACGCCCATGCATTTGGTTATTACTGACATCAATAACATCACTATAGACCCTGACCGCATCATCAACAGACCAATATACCCGACTGTTAATGGAATTATAGTGCCAGCTATCAGCGAAAATTTCCGGCAGGTGGATGGTAAAATCATTGGAATCCAGTTCGACAAAGCCACTATTTTGATCGGCAGACAGATAACCATTTATGCCACTGCCGGAGGGAGCCTGCCCCCAGGCGCCTACCGCAACTTCGTCAAGATTAGCCGTCAAATCAAAGCCACCCGGATAAGTGCCCGACAAATCTGTTCGCAAATGCAGGTTACGCAAATCACCCTCGGGTTCCAAGTCAGCCAGGATTTGCCTTAGTCGCTCTGAAATATTGGCAAGCTCAAGCATATCGCTGGCTATCGAAAGATTTACCGACTGTCCGTAAATATCCATTGCCGGGTCTGTATTTTGCAAATCCAGATCAATGTAAAAGTCCCCCGACTCCCAGGGCCGGTTAAAAAAATCAAATTGCAGATTCTGTATCCATAATGACCAGTTGTTCTCTATTGGCTGTATGGCTGTGATGTCAAGGCTGCCACTACTGATATCAATCATTTGTTCTGACTCAGGAAAGTTGGCAGAGAAGTTTAACTCCTGCAGGGAACCCTGGATCTGTTTCAGGCTTTGGTTATCAAATTCTGTCCAGAACTGTCCGGAGGCATTCGCGCTGGATATTTCTGACTGTACTGAAATCAAGTCTCCCAATAAGGAGCCTAGTTCAAGATTATTGAAATCCATATAGACGGATGCCGTGTATACATCCATCGGATTACCACTCACCCTGACCGACATTTGCACCGGGCTACTCTGCTCATTTACACGAAATTGTAATTGTGCCTGATGATCAGAATTACGGTTTTGCAGATCAAGGTAAATGTTATTGAGCTCAGTCAATGTGCCGTTTGCAGCCTGCAGCACAAGCTGAGCTTCGGTTATCTGCAACCTCGATATATTGAACAAGATATCCAGCAAGGGTTCGATATCATTATTTTCGCCGGCATCAAAACCCGACAAACGCCAGTTACTGGTTTCATCCTCAACCAGCAACAAGGCCATTTCATCGACTATTATCCGTTCGATAATAAGCTGGCGTTGCCATAAGCTTCTAGGAATATCCAGCGTAACCCTGAGTTCCTGCAAGCTATGTATGACATCCGGCGCTTGTTCCTGAATAATTTCCAGATCATAAAGACTGAGAATGGGGCTGAAACCCAACCAGGAGCCCTCTAATTCACCGACAGATAATTCCACACCAAGCGTTTCAATCAGGCTGGTTTCCAGCCAACCCCTCTGGGTGTTTGCCAGTGACATCAAAATACGGCCGGCTGCAAGATAGGTTGCTACTGCGATAAGCAGTATTAAAACCAGTTTATTGGTATGAGCTCGTAAACTGGCTAGCGGGCCTCTGCCGGTTTGTTCCGGTGGGACTGCGGAATGCTGTTCATTTCTGTCAGCGTTTTGTGTCAATTTATCCTGCGATTCCATCATTGCTGATTTTGTAAAATTGCCTCAATCCCGATACCAAACTGTTTAAATAAATTCACAGTTTCAAATATCGGCAATCCTACAACTCCGCTATAACTGCCCTTGATTTCACTG
The DNA here is from genome assembly GCA_038148755.1 of Gammaproteobacteria bacterium. GTDB lineage: Bacteria > Pseudomonadota > Gammaproteobacteria > Pseudomonadales > Pseudohongiellaceae > UBA5109. The sequence continues at coordinate 84,129 of JAYQWA010000004.1, forward strand.
ACAAACATCGCCCCCAAACCCTGTACCGCATAGCCTCCTGCTTTTCCCAGAGGTTCTCCACTCTGCCAGTACGCTGCAATTTCAGCGTCACTTAATTCTGAAAAGCTCACCATGCTAGTAGACATCGTCCCAACTTGCTTACTGTGATTCAACAAGGCAACTGCCGTTATTACCTCATGACTGCGGCCTGACAGTAATCTTAACATGGCAAAGGCATCGGCTTTGTCTTGTGGTTTACCTAATATCCTGTCTGCACAGACAACAATGGTATCTGAGCCCAAAACCAGTCTGTCGTCATTATCGCTTAATTCTGCAAGTGCAGAGCTCGCCTTGGTAAGCGCCAGTCTTTTTACCAGCGCTTCCGGTTTTTCATCTGGCAGCGGGTTCTCATCAATATCCTGCGGCATGACAGTGCACCTGAATCCCAGATTTTCAAGCAAGCTCTGCCTCCTAGGCGATGCTGAGGCCAGTATCAGTTCCAACATTAATTACCCTGGATATTCTCTTAAAAACACTTGCATGGCATTATGGCCTAAAGTCCAGGTGTCGCCTACCTGAATTACCGAGTACAAATTAAAGCATGCAAATTCTTAATAAGGGCTGAATGTAAATTTCTCAACAAAGCCTGATAGAGCTAGATGAAGCAGGCTGCTCTGAGTATCATGCGCTATAAAAATTAACAAAGGTGAGTTGTGGATAACATTTTTGCACTGGTAGATCGCTTTCTGGCTCCTCTGTCTGCATTTTTATCAAATATATTCGTCTTCAGCGTTGCGCTGGTCCTGATTGTTGCGCTGGTGCTCTACATCATTGATGCGTTCCAGACAACGCATGCCATTCGACGCAATTATCCTTTACTGGGCCGCTTTCGCTACCTGTTTGAGCGCCTGGGTGAATTCTTCCGACAATACTTTTTTTCCATGGACCGGGAAGAAATGCCTTTCAACCGGGCCCAGCGTTCCTGGGTTTACCGTGCTGCCAAAAATCTGGAAAACTCCCAGGCCTTTGGCTCCACTTATGATATCGCCAAACCAGGCAATATCCTCTTTATCAATGCACCCTACCCTGTGCTCACAGAAGAACTGACCCCGGTAGAAGTAATCACTTTCGGGCCTCACTGCGAAAAACCCTACAGCACTTCATCACTGTTTAATATTTCCGGCATGAGCTACGGGGCCATCTCAAAACCTGCAGTACGGGCTCTCTCCAAAGGCGCTGCCAAAGCTGGTTGCTGGCTCAACACCGGCGAAGGCGGATTGAGTGAATGGCATTTGGAAGGAGGCTGCGACATTGTTTTTCAGATTGGCACCGCCAATTATGGTGTCCGTGATGAGCAGGGACTGTTTTCTACAGAAAAATTACGTGCAGTTGCCGCTCACGATGCCGTCAAGATGTTTGAAATCAAGTTAAGTCAGGGCGCCAAACCCGGTAAAGGGGGTATTTTACCTGGTGCTAAAGTTACCGAAGAAATAGCCAGAATTCGTCATATTCCTGTCGGTGAAACATCCAACAGCCCTAACCGCCATCTTGATATCGGTAATGATGATGAGTTGCTGGATAAAATGCACACTATCCGCTCTATTACAGGGAAACCGGTGGGATTCAAAGCTGTGCTGGGTGACGGTTACTGGCTTGATAAATTATTTACAAAAATTAAAGAGCGCGGTGAGCAATATGCGCCGGATTTCATCACCGTCGACAGTGGTGATGGTGGAACCGGCGCGGCGCCACTGACCCTGATTGATGATATGGGGCTCGATATTCAGGAAACCCTGCCTATACTGGTTGATAAACTCATTGATTTTGGTTTGCGCGAGCGCGTTAAAGTCATCGCCTCAGGCAAACTGATCAATCCGTCAGATGTAGCCTGGGCCCTGTGCGCCGGTGCTGACTGTGTGGTGTCAGCACGCGGCTTCATGTTTTCATTGGGTTGCATTCAGGCCATGCAATGTAACAAGAACACCTGCCCTACCGGCATCACCACACATGACCCTCATTTACAGCGCGGACTGGTGATAAAAGATAAAGTCAAACGCGTCGCGCACTATCAAAAAAACATGATAAAAGAGCTATATATCATTGCGAACTCTTGCGGCGTCGGAAATCCTGGACTCTTAAATCGCAGGCATGCAAGGTTGATATTACAAAGCAATAAAAGTATCAGTCTTGAAGAGTTGTACCGACGCAAACCGAAATAAACAAAGTTAAACCGGATTATTCTTGAGCCATTTCAGCACATCAGCATAAGGCACTTTACCGCCGAAAATATCCAGCGCACTGCCTATAGTCAGATCGACTCTGCCTTGGCCGAGAGCCTGGACCAGATCAAGATCACTCAGTCTTTTTACGCCTCCGGCGTAAGTCACCGGTAACGGGGAATACATCCCTAACAAACTGATCAAGTCTTCTTCTATGCCTTGCTGTTTACCTTCCACGTCCACGCCATGAACCAGAAACTCAGCACAATAGACTGATAATGTTTCCAATAATGCCGGTCCTACTTTTTCATCAGTGAAAGTCTGCCAGCGATCCGTTACAACATAATAATCACCATCACGCTGCCGGCAACTGAGATCCAGCACCAGTCTGTCTCTGCCAGTTACATCCAGCAGTTTTTCCAGCTTTTCTAGATCTATTTTTCCTGAATTAAAAATATAGGAGGTTACGATGACATGACTTGCACCGGCATTGAGATAAGTTGCTGCGTTTTCCGGTGAAACACCCCCCCCGTATTGCAGTCCTCCCGGGAAGGCCTCAAGTGCATGCAAGGCCGCCTCCTGATTGCCTGCTCCCAGAGAAACCACATGACCGCCGCTCAGACCATCTTTTTGATAAAGCCTGGCATATTCAGCGGCCGAACGGTCACTGCTGAAATTTATTGTAAGTGCAGACTGATCGCTCTCCTGCAGAGAACCACCGACAATTTGCACAACATTACCCTGATGCAAATCAATACATGGTCTGAATTTCATACATTGCCACCAGCCAAGGAGCTACACTGCCCGCTAAAACGGCAAGCATAACAAATTACTCTGCTATACTCCCCATCCCTGTCTAACATGACAGATAACAAATACATACAAGCAGCGGTCAGACAATACTGTTACAAATTATAGAACCAAGACTATGAACAGCATGGATCAACAAGTCATCAAGCAACTGAGTCTCTGGCTTGAAGCCGGAAAACAATGTTGGTTATGCACGATAGTTTCAACCTTTGGTTCTTCACCCAGACCGGTCGGCTCACTGCTGGCATGTAACGAAGATGGTCAGTATTGCGGTTCCCTTTCCGGTGGCTGTGTGGAAGATGATTTACGGGAAGACATACTAAAAGGCAAACTGGCCAAGGATAAACCGGAAAGAATTAGTTATGGGGTGGCCGTTGAAGATGTCTTGAAGCTTGGGCTTCCCTGTGGGGGCCAGTTAGAAGTTATCGTTGAACCTTTAAATCAAGGCCAAACGACAATCTACCAGGAACTTGCACAGGCTGTCGCGGGTAGAAAATTAATCACTCGTATTGTTGATCTCAAATCAGGCCAAGCACATTTACAGGACAGCAAGCAAAATGCCGCGCTGACTATTACTGACGACTCAATGCAACACACTTATGGTTCTTCATTTCAGCTATTGTTGATTGGTGCTGTGCAAGTTGCTTACTACCTGAGTGAAATGGCTCAGGGACTGGATTATGAAGTTGCTATTTGTGACCCGCGACAGGAACTTATTGACAGTTTTCCCAAGCGAGATATTGAATTGACCCAAGCAATGCCTGATGACTGGCTCCGTAGTAAAAGTATTGATCAGCAAACAGCTATTGTTGCGCTGTGCCATGACCCGCGGATTGACGACATGGCACTGATGCAGGCCCTGCAAATGGACGCTTTTTATATTGGCGCCATGGGATCAGCTAAGACCACAGAAAAACGCAAAGAACGTTTGCAAATGCTGGATATTCCCGCAGAACAAATCCACAGGCTGCATGCTCCTGTCGGCCTTGATATCGGCAGTAAGACTCCGCCTGAAATCGCTATCGCCATTCTGGCAGAATTAACCCAGTTACGAGCGCAACTCCGTCAACAAAACCATGCCTGAGCAGGTCAACAACAAGATCGGCATTATTGTTTTAGCTGCTGGTTATAGTCGACGTTTTAATGCTGATAAACGTCAGGCACGACTGCATAGCGGCGAAATGTTACTGGATGCCACGCTTAGCAAAATACCCGATATCTTTTACCAGCGTGTTCTGGTTATGCATCCTGGCGATGAGGCGTTTGGTCAAGGCTATCAACCTGACTGGACTTTATGTATTGCTGAACAGGCCAGTAAAGGTATGGGTTATTCTCTGGCTGCAGCCATGACCTATACCACAAACTGGGATGCTGCAGTAATTGCATTGGCGGATATGCCTTATCTGCAAAGCGAAACTTATCAGGCTATTCAGCAAGCACTGACAAGGCACCCCATCGTCAGACCCTGTTGCCAGGGCAGAGCTGGCAACCCTGTTGGTTTTCATGCGGATTACTTTAAAGAAATATCAGAACTTGAAGGTGACCAGGGTGCCCGGGAACTTTTGACCCGGCATGCAAAGGAACTGTATCTAATGGAATGTTCGGACTGGGGAATTATTCAGGATATAGATACTGCAGCTGCCCTGAATACCACAGAGGCCTAAAATGACTTGTTACCCTGACTCTTGCCTGAACCCTGGCAAGGCCCACAAACACGCTTTCTCAAGCTTATGCCGCTGCCAGTGCATTCCGGACAGTCACTGACATAATTCTGCTTAAGAATATCAATCAAATCCTGCAAGGCTTCAGAGCTATTCTCCTGCTTCACCAGATTAACTGTAGCAGCTGAATTTCTTTGGTTATCTAGATTTTGTGAATAACTTACCACTGTTTAAACCCACTACTTTTCTATTGTTTGTAGTGCGATTCTAGTGCTTTCAGGCTATTGGAAATGTTAATAAGCTCACAAAAAAGCCCGCTAGTGGGTAGCTAGCGGGCTTTCCTGTCAATATAAATAAGATTAAAAGGGGCGTGCCTCTATTCCTGCGCACATAGAGTTGGAGTGTGACGCTCGGTAAAAGTTCCCTGTTATTTGAAATAATTTAAAACTGTGATTCTGGCAATCTGATAACCAGGCCATTCAATTCTTCAGTGACGTCAATCTGGCAGCTCAGACGGCTATTCTTCTGTGGTTCCAACACACACTCCAGCATGTCTTTTTCCATTTCACTGGCAGTTGGAACTTTATCCAGCCAGGCTTCATCAACATAACAATGACAGGTTGCGCAACTACATGAGCCACCACATTCTGCGATGATGCCATCAAGCATATTATCCACTGCTCCCTGCATGACAGAATTACCAGTCGGCACTTCTATTTCATTGGTGGTTCCGTCATGACTGATATAAGTAACTAAAGGCATCATATACTCCGTTTAAACTAAAATTTTGACTACAGTTGACTATCAATGGGGCAAATATTTGCAGCGCATTATACCGCTTTAAACCATCAGTTAAAGCCTAAAGCCTAATGCCAGATACAAGCACAATGGCATTAAAAATTCCATCTTGGTAAATAATTTCTTATCGTTGAGAGCAATTAGCTGGCTTAAGGTCTGCAGTGCGACGTATGATGATCCAGGTATCAGGTTAACCAGTATGTACAAGATGCTCCAGCGTAAACAGATAATGGCTTATTGCCTGGCCGCAGCTCTTCCTCTCCTGTTAATGGCTATCATTTTTAATTTTTCTCTGGTCTTTACGGCGCAATATATTTTTTGCACTAACCAGGAAGTACTGGGCTATATCATTCAGGCAGAATTTCTTGCCGTCGCCAGCGGCGTCTTGGTCGTACTGCCGCTCATCATTCAAATACATAATTTGTTCATGCGAATTTTCCGTTTTTCATTATTCGCTATTGTTGTGGTTATTTTTGCCTGGGTGTCCTATGACATAGATGGCATGGAAGGCATGTTGTTTTATGCTTTATTGGTATTTATTACTTTTGGCGGTGGCACTCTGTTTATTTTTGACACCTTTTCCACTCAGACCAGAGCATTTCTGAGCTTATTACGCTGGTCTCTTGGCATCTTTATTTATGTCAGTCTGCAACTATCATTTGATCTCGACAGCGATATTGCCTCCTGGAAAGACACCCGTGACGTCATACCCTTTGGCGCAGCGTTTTTTTACCTGCTGTTTCTTTTTGAGCTGATCATGTATCCGGCCTTAACCTATTATCTTGAGAAAAAGAACTCCGAAGACATGTTCATTTCAGAAAAAATAGCACAGGTTCAGGTAAAATAATCAGCCTGAATGACTTTGTGTTATTCCTGGTATCTAAGCCAGAAGCAAGTCTTTCATTGGGACGCTGGTATCGGCCAGTTTTTCCCGATTCAGTTGCAGCGACTGTGCCAGAACACGTTTACCAAACATGAATTCCTGCGGGCTGTTTACCGCATCCACAGCCAGCAACACTTCCCCCTTAAAATAAAATACCGCTATTTTTCTGCCCTGCGATAAATCGCCACGTACGATCAGGTTGTCATAACCTGCAGACAACCCTGCTATCTGTAACTTCAGATCATACTGGTCAGACCAGAACCAGGGGATCTGATCATATTCCTGACGCTTACCACAGATTGTTCTGGCTACTACTTTAGCCTGCTCCACTGCATTCTGAATGGATTCCAGTCGCATCCAACGCTGATAATGTTTATTGAAGTGAAAAGTACAGTCCCCAGCTGCCAGAATATCCGGATCACTGGTCTCACCAAAAGCATTAACCATAATGCCATTATCAATATCCAGCCCGACATCCTGAGCCAGCTCCGAATTGGGAACTACACCAATGCCAATAATGACCATATCAGCCGGAAAACTTTGTCCACCATTACAAACTACTGAATTGGCCTGCTTATCGCCTTTTAAATGACTGATTTCGACATCGGTAATCAACTCAACACCTTCTTCGGCATGAATACGACTGTAAAATTCAGAAATTTCCGGCGCAGAAACGCGATTAAGAATACGTGGATCCTTTTCCAGCACTGTGACTTTCATCCCTGTGGAAGTCAGCATGGCGGCCGTTTCCAGGCCTATATAGCCACCGCCAACAATGACAGCCTGTTTACCCGCTTCGATATGCGGTCTTATTCTGTCGGCATCATGTATGTCACGCAAATAAAAAACATTGCCAAGTCTGGCACCGGGCAGCTCCATCACTCTGGGTCTGGCCCCTGTTGTTAGAATAAGTTTGTCGTAGTTGACTGTTTCATTATCATTCAGAAAGACAGTTTTATTAGTCCGATCAATACTGTCGACTCTACAGCCCAGCTTATATTTAATATCTGCTTTTGCATAAGCTTCTTCATGCCGGATCAGCAAGTCATAAATACTTTTGGTACCCGCTAAAAAAGTTTTGGATAAAGGCGGACGATTGTAAGGCAGGTGAGCTTCTTCTCCGATCAGGGTAATACCCCCTTCCCAGCCTTCTTTTCGCAAGCTGTTACAAAGTTCTGCCGCAGCATGACTGGCGCCAACAATAACACAGTGTTGTTTACTCACTTCTCAACTCTCTTTCTTGGTACTTAAAAAGATCTTAATTCAGTTAAAAGTTCCGGGCTATCCCATTCATAAGCGCCTAGCCAACTTTTAAGTTCCTGACCGGATTCATCATAGAGCACTGTGCTGGGTACTGCCTGAATTCCATGTGTCGAAAAGAATGAATTTAACTTGATGAAATTACCGCTGAATTCATTTTCAGCAATAAAGGCAGTTATGGTTTCCAAAGGCTCATCAGAGGCTAAAACAAAGATATAGCCTTCTGGCCCAAGTATCTCTGCTGCCCGACTTAAAGCCGGTATCTCTTCTATGCAGGGGGCACACCAGGTTGCCCAGTAATTTAAAATCAGCTTGCGCCCGGCAAAACTTGAAATTTCAAGGGGCCTGCCACCTAAATCCTGAAAAGTAGCGGATTCTCCACCTGCGGCAGGTTGCACATCAGAAATAGTAATATTTCCGGCCTGAATGGCTTGTTTTTCTTCTCGCTCCTGCACACAGGCAACAAGCAGGATTGCCAGGACAAAAGCCACAGTGATTTTAATTAATCCTTGATACATTAAAGTAACCCGACGAATGATAAAGGCGTAATCATAACAAAAAGTTTGTTCGTCGTTTGTGTAAACAGTTAGAATTCAATCATGCCTTTACCGCGCGCCTATTTGATTGATTCCAGTATTTATATTTTTCGTGCCTGGCATATCTATGATGACTCCATAACAGATACCCATGGCAAGCCAAGTAATGCTGTCTTTGGCTTCAGTGATTTCCTGTTTCAGATAATAAAACAAAAACAACCACAGCATATTGCTTGTGCCTTTGATGCGAGCCAGACAGCATCCTATCGCCGGGAACTTTATCCTGAATACAAGGCTAACCGCCCGCCTGCACCGCCTGAACTCAAGCACCAGTTTGAACAGTGCCGGCTTTTTTGCCAGGCTGTTGGTATTCCTGAATTTGGCAGCAACCGATACGAAGCCGACGACATTATTGGTTCCCTTGCAGCCTATTTCAGGGAGCAGGGTTTTGCTGTCACCATAGTCAGTGCCGATAAAGACCTGACCCAGCTTGTCATCGGCGAAGAAGATGCCTGGTGGGACTTTGCCCGTGGTAATGTGTTAAACCGCCGTGGCGTTGAGAAGCAGTTTGGTGTCTTACCTGAACAGATTCCTGACATGCTCGCCCTCTCCGGTGACAAGGTCGATAATATTCCGGGTATTCCCGGCGTCGGTTACACGACTGCAGCAAAAATTCTCAAAAAGTACCCCTACATAGAAAGCATACTGGAAAACATTGATGCCATTGCAGAAATGAAATTCCGTGGCGCTGCACGTATTCATGCTTTGTTAAATACGCATCAGGAAATGCTGCCGTTGAATAAACTGCTGACTACGATAGTCTGCGATATGCACAGAAATGATCATCTGGACGCCCCTCTTGAAAGACTCGGTTGGAGTGGCGTAAACCACGAAGCATTTGCTACGCTATCCGAGCAGTTAGCGCTAAGCCCTGCGCTTTCACAACGCTGGTTTAACCTGTAAGTTGAACTCGAAAAATTGCATTCAAAATAGAGGAGTTAACAGTGATTTCAGGTAATTCACTGTCTACTTTTGCTCTGCCGAACTAATTCAGAATTAATCGCCCATTTTCCAGCCGGAAGTAATGGGATAACGCCGGTCCTTGCCAAAGCCACGTTTACTGATTCTGATACCAATCGGCGCCTGCCTGCGTTTATGTTCATTAATATCAACCAGCCTGATCACTTTTGCGACGGTATCTTGGTCAAAGCCTCTAGCTATGATTTCTTCCGCACTTAAATCAGCTTCAATATATAACTCAAGAATCTGATCCAGCACAGGATATGGCGGCAGGTTATCTTCATCCACCTGATCCGGTGCCAGTTCTGCTGAAGGTGCTCGTTCGATAACACGTTGCGGAATAACTTCTCCCAGCGTATTACGATACCGGGCCAGTTCATAAACCAGCATCTTGGGCACATCTTTTATCACATCAAAACCGCCTGCCATATCGCCATAAAGTGTCGAATAACCAACTGCCAGTTCGCTCTTGTTACCGGTTGTTAAAACCAGCGCATGTTTTTTGTTTGAAATAGCCATAAGCAAAACACCCCTGCTGCGGGCCTGGATATTTTGCTCGGTAATATCAGAACTGTAGCCTTTAAATTCATCACTAAGCGCCCGGCTGAAGCTGTCATAGATATCTGCGATGGGAATTTCTTGGTAATTAACACCCAGTGTCATTGCTTCTTTACGTGCATCTTCCAGACTGATTTCCGATGTGTAGGTATAGGGCAGCATCACTGCCTGCACTCTTTCTGCACCCAGGGCATCCGCTGCAATGGCAAGCGTCAGGGCGGAATCAATACCTCCGGAAAGCCCCAGGACAACACCAGGGAAACCATTCTTGTTGACGTAATCTTGTAGACCCAATACCAAAGCCTGATAGATAACCGCTTCTTTATCCGGTAGTGAAGCGATCTCACTCTGACTTAGAGAAACTGTTTCATCTGCATTTATATTACAGTCAACCGGCACCATCGCTTCTTCATACAAAGGAGCCAGTGCACACAATTGGCCAGAACCATCAAAGGCCATTGAAGCACCATCGAAGACCAGTTCATCCTGCCCACCAACCTGATTCACATAAATAACAGGTAGAGATGTTTCATTTATGCGTTGTTGAATAATTTCCTGACGATCCTGCACCTTATTCATATGAAAAGGCGAACCATTAATATTGATCATTAATTTTGCGCCGGCCGTCTTGGCCTGTTGCATGGGGCCCGCTTCCCATAAATCTTCACAAATAGTGAAGGCAACCGGAATATTTTTTATCTCCAACACACAAGCTTTATCGCCCGCCGAGAAATAACGCTTTTCATCAAACACTTGATAGTTGGGTAAACATTGCTTGCAATAAGTAGCCAAACATTGGCCTGCGTGAAACACACCCAGCATATTGAATAGTTTGCCATCTACCCTGCCCGGATAACCAACAACCAGATAGACTGGCAGCTCAGCTTCCTGAATTTCTTGCAGTGCTGCAGCTATACGTTTGTTCAGACTTGGACGCAGTAATAAGTCTTCAGGGGGATAAGCTGTTAATACCAGTTCAGGAAATACAATAATATCAGCCTCATGCTCTGCAATACCCTGCCTGGCGGCGGCTAGAAGTTTTTTTGTATTACCCGGAATATCACCAACGAGCGGGTTGGTTTGAACCATTAATATTCGCATTACTATCTGTTTTCGGCCTGTTTGCTTGTATAGATATTGTTTAGCAGGTGAGTTATTGTCTGTTATTCTTTAGCGTCAAGTAAAGCAACATAAAGTGCTAACGATCTAATTTCAAGCAGAGCGAATTATGGGATTATTCAGACTACTGACTTTTATTCTTGTCGTCATCGTCGCCTGGCGCATGATAAAAAATTATCAAAAAACAGTGGTAAAAAAAGACAAAAAATCCGAACAATCTAAAATCCCTGTGCGTGAAAAAATGGTCAAGTGTGAACTGTGTGATGTTCATCTGCCACAGGAAGACGCGATTGGTCTTAAAGACAATGGGCAGGAATACTGGTTTTGTTCTTCAGCACATAGAAATTCGTTTAAACAGCAGGATTCCTAAATCCCCATGTTAAAACTCCGTGTAGTCAGCATAGATGACAGCCGTCGTCAGCAGAGCGCCCAGATTTTTAATATCTACAATCTATACAGGCTGTTGCTGTCGCTGATTCTGCTCATTTCCTACCTGTTTACTGCAGATTTTAATTTTCTCGGCAGTGTCGAGTCTAATCGTATCCTGTAAACAGGGCACGGCTACGGCAACCAGGATAGCTCCAATGGCGACAACCATAAGAATCTCCAGCATGGTATATCCCTGCTGTCCCAGTTTGATTTTGCTGTACAAAGCGTATCTCATTGACTTACCAATACAAGCAATCTAAAGCCTCGCTAACACTATACCATGTCGTAACAGCTCTAATAAGCAAGCCCGGTAGGATAAGCCCTTATATTCTAAAGGTTTCTTTATCCTGTGGAACTAAGAGATTAACCTAATTTGCAAAAAAAAATGTGAACTATTGAGAAAACTTGTAGGCCGCTTTACTCAGGATGTCTAAAATGCGATCTAAATCACTATACAGAAGCTTAACTTATTGAAATTTTAAGAAATTCTAAGGTCGCGTGGCATTGAGAAAGTGATATTCTCCTTGGCACCTGCCATCTCTTGCAATTGACCACCGCCCAGTTCCTGAATACGCTGGATAACTTCCTGTACCAGCACTTCCGGAGCGGAAGCTCCTGCTGTTACGCCGACCCTGCTTTTACCCTGCAACCAGCGGTCGTGAATTTCTTCGGCACTATCAATCAGATAAGCCTCACTACCTGTTCTCTCGGCCAATTCTTTTAACCGATTGGAATTGGAGCTGTTCGGTGAACCTACCACCAGAACCAGATCGCACTCCAAAGCCAGTTGTTTAACTGCATCCTGGCGATTCTGGGTGGCATAGCAAATATCTTTCTTGCGTGGCCCTTTTATATTTGGAAAACGCTTTTGCAGGGCATCAATAATCAGAGAAGTATCATCCATGGAGAGTGTCGTCTGTGTCACATAGGCGAGCTGATCAGGATTATTAACCTCTAAACTCGCCACATCCTCTTCTGACTCAACCAGGTAAATCCTGCCACCGGCACTTTCATCATATTGCCCCATAGTCCCTTCAACTTCAGGATGAAAAGCATGCCCAATTAAAATACATTCCTGTCCCATGCGGCTGTATCGTATGACTTCCATATGCACCTTAGTCACCAAAGGACAGGTCGCATCAAACACTCGCATACCAAGACCGGCTGCTTCCGTTTTTACCGCCTGCGACACACCATGGGCAGAAAAAATCACAATGGGTGGTTCTGTCTTCTCTGTTACCGGCACATCAGACAATTCATCAACAAAAACTGCTCCTCGTAATTTCAGTCTTTCAACGACAAATTTATTGTGCACAACTTCATGCCGGACAAAGATAGGCGCTCCATAAATATCCAGCGCTCGATTGACAATATCAATGGCGCGGTCAACTCCGGCACAGAATCCGCGTGGATTAGCCAGCTTGATTTCACGTTTTTCGGTAACCATGGTCATAAAGTTAGACTAACAATCTATTAAATAGCTTCAACCGCTTTAATCTCAACAACGAAAAGAATATCGAGACCAGCTAGAGGATGGTTAAAATCAACATATACATTATTAGCATCAAAAGTGCTAACGACACCTGCCTGCTCATTACCTCCAGCATCCGAAAAATTAATCATAAGACCTTTTTCCATAAGCAGATCCGCCGGAAACTGATAGCGGGGGTAACAATGAATATTATCTTCGTTTCTTAGACCAAAAGCCTTTTCCGCCCCGACAGTAAACGACTTTTTATCACCGGCTTTAAGACCGAGCATAACAGCCTCAAATCCGGGCAGTATATTACCATCACCATAGTCAAAACTTACTGATTCTTTTTCAAAATTGGAGTCAATCAGAGCTGTTGGATCATCTGCCGGCGCCAAAGAAAAATTTAAAACAATGCGCTTTCCGGGACTGATTTCATGCTCGGAATAATGCTTTAATTCTTCTTTCCCGGCTTTGGCATCCAGTACCGGATCATCACTAAGATTAACAACATGGAGCAATTCATTACTTTTTCTGTTGGTATCAATGTCAACGCCTTTACCGGCCTCATTGCGCTCTAAATCACTGTCAGAATTATTCATCTTCGTTATTCCTGGCAGTACTTTTACCGCTACGTAAACCAGACATCCCAGATTGATTTTTAAAGATATCCAGTATCATCAGACACGCACCGATAAAAACTGACGAGTCGGCTATATTGAAGGTAGCAAATCGAAAACTCTGATAATACACGCTGATAAAATCAATTACATAACCATTCAACATCCTGTCATATAAATTTCCCACGGCTCCACCCAGTATCAGGCAAAGTGCGATCGCCGATAATTTTTCCTGCTTAGGCAAGCGAACAATCCAAAAAATTAACAAGACACTGATTGCTGAAGAAAATCCAGTTAACAGCCAGCGCTGCCAACCACCAGCGTCATCTAAAAAACTGAATGCAGCGCCAGAATTATAGGCAAGCAACAAATCAAAACCTGGAAATACCGTTAAGGGTTGACCATAGTCCAGATAGGCATTACAAAAATATTTAGTCAACTGATCCAGTATAAATATCAAAAATGATATTGATAATAGAACCGGCGTTCTGAATATTATTTTGGGTTCAGTTGACATAACTTAGCCTAAGCCAGCCTCTAAAAAACCGTCTGTTTTTATTGACTCTTTTATTGAAAAAAATTGCCTGGCTTTTTTTACATCGTTTGCAATATGCTGTTTTAATTCATTTATGTCTGAAAACTTTTCCTGTGCTCTGATTTTTTCGTAAAAATACACAACCAGTTTTTCGCCATAAATATCTTCATCAAAATCCATTAGGAACACTTCTACTGCCAAATCATGTTTACCTTCAATAGTCGGCTTATTACCGATACTGGCAACTCCTTTAATAAAGCGCCCACCAAGTTCAGCAATAACCACAAAAACACCTTCTAGTGCTAATTTTTTAATGCCGGTTTCAATATTCGCTGTCGGATAACCTAATTTTCGACCCAGCTGCTGGCCCTTAATGACTTCTCCACTCAGCTGATAAGGCCTGCCCATTAACTCGGAGGCACCTTTGCAGTCCCCGGCTTCCAGTCTTTGCCTGAGCAGAGTACTGCTTACCCGATGACCATCAACCAAGAGCTCCTCAGCGGCCTCTACCTGAAAATCCAGAATTTCTCCTTGTTCCCTTAATAAAGAGAAATCACCTTTTCTGTCCTTACCAAAATGAAAGTCATCACCCACAATCAAGGCTTTGACACCTAAACCCCGATGTAGAATATTAACTATAAAGTTTTCTGCACTTAATTCACTCAGCTTCTGATCAAAAGTCATTTTATAAACCAGATCTATGCCGATATTTTCTAGAAACTTTAATTTATCTGCAAAAGACAGCAGTCGGGCCGGTGCATTTTCACCTGAAAAAAACTCTTCCGGTTGTGGTTCACTCAGAATGACTAAAGAAGGGAGCTTTAATTCAGCAGCAACTGTTTTTAAACGCTGCAGAATTTTTTGATGCCCCAGATGCATACCATCATACTTCCCAATGGTTAAAACGCAATGCGGATAAGCAGCATTTAAGGTAGATAAATTATCGAAAACTTGCATAGGCATTAAAAAGTCAAAGGGTAATTATTATATAAAGAATCAGAGAGGCTGTCTTTAAAGCCTTATTGTAAGTAAATTGTAAAAAGTATGCTGAATTAATGCCGGAAATCACGTGGTCGGATACCAACCAGCAACAAGCCTATGCCGTAA
Organism: Gammaproteobacteria bacterium; assembly: GCA_038148755.1. Lineage (GTDB taxonomy): Bacteria > Pseudomonadota > Gammaproteobacteria > Pseudomonadales > Pseudohongiellaceae > UBA5109. The sequence goes on from JAYQWA010000004.1 coordinate 99,134, forward strand.
CAAAGCACTCCACCAAAGCATAGAAAAGCGAGATAGCCGGACCTAGCCATCGTATTCCATGCCAGCCATTGTTCACCAGCCTCATTAAAGCTCAGCAAAAATACCAACATCAATAAATTAGCTGCAAAGAGTTGTAATAGCAGCACATAGAGTTTTCGCTGAAAATGAAACAGCTTCAATTTTACCAAACCGAATAACAGCAGACCTGCATTGACCCAGGATGAAAAAGCAGTTGCTATGGCTAATCCAACATGTGCCAACGGTAAAATTAAGATGAGGTTCATCACCATGTTGCTCACCATGGCAATGATTCCATAGCGTACAGGCGTTTTGGTGTCCTGACGTGAAAAATATGCACTGGATAGAACCTTGATTGCCATAAAAGCAAGCAGGCCCAAAGCGTAAGCCTGTAATGCCCGGGCTGTCGGCAACACAGAATCTGCTCCAAATTCACCACGTTGATATAAAGTAATAACCATGGGCTCTGCCAGACTGATCAGGGCAATACTTGCTGGTAACGCTATTAATAAAATACAACGTAAGCCCCAATCCAAAGTTTCTTTGAATTTATCAACCGATGCTTCAGCGTGTTTTCGCGACAGACTCGGCAGGATGACTGTCGCAATTGCAACAGCAAATACTCCCAGTGGCAGATACATAATACGGTCTGCATAATATAGCCAGCTGACGCTGCCATCCCCGTCAATCGATGTTGCCAGAACTGTATCCAACAAAAGATTTATTTGTCCCACTGAAACAGAGAACATCACCGGCAACATCAATGTGATTACCCTGCTCACACCCTCATGTCTGGGCTTTAATCTGGGTCGCGGAATCAGGTGCAAATGCCCAAGAAAAGGCAACTGGAACATCAACTGGATAATGCCTGCTGCTATCACACCCCAGGCAATAGCAATGACAGGCTCTGCAAATAATGGGCTTAACCAAATTGCACAGCTGATTAACGAAATATTTAAAAATACCGGTGTAACGGCTGGAACAGCAAAGCGGTTATAACTGTTTAATACACCACCGGCAAAACCGGTTAATGAAATAAGCAGGATATACGGAAAAGTAATACGCAGCATGTCCACCAGCAATGAAAATTTTTCAGCATCATCCAGGTAGCCCGGCGCAAAGAGTCCTGCCAGAACCGGCGTGGCTATGACCCCCACAATACTGATAAGCAAAAGTATGGATGACAGCCTGCCTGCCACATGATCCACAAACGCTTTTACCTCAGCAAAAGAGCGTTTCTGCTTGTACTCGGATAAAACCGGTACAAAGGCCTGTGAAAAGGCGCCCTCTGCAAATAATCTGCGTAGAAAATTAGGAATACGAAAGGCTACAAAAAAAGCATCGGCCTGTGCACTGTCACCAAAAAAAGCAGCAAAGACAATCTCCCTGGCCAAACCAAGGATTCTGGAAAAAAAAGTCAAGGATGAAACTACTATGCTGGACCGAGCCAGACCATCATTACTTTTTTCTTCCTGCTGCCCATTGGTCTTTGCTGTGCTGTCTTCTTGCATAAGTGGCTTTACAGACTAAAAGCCCGCATCATAGCTATTCAACCGCTATAAAACCAGCATCACTATTGACAAATCAGCAGCAAAACTGCATAGTGCGCGTCTTTTTTCGGGAAGTGATGCTTTCCGAAACGACAAAAAAATAAGCAATCTTTCGGATCAATCTGAATCGGCAATTTGCTGAATTTATTGATATTTACAAGATAGTAATGAAAGGAGGCCACATTGGCTAACTCTCCACAGGCTCGTAAAAGAGCAAGACAGGCTGAAAACCGCAGAAGTCATAACGCCAGCTTCCGTTCCATGGTGCGTACCTATATCAAGAAAGTAGATGCAGCCCTTGAAAGCAAGGACTATGACGCAGCTACTACAGCCTATAATGCTGCTGTTCCTGTTATTGATCGTATGGCAGATAAAGGCATCATTCACAAGAACAAGGCTGCCCGACACAAAAGCAGACTTAATGCTGGCATTAAGGCATTAAAAGCCTAGCATGACATAAGCTCGATAAATTCGAGAAATCAGTAATTTTATAAAAACCGGCCTTAGCCGGTTTTTTGTGTGTTGGAGTTTTACACTTTATTTACAGACTTGACTGACAGGCAGCTTGCAGATTTAAGTTTTAGGACGAAGCTTGATCAAAGTAACACTAGGTTATCGCGGTGAATCATCTCGTGATCGCCATCGTAGCCCAGAATGGAAAGTATCTGATCACTGGATTTACTGATTATAAGCTGTGCTTCGCTGGCATCATAATTAACCAGTCCTCTGGCAATAACTTTCCCCTGAGCATCCAGACAGGCTACCATCTCGCCTCGCAAGAACTTGCCTTTTATCGACTTGATACCGACAGGCAGCAGGCTGCGCCCAGACTTTTTCAATACATCCACGGCTCCATCATCTAAAACAAGCTCGCCGCAAACCTTTAAATGGCTGGCCAGCCACTGCTTACGGGCTGCGATAGGTTGCGCATCAGGCAATAATAAACTGCCGATCTCATTACCCTCATATAAATCAAGTAATACATTGCCTTGATTACCATTCACAATCGCTGTGACAGCCCCTGATCTTGCCGCAAGTCTGGCTGCTTTTAATTTCGTCAGCATGCCACCCTTGCCCAGAGCACCACTGCCCCCGGCATGCTTTAACAGATTCTTGTCATTGCTCTTAGCTTCTCTGATAAGCTGGGCCTGTGCATTCGAACGCGGATCTGCATCATAAAAACCATCCTGATCAGTCATGATGACCAAAGCCTGGGCATTGATAAGATTTGCTACCAGACCGCCCAAAGTATCATTGTCACCGAAACAGATTTCTTCGGTAACGACCGTATCATTTTCATTAATAATTGGCGTAACACCCATCTTCAACAGGCTATTCAAGGTACTTCTGGCATTGAGGTAACGTGTACGGTTGGATAAATCATCATGTGTCAGCAAGACCTGGGCAGTATGCTTATCAAATTCTCTGAAGCAACGCTCATAAGCTTCAATCAGGCCCATCTGCCCTACCGCAGCGGCAGCCTGCTGTTCATGAATAGCCGTAGGTCGCCCAGACAAGCCAAGTCTGGCAACACCTTCAGCCACTGCGCCAGAAGAAACCAGCACAATTGCAATGCCGCGTTTTTGCAGTTCTAAAATTTGCTCTACCCAGGCGGCAATAGCTTTCCGGTTCAGACCCTTGCCATTATCCGTAACCAAGGAACTGCCAATTTTGATTACCCAGGTTTTTGCTGTCTTCAGTAATTCGCGACTACTCATTTACGTACTCAACTTCCACATCATAGTCATCTTCATCCCAGCCTTTCTGCCCTTTCTGTTCTTTACGTTTCTCACGCCATAAAGCCCTGCTGCATTCAATGCTGCGACGAATTTCATAATCCATTTGCTGCTGCTGTTCTTCCTCATGAAGACGAAAGCTCTCATCTTCAATAATTCTGCTATTGCGTTCTTCAATTAAAGTCATGACTGCATCACACAGTTCTTTTGTGCCTGCTTTGTTCAAGGCCGAAATTTTAAATACCTTACTTTGCCATTTGAGCTTGCCAAGTAATTCATTACAAATCTTATCGACATCCTGCTGTGGCAGCATATCCACTTTATTAAGTACCAACCAGCGCTCTTTTTGAGCCAAAACAGCGCTAAATTTTTCCAGCTCTTCAATGATTGCATGTGCCGATTCGGCTGGGTCACTTCCATCGTATGGAGCAATATCCACCAGATGCAAAAGTACGCGACTACGACTCAGATGTTTTAAAAACCTTATGCCCAACCCTGCCCCATCAGCCGCACCCGGAATTAAACCCGGGATATCTGCCATCACAAAACTACGTTCATTACTCAGTCTGACGACTCCTAAATTGGGCACTAAAGTCGTAAAAGGATAATCCGCAACTTTCGGTTTAGCTGATGATACCGCCCTGATCAATGTTGACTTACCAGCATTAGGCAAACCCAACAAGCCAACATCTGCCAGTACTTTTAACTGTAAAAACAGGCGCCTGCTCTCACCCGGTGTACCATTAGTTGTTTTACGCGGGGCACGATTGATACTTGATTTGAAGCGGGTATTACCCAGTCCTCTCTTGCCACCCTGGGCTACCAGTAAACGCTGCCCTGGCCTTACCAGATCACCAATAAGTTCATCAGTATCAGCCACCAGAACACTGGTACCGACCGGGACTTTTACCTCTAAATCTTCACCACTAGCACCGGTGCGATTTCGTTTGCCTCCGGCCGAACCTGCCTGGGCCTTATAGCGAGGCTGGTAACGGAAATCCACCAGAGTATTCAGTGCCGGGTCTGCCACCAGATAAAGAGAACCGCCATCCCCACCATCACCACCGTCCGGACCGCCTTTCTCAATAAATTTTTCGCGCAGAAAACTCAGGCAGCCGTTACCCCCCTTACCGGCTTCTACGAATATTTCTGCTTCATCGACAAACTTCATAACCTTAAGTTTCCCTAAAATACCAAAAAAAAACCCTGCCAGAGACAGGGTTTTTTAAAAATCGTTAGTGTTAACCTTTTACACCTTAAGCGCTTGCCGTCTCAACGCTGACGTAAGTTCGCATTTGCGGCCCTTTAGCCCGAAACTTAACTGTTCCTTCCGCTTTTGCGTAAAGTGTGTGATCTTTTCCGCAACCTACATTTTCTCCAGCATGAAACTTGGTACCACGCTGGCGCACAAGAATATTACCCGCAGCAACGCTCTCACCACTGAAATGTTTCACGCCAAGACGTTTGGAAATTGAATCCCTGCCGTTATTAGTACTACCACCTGCTTTCTTATGTGCCATGACTAATCCTCTTGCTTCGTAGTGTCAGCTTTCTCTGCTGCTTTCTTCTTGGCTGGCGCTTTTTTTGCAGCGGTTTTCTTAGGAGCTGCTTTTTTTGCTGGCGCCTTCTCAGTTGCTTCACCTGATTCAGCTTTAGCCTTTGGTGCAGCCTTGCCTTCACTGATGTCAGTTATTTTAACTTCAGTAAACCACTGTCTGTGGCCCTGACGTTTCATGTGATGCTTGCGGCGACGAAACTTGACAATGGAAACCTTGTCACCACGGCCATGGCTTAATACTTCTGCCGTCACATTGCCTTCAACATAAGGTTTACCTATCTTAACGCTGGCACCCTCACCAATCATTAAAACCTTGTCAAAGTTAATACTGTCACCTGTGCTGGCATCCAATTTTTCCAGTTTCAGCACTTCGCCTTTCTCTACGCGATGCTGCTTGCCACCACTTTCTATAACCGCATACATTTGATCTTTCTCCGGATTCTTTACACTGACCACAGGGCCAGCTTTCACAGGGGCGGGAATTTTACGGGAAGAGCAGCACTTGCGCAAGACAGATTCATAGTTTTTCCTATCTTTTTCAGACTGTTGTAAGACTTGATCTAGGATAGCATTTAGTGCCGGATAACTTGACTTTCGCCCCACCCCTCCCTAGGCTCCTCAGTCTGAAATTTTCCGTTTTAAAGCTATGGTCAACAGAATTCAGCAAATCGTCTCCGATGACTTTGTCACTCTTAATCAGAATGTCGTGAAACAGCTGCATTCCGAAGTGCCACTTATTGAAAATATTGGCCAATACCTGATTGATGCCGGCGGCAAGCGCATTCGCCCTTTATTGGCCTTGTTATGTGCACGTGCTTTCGGCTATCAGGGCAATCAACACATCAATCTTGCAACTGTCATCGAATTTTTACATACAGCAACCCTGTTGCACGATGATGTTGTCGACATGTCTGAAATGCGTCGAGGACAACCCACTGCAAACATGCAGTGGGGTAATCCGTCCAGTGTCCTGGTCGGCGATTTTATCTACTCACGTGCCTTTCAGCTGCTCGTGGACATAGCAGACATGCAGATCATGGAAGTCATGGCGACAACGACCAATAAAATTTCTGAAGGTGAAGTCCTGCAACTGGTTAACCAGCATAATGTCGCTGCTACTGAGCTCGACTACATGAACGTCATACATAATAAAACGGCCATCCTGTTTGCAGCGGCATGCAGCTCTGCTGCGATTCTTGCCAAAACTGATGAGGCAACCCAGGCAAAACTGCACAGCTTTGGTCTGGAGGTTGGTATGGCGTTTCAGCTAATTGACGATGTTCTGGACTATAACGGTGACAGTGAAGAACTGGGTAAAAATGTGGGAGACGACCTGGCAGAAGGCAAACCTACCTTGCCACTTATTTATGTCGTCCAAAACGGCAATCCGGATCAAAAACAACTCATCACATCAGCGATTGAGCAGGGCGGCCTGGACCACCTGGATGAAATAATCACTGTTGTCAGGGATTCCGGTGCACTCGAATACACAAGAAAAAAGGCTGAAGAACGTATCGCTATTGCAATGGACTGCTTATCCATAGTGCCAGATTCAGCTTATAAAGAAGGTCTGGAACTCATAGCCCAGACGGCTATAGAGCGATCAAAATAGCTCTTTACCCAACTCAACATTGTCCCCTGTCGTGATGGTACCTGCCTGCAAAACCTTGCAGCATACTCCACCACGCCAACTCGGCATCAAGACTTCTTTCAGCCCCTGATAGGCTTTATCCATTTTCCAGCAGGGATCTGTTTCACGGGTTATTTCCAGAATGACATCGCCGACCTGAATGGTTCTGCCGACATCCGTCGGTAAAAACTCAAAACCTTTAATCAACAGATTAGCTCTTCTTGCAGTCCAGGGTAAATCTACACCGAGTTCATGGCAGGCTTTGAGCCATGACTCCTTGCTCAGGATGGTAATCTGTCGCGGACCGGGCTTGCCTTTGGAATCACCTTTTATGCCATCTTCCAGCGATACTTCAGCACTGAAAACCTCCTGCATGGGAGAATTCGCATCAGACCTGCGGGCAATATTCATTAGTTTTATGACCAAAAGTAAATGCCTCCCGTATATAAATTCACCGCCATCCTGCAGGCTTGCATTATAAGCCTAAACACGCCATTCTGCGCATTTAGTCAGCCCGTAACCCTAGCTTGGAGCAAATTAGTGAAGAAAGTTCTTATAGCCCTGCCACTCGTCATCGTTATAGCACTGCTTGGCCTGTATTTTTATGTTAACCAGGAAACGGAAAACCAGATTGATCTCTATATAGAACGAGCCATTGCCAGTGGTGCCTATAAGGACATCCAATATGAGTCCGTTGAGTTCGGAGTTGATGCATCAATCCTGATTCGGGGTTTGGATGTGACTGATGCTATGGACTATCAGTTAAGAATTGATGAGCTTGCCATCACTGAAATGGACTTTTTTAATGAATTCCCACGTTCAATTAATCTCACTGCACAAGGCTTCAGCCTGCCAGCCGGAGTTCCGGAAATGGATACTTCCATGGTCACACCGGATATGCAGGATTTTCTTTCATTAATTAACGGTACCGAGTCTGTTCATGCCACCATAGAATACAGTCATCAATATGACCCTGATAACAACAACCTATTCAATAGCGCCATGAGTTTCGGTTTGCCCGACGCTTTTAACTTATCCGTCGACACCACTACCCGAAATATTTCCTACGAAACTTTAAACCGAATTTCTGATCCGATGGCTGCCCAGACAGCCCTGATGAACGCACTCATGACTGCTGAAATTCCTGAAATCAGTCTGAGCCTGTCAGATTCTGGTTTAATGCAAACCTTGCTGGAAAACCAGGCCGCTGAACAAGGCAAGAGTGTTGATGTCCTGCGTCAGGAAATCATGACCATGACACAATCATTATTTTTATTCGCGCCTGCTGACCTGCAGGCTCTGGCAATTGATCTGGGCGCTGAATTGACCAGTTTTATGGAAGGTAACAAAACCTTTAACTTTTCACTGCGCCCTGACTTCTCTGGCAGTATTCAGCAATTACAGACACCTATCATGAATGCTTTTTTTACCGGTGAATATGGCCAGATCGCTGATTTACTCAACATTGAATTTAATACTGAATAAGCCGCGAGCTATATTTGCAAGCCGAATAACAAATTAGAAAAACTCAAAGCCTTCTTCTTCATAGTAACGCGAGAATTCTATCTCTTCCTGACTTAAGGTACCTGCAAGAATTGCATTAACATCTGCTTCAAAGCGCTGCATGTAATTCTCCAGATCACCGATTGAAACGGCTTCTATCAAGGCATCACGCCAGATACTGGCACAGCGTGTATCAATCAGACGCACCCTGTTATTCTGAGCCCATTCAGCACCAATGCGCTGGCCAAGCTCTGCCATTAATTCCGAATATTCCTGCTGCTTGTCTGCCGGGGTCTCAAATAATAAATCTTCCGTTAATTGCAGCCATCCCGGCGACAAGGGGCTGCCTTCATAAAAGGTCTTCACCCAACCCAAATAACTTTCCCTATCCTGATAAGGGTGGTTATCAGTACTCCGTTCATAATAATCAATAAAATAACTTTGCGGAGGAAGCAGTTCGGACCAGTCCCCAGGTGCCTGAAATAATGTACAGCCAGGAAGCGTGAAAATAAGAACAACAGGAATAAAATATTTTTCAAACAACATATGATTAAACTTACTAAAAAAATATTTTGAACATCAAAGCAGTTATGAACATCACCTTGGCTAAGCGTTACAGTGCTTAGTTACATCACCCGAAAAGAGCGACGCAGATAGCGCAAAAAGTAAAATATCAGTGGCCAGATTACTGCGCTAGTCACAGCAGAAACCAGAAACATTAAATTTGGTGAGGTGTTTTGATTGCTGACTATCAGCACCCAAAAAGAAACCAACTGATGCAATCCCACCAATATGAAGACTGTAGCAGCCTGTTGCAACATGGTAAACATGCGCAGACGTTGATACAGACTCAAAACCAAATACGCTACCAAGGCTAACACCAATCCATTAAGGCCCAATAAAGAACCTTCCAAGACATCAACAAAAAAACCTAATAGCCAGGCTCCGATTAAACCAAATCTATGTGGTAAAGCCATGGTCCAATAGATAACTGCCAGCGCCATCCATTCCGGACGGCAATATTCAAGCCAATCCGGTAGTGGCATCACCAGTAACAATGCAGCAATCAGAAAGCTTGCAAAGATAACACAGATACAATGTGAAGCTCTTAAACTTGCCGATCCAACCATCACTAAAATACCAGCAGCAGATTTCTGCTACGGTCCAGTTGTGCAGTCGGTTCAACTGTTACCCGTGCAAAAGGTTGTCCAGGGTCTCTTATGATATTGGTTATCACACCGACCTTGTATCCGGCAGGAAATCTTTGGCCTAAACCTGAAGTCACCAGTATATCTCCTACTTCGATATCAGCATTGCTTGTCATATTGTTCATTAGCATTTCATGAACGCTGCCCTGTGTTCCGGAAACCACTGCCCTGATGCCATTCCTGTTAATCTGTACTGGCGTGGAATGTTGTGGATCAGTAATCAGTTGTACCCAACTGTAATAGGGTTCAAGTGACACAACCTGCCCAAACAAGCCATCTGCATCAAGTACCGGCTGGCCTTCATAAACACCATGAATACTGCCTCGGTTAATTAACACTTGTTTTCTGAAAGGATCCGGCGACTCAACGACCAACTGCGCCCTGACTACAATATCTTCGACTATTGCTGATGCATTCAGTAATTCATTTAAACGCTGGTTTTCAGCCGTCAAATGGTCAATTTTCTGTAACTGATATTGCTGTAATAAAATTTCTTCCTGTAACTGACGGTTTTCTTCCAGCAATTCATCACGACTTTTAAACATATCACCCACCCGCTGACTCACAGAGTGCGGCAATTCTGAAATATAGTGCATGGGAGCAACAGAATATGAAGCGTAAAAACGAACTTGCGACAGATAACCAAAGCGATTATCCGCAAACATCAGAACAAGAGAGGCCAGCACTAATGCTAGCAGTCGATACCCCTGAGCTGAACTTTGAATGAATAGAGACTTGTTAATAGTCACCTACCAGTTCAGAAACTGAACAATTATGCCGTTATGTTAAAAGAGTTTATTTAGCTATTTTATCTAATTATTATTTAATCTAAAGTCAGCAAGTCTATGCCATGAAGATCCATTAGCTCCATAGCTTCACCACCGCCTCTGGCGACACAGGTGAGTGGATCATCTGCCACAATCACTGGTAGCCCGGTTTCTTCACTCAATAACTTATCCAGATCTCTTAATAAAGCGCCACCACCGGTTAGAACCAGACCACTTTCGGCTATATCAGAAGATAGTTCAGGTGGTGATTGCTCCAGGGCACTTTTCACAGCCTGCACTATCGCAGACAATGGTTCCTGCAAGGCTTCTAGAATTTCATCACCATTTAAAATAAAACTTCTTGGAACGCCTTCAGCGAGATTGCGTCCACGCACATCAATCTCCCGAATTTCTGAACTCGGAAAGGCGCAACCAATTTCTTTTTTGATTCTTTCCGCCGTCGCATCACCAATTAAACTACCGTAATTTCTGCGCACATGCGTTATTATTGCTTCGTCAAAACGATCCCCACCTATTCTTACTGATTCTGAATAAACCACGCCGTTAAGAGAAATGATGGCAATCTCAGTAGTTCCACCGCCGATATCCACCACCATGGAGCCACTGGCCTGATCAACCGGTAAACCGGCACCTATGGCAGCCGCCATTGGTTCTTCAATCAGACGCACTTCCCGGGCCCCGGCACCCATCACTGATTCACGAATCGCCCGGCGTTCTACCTGAGTTGACTTACATGGTACACAAACCAAAACTCTCGGACTGGGTCGGATAAAACTGTTTTCATGCACTTTATGAATAAAATGCTGCAGCATTTTTTCAGTGATCTGGAAGTCTGCAATAACGCCATCTTTTAAAGGTCTGATGGCAGAAATATTCCCCGGTGTCCTGCCCAGCATGCGCTTGGCATCCGAGCCAACTGCAGTAACCGTTTTCTGGCCGTTATGAATGCGTATGGAAACCACTGAAGGTTCATTCAATACAATACCCTGCTCGCGGACATAAATGAGGGTATTTGCAGTCCCCAAATCTATAGATAAATCATTGGAGAACATGCCCCTTAATTTCTTTAGCATAAATTTTTTACAACCTTTCTTTTATAATCCGGCAGGATTAAGTTAAATTTTCATGACTGGAATACGTCTTTTGCAGCAATCTTCCAGTATAATCACGCCTTTTTAACTATTTGAGCCAATAATTTAAACTGTAAATAGTGAAATGCGTCAGCCTCATTAAAGCCTTTTCCAATATGAGGCAATATTAAGGATGCAACTCTAGCAATGACAACTACTTAGAGCAAGAATCAAATCTATTTTGTCAGAACTATTTCACTATATGAGCCGTTTTTAGCCATAATCAGCTACGTGGAGAAGATAAATGTCTATTTCAGCAAATGATATTGCATACATTGCAAATCTTGCGCGCCTGCAGCTTAGCGAAGCAGAACAGCAGGAAGCTGCTGACAACTTTAAGAATATCCTGGCTTTGATAGATCAAATGCAAAGCGCTGACACGGATCAGCTTGAGCCGCTTTCCCATGCCATAGAAACCTCTCAACCACTGCGTGAAGACCTGGTCACAGAATTGAATCAGCGTGATGAACTGCAAAAAATTGCACCGAAGTGTGAACAGGGTTTGTACCTGGTACCAAAGGTTATCGAATAAGAACTATTGAGCAAAAGCACCAGGAATCCATAAAGAAATGTTTAGATTAGGTATTGCCGAAATATCACGCGCTTTAGCTGCCGGTGAGTTTTCCAGTGAAGAACTCACCACCGCCTATCTCGCGCGCATCAAAGAAAAAGACAAAGACTTTAACGCCTACATTACATTATGCGAAGAGCAGGCCTTAAGTCAGGCAAAAGCAGCTGACAGCAAACGGGCAAAAGGCGAAGCGGATTTATTAACCGGTGTACCACTGGCGCATAAGGATATTTTTTGTACCAAAGGTATTAAAACTTCTTGTGGTTCACGCATGCTTGATAATTTTATTGCCCCCTATGATGCAACAGTCGTAGATAAATTTAATCAGGCAGGAATTGTTATGCTGGGAAAAACCAACATGGATGAATTCGCCATGGGTTCTTCAAATGAAACCAGTTATTACGGTGCCGTACATAACCCCTGGAACAAGGAGCTGGTGCCAGGTGGCTCTTCAGGAGGTTCCGCTGCAGCAGTTGCCGCTCATTTATGCCCCGCTGCAACGGCCACTGATACCGGCGGTTCCATTCGCCAACCAGCTGCTTTTTGTGGACTCACTGGTTTAAAACCAACATATGGCAGGGTTTCCCGCTGGGGCATGATTGCCTTTGCTTCCAGCCTGGACCAGGCAGGCACGCTAACCAGGTCTGCTGAAGATGCAGCCCTGATGCTTAACGTAATGGCCGGGCATGATCCATTGGATTCAACTTCAATTAATATTGCGACAGAAGATTATACTGCCGACCTGAACAAGCCACTTAAGGGTTTAAAAATTGGCATTCCTGTTCAACATTTTGCCGAAGGACTTAATGCAGATGTCGAACAAAATATTCGCAACGCTTTAACAGAATTTGAAAAACTTGGCGCCATTTTAAAAGAAGTCAGTCTGCCTAACAGTCACCAATCTGTCTCGGCCTATTATGTGATTGCACCGGCCGAAGCTTCAGCCAACCTGTCGCGCTATGACGGAGTACGTTATGGTTATCGCTGCGATGACCCTCAAGACCTGGAAGATTTATATAAGCGCAGCCGTAGCGAAGGCTTTGGTACTGAAGTAAAACGCCGCATCATGGTTGGCACTTATGCCCTGTCTGCCGGTTATTACGATGCCTATTACATTAAAGCTCAAAAAATCCGCCGCCTGATTAAAAATGATTTTGACAAGGCCTTTACCGAAGTTGACGTCATCATGGGACCAACCTCCCCCCACACCGCATTTAAAATCGGTTCGCAAACAAATGATCCGGTCACCATGTACCTGGAAGATATTTATACTATTGCTGTCAACCTGGCTGGCCTGCCCGGCATTTCAATACCTGCCGGTCTGGTTAACCAATTACCGGTCGGCTTGCAGGTTATCGGTAAGAATTTTTCCGAATCCCAATTGCTAAACATTGCCCATCAGTTCCAGCAGGTTACTGACTGGCATACACAAACACCGGAGGTCTGATCATGGAATGGGAAACAGTGATAGGCCTTGAAGTTCACGTGCAGCTAGCAACCAAGTCCAAACTTTTTTCCGGTTCAAGTACTGAATTTGGCGCTGAACCCAATACGCAAGCCAATATTTATGATCTGGCTTTACCCGGCACTTTACCTGTGCTGAATAAGGAAGCCCTAAAAATGGCGGTCAAATTTGGGCTGGCAATTGACGCTGAAATAGGCATGAAATCGGTATTCGACCGCAAGAATTATTTCTACCCGGATCTGCCAAAAGGCTATCAGACCAGTCAGCTGGATTTTCCGACTGTCGGTAAAGGTTCACTTGAAGTAAGCCTGGAAGATGGCAGTGTTAAAACCATTGGCATTACACGTGCACACATGGAAGAAGATGCCGGCAAATCGCTACACGAAGACTTTCACGGCGAAACAGGCATTGACCTGAACCGGGCCGGAACGCCGCTGCTGGAAATTGTGTCTGAACCGGAAATACGCAGCGCAACTGAAGCCGTTGCCTATTTAAAGAAACTGCATAGCCTGATTCTTTATCTGGGTATTTCTGATGGCGATATGTCAAAAGGCAATATGCGTTGCGATGCCAACGTTTCAGTACGTTTGAAAGGTGAAGAAGAATTCGGAACGAGAACTGAAATCAAAAATATCAATTCTTTTAAATTCGTTGAGAAAGCCATCAATATAGAGGCTGAAAGACAGATTGATATTCTGGAAGACGGCGGTCGTATCGTGCAGGAAACCCGGCTTTATGATTCCGAGAAAAATGAGACGCGATCAATGCGCAGTAAGGAAGTTGCCAATGATTACCGTTACTTTCCTGAACCCGATTTATTACCGGTAATGATTGATGAAGCCTTCATTGCAGAAATACGCACCACCCTGCCTGAGTTACCAGACACCAAACGCCAACGCTTCATAGATGAGTACAAACTTAGTGAGTATGATGCCCTGGTACTGGCAAATGATCTGGCTACCGCTAATTATTTTGAAGCCGTTGTTGCTGAGTGTGGCAATGCCAAATTATCAGCCAACTGGGTCAGTGTTGATTTACAGGCTTATTTAAATGAAACAGAAATTCCTGTCAGTGAAAGCCCGGTAACACCGCAGCAACTTGGCGGACTGATTAATAAAATTACCGACAACACAATTTCATCAAAAATTGCCAAGACTGTATTCGAAGCCATGCTTGCAGGTGAAGGTAATGCAGAAGAAATCATTGAAGCCAAAGGCTTAAAACAAGTTACCGACAGTAGCGCTATCGAAGCTATGGTAGACGCAGTAATCGCTAATAACCCTGAACAGGTCAAACAATACCGTTCCGGCAAGGAAAAAGTCTTTGGCTTTTTTGTTGGACAAATCATGAAAGAATCCAAAGGCAAAGCCAACCCCGGCCAGGTCAACCAAATACTGAAAGAAAAATTATCTAATTAGTAAAAGCTAGTAAGGAATCAAGAATTAACATGAAAACTGAGAAAAAAACCGGCGCCGATAGAACCCAGCCGGCTGTAAGAGATGAATGGTGGAGCGATGAGCGTATCAAAGGTTTTTTGACCTTGGATACCACGGCTAATGAAGCACCAGACTTTCATATTCTGAGTAAAGCCTATCGTGGCATGGTTGTTGAAGCTTTTGGCCGTTTTATCACTTTTTTTGTGGCAGAAGGTCGCAACATCAATGAAAAAAACTATCATGGCGAAACTATTCTGAAAATTGTTTCTGAACACCGAAATTCCAAAGAGTATGCAGAAATATTAAAACAGGCAGGAGCTGAAGTTTAACGGCGTTTGTGGTGCTTTTTACCCTTTCGGTTATCGTGCGATTTATCCGCTTTAAATTTGGAAGGCCGTAAAAATTCGGGAGGGTCCACCAGTAAAGAAGCTTCAGGATGCTCACAGTTTAACTTTTTACCGATTTTTTCTTCGATATCAGGCAACAGAAATGAATCATCTTCACAGGCAAAAGAGATAGATGTGCCTTCGGCTCCGGCTCTGCCGGTTCGGCCAATACGGTGAACATAATCTTCCGCCTCAATCGGCAAAGTAAAATTCACAACATGACTGATATCTTCAATATGTAGCCCCCGACCTGCAACATCCGTTGCCACCAGTACCTGTATATTGGCATTACGAAAATTTTCCAGCGTACGTAGTCTTTTTTGTTGTGCAATCTCGCCTGTTAACAAACCCGTTTCTATACCATTACGATGTAAATTGTCTGCAAGTTTCCGAGCCTGGTCACGCCGATTTGTAAATACAATTACTCGTTCACTGCCATCACGTAGAATCAGGTTATACAGTAATTTGTATTTTTCCTCAGTGGTTACCAGATAAACTTTCTGATCAACATTTTCAGTGGTTTCATATTCTGACTCGACTTCGATCCTAATCGGATCAAGCGCCCAGCGTTCTGCAAGTTCTCTTATATCATCTGTGAATGTTGCGCTGAAAAGCAAGGTCTGACGAAATTCCTTCTTCGGACAGGCTGCAATTATTTGGCGCACCTGAGGTATAAAACCCATATCCAGCATTCTGTCTGCTTCATCAATAACCAGAGTTTCGATATAGCTTAAATCAATTTTTTTACTACCAACAAAATCAATCAGGCGCCCCGGTGTTGCAACAACAATATCAACAATTTCCGCTTCCAGTTTGTCGAGCTGCTTCTGATAATCAATACCGCCGACCAGAGTAATAATATTTAATTCACAATACCTGGTTAAGGCCTCAGCATCCTTGGCAATTTGCATAACCAGCTCTCGTGTAGGCGCTATAATCAAGGCTCGCGGTTCTGCGACATAACGTTCTTCGTCAATCGGGTTTTTTAACTGATCATTGATAATTGTTGTTAAAAAAGCAGCTGTTTTGCCTGTACCTGTTTGTGCTTTCCCTGTTACATCATGACCATCCAGTGTCACCTTAAGACTTTGCGCCTGAATCGGTGTGCAAAACTCAAAACCAAGTTTTGCAAATGCTTTTAACAAGGAAGGTGGAAGATCAAATTCGGTAAAACGAGGCTGGTTTTCGTTATGCACTAATGTGTTGGATTGGATATTTTTCTGTTCTATTTCCCGCTCATCTTCCCGCTCACCTTCTCGCTCAGCGCCTAAAACCTGAACAGCTTCTTGATCTTTTTCGCTTATCTTATTTCTTTCATCATTCACAAAAATTTTTTCCGTTGAATTTTCAATTCATACACTAATTTGAAGCGGCATCATAGCATAGCTGATAAAACTTTCCTTTCTACATAAAAAAAGAGGAAGCATTTTTATGCCTCCTCTTTTAAGAATCTTCAAGGATTTTTATAGATCTATATAATAGACCTATTCCCCTTCAGGTAATTGGCAAAAAGCACAGATTTTATTTCCAACAGGGTCACGCAGGTAAGCACCATACGCGTTGCCCGGTGCCTGTGGGCGTTTCCCGGGAGCACCTTCATCTGTGCCACCATTGGCAAGACCTGCTGCATGAAAAGCATCTACAGCTGCAGCATCAGCTGCCATAAAACCAATGGTGCCACCATTGGCATGAGTCGCAGCATTACCATCAGCAGGTTTCAGAACCAGAAAAGTGCCAGCATCTGAACTATACATACAAGCATTTTCTGAAATTTTGCCAGCACTTTGAACACCCAGGGGAGTGAGAGCAGCATCATAAAATTTTTGTGATTCATCAAGGTCATTAGAACCAACACAAATATGGGTATACATAATCATCTTTTCTTCTTTTAATTATTACGTTTTTTAAAGCATAGAGAGTATATAGCAATTCACTGACTGGATGACAGGGCAAATCTGATGCCTTTATATCCCATCCCGAGTCTACCAATAATATTAGCCTTTCAGACAACATATTATGAAACCCAAACGACAATAGAATGATCCCAATGAGTGATGAATCAATCCGAGGATTAACAGACGGAGTGGTTTAGCTGTATCGAAAGCCTGAATCGGTGTAGAAAACTCAAAAACAAGTTCTCAACACAGATATGGGTATACATAGTCAAGATTCCTTTTTCAATTGAATTAAAAGACTACGGCAATCTATAGAAAACATTTTTAAAGTAAAATTTACGCACACTATTTCAAAGTGCGCTATAGACATGCTCACCATTTACGACCGTCAATAATACCTGGGTCTCACCAACATCAGTTATCGGCACCTCAAAAATGTTCCTGTCCAGCACAATAAAGTCTGCTTTTTTGCCAGGTAACAGGTTGCCGCTGACATTGGCATCTTTATTGGCGATAGCACCATTTATGGTAAAAATCCTGATGGCAGTAGCTAAATCTACTGCTTCTTCTGTCCATCCAACAGTTGGATCCTGCCCTGAAGGATCCATGCGTGTCACCATAGCCTCTATGCCAGGCCAGGGGTTTGCGGATGGCACAACTGGCCAGTCTGAACCATAAATGACCAGAGCGCCCGATTCACCAAGACTCTTTGGCTGCCAGAATAAATGGCGGCCTTCACCTAACAGAGGCCGAAGGTCACCCAGTGCTGCTGGATACCATAGGTTAGGCCCCATTTCAGGTGCGACATTGAGTTCATTAAAGCGCAGCAGGTCATCAGGGTGAATCATTTCAGCATGAGATACTTCATGAATGAGACCTGTTTCACCATTAGTTTCACGTGCTGCTGCAAAGGCATTTAATGCCATTCGAACAGAAGCATCACCGGTAGCATGAATCTTGACTGTAAGGCCCTGCGCATCAAGCCAAACTACATCCTCGATTAGTTCATCGGCTTCAAACATGGTATAGCCACGATAATCATCACCATATGCTTCACTGGGCATATACGGTTCAATTAATGCAGAGGTATAAGTCGGCGGGATGCCATCCAGCATGATTTTTATAAAATCAGTATCAAGGAATTCACTGGTATGCTCACTACGATTGGCAATAACTGCCAACTCAATTTCGTGTGAATCTGACCAGGCGCTTTTCCATGCCAGGCTGGTTTTTACGCGCACTTTAAGCTCATCTTGCTGATCCAAATCAACATAGGCAGCAAGGGAGTCGGCAATAGTAAGGGCATCTTTATAAGTAGTAATGCCGACTTGTACCATTTGATCGATAGCCCAGCTAATTGCCGCTTTATAATTTTCCGTTGTGTATTCATCAACCGCTTTCTTGTAATTGTAGGCGGCGTTATCAAGCAATATCCCGGTCGCTTCACCAGTATTTAAGTCACGAATTATTGCGCCACCATTAGGGTCGGGTGTTTCATCGCTTATGGCCAGTAAATCCAATGCCCTACTATTAAGCCAGGCGTTATGAACCGACCAATCCATAAAAAACACTGGATTTTCAGGTGCGGCTTCATCCAGTATTGATTTCGGCAAGATACCTTCAGCAAAATAACTGTCAAACCATTGACCACCTGTGATCCATTCACCGGGTTCAGCCTCTGTTACGCAGCCCTGAATTGTTGCAAGAGCCTCCTCAACATTTGTTGTGCGAAAGCTACATTCGTAGAGCTCATTAATACCGGCATCGACCGGATGAGCGTGGGTATCATGTATCCCCGGCATGACCATCCGGCCAGCAAGATCCGTTGTGAGTGTATTGGGCCCTGCCAGAACTTCTATGTCCTCAACACTGCCCAAGGCCAGAATTTCACCATTCCTGATCGCCATGGCCTCAACCCAGGGTTCATCTTCATTGACAGTATAAATACGGGCATTGGTATAAATCTCGTCAGCCACTATTTCCAGATTAACAGTGTTGGTTTCAATACTGCTCTGAGAAATGTCTGTCTCCTGAGTGCAGGATGTCAGAGCGACCATGCTGCCAAATATAAGCGTAAATAAAATAGTGTTATTGGTTTTATTCATAATAATTTTCTCATCTGTATCAGAATCAGCAATAAATCATGTGTCATAAAAAATAAAATAAAAAGCTTACGCTGCCTATACCGGATGGCACAAAGAACAGTGACTGTTAATTGCCAGATTCATTTCACGCCATTGCATTGTCGCTGCATCCAGGATCAACAGTCGTCCACAGACCAGCTCACCAATCTGGCAGATCAGTTTAATGCACTCCAGTGCCTGCATGGCACCGACAATGCCAACCAGAGGTGCAATCACACCAGTATCCGAACAACTGAGTGATAATTCACTATCCGCATCATAGAGACACTGATAACAGGGGCTCTCAGGCAAACGATGATCAAACACACTAAGCTGAGCTTCCATCCGGATAGCCGCTCCTGAAACCAGGGGAACTTTATACTGCTTGCAGTACTTATTAATCTCCAGACGGGTTTGCAGATTATCACTGCAGTCGACAACAACATCAGCCTTACTGATTTCCAAAGCAAGAGTTTCACCTTGCAGGCGTTCTGCAAGCGCTGTCACTGCTGTTTCCGGATTCAGTTGCAACATAGTTTCTTTAAGCGAAGCCACCTTGCTAAGTCCTATTGAGCTGGAGTGGTGTGCAATCTGGCGCTGTAAATTACTCAAATCGACTTTATCGTCATCAGCAATTGTAATCTGGCCAACACCGGAACAAGCCAGATACATGGCTGCCGGACAACCCAACCCGCCAGCACCAACAATTAACACATTCGCTGCCAATAACTTTTCCTGACCAGCAATATCCAATGCAGGAAGCATAATCTGTCGGCTATACCTTAGAAGTTGATTGTCATCCATAGGCATTTATTCGCAGAGTTGAAATTCAGATGCAATGCAACTTGCAGCCTGGTCCTGTGCCATAACCAGCAACTCAGGCTCCAGGTTCGCTGCCAGCAGATTGCGACGAGCTGCTGCTTGGCTATGTTGTAGTTCTGCAGCAGCGCTATACCAGACATAAGCCTGTACCAAATCCTCATCGATACCCTCTCCTCTCTGATACATCTCACCTAGTGCATAAAATGCTCTGGCATGTCCCTGTTTTGCTGCTTTACGTAACCAGCGCAAAGCCATGAAATCATTTTCCGGTGCGCCGATACCCGCTGCAATTAATATACCTGTCATATATTCAGCTTCTGGATGCGTTTGTTCAGCGGCTAGTATGTACCAACGAAAAGCTTCATTATTATTAGGCTCAACACCTTCCCCATAACGGTAGATATCTCCCAATATGTATTGAGCCTGCGGATCATTCCCTTCTTCAGCTGCCTGCATGAACCAGTAAAGTGCTAGTTCAGTATCCAGAGACAAACCATCACCAAGGCGATACATCTGGGCAAGGTTGAACTGAGCGGCAATATGTCCTTGTTGAGCTGCCTGTTCATACCAATAAGCTGCCTGTGTGAGATTTCTTTCAACACTGACGCCATTATCATAGAACAAAGCAAGTATATATTGGGCATCAGCATCACCCTGCTCAGCCAGTTGCTGATTGCTGGCAAAATCAACATCCTGTGCTTCCAGCAAAGAGCTGGAAAAAGCCAAGAATATTAAGCTGAATAAAATTAGCCTTCTCATAAACTGTTTATAATTATTTTCGCGCCAGCGTTGCCCGTTCAAGACCTGCCAGATCTTTATGAGTCTGAATCTCATTGTAACCTGATTGTGCAAATAATTGCCTGACTGCCTCCCCCTGCTGGAACCCGTGCTCCAGTAAGAGTATCGCACCATTTTTCAATTTATCACGGGATTGTATGATTATCTGTTTTAAATCGGCCAAGCCCTGTTGCCCTGCTACCAGAGCCTGTACAGGTTCAAATCTGAGATCACCCTGAGACAGGTGCTCATCAGCTGCATCTATATAAGGAGGATTGGAAATAATTGCGTCATACCGAGCATTAGTCTGATCTTCCTGCAAGGCATCCAGCCAGCTTCCCTGCCTGAACTCAATATTGTTTATCTCCAGATTTTCAGCATTCAATCTGGCAATGCGTAATGCGGCTGCGCTGCTATCGCTGGCAACCAGCTGCCAGTTTTTTCGTTCTTTGGCCAATGCCAGTGCAATCGCCCCCGAACCCGTTCCCAAATCGGCCACTAGCTGTCTGTCTGTATCTAGGCATTCAAGCACTAATTCAACCAGCAATTCGGTTTCAGGTCGGGGAATAAGCACATCTGAATTGACTGTCAGATCGAAATCCCAGAAAGCTTTGCTGCCGACAAGATAGGCGAGTGGATAACCCTGTGCTCTTTGTTCAAGCAGCTTTGAAAACATCTGCTGCTCTGCCTCAGATAAATCAGTCTCAGGCCAGGTCACCAAAAACTCACGTCTTTTACCCAAAACATGAGCTAATAAAAGCTCCGCATCCAGACGGGAACTATCACTTTGGCATAAGTGTGCGCTGGCATTATTTAAGACTTGCTGAATTTGCACTCGAACCATTGCACGCAGACTTAAGAGGCTAACTCTGCCAGCTGATCAGCCTGATGTTCATTAATCAGCGGCTGGATGACATCATTTAAATCACCTGCCATCACATCATTCAGTTTATAAAGAGTCAGCTTGATGCGATGATCCGTGATACGCCCATCCGGATAATTATAGGTACGTATTTTTTCCGAACGGTCGCCACTGCCAACCAGGTTTCGTCTGGCATCTGATTGTTCTTGCTGTTGTTCAGCTTCAGCCGCAGCCTGCAGTTTCGCCTGCAACAGCGCCATAGCCTTGGCTTTATTTTTATGCTGGGAACGTTCATCCTGACATTCCACGACAATACCACTGGGAATGTGGGTCAGACGTATGGCTGAATCGGTTTTGTTGACATGCTGACCACCGGCACCACTGGCTCGAAAGGTATCCACCCGCAGATCATTTTTATTAATTTCAATTTCTTCAACATTCTCTGCCTCAGGCATCACGGCAACTGTACAGGCAGAAGTGTGTACCCGACCTTGCGTTTCAGTTTCAGGTACGCGTTGTACTCGATGCGCGCCCGATTCAAACTTCAGATTTGCATATACATTTTTGCCTTCAACCCGGCTGATAATTTCTTTATAACCGCCGTGTTCACCGGGGCGTTCGCTGATGATTTCGACCTTCCAGCCCTGCGACTCGGCATAGCGTGAATACATACGGAATAAATCACCGGAAAAGATAGCCGCTTCATCACCACCGGTACCAGCACGGATTTCCAGAAACACGTTGCAATTATCTTTCGGATCTTTTGGTAATAAAAGTTTTTGCAATTCCAGTTCCAGGCTTTCAAGCCTGCTTGCTGCCAGTGCCGCTTCTTCATCACCCATTTCGCGCAAATCAGGGTCACTGTCCTTTTGCATGGCCTGGGCTTCTGCCAGATCGGACTGTACCTGTGAGAAGGTTTGAAAATGTTTCACCACCGGTTCCAGCTCAGCGTATTCCATGGAATAGATGCGGAACTTATTCTGATCGCTAATAACTTCAGCATCGCTCAGCAAACCTTCCAGCTCTTCATAACGGTCTTTAAGATTGTCCAGTTTCTGTAATATTGATTCTTTCATGCAAACCTTACATTCGCAGCATTGCTACTTTTTAGTTTCTTTATTGTTATCACCCAGTTCAAATAATTCCTGGGCCAGGCTAACCAGCTCATCGCGGCCCTCTGCACTGGCTTTTTTCATTTGCACACTGGGTGAATGAATGAGCTTATTGGTTAATAGCCGCGCCAGCTTTGCCACTACCTTTTCAGCACTTTCTCCTTTATCCAAAGATTTCAGTGCTTTCTCCAGTTCGACATCACGTATCGATTCAGCTTTATCACGATACGCTTTCAAACTGGAGACGATATCCAAAGAGCGTTGTTTTTGCTGAAAGTCTAACAGACCTTTTTCAATAATATGCTCAGCTTCGGCAGCCGCAGTCTGCCGACTTTGCAGATTACTATCAATCACTTCCTTAAGGTCATCCACGCTATAGAGATAGACATCCGCCAAGTAACCAACTTCAGGTTCTATATCTCTGGGCACTGCCAGATCCACCATAAAGATTGGTCGATGCTTGCGAACTTTCAAGGCTTTCTCGACAGCCCCTTTACCCAGAATCGGTAATTGGCTGGCCGTTGATGAAACGACGATATCAGCATTCAGCAGTTGCTCTGGGATATCCGACAAAAGCACTTGATCAACGCCGTATTTTTCTTTTAATTCCAGCGCATGCGTCAATGTTCTGTTAGCGACAACTATTCTGGCAACATTAGCCTGTTTCAGATGTTCTACGACCAGCTCAATAGTACGACCTGCGCCTATCATCAAAACAGAAGCCTTGGTGATATCTGCAAAAATACGTTGCGCCAGAGTCACAGCTGCAAAAGCGACGGATACCGGGTTTTCACCAATCGCCGTGTCAGTTCTCACTTTTTTGGCAACGGTAAAGGTATCTTCAAAAACACGGTGCAGGTTGCTATCAACACTGCCTGCCTCTTTAGCAACAGCGTAAGCGGATTTAATCTGGCCCAGTATCTGGGGCTCACCCAAAACCATTGAATCGAGACCACTGGCCACCTTCATGACATGGCGTACTGCATCTTCATCCCAGCAGACATAGACACTGTCTCTCAATTCATCCACATCAAGCTGATGATAAGTAGCCAGCCAGGAAAGTACCGCTTCTTCTATAGCCTCTCTCTGAGCTTCATCTTCAGCCAAATGATCAGGCACACAATAAAGCTCAGTACGATTGCAGGTAGACAAAATAGCAAGCTCACCCAAACCAACATTTGCACAGGCCTGCTGCAAAGCCTCATGCATAAGCTCGGGGGCAAAAGCGACCTTTTCCCGAATGGCTATACTCGCCGTATTGTGATTAATTCCCAGCAGTAGCGTAGCCATGTAAGAACAGAGTCAGAATCCGAAAATAATAAAAGCAGCTATTTTACTCAATACTGTAGTCACTGCCTAATAAGTCTGGCTATACTTGTCACCATGACTAAAGCCTCACTTGTAAAACTGCTGCTGACAACGGGTTTTGTCACGCTTTTTACAGCCTGTTCCAATACGCAGCTCGAATCGCCTGTTGAAGCCGGAGAGACACTTCCAGCAACAGAGAATAGCGCTGCGATTAACCAGACAGCAGAGTCTGAGCCCACAAGGCTGCCCCCTCCAGAGGAAGAAATCGTCTACGGTTCTTTTCCTGAAGACATTCTCACCCGCGTCATTATAGCCGAGATGGCCGGACAGCGTGGCTATAACCAGACAGCATTAAATGATTATCTGGCTCTGGCCCGGGAAACCAATGATCTTGGCATCATCCGCAGAGCGGCACTGATTGCAACTTTTCTTCGCGACAGCGAAGCTTCACTGGAATTAAATGAGTTATGGCTGGCAAAACAACCCGATTCGGAAGAAGCCTTAAAAACATCAGCCTATCAATTTCTCGCTGTTAACCGTTTAAATGAAGCCCTGGCGCTTTTTGCACATATGCATGAGTTGGGTTATGAGGTTGACTACCGTTTGATCAGCAACAGAGCCGACAATAATATTGAATTTCAACCCAAACTTATCGACCTGATAAATGAATTTGAAGCGCTGCTGCCAAATCATCCGCAGCATTTCACTTTGCGCCTGGCAATGTCACAACTGTATCGCCAGAACAATCAACTGCAGGAAGCCTATGAACTCCTGCATCAACTGGCACTTGAGAATGATGATCCCGTCGATATTCTGGTCGCCGAAGTGGAAATTCTTGAAGAAATGGGAGAAATCCGCCAGGCCCGCCGTCGCCTGGAAAACAGCCTCGATGATAAGCCGGACAATAAACAGTTACGTTTTGCTTATGGGCGCAAACTGGTAGAAGACGGTAATTATCGAGATGCCATGGAGCAGTTTGCGACCATTGTTGAGCAGGACCCCCAGGATTTTGAAATGTTGTATTCCCTGGCCCTGATATCCATTGAAGCAAACCAGCTCGGTGCTGCCAGAAATTATTTCCAGCGTCTGGTTGTCAATGGCGAACGCCTGGATGACGCACACTATTATCTAGCACTGATCAGCGACGAAGAAAATGACCCTGAACAGGCTATAGAACATTACCTGCGGGTCAATGGTGGCAACAATTATCTGATTGCTTTACGTAATTATATGGAACTGATGATTGCACAGGAGCGTTATGCAGAAGCCAGTGAACATTTGCGTCAGGTACGTCTGCGCAGGCCCGAAATAAACAGCACTCTGCTGGCTCTCGAAGGCAGCCTGCTGCTGGATGCAGAAGAATATTATTCAGCCTTTACCTTTTTAAGCCGGGCTATCAACAATTACCCTAATGACACTCAGCTCCTGCAACTGCGCACCCTGGTCTCTCAGGAACTTGATGATTTTGCCCTGCTGGAACTGGATCTACGCACTATCATGCGTTTAAACCCGAATAATCCTTCTGCTTTTAATACACTGGGTTACTATCTGGCGGATAAGACTACCCGTTACAGTGAAGCCAAGGAACTGATTGACCGCGCCATCGAATTATCACCGAATGATCCAGCCATCATCGACAGTCTGGGCTGGGTGCAGTTTAAACTGGGCATGTATGAAGAAGCTAAAATGAATCTGGAGCGAGCCTTTGAGCTTTTCCCGGATCATGAAGTGGCTGCGCATCTGGGTGAAGTCCTGTGGGTAATGGGTAACCGTGAAGCTGCACGCGAAATCTGGCAAGGTGCTTTGGAAACACAGCCCGAAAGTGAATTTATTCTTACCACCATGCAGCGGCTTGACGCTGAATCAGACAGCTAACCTTTATTATGCTTCAACTTAGGTCAGCCCGAACGACCTATATTTTCATCATCGGCCTGTTACTGGCCTCCTGTGCAACAAACTTCCCCCTGATTGACAGAAACTGGGAAGCTCACCAGGCTCTGGCAGCTAATATCGATGACTGGACACTCCAGGGCCGACTCAATATCAGACAGGTAAACAATTCCGATACTGTCTCCATCAACTGGCAACAGGCACAACAGGACTTTGAAATCAATTTAAGTGGCGCTTTGGGAATTGGTGCAAGCATGATCACCGGCAATCGACACTCTATTCAATTGCAACAGGGCAACGAAGCGCCTGTCGTAGTAAATAATCTGAGTGAATTAAGCCGAGATTACTTGGGTTACGAATTTCCGGCCGAGGCTTTACTGTACTGGATCAGGGGCATCCCTGCACCCGACAGACCAGCAGCCCTGGAATTTAACGACAGTCAATTGCTGGCTCGTCTGCGTCAGGAAGATGCTCAGGGCAATACCTGGCAACTCGACTATGACCGTTATCAGGATTACAACGGCCTAAGCCTGCCCGGCCGTATACGCATGGAACATCCTGACTATCGTCTGACCTTTATTATCCAGTCCTGGCAAATACAAACCGGAAACTATTGATCCATCTGTACTCACTATGCCTACTATGCTCAGTCTGCCAGCCCCAGCTAAACTCAACCTGTTCTTGCATATCACCGGACGCCGGGATGATGGTTATCACAACCTGCAAACCTGCTTTCAGCTGCTTGATTATGGTGACAACTTAGAATTTGAGTTACTCAATTCAACAACGCTCAACTTTGAATCAAATCTCACAACAGTCCTGCTCGCTGAAAACCTCGTCGTTAAAGCTGCCACCTTGTTACAGCAAGCGTCACAGGTAAGCGCTGGCGCCAATATCAAACTGACCAAAGTATTACCTTTGGGAGCCGGTCTTGGTGGTGGCAGTTCAGATGCAGCTACCACCCTGCTGGCTCTTAATGAACTCTGGAACTGTGGCTTGGATATTAATGAACTGGCTGAGCTGGGTCTGACACTAGGTGCCGATGTGCCAGTCTTTATCAGAGGCCACTCCGCCTGGGCTGAAGGTATTGGCGAAAAGCTTAAAGCAGTGACCTTACCCGAACGCTGGTATCTGGTTATTACGCCTGATTGCCGGGTCTCTACGGCGGAAATTTTTTGCCACCAGCAATTGACAAGGAACAGCTCGGCCATCACAATACCCGCCTTTCCATTTTCGGGTGATTTCACAGACTGCAGAAATGATTGCCAAGCAGTTGCTGTAAAGCTTTACCCCGAAATTGGTGCAGCGCTGAACTGGCTGAATGACTATGCACCAGCCCGGATGACTGGCACTGGATCAAGCATCTTTGCTGGCTTCAGTAGCAGAGCAGCAGCAGAACAGGTTTTGGCTGATTTACCGACAGAATTAACAGGCTTTATAGCTAAAGGAATTAATAAGTCTCCAGTATTACAAGCATTGGGATTTGATTGAGTCATGATTGATTGGGGTGTAGCCAAGCGGTAAGGCACATGGTTTTGATCCATGCATGCGGAGGTTCGAATCCTCCCACCCCAGCCATATATAGCAGGTTCAATGAAAATTAATTTGATAAAAATGCTAGTCACTTTTTCACAAAAGCTACATTACAAGCATAAGTTACAAGAATAAGGTGCCGGAAATGCCAAAAAGTTTAATGGTATTTAGTGGAAACGCTAATCTGCAACTCGCCGAAAATGTCGCAAAATGGTTAGGCGTGCCTCTGGGCCGCGCTGACGTACTGCAGTTCAGTGATGGTGAAACCAGCGTTGAACTGAATGAAAACGTCCGCGGACAGGATGTGTTTATCATTCAGCCAACCTGCAATCCCACCAATGACAACCTGATGGAATTATTACTGATGGCGGATGCCTTGCATCGTTCATCAGCTGATCGCATAACGGCGGTGGTACCTTATTTTGGTTATGCACGCCAGGATCGCCGGGTACGTTCTGCGCGTGTTCCCATCAGCGCAAAAGTTGTTGCAGATATGATAGGTGCCGCCGGTGTTGACAGATTATTGACCGTAGATTTGCATGCTGAACAGATACAGGGATTCTTCAGTATTCCTGTTGATAACGTCTATGGCTCCCCTATTCTGGTCGAAGATGTCAAACATCAGAATTATAAGGATCTGGTCGTTGTGTCCCCTGATATCGGTGGTGTAGTTAGGGCCAGAGCTTTTGCTAAACAACTTGACGTTGATCTGGCCATTATTGATAAACGTCGGCCTAAAGCAAATGAATCGCAGGTCATGCATCTGATCGGTGATGTCGCTGACCGTACCTGTCTGATTGTCGACGACATGGTCGATACTGCCGGCACTTTATGTAAAGCCGCAGATGCGCTTAAAGAACAAGGTGCCAAGAAAGTCGTTTCCTATGCTACCCATCCGGTACTTTCAGGAAGCGCCATAGACAATATTAAAAACTCTTCTCTGGATACCCTGGTCGTTACCGACACCATTCCATTGAAAGAAGAAGCAAAGAATTGCAACAAAATCCGTCAGCTGTCTCTCGCCAAATTTCTGGGTGAGTCAATTCGACGGGTCAGCAATGAAGAATCCGTTAGTGCCATGTTTGATCACAATTGATCAGATTCACTAACGGTCTATTAACGGTAAATAAACCCTTTCTGTTATCTGGTCGCAAGTAGCAGAAAGTTAAATTTAGGAGACTATTATGTCCAAGAATGATTTTATCCTCGAGGCCAGTCCTCGGGCAGACGTAGGGAAAGGTGCGAGCCGCCGCCTGCGTCGTATAGACGGGAAAATTCCCGCCATTATCTATGGTGCCGGTGAAGAGCCGACTGCGGTTACCATTCCCCATAAAGACATCATGAAGGCGATTGAAAACCAAGCTTTCTTTTCACACATTATTACCGTCAAGGTTGGTGATAAAGATGAAAGTGTCATCATCAGGGATCTGCAACGTCACCCTGCCAAACCCAGGATCATGCACGCAGACTTTTTACGTGTCAGTGCGGATCAGGCCATTACAGTCAGAGTCCCATTACATTTCGTCAATGAAGACAAGTGTATTGGCGTGAAACAGGAAGGCGGTATTATTGACCATATGATCAATGAGCTGGAAGTTTCCTGTTTACCTGGCAATCTGCCTGAGTACATTGAAGTCTTCATGGCAGAGCTGAAAGTTGGCGAGTCTATTCATATTTCAGACCTGGCATTACCTGAAGGTGTGTCCAGTGTCGAGTTAAGTCATGGTGAAGATCATAACCAGGTAGTTGCTGCTTGTGTTCTGCCAAGAGCTGAAGTTGAACAGACGGAGTCAGATGAAGGGGCTGGAGCAGAAGCCGAAAGCGATGACTCTAGTGCTTCTGATGCCGACGACGGCGATAAAGCCGACGAGTAAACGGCTCTTTTAATCCTGATATCACATGAGTGGAATCAAGTTAATTGTTGGCCTGGGCAACCCGGGCCAACAATATCGCTTTACCCGCCATAATGCCGGGGCCATGTTTCTGGAAACCCTGTGTGATGATTATCAGGGTGAACTGAAAGCTGAAAATAAATTTTTTGGTTTAAGTGGCAGGATTGACATAAACGGCGAGGATATTCGCCTGCTTTTCCCCTCAACTTATATGAATAACAGTGGCCAGGCTGTTGCAGCCATAGCCAGTTATTTCAAAATTGAACCTTTGGACATCCTGGTTGCTTATGATGAACTTGATCTGCCTGTTGGCACTACCCGTTTAAAAAAAGGGGGCGGCCATGGTGGGCATAACGGGCTACGGGATATTATTAAAGCGCTAGGCAGCCAAGATTTTAATCGCCTGAGAATTGGCATCGGACATCCCGGGGAAGCCAGCAAAGTCAGTAACTATGTGTTGAGCGAACCATCAAAAGCGGATGCTGATCAGATTCAGGCTGATATTGATAAATCCATCGTCATTTTACCCCTGCTGGTTAAAGGTGAGTTTCAGGAAGCCATGCTAAAACTGCACACGCAACCGCAAGACAGTAACAAGAAGGAAGCAGAAGATGGGAATTAAATCTGGCATCGTTGGCTTGCCCAATGTCGGTAAATCAACCTTGTTCAATGCACTGACCAAGGCAGGCATTGCGGCAGAAAATTTTCCTTTTTGTACCATTGAACCAAACTCAGGTATCGTCGCGATTCCTGATCCACGTCTTGATGCCCTGACTGACATTGTTAAGCCGGAAAAAACCATTGCTACCACCATGGAGTTTGTTGATATTGCCGGACTGGTTGCCGGTGCCTCTAAAGGCGAAGGCCTGGGTAACAAGTTTCTTGCCAATATCCGTGAATGTGACGCTATTGCCCATGTCGTGCGCTGCTTTGAAGACTCCAATGTTGTGCACGTGGCAAACACCATCAGCCCTAAAGATGACATTGAAACCATTAACACCGAACTGGCTCTTGCTGATCTGGAATCCGTTGAAAAAGCACTGGAAAAAACCAGCAAGAATGCCAAAAGCGGAGACAAGGATTTAATTAAACTCAAAGGTCTGCTGGAAAAGGTCCATGCACATCTGAACGAAACCAAACCCGTGCGCAGCCTGAATCTCAACAAGGATGAACTGGCTGATATCTATAATCTGCACCTGCTTACCATCAAACCAACCCTTTATATCGCCAATGTCGATGAAGAAGGTTTCGAGAATAATCCTCATCTGGATCTGGTCAGAGAAATTGCCGCCAGTGAAGGTGCCGAAGTCGTTGTCGTCTGCAACAAACTCGAAGCCGAAATCGCCGAGCTGGAAGATGATGAAAAGATGGAGTTCCTGACCGACCTGGGTATGGAAGAACCCGGACTCGACCGCGTAATCAGGGCCGGTTATAAGCTACTCGGTCTGCAAACTTATTTCACGGCGGGCGTGAAAGAAGTCCGTGCCTGGACAGTTAAAGTCGGCGCCACGGCACCGAAAGCCGCCGCCGTGATTCATACGGATTTTGAGAAAGGTTTTATCCGCGCTGAAGTCATTGCCTATGACGACTTTATTCAATACAAAGGCGAACTGGGTGCCAAGGATGCCGGCAAGTGGCGCCTGGAAGGCAAGGAATATATTGTGCAGGATGGCGATGTTGTGCACTTCAGATTTAATGTCTAAGCTTGACAAAAAACCGTCAAATAGCCAGAATGCGCACCCTTCTGATTCGAGTTTTGGCTACGTAGCTCAGCTGGTTAGAGCACAGCATTCATAATGCTGGGGTCGGTGGTTCAAGTCCACCCGTAGCTACCAAACTCTTTTCCTCTAATTTCCCTATTAGTCAAAAATACCCTATTTATATAGTGTTTTAATTAAAATCTGGTCTATAGTGGTCTTTAGAAGTTTACCTATATAGCGTCATTTTGACGGTATATCTGACAGTTTAAAATATCATTTTTAGCCATATACCGTCATTGATGGAGTCTGCTATAAGACACAAGTTAACTGCCACTGCAGTTAAGCAAGTAAAACCTTACACCAAAGCTCAGAAGCTTGCCGATGGGGCCTGACTTTATCTCTATGTTCATCCCCAGGGCGGCAAATACTGGCGATTTGACTATCGCTTCACTGATAAACTTAAGACCGAAATGGTCTGGCACTAACATCATCTATAGCATAATCAAATCTTGTCGTATTTGTTGTTTCAGTTAAAGTTTCTATAGATGAATCATCTAAGATCGACGGGTTATTTAATGTCAACTCATATGCGTAACCATAACTATTGTCATCGCCGTAAACAGTATCAGATAAATAAATTATAGTTTGAGAATTAGAATTTATGTCAGAACAACTTAGGTATAAATTTTCTTCTAATATATATCTTAGATTACTCTGAAATAATGCGCTCTTTGAAAGGATTACTATTGAAATAATGCTAATTAATAACTTTATTTTCATTATTTACAAAAACATTAAAATTTATTTGGTGCTATATATTATCATTACTCGAAGTAAGCATAATTTTTCAAGATAAAATTCAGGATTTATTAATTTCAATCAAGCTTATTATTTATAAATTTTGAAGTGCTCTAATCATCATCAAATTTTTTAAATTCTTTAACAGTTAGGTATAGCCCTATAAACATGAGTGTAAATACTACTACCGCAACATAAAGAATAGTTGGATTACTCATTTTTTACCCCCGGACATTGACATTAGTTTGAAGTAAATACCGAAACATAAAATTGATGGCACCCATACTGCAGTGAATAATCCTTCATCATACTGACCAGAGAACCATAGATAAGCCGACACAAAAAATGAAATAGTTACAGCTACTAAAATAAAAATATCTGATTTTTTAAACACCTAAGTCTCCTAAATCAATCGTGATAGCCTATGGCGGCAAGTAAACAACCCATTACCGCAATGGCAGCAATGCTTCTAATACCTGAATGTCCTAGTATTTCAAAGTTATCAATTTCCAAAAAACCAGCAAATATCAAGAGGCAGGATATAACAGATATTACTATCAGGGATATCCCCACTGATATGAAAAGCTTTTTCATTGGTGCTTGGACGCTGTCATTTTTTTACCTAAAACACTAAATCAGACGTTCAATGTACGTTAAAAGTTCGTAACTAGATTAATAATTTATAAATTACTTATCGATTTTAGCCTTAAGCTTCCATTTATCATCTCAGATATATCTACTCTGATGAGGCTATCGGAGAGAAAATGATACGAACTTTGAAGGTGTGATTAATGAAATTATATTACGGTATAAATGGCGGTATATAAATTTAAAAATAAAAATATTATTTTAAAACAATAAGATAAGTTAATTATTCAGGCTAACCCGTAGGTAGCTGCCAAACTCTTTTCCTCTAATTTCCCTATTAGTCAAAAATACCCTATTTATATAGTGTTTTAATTAAAATCTGGTCTATAGTGGTCTTTAGAAGTTTACCTATATAGCGTCATTTTGACGGTATATCTGACAGTTTAAAATATCATTTTTAGCCATATACCGTCATTGATGGAGTCTGCTATAAGACACAAGTTAACTGCCACTGCAGTTAAGCAAGTAAAACCTTACACCAAAGCTCAGAAGCTTGCCGATGGGGCCTGACTTTATCTCTATGTTCATCCCCAGGGCGGCAAATACTGGCGATTTGACTATCGCTTCACTGATAAACGTAAGACCCTTGCGCTGGGTGTTTATCCAGATGTCAGTTTGGCCGATCCAAGAGCACCTCATCAGAGTGCCAGAGAACAGCTCTCCTCAGGTTTCGACCCTTCAGAAAGTAAGCGTGTCCAAAAGCTGACACAGCACCTTGCAGCCACAGATAGTTTTGAAGCAGTAGCTGGGGAATGGTTCAGCCAGAAGATGAAGGAAAAATCCGATAGCTATCAGGTAAGGACGCTACGTATCCTCGAAAAAGACTTGTTTCCTTCTGTCTCGTTAAGCGGTCAGCACA
>JAYQWA010000005.1:0-109890 GCA_038148755.1 Gammaproteobacteria bacterium
AACCTTAACCCATATTATTCAGCCGTTACAGAGAAAGATTCAATCCCCGTCGGCCCCCATTTCATGATTTCATATAATTCAGAGTTGTTTGATTCAAGAGAGAAAAGTTCAGCGCTTTCGATGTCAGTTAGATTTGACGTGACCGGAGCTCCAACCAGCACCAGCATATCAGAGGGTGCACGCTAGCTAACGAAGCTATAATCGTGAGCTACTGAGAGTCCGCATGATAATCAATCCGATCTCAGCCCTCATCCCAGCTTGCCACAATCTCTTCTGTGGCGATGCGTTCATCACTGTAGGGGTCATTCACCATTCTGGGATTGTCACCGAACATCATGGTGGCACGATTAGGCAGGGTATATTCGGTCCATTGCCCGATGCCTGCATGACTTGGGTTGCCTGTGTGGGTATAGGCCGACCAGGCTTCGGCCATGTCCCAGGCCAGCTTGTATTGTGAGCGACCCCGGCCAGTCATAAATGCCGTGTTGTCGATGTTATCGAAGAAAAACGGAACTTCCATGCAGTGCATGGAGCGCAGCTTGCCCTGACGGACTGGCGAATTCCAGTCAAAATAATAAAAGTACACGGGTGCTGTGCCTTGGCGCAGTTTGGCTTCAGCGATTATCTCGGAAGAACGGCTGGTGGCTCGAATGTCTGCCTGCATATAGAGAGAAAGATCGCCATAGGAGGCATGGGGACGACTGCGACGGTACAGCCCGATCAAATCCCGTGCTTCCCCTTGAGTAATGCGATGACTCTGCATGATTTGGGTTGTCAATTCCGTCATGTTGCCAGGTTCAGAGTTCCAGAATGGATCAGCCGGATTGCCATAGGGAACCCCTTCGGTTGCATTAGAGCCCAGAATCAAGGGTATCTCGCTACTGATAGGTGTGGCCTGCGGTGAGAAAGGGTGATAATGCAATACCTGATCATCCTTGACCGGGACAAAACTCAGCCCTAGATCGCGATTATCAGGATTATTAGGACCAGGCTGTCTTGCAAGAGCGCGAATGATGGTTTCAAAGGGCATGTCATGCAGAGGCTCGAGATTATTCAGGTTGAGACCCAGACGCCCCAACAGGAGGTCCCGGTTATGTACCGCTTCTTCCACTTCTTGAGCGGTAACTGCCGTTTCTATAATAGTCGCCATCACCACAGCTTTGTGGAATAGTCCTTGGGCTTCTGGCATGCCCTGTAAAATGCTGGTCTTACCGCCACCTCCAGACTGCCCGCCAATGGTGAC
This sequence comes from Gammaproteobacteria bacterium, assembly GCA_038148755.1. GTDB lineage: Bacteria > Pseudomonadota > Gammaproteobacteria > Pseudomonadales > Pseudohongiellaceae > UBA5109. The sequence continues at coordinate 1,244 of JAYQWA010000005.1, forward strand.
ATTATTTGGGTTACCGCCGAAGTTTTCGATATTCCGATTGACCCACTGCAGTGCCAGCAGAATATCCTGCATGCCCATGTTGGACGATTCGCGATAACGGGAATCAGGTGCATCACTCAGATACATGAAGCCCAGTGCATTCAGTCGGTGTGTTACTGTTACCACAACCATGTCATGGTAGCGGGCTAGCTGTTCACCATCGAAAAAGGGCGAGTTACCGGAACCGGTTCTGAAGCCACCACCATGAAACCAGATATAGACCGGCTTGTTGACCCCGGGTCTGGCGTTTGAAGTCCAGACATTGAGCTTGAGGTTGTCTTCTCCCATGGCGCCGGTCCCAGTCAGGGCATCGCCAATTTCAGGAATCATCGGACGATAGGGTTGTGGAGAGCGCGTTCCATGCACGGTTGTCAGGCGCACCCCGGTCCATGGCTGCTTTTCCTGTGGAGGCATGAAGCGGTTAGCGCCGTAGGTCGGCTCCCCGTAGGGAACTCCTCTGAAAACTTCTACTGAATCATTGAGATAGCCTTGAATTCGGCCACTGGTGGTTTCGACAATGCTACCCAGTCCATCGGCCTGGGCCCGGGCTCTGGTCCAGATCATGGGCGCAATGGCGGCGCCGGTTAGAGGTGCTTGAATAAACTGACGGCGTTTCATGGCGAAGTCAACTCCTTATCGGAACTTGAGTTTTTAGTCTTTGCAAGCATAAACAGGCTGCCGATCAGCGTCCACTAAAACCAGCATTCAAATATTAAGTTAAGTCCAAGCTCGATAGGCCCGTGTTTTAATTCATATATATTCAGAAAAAGCATCTGGATTTATCTTGCATTTAACAGGGTTAAACTGCATTATCGATCTAATTAACCGTATATTATGAAGCCATATATATGCCTGTCCTTGAGCCTAATTCTGATCGTGTCTTTTATATTTCTGCCTTGTATATGGGGGGCTGTGGCGCACGAGAATTACTGGAGTAGGGGACTCGACCTCATGTAGGGAAAAGCAATATGAGGATTATTTTTAATGGTGTGTATTGAAATTACGAAATATTAAAATACACACAGAAATCTCGGGAAGAGCGGGGTGCTATTCAATATCTGACTGAAAGGTACAGATTTAACAATTAGAGTTTCATGAAATGACAAGTACTGCGTTAAGAATTTATCAACCCCTAACCTTGCTATTGGTAGCTCTACTGCAAAGTTCGCTTGTGTTTTCGCAATCGGCTATAAACCCCTTAGATCCTTTTGCCGGCCTTATATCAGCATCAGACTGGCAGAATCGGTTTCGGATTGAAGCGGTTGCTGATCCTGCTGACCCCTTTCATAATTTGAGTGGCGCTCAACTCTGGCGTAGAACCTGGCAAGGGCAGTGGAAGGATGCGTCAGCAGCCGGTGTTAGTTTTGCGGAATTCTGGGGAAACATTCAGGGTGGCAGTGGTAATTCATATATTGTGCGCTCGCCCTATCCCTATGTTTCGGCAGAAGAGCACTGGCAGGCCTGGGTAGATGCAGCAGGGGGCGGTGTCCAGCATACCCGCTCCAGTGTGCCAGATTGGTCAGGTGACTGGTTGGGCGAACGGTCAACACCAGGCGTTATGGGTGGTGGTGCGCAGTTAAGTGATATTTATGAAGCCGTTTCTACTGAGTACAAAGCATATTTTATTCAGGCCGTTCAGGCTGAAATAGAAGGTCGCGCCTGGTGGCCAGCTGATACCTGTCTGCCTAACGGTCTGTTTCGGGATGGCTGGCGGAACCGCTTCATTCAGACAGGGCCAGAACTGACATTTTTCATCAAGGATCAGCCCTTACCGGAAGTTAGGTATATCTATACCGATGGACGTGGCTTTCTTCCTGAAGACTGGGCATTAACTCAGTGGTACGGTGAGTCACAGGGTATCTGGGATGGTGATGAGCTCATCATCTGGTCAAAAAATGTCAAAGGGTGGTTTGGCGGGCATGGCTTGCCGGAATACAGTGATGCCCTCCAGTATATTGAACGCTGGAAAAAAGTTGGCAACCAGTTGCTGGTGGATATTACATTTTACGATCCACTGGCTTTTGCCTACCCCTGGCACGATGTAGCTGTTTTCAGCATGGCAGACGATGAAATTGAAAACTGGATGCAGCAACCACCTTCGGTAAATGACTGTGTATCAACCAATAACACCTATCATGATGAATTCGGATTGATCAATGAGCGCTCGCCGGGAAATCCCGATTACCATGACCTGTTTGATACCAGACCCTGGGTGAGCAATTTTGAAAGGGCAGAAGCTGCAAAGGAGCAGGGCCTGCTGCCTGCTGCTGAAAATTTCATTAATATCGAATAAATTGACGTGTCAGTGTAACTGGCAGAATGTGGGAGTCGATAATGATAAGAAAAAAAATGTCGAGAACATTCATGCTCTTTCTAATGAGTATCTTGTGTTTGGGAACGAATAGCCTTTTTGCCCATCATTCCCATTCCATGTTTGATGCAGATGCCGAAATCACTCTAAATGGCAAAGTGGTTGGGCTGCGTTATGCGAATCCACATATCAGGATGCTGCTTGAGGTCGAAAATGAGTCAGGGCAAATGGAGAGATGGGATATCGAAATGTCAACCATCGTCAATATGAGAGCGCGCGGCGTCATCAGAGAGACACTTGCAGTGGGCAATGAAATTGTTATTACCATTAACCCTTTGCGCGATGGTGGTTTTGGCGGTAATTATGACCGCATTCACTCTGTGAACGGGGTAATGAATACGGCAGATGGAAGTAATTGGTTACCAGAATCCTGACACGATACAGGTGAGTATATATATTAGGAGTGGCACTGTTACTATTAAGTCCTGTAAATTCGCAGTCTAGGCATAATTAAAAGTAGATTAATTAAGGGTTTCAAGAGGGGTAATAGCTTGTGATAAAACGATTAGCTTCCAGACAGTTCAGTCTTATCAGGTTAATTGCCGTGGCCATGTTGTCAACAGCAGCAGTTTACGCCAATGCTCAGACCGATGCTGTGCTTGCCCAACGAGATGCTTTTATTTTCGAGTATTGCACGCAGTGTCATAATTCCATGGACTACACTGGCACTCTGGATTTTTGGGAAATGGATATCGCCAATGTGCACGATGACGCGGAGCGTTGGGAAAAAGTCATTCGGAAGCTTGAAACGGGTCAGATGCCACCAAGAGGTGAAGAACGACCAGACCCTGAAGCCCTTGATGCCTTCCTTGATAGTTTAGTCGCAGATCTGGACTCTGCTGAAGCAAATCCTGGTAATGCCGGGTTGAGGCGTATGAACCGTATCGAGTATGGCAATGCTGTTCGTGATTTACTGGGTATTAAAGTTAATGTTCGTTCGATGCTACCGCCTGATGACAGCACTATCGGGTTTGACAATATAGCCCTTGGAATAAACCCTCTCTTGCTAGAACAGTACCTCACCGCGGCCACCCGAATCAGCAGACTGCTGGTGGGCAGTCCTGAAATTCCGCTACTTGCAGAATCATACAGCGCAGCACCGGATCTGTCACAGGATGTCCACTTACCTGGACTTCCACTCGGCACACGCGGTGGTTTGTTAATTGAGCACAATTTTCCGCTGGATGGCGACTACCATTTTGATATCAGACTGATGATGACCACCGTTGACCAGATAAAAGGTGTCGAATTTGAGCAGCAGGCTGATATATGGATTGATGATGAATTGGTCCACAGTATTAATTTTGGTGGAGTTGAAGACTTCAGTTTGGGAAGAGGGGCGCAACGCGTCGCCGTTGAGGAAAAAATGCAGGTCACCTTGCCAGTGACGGCAGGTCGCCATGAAATCGCAATTGCTTTTGTCGATGAAAACAGTGCCCTGAATACGGAAAACCTGAGTCCTTTCATCAAGCCAGCTACTGTCATACAGCCGCTCGACCCGACTGGCCCACCCCATCTTGATCGTTTGACGATAACCGGGCCATACAACCCGGTTGGACCGGGCAATCCCGATTACAGGCAGAAGCTTTTCAGTTGTCGGCCAAGCGCCACATTGAGCGAAGAAGAGTGTGCACTTATTATCTTGACTGAATTGACACAAAAGGCTTATCGCAGACCAATCAGTGAAGAAGACCTCAACCCGGTGATGCGCCTGTTTGCTGAGGGTAACCGGGAAGGCAGTTTTGATCAGGGTATTGACTATGCCTTGCGATATATCCTGTCAAACCCCAAATTTATCTTCCGCTTTGAAGAAACCCCGGCATCTGTTGTTCCCGGAGATGATTATTTCATATCAGATATTGAGCTGGCATCACGATTATCCTTTTTTATCTGGAGTAGTATTCCGGATGAAGAGTTAATGGAAACTGCCATCAATGGGCGTTTGTCAGAGACGGAAGTACTAAACCAGCAAATCGAGCGTATGTTGCAGGATGAAAAGTCCTTTGCCCTGTCGGAAAATTTTGCTGGACAGTGGTTGTACCTGCGTAACCTGTCTACTACTGATCCTGATCCTCAGAAATTTCCTGACTGGGACGATAATCTCAGGCAGGCAATGCTCACAGAGACACAGATGTTTTTTGACAGTATTGTTCGCGAAGATCGCAGTGTGCTTGACCTGCTAAATGCAGATTATAGTTTTATTAACGAACGCCTAGCGCTGCATTATGGATATAGAGGCATCAGAGGTGAACGTTTCCGTCGTGTGGAGGTGCCTGAAGAAAGACGTGGATTGCTGGGTCATGGCAGCATTTTGACGGTTACCTCACATGCTCACAGGACTTCGCCGGTCCTGCGCGGTAAATTTATCCTGGAGAACATGATGGGCACTCCACCACCAGTCCCACCACCCAATGTGCCAGACCTACAGGCCACATCAGATGGTGGGGTTCCTTTGTCTATTCGACAGCAGATGGAACAGCACAGAGCTGATCCGGTCTGTGCCAGCTGTCACAATGTGATGGATCCTTTGGGACTGGCTTTGGAAAACTTTGATGCCCTGGGTCGATGGAGAGAGCTGGGTATAACGGGTCGCCCAATCGACGCCAGTGGTGAGCTTTCGGATGGAACACCTGTTTCCGGGCCCCAGGACCTGCGGGCCGCTTTGATGGCAAACCCTGAGATATTTGTATCAACCATGCTAGAGAAAATGTATATATATGCACTAGGCCGGCCCATTGAATATTACGACCACCCAACAATGCGCAGGATTCTGCAAGAATCAGCTGAAGACAATTACACTTTTTCCTCATTAGTAGAGGGAATTGCCAATAGCATTGCTTTTCAGATGAATCGTGATGAAGAAAATTCAGCAACATTGAGTATGAATGAAAATTGATTGATATTTGGTTAAATTTTGTACATGCTTACATACAAAACGTAGTATCGACCGAAAACTAAGAGTGAATCTTAAGGGAGATAAAAATGAGCTTTATAACAAAAAAACAACTAGCTCGTCGTACTGTTCTTAGAGGGCTTGGAGCAGCGGTTTCACTACCTGTATTAGATGCAATGATTCCAGCGATGGCGCCACAGGCGTTTGCCAACGAGCTGAAAAAGCATCGCCACGCCTTTATTTATCTGGCTCATGGTGCACCTGCTGCAACCTGGGTGCCACCCACACTGGGTAAGGATTTTGAATTTTCCCAGGCGCTTAAACCAGCGGAAAGATTCCGGGATTACCTGACTGTAGTGTCAGGGATGAATCATCCTGCTGCAGATGCCCCTGCACCTCATGCGCTGTCTCAACCAGTCTGGTTGACAGGTGCGCATCCAAAAGCTACTGATGGTAAAGATGTTCGTGCTGCCAAGACAATCGATCAGATTATTGCGGATAATCTGGGGCAGGACACCCAGTTTCCATCAATTGAAATGGGAACAGAAGATATGACAGGTCTCATTGGGACCTGTGATGCAGGTTATAGCTGTACCTACATGAATACCATCTCCTGGCGTGATGCGACGACACCATTACCCATGGAGCTCAACCCAAGGACTGTGTTTGAATATATGCTAGGTCGGGAAAGCACGCCTGAAGCGAGAGCCCGGCGCTTGGCTGCTGATAGAAGTATTCTGGATGAGATTTTGGGGGATGTAAATCAGCTACAGCGCGCACTTGGTGCTGCTGACCGCAACCGAATGGACTCCTATCTTGAGAATATTCGTGAGGTTGAGCGCCGTATTCAGATTGCTGAATCACGGGACCAATTGGAGACGGTTCCTGAAGCGCCGATAGGTATTCCAGCAACATTTGAAGAACATACACAAATGATGTTTGATCTGATAGCACTTGCCTGGGAAGCTGACCTGACTCGTGTAGCCTCATTCCTCATGGTGCGGGAAGTGAGTGAACGAACCTATCCGCATATTGGTATTCCTGATCCACATCACAGTCTTTCTCATCATCAGAATAATCAGGAAAATCTGGATAAACTCGCTATCCTGAATGCCCATCATGTGATGCTTTTTACTCATTTCCTGGAAAAACTGCATAACACCCAGGATGTTGATGGTTCACTCCTGGATAATTCAACCATTCTTTATGGCAGTTCCATGGGTAACAGTAATCTGCATGACCACGTGAATATACCGGCACTGCTGGCTGGCCATGGAGCTGGCACGCTGGAAGGAAACATGCACGTTTCGCACACTGGTGAAACTATGTCAAATCTGCTGGTTACTATCCTTAACAAGGCTGGCATTCCTACCGAAAAAGTTGGTGACAGTACTGGTTACCTTGCTGACGTTTAATACATGGCAGCATAGGCCGACATTATGAGGAATAAGTTTGTGAATATAGTTCGCCAGCTTTTCATGTTTGTTTTATCAATAATCATGACTGGATCAGTTCTTGCCTCGGAAAATATTGCATCAGCTGCCCGAGATGCTAACTGGGACCAGGTTCAGAGTTTTCTTGAGCAGGGCGAAGATGTAAATAAGCCGCTTAATGATGGTTCAACAGCCCTTATCTGGACGACCTATCACGATAATCTTGGCATGATACAGCGCCTGCTTGATGCAGGAGCAAACGTAAATACCTATAACCGTTATGGTATATCTGCTCTCTATAATGCCGCCCTGAATGCCAGTTCAGAAGCGGTGGCATTGCTGGTGGATCATGGTGCTGATATTGCAGCAACACAGCGTAGTGGTGAAACACCTCTCATGACTGCGGTATACACTGGTGATGTCGAGGTTGTTCGCACTCTGATCCAGTATGGTGCCGACGTAAACCAGGCCGAGAGTTTCTTGGGGCAGACTCCTTTGATGTGGGCTGCATCTAAAAATTATTACGATATCGTTGAATTACTGCTGGAAAACGGTGCCGAGGTCGATACACAGTCTCTGCGTGTAGCTTATGATGGCACTGAGGGCGATGATATACCGCGAAACATGCCAGCCGGAGGCATGACAGCTCTGCTGTTTGCTTCACGAGATGGTGCCTATGAGTCAGTCGAACTGCTTTTGAATTACGGTGCGAATCCAAATATCAGGAATTACGATGAATTTCCAGCTATGAATCTGGCGATTCTGAACCAGCATTACGATATTACGGAATTGCTCTATGACTATGGTGCTGACCCGAATTTGGCAGATGCCTACAATAGAACTCCGCTATTTGCTGCTGTCTGGATGCGAAGAAACCCTTATTCAACCAGGCCCTATCATCTGGTACACAACGAAAACACAGTGACAGATATTGTCCACTTGCTATTGAGTTATCCCGTAATTGACGTTGATAAGGGATTAACCGGCACCGTGCCACGGCGTGGTTCTTTGGATACCACTGATCGAACCTTGGGTAAAGGTGGATCACCTCTAATGTGGGTTATTAGGACTGGCGACATGGAAATGTTTGACATCCTGCTTGAAGCAGGTGCAGACCCCTTCAAGATGACCACTGATGGAGTGACAACTTTGATGATTGCTTCCGGCACTGGCTGGGGTAGAGATGATGACTTCAAGCTTCCTGTTACACTCGAGCAATCACTGGCCATGACTCAGCGGCTCATTGCTATGGGGCTTGATGTTAACGCTCGTGATAACAATGGTAGAACAGCATTACATGGGGCCTTGCCCAAAGGCGACCTTGCAGCAGTCCGAGCCCTGATTGAAGCAGGAGCAGATGTATGTCTGGCCGATAATGATGGCAAAATTCCATTGCAGGCAGCTTTGATGGAAGATTATATTGAAGAGCCTGTTAAGCAGTTAATTGGTGAGTTGACTCTGCAAGCTGGCTGCGAATACCAGCTATAGATTATACAGCGATTAAAAGCCGGCTCCGGGCCGGCTTTTTTATGTACTGAGCTCTGGCACATAGCATTCAGGTTTTGACAGGCTGTGAATTTTTGTGCGTTACATAGACAATGATTTCAGGCGGGATAACACACTGGAAACAGGTTGAGTGATGAGCATGGAACGACAGAGAAAGCTAAAACGGGAGACGAGTCAATGCAAAATATTTTAAAAATTACCGGACTCATTTGTATGAGTTTATGTGTGGGCTGCCAGCAGATTTCAGCGCAAACAGATTCAGCTGTGGGTGATGGTCGTCCAGAGGTTCGCGGCATTTATAACTGGATTCACTCGACAGGCTATGGCGAGCGAGCCTTTTCATTTTACCGCGACATGATAGGGCTTGAGCTTGCCCGTTCTCCTTTTGGAGGACCGGCTCCAGCGAATGCGCCACCTCCTCAGATCAGACCAGCCTCAGAAGCAAGATCTGATCCGCTTATCTGGCATCTGACTGACAGTGATGGGGCGCGATTCCGCAATATTTTCATGCATACGGCCAATACCCCCTATGGGCTCGAGTTGTCAGAGTTCTATGATATTCCCCGCAGAGAAAGAGTCGACAGCCCTTATGATCCAGGCAGCTCACGAATAATCTTTTATGTCCGCGATCTGGATACCTTGTATAACAGCCTGCGTGCTGCGAATACTCCTGTGGTCAGCCTGAACGGGGAGATCGTTAATACCTCGCTTGGAGAGAGTGTGCTGATCAGGGATCCGGATGGCTACATGATCCAGCTGGTTCAGGCCAGTGAGGCAGATATTGCTGCGGCTACTTACCCCGAGCAAATCATATCAACCCATATTGGCCTTACAGTTGCCGATACCGCTCGATCCCTGCGTTACTATCAGGACTTGCTGGGTTTTGAGGTAGAAGGCCGCCGCCAGGGTAGCGTGGCCGACTTGCAAGTAAACGGTTTGGCTGCTGGCAGTCTCAACCAGACTACAATGATTATCCCGGGCACAGATACCATGGTGATTCTGGATGAATATCAGCTTCCTGCGGGGATGATGCCTGCTCCACGAGCACTGAGTTGGACTATCCAGGATGTGGGTTCCCCCCAGTTTCAGCTACAGGTGAGCGATATTGATGCCTTTATAGAGCTGACCCTGGATGCAGGCTATGAATTCCTGAGTTGGGATGCTGAACCTATACAACGTAATTTTGGACGCTTTGTCTTTGCCATCGACCCAGATGGTGTGCTTGTTGAATATGTCGAACCGGAGATTTAGCTTTAGCAAGTTAGTTCGTCACTTTTACTTGTTCAGCTCTGAGAGAAAATTAACACAGGGCAAAATTCAATCTTTTCGGACACAGTATTAGTAGTTTCACTCTTTCCTGGCAGTGTGTTGAAATCCTCTAGGCTTTATCAAAACAAAACTTTTACCGTGCCGGATTATGAATAGCCTATTGCCTTGTATTAGCCTGGCAGCAGTTTCATAATGCACAAAAATAACTACGAAAAACCAAGATGTTAGGACGTAGAACATTTATAGGGGGAGTTGTTGGGGGTCTTGTTACTCTCAGCCAATCATTTCCTGCACGGGCGCAATCAGCCCTTTCTTCTTCAACTTTGTCGCCCGGTATTTATTTAATTCAGGGGGCGGGTAGTAATGTTGTACTTGCCGATCTTGCTGATGAGCTTGTGGTGATTGACGGTGGTTTACAGGAAAACGCTGGTACTTTGATGAATATCATCCAGATGCTTGCACCAGGGAAAACAATCGGCAGCTTATTTAATACAAACTGGCGGCCTGAACATTGTGGATTGAATTTCAGTCTCGCAGAGAGCACCAGCATCATTGCACATGAAAATACCCGTTTGTGGCAGGGTACTGATCCCTATGTAGAGTGGGAAGAAAAGAAATATCAGCCCATGCCAGTTGAGGTGCGAGCCAATCATGGGTTTTATACGGGTAGCAGTCTACAGATAGGCGCTGAAACTATACTTTATGACTGTTTACCCAAGGCCCATACAGATGGAGATATTTACCTGTACTTCGAGCAGGCAGATATCCTTGTTGTCAGCGATTTACTCAAGACTAACAGTTTTCCTGTTGTTGATTATTCGACAGGGGGTTGGCTTCGAGGCTTGCGTGATGCAACAGCAGCCTTGCTTGATATCGCGAAGGATAATACTCAAATTATTGCGGCTCAGGGCGGTGTTTTGACGCGTGATGACTTGCAGCAGCAGCATGACATGATGGTTTATGCCTGGGATGCCGTCGTGTCGGCTTTCCAGAATGGCTTTAGTCTGGACGAGTTCCAGGCATCAAACCCCATGCAGCCTTATATCGCCGAACGAGGCAACCCATCTTTATTTTTACAACAGGCTTACCGTAGTGCCTGGTATCATATTACGGAACGAACCATCCCTAATGTTATATAGAAGTAATCTATTGAATAAAAAACAAGGACTTTTAACTGTCTGCGCAGGCCTGATATTTTTATCATCCGCCTTGCATGCAGCAGATAATTATTCTGATGAGCTCAGCGCCGGTTGGGAAACGCTGGAAATCTACTGCATGGATTGCCATAACTTTCAGGATTATTCGGGGGGTATTGATTTCACCCTGTTTGATCCAGATGATGTGGTGACGGAAGCAGAAATTTTTGAGCGTGCCATCACCAAACTGCGAACCAACGTTATGCCGCCACCGAGCCAGCCCCAGCCTGATGCGGAAAAACGCTGGCAGTTAATCAACAGCCTCGAAGCGACACTGGATGAACATGCTGCGAGAAATAGCCATCCGGGTCGGGTTGGTTTGCATCGTCTTAACCGCACTGAATATATCAATGCTATTTATGAGATTACCGGGGTTGAATTAAATGCTGACGTGTTGCCTCAGGATGACATCAGTGACAGCTTTGACAATATAGCGAATGTGCTGAAGATTTCGCCGGCTTTTATGGATCAGTTCATTTCTGCCGCCCGTCTGGTCAGTGAAGTAGCCATTGGTGACCCTGACCCCCTGGTAGAAACCAGCACTTATGCGGTGGATACTGCAAACCAAACCAGTCATATTCACGGATTACCTTTGGGAACCCGTGGCGGGCTTTTAGTTGATCATGTGTTTCCGGTCGACGGTGAATATGCGTTCACGGTTGCTGGTATGTTTACACGGCTTTATCACGTTGGCCTGGAGAATGAAGAAACGCTGATTATTACCATGGATGGTGTTGAGGTGTTCAGGGAAAGTATAGGTGGAGAGGAAGACCTTAAATATATAGATCAGCAACAGGCGCCAGCTATCGCTGACATTAATGCCCGTTTCAGCGATATCAGGATTCCAGTCAGTTCAGGCAGGCATACCATTGGCATGGCATTTCTCGCGCACAGTCTTGTGGAAGCTGATGATCCTCTGCGTAATACTGGTGAGAATACCGGTATATCAAGGCTGACCAAAGCGAGAACCCTGAGTATCCAGGGCCCTTACAATTCAAATGGCGTGATTAATACACCGAGTCGAAATAAGGTCATGATTTGCCAACCGCAGGCTCCTGCGGAGGAACTGGAATGTGCCAGGCAGATATTTACTAATCTGGCTACCGAGGCTTTCAGATATCCGGTGAGCAATCCAGATATCGAAGCCGCAATGCAGTTTTTTGCTAAAGCCAGAGAGCGGGGGAATTTTGATGACGGCATTAAAAACGGCATGGTCGCGATTTTTACCAGTCCAAAATTTCTTTTTCGCAGTGAAATTCCGCCTGAAGGGACGTCCCCCGGAGAAATTTTTGCCTTAAGTGACCTTGAACTGGCATCCAGACTGGCTTTCTTTTTATGGAGTTCACCGCCAGATGATCAGCTGCTTGCCCTGGCTGCTAGCGGCGAGCTCTCGCAGGCAGAGAACCTTGAGAATCAAATAAACCGAATGCTGTCAGATCCCAGAGCAGCTGCGCTGGTAGAAAACTTTGCTTTTCAGTGGCTGGGTTTGCGGGAACTCAGTGAAGCAAATCCCGATGGTGAGATTTTTCCCAAGTATGATCCTGGACTCAGGGATGATCTGATTCAGGAAATGAAATTGTTTATTGGCAGTATCATGCAGGAAGACCGCAGTGTCCTGGAGTTACTGTCGGCTGATTACAGCTATGTTAATGAGCGTTTAGCCTTGCACTACGATATTCCAGATATTCGGGGCGATCAGTTTCGTCGGATCCAGCTGGAAGATGAAGAACGTTATGGACTGCTAGGCAAGGGCGCCGTGCTGATGGTGACTTCTTATGCCAACAGAACATCACCGGTTTTGCGTGGTGCCTATATTATGGAAAACCTGCTCGGCGTGGAACCGGCTTCACCACCGCCGAATGTAGAAGCCTTTCCTGAAACGCCGGAAGGTTCAGACCTGGCGCTCACTGTCAGGGAAAGGCTGGAATCGCATCGCGCCAATCCTTCCTGTGCCAGTTGTCATGATGTGATGGACCCGCTGGGCCTTGCCCTGGAAAACTTCGATGCAATCGGGGGCTGGCGGGAGCGTGATAGTGATGCCGGTAATGTTATGATTGATGCATCGGGCCGACTGGCAAGTGGAGAAATCATAAATGGTGTCAATGACTTACGTAATGCTCTGCTTGCTACGCCGGAACAGTTTGCACAGATATTTACCAAAAAATTGATGACTTATGCTTTAGGCAGAACAGTGGAATATCAGGATATGCCAAGTGTCCGTGCAATTGTAAAAGCTTCGGCAGAAGATGGTTATAAGTTTTCGGATATAGTAAAAAGTGTCATTAACAGTACGCAGTTTATGATGTCAGTTGCTCCAGACATTGAGCTAACGACAGCAGCGAACTAACAGTGAACTAAAATTTAGGACGGAGAGAGTCATGTTTATCACGAAGAAGCATCTTCCCCGCAGGACTTTTTTACGTAATGCTGGTGTCAGTATCTCGTTGCCTTTACTTGACGCAATGATCCCGGCTGCAACAGCACTGGCACAAACAGCAGCGACAGCCCCTCCACGCATGGGCTTTTTCTATTTCCCGCATGGCGCTGTGATGGATAACTGGACCCCGGATCAGAGCGGCAGTGATTTTGAATTAAAATCCATTCTGGCACCGCTGAATCCCTTTAAAGACAAGCTGACTATTGTTAGTGGCCTGGAAAACAAGCGTGCCAATGGCCCGGTACATGCCATTACACCGGGAACCTGGCTCACAGGAGAGGCACCACGAGTCAGTCATGATCCTTTTGGTGGTATTACCATTGATCAGATCGCTGCCAGAAAAATCAGCCAGGATACGCCCTTGCCATCAATTGAAGTCACCACAGAAGCTGCCGGTTCAGCAGCCTGTGACCGTGATTATGGCTGTTCCTATGGCTCTACGATTTCTTTCAGAACACCCAGTACGCCCTTGCCCATGGAAAATAACCCCAGAAAACTGTTTCAGACCTTGTTTGGAGTGGGGGACAGTGAAGAGGAGCGTGCTGCAATTTCTTCACAGACACGTTCGGTACTGGATCAGATCATGCAGGAAAGCCAGCAACTACAAAATCAATTGGGTGCTGCTGACAGAATGGTGCTGAGTGACTACCTCGAAAGCGTCCGTGAAATAGAACGCAGGATCCAGAAAACTGCCGAGCATGATATGTCAGGCATAGAGCTGCCGGATGCACCACTGGGAATTCCGGTTGATTTTGATGAGCATATTAATTTGCAGATGGATTTAATTGCGATGGCCTGGCAGGCCAATATGACACGCGTGGCTTCCATGATGTTTGCAGCGGAAGTCAGTAACAAAAGCTATAACCATATCGGCGTCTCAGATGCCTTTCATCCACTGTCACACCATCAGAATAATCCCGCCAAAATAGCCCGGCTGCTTAAGGTGCAGGAATATCACTCAAGAGTGTTCGCACGCTTTGTACAAAAACTGGTAGATACGCCGGATATTGACGGCAGCATGCTGGACAATGCCATTCTGCTTTATGGCAGTAACATGAGTGACAGCAATGCGCATAATCATTTTCCCTTGCCTTCAGCGATTGTTGGTACTGGTGGCGGCAGGATCAAAGGTGGACAACATCTGGTTTACCCGGATTACACACCGGTGTCCAATTTAATGCTGACTCTGATGGACCGGATTGATGTGGAAATGGAAAGTTTTGGTGACAGTACCGGGCGCTTTGCCGAGGTATGAGGTAAGGGTATAAGTTCATGAGAAAATTTAGCTTCTCAATGTTTCTGCTGTTTCATGTGCTTGTTGCCTATGCGCAGGAAGATCTGCTGACACTCGCCAGTCAGGGCGAAACCCAGGCTGTGCTTGCCATGCTGGATTCACAAAGCCCGGTTGACGCCGTCCAGGCCGATGGTACAAGCCTTTTACATTGGGCTGTTTATTACAATGATCCGGCGCTGGTAAACAGCTTGCTTGCTTTAGGCGCTGACGCAAGATTACACAATAATTATGGCGCAAGTCCTCTGTTCCAGGCAGCGATTACCGGTAACCCAGAAATTATCGAAGCACTACTTAATGCTGGCGTTGATCCTGATGAACGTTTTAGTGATGATCAGACTGCCATTATGGTCCTGGCTCGTACCAATAATCTCGCTGCGGCCAAAGTGCTTTTAAATAAAGGGGCTGATGTAAATGCCGTAGAGTCTTTCCGCGGACAAACTGCCTTGATGTGGGCAGCAGGGCAGAAACAGCCTGAAATGCTGAAACTTTTGCTGGACCACGGAGCGGACCCCAATGCACGCTCAAACCTGAATAACTGGCAACGGCAAGTGACAGCAGAACCACGTATGAAATTTATGCCAGTGGGTGGGCTGACACCACTGCTATTTGCAGCCAGGGAAGGTTGTGCTACCTGCATAGAACACCTTATTGCAGCAGGTGCTGACATTCAGCTGACTGACCCTGAAAATATCAGCCCTCTGATCATGGCTTGCCTGAATGCGAACTGGGATTCAGCGCGCTTATTGCTGGAGGCTGGCGCCTATGTGAATAAATGGGATATTTACGGACGCTCACCGCTCTATGCCACGGTTGATTACAACACGATTCCACATGGTGGCAGGCCAGATAAGTTATCCAATGATTTGACGACTAGTCTAGAATTTCTTGAGCTATTGCTGGAAGCTGGGGCAAATCCTAACCTCCAGCTTAAGGTTGTACCCCCTTATCGCAATCTGGAAAGCGACCGGACCGGTTTCGGTGAGCGTTTATTGCTTTCTGCCGGAGCTAACTCGCTGATAAGAGCTGCCCGAGGCGCAGATGTGGATGCCATTGAACTGCTGCTTGAATATGGTGCACTGATCAATCTGCCCAATGATAATGGCGTAACGGCATTAATAGCTGCATCAGGTTATAGTGTCAGACCTGCAGATACACGGGGCCGTTTCAGGACTGAAGCGCAGGCGCTTTTGGCCGCACAGGCTTTACTGGCACACGAGGATATTGATGTTAACCATCAGGACAGTCTGGGTAGTACAGCTTTAATGGGGGCTGCCCAGATAGGTTGGACAGATATGGTTGCCTTGCTCATTGAACACGGAGCGGATCCTGCAATAGAAGATAATTTTGGCACAACAGCACTGGATCATGCTCTGGGTAGAGGAGGAAGTTTCAGTGGTGGCGGCGGGAATGTTTCCCTCGAGACTGCCGCGTTTCTAGAAGCCCTGACTAATTCGCCTTAATTACCTTTTGCTGTAGCGGTCTTTCAGGCTCTCATAAAGGATACGCTGGAACTCAGGGTGTTCGCTATCTATCCCGGTCATGACTTCTACCAGATGTTCATTGTCTTCTCTGCCATTCCAGTGTTTGTCATAAGTTCCTTCCTTGTAGCCATTATCCTGACGGAAAAAGTTAAGAACATTTTTACCGACATACTGGCAATAAAGCTCTTTCCAGTCCATCTGGCAATCGCTTAACAAGGCAGCGAAAAGTGGAACACTAATGCGTCCGGCGGCAGCCAAACCTATCTCAAGCTCAATCTTAGATATTAAGTCTAACTCATTGATTATATAGGTTTTATTGTCAAAATTTACTGCCTGTCCTTCATTGAATTCTGAAAGCAGTGATTTGGTTGCAAGTTCATGATCGCCTTTTACTTCAAGCAGAATGTGAGAGAGGGTAAAGTGCCAGATATCAACCAGTTCCATCTGTAACTGTCCCAGATCGCAGTCCTGTTTTTTCCACCATTTCCAGCCATGATGTTCCATCGCTTCAGCACCTTCTACAACGATGGCTCTCAGATAGGGGTATGCGGCGTTAACCCAGTCAGGATTAACTTTGGCATTCATATTAGCCTGTAAGGTAAGCATTACTTCAGCCTGGGTTTGGGTCAGCATAAAATCAGTCCGTGTTAGTTAAATTTTTAATTCTAAAGCTCGGTAATTGCATTTAATAATTCCTGACGGTTTTGCAGCATTTCTGTATAAGACTTTTTAGCGATGATTGATTCGGAATTATCGTCGCGGGTTTCATTCAAATCTGCTAGCCAGCTTTCTATGGTGGCTATTTCCTGTTCCAATTGAGTTTTGGCTTTTTTCGCTAAGGCTTCCGGAATTTTTTCAGGATCTTGTTGGGTTTTGCTGCGTCGGTCTTTCATGCTCAGTAAAAAATGCCTTGAATGTGCTGATTTTCGTCAAAATAGTGTGAAGTAGATTATGCCAGAAAAACCAGATCAGGTAACATCGCTGGCATATTGAACAATTCAGAGTAGTCATGCTGCACACAGGTTCACATATTTATCGTAAACATAAAAAAGCCTGGTATGGGAAACAAACCCATGGAGCTGCCCGTACGCGTCTGTTTTCACTGCTGCTCATACTGATTGTTTTAATCCTATTGCATTCGGCAGCGATGATGCTGCTTGAAGGAATGAGTTTCTGGCAGGGTTTCTGGCTGACCCTCACAACGATTACGACGGTTGGCTATGGCGATTTATCAGCACGTACTTTTTATGGAGAGATCGCAACCGTTGTTTTTCTTTATATCCCTGGTATTGCATTACTCGGTCAGTTTTTAGGCGAGTATGTAGATTACAGGATTACCCGTCGTGAACGAATGTTGCAAGGTTTTTGGAGGTGGAACATGAAAGACCATATATTGATTTTGAATACCCCGATGCATGATGGGGATCTGTATTTGCAGCGTTTGATTGATCAAATTTCGTCGACGCCGGAATTAAGTGAAATTCCCATACAGATTTTGACGCCGGTATATCCGGAAGGCTTGCCATCGGAATTACAGGCAATGGGGGTCGTGCATTACTCAGGTACACCAACCAATTCCGCAAACCTGATGGCTGTTAATGCGTCGGAAGCGAAATATATTTTTGTCATTTCGCATAATGCCAACTCCATAAATCCGGATAGCCAGACCATTGATATTCTTGAACATTTGAACAGCATTCCTTTAAAGGCTTATGTCGTTGCTGAATGTGTGGATGATGAAAATCGTAAACGTTTTATCAGACTGGCTGCCAACACCGTAATACGCCCGGTACGGGCTTATCCGGAGCTGGTTGTACGCTCCATGGTTGCGCCGGGAACAGAACAGGTCATGGAAGATATGTTTACATATCATGGGGCGCATCAGAACCGTTATCAGGTCAAACTGAAGGGCGTGCTATGGAAGGATGTTGTCTGTAGTATTATGCAGTCAGGACTGGGTACTGCATTGGCTTATGTCGAAGGGACAGGCAAGCTGTTTACTGCGCCTCGGGCTGAGGATGAAATTGATGCGGTGGCCTTGATCATCATGGTGCGTCAGGATGATGAACCTACACAGGAGGAAATCAAGGCCTGTCTGCAGCAAATCTCTCATAAATAAATTTGCGTGGGCATAGTGCTGCTATTATCTTGAATAGGCACAGGGAAGTGTGAAACAGCGATGCTGAAAGCAGAAGCGGGGAAGAGGTGGCTACAGGCCACCTTTTCTTTTGCTTTTGAGGTAGAATAAGCGGCTTATCTTTTTGTATTTAAATTTATTCAACCTGCCGCATTATGTCGACCGCTATATCCATTAAAGACCTGCACAAAACTTACGATAATGGTCATAAGGCCTTAAAAGGAATCAACCTGGAAGTTGCTGAAGGCGATTTTTTTGCCTTGCTGGGTGCCAATGGAGCCGGCAAATCAACAACGATTGGCATCATTGCCACGCTGGTTCGTAAAACTGCCGGCAGTGTTGAAGTCTTCGGCAAAAATGTCGACAGTAATACCTATGAAACCAAACTGGATCTGGGCATCGTTCCACAGGAAGTTAACTTCAATCATTTTGAAAAAGTCTTTGATATCTGTGTCACTCAGGGTGGTTATTATGGCTTGCCCAGAAAAGTTGCTGAAGAACGTTCCGAAAAATATCTAAAACAGTTGGGACTTTGGGATAAAAAAGATCAGCAGAGCAGGAATCTTTCCGGCGGGATGAAAAGACGATTGCTGATTGCTCGTGCCTTGATTCATGAACCCAGACTGTTAATTCTGGATGAACCCACTGCCGGTGTTGATATAGAACTCCGTCGTTCCACCTGGAAGTTTTTACAGGATATCAATAAATCAGGAACCACCATTATCCTGACGACACATTATCTGGAAGAAGCTGAAAATCTATGTCGCAACATCGCGATTATTGATCAGGGTGAAATTGTTGAAAATACCAGCATGCGCGCCTTGCTGAAAAAACTGGATACGGAAACTTTTATTTTTGACTGCCGTGAAGATTTGGCAAGCACACCCCAGTTAAATGGTTTTGCTGTTCAACAACAGGATGCCAATACTCTGGAAGTGACCCTGGATAAAAGCCAGGATATTAATGAAGTTTTCAAGCTACTGGATGAACAAGGCATAAATATTAAAAGTATGCGTAACAAAACCAACAGGCTGGAGCAATTGTTTGTGTCCTTACTGCAGCAATCCAAAACACGCCAGCCCCAGGATGCGAAAGCAGTAGCGGAGGCCGGATAAATGGCAGGCGTAGCAGCGAATTATAAGTGGATTGCTTTTAGCACCATTGTCAGAAAAGAAGTACGCCGTTTTGTTCGCATCTGGGTGCAGACGCTGGTGCCACCAGTCATCACCATCTCGCTATATTTTGTCATTTTTGGCAGTTTGATCGGCAGCCGTATCGGTCAGATGGGTGGCTATTCCTATATGGAGTTTATTGTGCCCGGGCTAATTTTAATGTCGGTCATCAATAATGCTTATGCCAATGTGGTGTCTTCTTTTTTCAGCCAGAAATTTCAGCGTAACATTGAAGAACTGCTGGTGTCGCCGGTACCCAATTACGTTATTTTAATTGGTTTTGTTGTCGGTGGTTCTGCCCGTGGACTGGCCATTGGTCTGATTGCCAGCGTTGTTGCCATGTTTTTCAGCGGCTTCTACATGCACAATATCTTTATTGCTGTTGCAGTGGTCCTGCTGTCATCGGTGGTTTTTTCACTGGGCGGATTTATTAATGCGATTTATGCCAATAAATTCGATGACATTACGATAATTCCTACTTTTGTCTTAACCCCTTTGATTTACCTGGGTGGTGTGTTTTATTCCATTGATCTGTTGCCGGATTTCTGGCGAGCCGTGTCTCACGTAAACCCGATGTTTTACATGGTTGATGCTTTTCGCTATGGCATTCTGGGTATTTCTGATGTGAACATTATTTATGCTCTGTTGATACTGCTCGTTTTCGTCGTCGGGCTTTTTGTATTTGCCCTGTTTTTATTACATAAAGGTAAAGGATTAAGGAGCTGATCAGGGTCGCAAATATGACTGAAAATATGCTGGGAAAAGCTACCTATTATCCGAAGCAGTATGATCCTGAAATCTTGCTGGCTCTGCCGCGTAAAACCAACCGTAACTTGTTGGGTATAGCAGACGCTCTGCCTTTCCATGGTGAAGATATCTGGCATGCTTATGAGCTTTCCTGGTTAAATTCGCAGGGCTTGCCGCAAGTCGCCATCGCTAAATTCAGTTTTCCCTGTGAGAGTGCTCAGCTGATTGAATCCAAATCATTCAAGCTCTATCTGAATTCGCTTAACCAGGAAAAATACGAAAGCAGAGAGACTATTAGAGAGTTGTTAACAAGGGATTTGTCTGGCAAGTCCGGCGCTGATGTAAAGGTTGTATTATTTGATGTGGATAGCGCACAGCAACCTATCACTCAGCCTCAAGGCATCTGCCTGGATACATTAGCAGTCGAAATAACAAAATATCATCCCGATGAGAATTTACTGGTGACAAAGAACAAGCAAATTGAAGAACAGGTCTATACCAATCTGTTCAGATCAAATTGCCCAATAACGAATCAGCCTGACTGGGCCAGCATGAGTATCAGCTATAAGGGGGCCGCTATTTCACATGAAAGTTTACTGGCCTATCTGGTTTCCTATCGTCAGCACAATGACTATCATGAAAATTGTGTGGAAAAAATATTTGTTGATATACAGGAAAAATGTCAGCCTGATGAATTGACTGTGCAGGCAAACTTTTTAAGAAGAGGGGGGCTGGATATTAATCCGGTTCGCAGTACGCTGTCTGAATATGAGAAAGCACTTCCCAGATTTGTCAGACAATAAGTTCACTAACAGCTCAAAATATTCAAGGTAATCATCATGGATGCTTTAACTGCAATTCATACCCGCAAGGCCTCACCAAAGCTGATTGAGCCAGCGCCGTCTGATGATGAGCTGGAATTGATATATAAAGCCGCCCTAAGAGCGCCGGACCATGCCATGCTAAGACCCTGGCGTTTTTTTGTGGTTAAAGAGGAAGCACGGAATAAACTAGGTGAACTGTTTGTAGAAGCCATGCAGCCCGAGACAGAAGAGCAAAAGAATAAATTACTCAGGGCGCCGTTAAGAGCGCCTATGATTATCATTGCAGTCAGTGCAATTATTGAGCATCCCAAAGTTCCGGCAGTAGAACAGATTTCTTCAACGGCAGCAGCAGTACAAAATATGTCTTTGGCTGCTCATGCGCTGGGATATGCCTCTATCTGGCGCACCGGTGCTGTAGCATTCAGTGATGCGGTGAAACTCGCATTGGGTTTAAAAGCAAGCGATGAGATTGTGGGTTTGCTTTATTTGGGGTCCTCCAGCTATGAAAATCTACCAGTTCCAGAGGTAAATATTGCAGATCATTTTGAAAACTGGCCTTAACTTGTATTTACAGAGCGCTTACTTTAAAGTGCGCGGCTTGTTTTGTTGAGGTGTCCGAGTGGTTGTAAGCAAAGATGCACGCCTCACAGGCGAGAGTAGTTAGATAATAAAGTTGTATTAGGCAGTTAAAATTTGGTGAGGTGTCCGAGTGGTTGAAGGAGCACGCCTGGAAAGTGTGTATACGGAAACGTATCGAGGGTTCGAATCCCTCTCTCACCGCCAAATTTAGAAAATATCCTCGTGGTTTCGGAGGCCCTAAGCGGCAAGAATGTATCGAATGCAAAACCTGCCAGCAAAAACTTGAAATTTAAGATACAAAATTACTAGTCTGCCGAGCATTGCCTGTTCATATTTAAAGATTCCACCTGTACACCCAACTCCATGAGATCGCATGAATCGAATGCTCTAGCAAAAGGTTCTGGCTGATAATTTATAAATCTTGATGGTCCAATATCCAAAGCTTCAGACTTGGCATTCATTGTGTATGGGTTAGTGTTCATGCCCCAGGTTCCTGTGCTGACCCGGTCTGCAAGTGTGTTAATAGCTGTAATCGATTCTGCAGGAGAAAAACCACAGTGTCCTGCAGAATTTACATAAACCTGTCGTAAAAGCGCTGCACTTCCTGCCCGATTTACGGTTTCCTGGAAGGCATGCTGTGCAGAAACCACAGAAATGTTATCGCCTAAATTGCTCAGAGTTAATATTGGTATACTCAAGTTGCCATTCCATACTTGCGGAGCAATCCAGGTTAAGGCCTGTAAATCTGCTGAAAATCTGGGTGCTTGCTCAAGTTTTGATAAATCGCTGTCAATATCGAGACCTGCCTGACGATATAATTCAACAACGATATCGGCATTCGCCAAACTTTGCAGAATGTCGCGATAATTAACACCCTCATTAAACGAGATGCTACCGCCTCCGCGTCGATTTAATTCATTCCTGCTACTCATTGCCTGCCCGACAGTGGGTAGTGGTGATCCTGCCAAACTGTCATATAGGCCTTCCTGCAAGGCAGCTAGATCAAAGGGTGCAGGCTGTTGTTTGGTAGGGTGTGACCAGGTCGGTAATTGTGCAATGACAGCAGCGAGCGCAATTCTTGCTCTCCCTTCAGGCGTTTCTTGTGCCCTGGCTAGTAACTCCAGCCAGGCAGGTCGGGTTGTCGTAGCGAAATCATCAGGAATATCTATTACTTTCAGTTCAGGATTATTTTCAGCAAGTAAGGTCTTGACGATAAATAGTGCATCAAACTTACCATTCCAGATTCCCACTGCACCGCCTAAACCACCACAGGCCAGAAGGGCTCCATCAAAACGATCAGCATATTTCTGCACGATTGCTGCGCCAGTGTGTGCCCCAAGTGAGCGTCCATAAAGAAGAGTTTGTTGAGGACTGCCATAGAGTTGATTGTATATATCCAATGTTGACAGATGGTTTCTGGCTGAAGATTCTACATCCCATCCGGTAACTAATCGGGTGACGCCTGCCAGTGCATAACCCAGGGCGAGTAAGGATTGGGATTCCTGTGATTGGTATTGACTGGCAGCATAGTCAAGTCCTATTAGTAATATGCCATTGAAATTATCTGGATAGTCAATCCGATAAGCTGTGCCGTCCGAAAGCACTCCTGCATTTGATGTAACGGATATATCACCAGGCAGGCTCGCCGGTTGAGCGTTACTCGGCGTTATGTACAACAACTCAGTCCATAATAGGAAGAAGCTATATAGCATTTGTTTAAAATTCATATTCACACCCAAATGTTATTTTTTAGAATATAACAAATTTTTCTTTTAAGTCTGCTATTTGCACAATATTCACATTAACTTGACCTAATCATGCATAAACCAAATAATGATTAAAACTATAATAATAATGCAGGATTTGCTATTGAAACCTACAGATTCACTCTGGATGAATTTTGATTGTTTCTGGTCAAAGCCTGCGAAAGGGTGGTAATGCAATCACAAGAAGACATTTCAGAAAAACAACCTGAACCGGTCAAAGCTTTTTCTACCACCGAGTGTATATTCCTTGTGATTGGTTCACTTGGTCTGGCGCTTGCTGTGTTAACAGATACGGTAGCCGTGATAGGGCGACATCTGAATATTGCTTTATTGGGTTCTATTGAAATTGTACAGGCATGCATAGTGCTGCTGTCATCCGGTGCTATTGTTGCGGCAACAAAATATGGCAATCATGCACGGGTCCGAATTTTAACCAACAGATTGAATCCAGATTTTTCAGCAAAACTTCACTATTTCACGGCGATCATTAGTACTGTCTATTCACTCTTAATGGTGGGTGGTTGTGCATGGATCATTTGGGAAGTTTGGGCAGAGCATGAGCGCTCGGAAATACTGCATATCCCGCTGGTATGGCTGCGGTTATTGTTACTGGCTGCGCTGCTTTCAGTTAGCGCCTATTTTCTATCCAGTCGTTTTGGCAAAAGTAAACAATGAGCCCGGAACTTATTGGTGTGCTGGGGCTTATCCTGCTGTTGGTGGTTATCACGATCGGGGTCCCCATAGGTATTGCTCTAGGTCTGGTGGGATTGGTAGGGATTGCAGTCATTACCAGCCCCGAGGCTTCACTGATAAAAGTTGGTGTAGTAAGTTTTGATGTGGTCAGCCGATATGATCTGGGCGTATTGCCACTGTTCTTACTGATGGCCCATTTGTGTTTTGCAGCGGGTGCCAGCAGAGACTTCTTTGATGTCGCTGCACGCTTTATAGGTCACCGACGTGGTGGTTTGGCCTTGGCCTCTATTGCTGGTTGTGCAGGGTTCGGAGCGATTAGTGGCTCAAGTTTGGCCACAGTCGCTACTGTTGGTTCTGCCGCTTTGCCTGAAATGCGAAGAGCAGGTTATAACCCGGGGTTTGCCTGCGGTGCATTAGCGGCCGGTGGCACATTAGGTGCACTTATCCCACCGTCTGGGGCGCTGATTGTATTCGGTATCATTGCTGAACAGTCGATTGGCAGATTATTTGCTGCAGCGATCCTGCCAGGCCTTACCCAAGCCTTGTTTTATATGTTTGCAATCTCCTTGCTTTGCTATTTCAACCCTGAGCTGGGCCCCTCAAGTAAGCGTGTCAGCATGCGAGATCGTCTGGCGAGTTTAGTCAAAATAATTGATGTTTTCTTTTTAGTTGCACTGGTTATTGGTGGACTAACAGTTGGCTGGTTTACCCCAACCGAAGCGGCATCCGTTGGTGTCGCTCTAGCCATGGTCTTGTGTGCGATTCGTGGTGCCTTAAGTTTTTCGACTCTGGTCACAGCCTTTGTAGAAACTCTCAGAACAAGCGGCATGATCTATCTTATTATTATTGGAGCGATGCTGTTTGCGACCTTTATTAGCATCACAGGAATTGCCGAATTCATGTCGAATCTGGTTTTGGATATAAATGCAGGACCAATCACCGCCATTATTGTTATGGCAATTCTGTTTTTGGTCCTGGGTTCATTTCTCGATGGCCTGGCGCTCATGCTGCTGGTTACTCCCATATTTCTGCCCATTGCTGTTGAGCTGGGTTACAGTCCGATCTGGTTTGGTATTTTCCTGGTGCGTGCGATGGAGGTAGGATTTATTTTGCCGCCGCTCGGCCTCAATGCCTATGTCATTCATGGGATTGCAAAAGACATTGAACTGAGCGCTATTTTTAAAGGCATCGGGCCTTTTCTTATAGCTGATGTATTACATCTGGGCTTGATTATTGCCCTGCCAGTTATGGTTTTATGGCTACCTGGTGTAGTGGGAGTGTAGTAATGCGTATAAAACTTTTCTTCTTCAGTGTTGTTTTTCTAGGCATTCTGATGGGCTGTTCATCAGATGATAGTTCTGCTGATGCAGAGTACATTTTGACCTATGCAACTCCTTATCCTTCAAGTCATCCCTTCAGTTTAGCCGATCAGGAATGGATGAATGCGGTTGCTCAACAAAGCCAGGGACGCATAGCTTTTAAGCCTTATTGGGGAGGCCCCGTTCTTAATTCGGATATGAGCATGCTGGAAATTCGCCATGGTGTTGCAGATATTGGTTTGATTTCACCCATTTATGTGAAAGGAGGAACCCATCTGATTCGCGCACAGGCCGGCTTTTATGGCGGAGTGCGAACTATTGAAGATCAGGTGTCTGTTTATAATTGTCTAGCCAGAACTTTTCCTCAATTTGACCATGAGTTGGAAGGCCTTGTTGTTTTGGCAGTGCAAGGTGGTAACTTGCCTGCGATAATTACAAGAGATAAGCCCATTAGGTCGCTTAAAGACTTTAGTGGTATGCGTTTACGGGCACCTGCCGAAACGGTTGAGGTTTTGCGCCAGCTGGGTGCTGATCCGGTCAACATGCCAATGGGTGAAGTTTATTCGGCTCTGGCTAAAGGGGTAATTGATGGCGTTGTTGCTCCAGGCGATACCATCTTTAGTTTGCGATTCTCAGAGGTTGCCAATCATTTCACTAATATTCAGTTTAGTCGAGGCGGTTATCCGGCTCGAGCAATGTCTGAAAAAACATGGAACAACTTACCCACTGAGCTTCAGGAAATTATCATTGGAAACCGTGATGTCTGGGAGGAGGCTTTATCAAGGCTGCTTATAATGGCTGAGACACGTGGACTGGAATTTGGTCAAGAAAATGGGATGCAGTTTCATGACTTTCCTTATCAGGACCAGTTGGAGTTCGATCAGTTATACAACTCAGCTGCATTACAACAAGCCCTCTCAATTGCAGATATAGGTATTGATGCCGAGCCAGTTTATCGGGCTGCACAAAAAATCCTCGCAGCAGGATCACCTGTAAATTGCGAGCAGGCCGCTTTATGATTAATTTATGGTTGGCTGCGTGAATTTAACTCAGGAAAAATAATGAATACAGGACAATCAAATTCCGAGCGACCATTAGAAGGTTTGAAGGTCGTTGATCTTACTCGTGCTTTAGCTGGGCCATATGCCACCTTGCTGCTAGCCGGATTAGGTGCCGAGGTGATTAAAATTGAAGATCGCCGGGGAGGTGATTTAGCGCGGGAAAACAGCCCTTATATTGGTCGAGACGGAGTAGGTGTTGAGCAAAAATATGAAGATGATGTGTCGGTTTCACATTTGACTCGTTCTCGCGGCAAACATGGCATCTCACTGGATTTGAAGCAGCCAGAAGCGAAACAGATATTTCTGGACCTGGTAAAAACAGCCGATATCGTGGTCGAAAATTTTACCAGTGGGACTGCTGACAGATTGGGCGTTGGTTACGAAGCATCGAAAAAAGAGAACCCAGGCATTATTTATTGTTCTCTAAGTGGATTTGGTGCGACTTCAGCTAAGGGCGACAAGGCAATGGATATTATTATTCAAGCCCTGTCTGGCGCAATGTATACCAGTGGCGCTGCCAATGACCCTCCCGTTCGAATTGGTATTCCTATTGCAGACATGTTGGCCCCGGTGTTCGCTGTAGTCGGCATATTATCGGCACTGGAGCAGCGTCATCGAACCGGTAAAGGACAGCAAGTTGATGTGTCGATGTTAGGGGCATTAACTTCCTTTGTATCCATTGAAAACTGGGCAGCCATGGAAGCTGCAGGTATGGAAACACGTACCGGTTTAACCGTGCAACGTTTATCTCCATTTGGCGTTTTTGAATGTTCGGATGGCTATGTAGCCTTGGTTGCTGTGCATGAAAAGCTCGCAAAAGGTCTGTTCAACGCGATGGAACGCCCGGAACTAATCGACGATCCTCGCTTTGCAACGCGCGATGTTCGAGTGGCCAATGCTGCAGTACTGGAAACAATGATTACCAACTGGTCAAAAACAATGAAGACTCAAACAGTGGTCGATAAATTAGAGGCGGAGGGGGTGCCTGTTGCCCCGGTACGCCACCCCGAAGAAGCGATGCGTGACCCACGTGTCACATCACGGAATGAGACTGCGCCAGTTGCACATCCCGCTTACGAGCCAAAGGTGGATATGCATACTGCAGGAATACCAATAAGCTTTTCGGAAGCAAGCACGGGTTTTGATGATGTCCTGCCTATCCTGGTTGGTGAGCACAACGATTATATATTGCGTGAAAAACTGGGCTACTCAGAGGAAAAAATAGCCAATCTTAGGCGTAAAGGGATTATTTAATGCCCGGTCCTGCAAGCCAGAAACTTATCGATGCTGTAAAAGACCCATCATTGTATGCTGCGGAATTACGCCAGCAAGGACACAAGACAATTCGTGTTTTGGGTTCAGATGCCCCATATGAATTACTTCGAGCACTGGGTTTAACCCCCGTGCGAATGGCGCCAGATTTAGAGTTGCAAACACCTGGTGCCGATGAATTAATTGGGACGGAAAAGATGGGCCAACGTGGTCGTTCGCTCTTGCAACAAATAATTTCTGATCAAACTCATACGCCGCTTTTGATTACCCATGCTGACAATGAACTGCCGCAGATATTTTCTTCTCTGCGGGAATTGTTGCGCACCGGTGAAATTGAACCGCGGCCTGTGTATTTTTTAGATTTTTTGCACTTGGCTAAAAAATCATCTCAGACCTATAACAAGATTCGTCTTCAGCAGCTAGTTCAAGAACTTGAATCCTTATCGAGACAAAAACTGACCGACAGTAGTTGGCAGAAAGCCTGCACTGACCTTAAAACAAACCTGACAATTTTAAAAGCCGCAAAGGCTTTGCGAGATGGACAGGCACCACTGGTTTCAGGTGCAGAGTTTTATGTCATGAACGCAGCATCACAAATACTGCCAACAGAGCAACTAGCACCCTTATTGAGTCAGGCTATTGAAGAGTATAAAGCACAGAAGGCCATAAAAGCGAAACGGCTGATAACGACAGGGGCGCCACAATTTTCGAATAGCGTTTATCGGGAACTGGCAAAAGCCGGTTATCAGATCGTAGGGGATATTCATGATTTTGGTGACCCGCTTCTGCACACAGAAGGGATTGGTAATGACTGGTTGGAATACTTGTCTAATCCGGTGTTAAGACGACCCCGTAAATTTATACGTGCTTCTGATCAAGCTCGTCAACTCAGTGAACTGGTCAGGCAAACCAAAGCAGACGCTGTCTTGTACTTGGTGACAAAAGGAGACGAAGCATCTCAGTGGGATGCACAATTTATTCAAAAAGAATTGATTGCGGAGGGTATTGCCTGTGGTATCTGGTACAGGGGTGAGCAACTTGCCGATGCAGAAAATTTATTTGCTGAACCCAGGATGGCAATAACCAGTAACAGGTCAAGCAAGAATATTAAGCAAAATAAAGCTGTAAAAAAAACTGCGTCAAGCACGGTGCAGAGTAAAAAAACACTCAAGTCAGTAGCTGATTTTGGTTCCTATCAACGTGACTGGTTTCAGAAAGTAAGGCAGCAGGTAAATGATGGTGTTCCCTTTGCTGTGGTCGGTGCCAACGCCCCGCAAGAAACATTACGGGCAATTGGATTGCCCTTTGTTGTTACACAATGGTGGGCCTCCATTACTGCCGCAAAGCAACAGTCAAAACGTTATCTGGGCTTGTTAAAAGAACATGGTTACCCAACTGAGGTTGAGCCATACAGTGCACAGGGCTTAGCAGCATTTTTTGATAAGGATGCTTCATTAGCTCCCTGGGGTGGCTTGCCGAAGCCTGATTTTTTGGAAGCCGTTCTCTCGACTGATTCCACCTCACGAATTTATGATCACTGGGCACGTGAAACCAAGGCGGAGCTAATTCAGTTTGAGAGTACAGTTGACCCAAGGTTGGATATTTCTGTGCGATGGTGGGACAGCTTAGCTGATAACTGGGATACAGATATTGAGGCTTGTCGTTTAGATTTACTGGTTAATGAAATAAATGATGCGATTCAAGGGATTGAAAAAATTACAGGACTGAATTTTGATGAGAATGCCTTTCTCGATATCATGCATCTTGTCAATGAGCAGGAAAATTACTATCGCCTCACGCGAAACTTGATCGCTCATTCTTACCCGGCACCAGTCAGTATTGTTGATACCATGCCAGCCACAATGGTGCCCCAATGGCATCGTGGGACAAGCTGGGCCCGAGATGCAGCCAGGCAATTTTACGAAGAAGTTAAAGCCAAGTCTGAAGCCGGTGAAGGCGTATGTTCGAATGAACGGTTAAGGTTGATGTGGGTTGGCCGTGGTATGTGGAGTAACATGAATTTTTATCAGCGTTGGCAGGAAAGCCATGGAGCTGTATTTGTATGGTCTATGTATTTGGGATTAGCAGCAGACGGTTATATCCGCAATTTTGACAATAACCGTGACCCAATACGAGCGCTGGCTGCCCGTTTTATCACCATGGGTGATGAATTACGGATGCCAACCTGGGCCGGAGCCTGGCATGTAAAAGAGGCCGAGACTCATGGAGTTAACGGAGCTATTGCCTTGTCTGATGCCGACCCCTTTGTATTGAGAGCCTTAAAACGGGCAGGGGTGCCAGTATTGTCACTTGCACTGGATAATTTTAACCAATCTGATCAGGACCGTACTGATAGCGATCGCCAGATAACTGAGTTTCTTGATTGCCTAAATGATGCTGAGTAGTTGCCACTATATTTTCTCAAGACATAACGTAAATATTTTGCTGGAGACTATAATCTAGAACATTAAAAACCGCGAAAGTGGCTTGTTTTGTAGGGTTAATACATAGAATTTATGCAGCAGCGTGTTAAGCAAGACTATAAAGCAGTTTTCAATAATGCTATGGGATTGATTAATTTGTTTTCGTAGCAAGTTATAAATCAGATTTGATAAAGGGCTTCCATTTCTATGCAGCAACAAGAACGACAGCATATCGTTTTTCTTTGCGGTTTATTGTGTGACGAAACGGTATGGCAAAGCGTTGCCAGTCAATTACAGGATGATTTTGATTGCAGCATATGTTCATTTGCTGGCTTCACTAGCCTTGTTGATATGGCCAGGTCTGTCAATGCTGAGGCACCAACTAATTTTATTCTTGTGGGGCATTCAATGGGGGGACGTGTAGCTCTGGAGATTTATCGGGAATGTCCTGAAAGAATAAACATGCTGGGCCTGTTTAATACGGGTGTGCATCTTCCCAAAGAAGGAGAAGCTGCAGGACGACAAAAGTTACTGGATATTGCAGATAAAAAAGGGATGGCTGCTGTGGCTGAAGCCTGGTTGCCACCAATGATGGCTCAGCGTTCATTACAAAATCAGGAATTAATGCATAGTTTGCGAAATATGGTGACCAGATATTCAGCTGAACAGTTTCATGCTCAGATTCATGCACTACTACAACGTCCGGAAGTAGAAAGCCTTTTATCAAAGATCAAAGCACCGACATTACTGGTCAGTGCTGGTGAAGATAGCTGGAGCCCGGTGGAGCAGCACAAAACAATGCTTAAGAGTATTGAGGGTGCGGAGCTGGCTGTGATACAGGGAGCGGGACATATGGCGCCGATAGAGTGTCCGGAGACGGTTGCTGTCATTATTCGTGAATTTGTCGCCAGACATGCCAGCGGATGATCTGAATACATACATATTCAGCAACGCTTGTTCTTGCAGAGAATACAAATCAACAGCCTCGCTTTGTCGCTTGAATTCTCAACTATGAGCAGGTAACTTCAATGATCTGACTTTTACATTATGAGTATTTAGCCATGAAAAAACTAATAATAACTGCACTGATATTTTCCCTGGCAGCGCCAGTGACACTTAATGCACAGATGCCAGAGGACTTGCCTCCGGATATAGATCATGAATCCTATTCACGTTTACCTATCATCTATAAAGACTCTTTTAGTGAAGAAGAGCAGCGCATGTTTGAAACGATCAATGGGCCTGATACAAACAGACCAAGGCTCGGGCCGCCAAACAGCTCAATGTATAGTATTGCACCGGCTGAGCCTTTTGATGTTTTAAACCAGCGTTTACGCAGGACCATACTTGGCCGACAGTTTTTTGAAATCAGCACTTTGGTGCCGGCGCGTGAATTCAACCAGCAGTATGAGTGGACAGCACATGAGCTGGGAGCACGTGAAGCGGGTGTCGATCAGCGAATAATTGATGCCATAAAATATAACCGCTCAACAGAAGGGCTGCCGGAAAGAGAAGCGACAGTCATAGAGTTCGGGAGAGCCATGCTGCGCGGTGATCATCAGGTGCCATCAGAATTATTTGCCAAAATGGTGGATCTGTTTGGGCGCCAGGGGACTATTGAAATCACCATGATCATGGGGGATTATACGATGACCGCCATGTTGCTTAATGCGGTTGACCAGCATGTGCCACCAGAGCGCGGTGAACCCTTGTTACCGATGCCTTAGGTTAAGACAGGCAAACCAAAGGCCGCATTTATGATGATAAGAATAAAACTGCTTAGTCTGGGGTTATTGCTGATTCTGCTATGTGGTTGTGGCAGGGAACAGGATAAAGGGCCTGTATCTGACCCTGCTGCGTCGTTCATGGCGCTGAACGACCCAGAATCTGACAGCGCTAATACGCCACCAAATATTCTACTGATCATTGCGGATGACCTTGGCGTCGAGCAACTGGCATCCTTTGGCATCGGCGCGCAACCTGCTGTTACTCCCAATCTTGATCAGTTAGCCAGTCAAGGTATGAGCTTTCTAAATGTCTGGTCGCAACCCATTTGTTCACCAACACGTGCAACCTTGCTGACAGGCCGTTATGGTTTCCGCACAGGTGTGGGGACGGCTACACCCGGCAAGGTTCATGGAGACTATCCTGAGCTTGCCAGAGCAGAGAATGGCGGGCCTGATTTGTCGGGTTTTGACAATCTTGCCGATAAACCCTTAGAGGTCTATGAAAATCTTGGCCCGGTGTTCCGGGTTTTCAACACTTATTTTGCCAATGATGATGACCCTGCAGACGGCCCATTCCCCAGTGGATATGGACTGCCCATAAATGAATATACATTACCTGAAATATTACGAAGCTCGGCTGCGAACTATAGTACCGGTGTAATAGGCAAGTGGCATCTTGGTGACAATCGAAATGGCTGGTTACAACACCCTGGCAATGCTGGCTTTGATTATTTTTCTGTCAATATGCTTAATCAACCGGAGTCATTTTACGCCTGGTATGAGAATGTAAACGGTGAGCTAGAGCAGCGCACTGGCTACACACCGGAACAGAAAGTTGATGATGCGATAGACTGGCTTGATGAGCAAAAATAGGACGATAAACCCTGGCTACTCTGGCTGGCCTTTAATCTGCCGCATTATCCTCATCACATTCCGGAAGTGGCAGGGCTTGAAACAGACGGGCTTGATCCAACTGATCATCGAAGCGCTCTGGATGTCATGACGTCCAGAATGGATCAGGAAATAGGGCGTTTGCTGGATGCGATCGGGGCAGAAGAACTAGAAAATACCATAGTGCTTTTAGTAGGTGATAATGGGACGACAGGCGAGGCGAATGATCCGCCTTTCCACCCGGAGCGCGGCAAGTTTACTCTGTATGAAGGCGGTATCCGTGTGCCGTTAATTATTTCGGGCCCCGGAATTCCTGCGGGTGCACAATCTACCGCTCTGGTGAATACAACGGATATTTTTGCAACCCTGGTAGAACTGTCTGGCAATGAGCTGCATGAGGAGCTGGTGCATGATTCTGTTTCACTTGCTCCCTATTTTGACAATCCATCTGCAGCTTCAATCAGGGACTTTATGTTTGCGGACGCTTTTTATGCAGGCAGCGGTATTGAAGAAGGCGCCTTTACTGTTCGTGATGACAGGTTTAAATTGATCCGCTGGCATGATCACCAGGAGCTATATGATCTTGAAAATGATCCTTATGAGAATGCTAACCTGCTAGAGGATGGTGAGTCCGAGGATGAGCGTATCACCATCGGGATCCTGGAAAGGCTGGTGATGCAAATACGATCTATTTAATTCTAAAAAGTATATTTATATCATATAGTTATATTAATTAACTAAAGTTAATTATATATTTAAAAAATAAAATATTGAGATATACAAATAAAAAAGGCGGCTCTTAGCCGCCTTTTTTATTTGTATGGAAAACCTAATTGTTGTTGATTTGTTGCAACTCATCTATTCCACCCACTGGAGTCATGTGGGTTTCAGCTGGCGGTATCCTGCTAGCAAGTCGTGCTTTGATGGCAGTATAAGCGGGATCATTAGCAAGGTTAATGTATTCAAGGGGATCTACTTCATTATTGTATAACTCTTCTTCACCATTTGAATAAACAATATAACGATAATTATCATCTCTTACGCTGAAGTTGCCATAATCACCATATGTAGTAATGGCGACATCATCCCAAGCCATATCCGGGTTTTCCAATAAAGGAACCAGGCTGTTTCCATCAACCCAATCAGGGCGCTCCAGGCCAGTTAATTCCATTAAAGTCGCATAAATGCTTTGGGTAGATACGACTTCATCAGTGCGCGAGCCTGGTGTAGTAATGCCAGGAGCTACGATAATAAACGGTACTCTTGTTGTTTCATCCCATAGGGTCATTTTGCCCCAGCTGTCTTTTTCTCCCAGATGGAAACCATGGTCGGCCCATAAAACAATGATTGTGTTATCAGCCTGACCACTCTCATCCAAAGCATCTATTATTTTTCCTATCATGGCGTCGGAGAAACTGACGCTGGCCAGATAGCCCTGCACGGCTTCCTGCCATTTACGTGGGCCGCGTTCCTTAATCCAGTCCATTGTTGATTCATTTAGGTCAGGTTCTGCGCCAGCTAAATCGGCATACACAGCAGGCACGTCATCCAGATCATTTTCAAGATAATCAGGAAGTATGATGTCTTCAACAGGGTACATATCAAAATACTCTTTGGGTGCATACCAGGGCAGGTGTGGCCGAAAAATGCCGGTAGAAATGAAACGAGGGCTGGTTCGAGCTGCCAGGAGCTGTTGGCTGATCCAGGTTGCTATTTGGCCATCAGCCATTGCCTCAGGGGTTGTGATGGTTGGACCAAAATCAAAATGACCAGTGGAAATCCCCCCTCCGGCAGCACCTTGTTGATTGGGGTTTACAGGAGGAAAAATTTCATCAGGCATTTGCCGATCAAGCGAAGGGAAGTAGGCATCCCAGGCATTGACATCCTGCTGGCCGCCAAAAGCACTGACGGCATAAGTATGGGAATGAAACAACTTGCCGCCACCCAAGGTTAAATAATCATTCTCTCTGAAATAACGAGGCAGGGATATTTTATCATCAAAGGTTGGATTAGTTCGCCAGTCGCCCAACTGAGTGTATACACCACTGCTAAAGGGGCTCATGCCAAATAAAATAGCTGTTCTTGCTGGCAGGCAAGCCGCCGCCGGTGTATGGGCATTGGTAAAAAGCATGCCACGTTCAGCTAGCGCATCAATATTAGGTGTTTTGGCTTGAGGATGACCACCAAGCACGCCTACCCAGTCATTGAGGTCATCAATTGCTATAAAGAGAACATCAGGCCTGTCCTGAGCGTAAGCAGGCATCAGGTGTAATGCTGACAGGCAGATAAATAAAACAGATTTTTTAAACATAAGATGTTGCCCAACTTTTTTTTGGTTTATCGTTTTTGGAGAATTGACTGTTATATACCAAGTGCGGTCAAAACGTAAACTTATATATGCTGACCTGCTTAAAATTTCCTTGGTGTATTTTGAGCTCAATTTCAGACAGGATTGTAACTAAAATTTTGCTGACAATCATGATCATGCCTGATCACTTATATTAATTTTGTGTTTAAAATTTGGTCATTTAAGGCTTTTCATAGCTTTGCTAAAAAGTATTGTTAAATTTAAAAATAAAAGTAAATTAATAAGTTATGACGCTTTCCTATAATTATTATGATATTAAATAAATGAATAATTGAAGAAAATAAATGTGCAAAAAATGTGTGCAAATGCTAGAAAAGCAGTATTGATACAAGTATAGTTCTCACGTAACCATAAAAGATAATGGTAAATAGTCAAAGAAAATTAAAAATCCAGTAGGGGGAGAAATGAAAAAATTCACTAAACATCCTGGGAAATTATCGAAATTAACATGGCCAATCGCTGCTGCTGTTTCATTAGTGCCTGGGTTGCTGAGTTCGTCTGTTTTTGCACAGGGCAGTATCGAAGAGGTTGTAATTACAGCCCAGCGAAGGGAACAACAACTTCAGGAAGTCCCAATTACAATCACTTCATTCAATGCTGAAGACCTGACAGACCGTAATGTTGAAACTATTGATCAGCTGGATCTTTTGCTACCTAATGTGATGATTCGCGGTGGTGGTTCTACTGGTCCTACCAATGGTGAGTTTACCATGCGCGGAATACCGGGGGTTGCGCGTTACCTGGATGGTGTTGCTCAAACCGGTACCCAGGGGTCTCTCGCAAATGTGGTCGAGCTTGAGCGTATTGAGGTTTTGAAAGGTCCGCAAGGTACTTTATTTGGAAAAAATGCCATGGGCGGTGCTATTTCCTATATCTCCCGACCACCAGCTGAAGAGATGGGCGCACGTCTGAACCTGTCAATTGGTAATTTTAACCAGAGGCAAATTAGAGCGAACATTGATGTGCCGATTTCACCAAATTTTTTAACCAAGATTTCGTATTTCTCCAATAAGAAAGACGGTTATGTGCAAAGTGGAAACGCCCAAATACAGCATGGTGATGAAAATGATGAGGTGATTCGCTTTGATGCCCTCTGGCATGTAAATCCAGATCTGGATGTCAGGTTTGATTTTACCGACACGGTAAGAAACCCCAACCACCCTAATGCTGACGTACTTTACGATGTGAATGACAATCAGGCATTTGCACGACAGATGCAGGCAATCCCTGGCGTCAATTTTACCGATGAAACACAGGCTTTTGGTAGGCCAGGTGTCGAACAATATCGAAATACTTCGACATTCTCTGGTCCGGGTTGGGACTTCGACGCCATGTCATACAACATGACCATTAACTGGAATATCACTGATACGGTTTCTATGAGATCTATCACTGGTATCAGGGAATATGACAGTTATGCATTGGCTGACCTTGATGCAACCGAATACCAGTTCTTTGAAATTTTTACCGGCGTTCAAGCCAACGAAGCCAGTCAGGAAATTCAGTTTTACGTAGATGGTGACTCACTGGATTGGGTAGTCGGCTTCTACGCCAATGATGTTGAATTAACAAACCGCCGTTTTGACTGGCAGTTTATGCCGGTTCTTGATGCGACTGGTACTCTAGTTCCGCTGGTTTATCCGGGTGGTGCATTGGCTGGTCAACCCTTCAGACAGCGTAATCAGATTACTGAAAATAATCGTGAAGATACTTCCGTCTTTTTTGAAGTGGAATGGAGTGTCAATGATCAACTGACCTTAACTGCTGGAGGCCGATATTCGGAAGAAGAGTTCACAGGTGGAGCATGGAATGCTGCAGATCCATTGCCAACATGGCCTAATACTTCATTTAGCTTCACAAAAGGTGCACAAACTTCGGACAGTGAGGCAAAATTTTATGCTTTCACTCCACGCTTCTCTCTGGATTATCAATTCAATGATGACATCATGGCTTATGCTTCATACTCTGAAGGCTTTAATGGTGGTGGTGTAAATACTAATCCGCTTCCCCTTGGTCCTGGAGGAGCCAATGTATTTACGTCATACACTGGAGAACGGTTGAATCAGATTGAAGTTGGTGTCAGATCCACGTTATTTGATAACTCGCTGCGTCTGAATGTTTCTTACTTTACTGGAACCTGGGAAGACATTCAGGTGGGTGAAGCTATTGTGCCGGGGCAGATTACTCAGCAGAATGCTGGTGAAGCCGAAATTGAAGGCTTTGAGTTTGATGCTCTATGGGCTGTTACCAATAACTTTACATTGAACCTGGCCGCTGGCTGGTTGGATACGGCCTACACAAATATTGGTAAGGCGACCACTATCGGTCTAAACTCTGATTTTGCTTTTGCGCCAACTTTCCAGTCAAGTTTTGGTGCGCAGTATGATTGGAACCAGGAAAATGGTTCGACCATGTCTTACCGTATAGATTATGGTTGGACTAATGATTATGTCACCATTCAGGATATTCGCCTGCAAGCAACACAGCCGGCATATGGCCTGCTAAGTGGAAGACTAACCTATCGACCTGCACTTGCAGATTGGAACTATTCAATCTGGGGTCGAAACCTGACCAATGAATGGTATCAGCAAGGTGGTTTTGGCGCTTTCCTGGGTGGTGTTAACCAGGGAGTTGTTGCCAGACCTCGTGAGTTTGGTGTTAGCTTCAATATGGAGTTCTGATCCAAGCACAGTGTTAAGGTCAGGAATATTACCTGACCTTGCTTTATAACTGATTAAAAAGGCCCAGCATGCTGGGCCTTTTTTTGCCTAAACGAAGTGAAAAAGTTTTTTGCTTTCACAGCCAAAATATTAGCGCTTGAGCCATCTCAAGCTTTGCTCGGCTGATGATTTGTTTCAGTTACAGACCGTGAGATAGTGCTGCAGTTATAGAAAATCAGCCTAATATCCAGAAAAGCTGCTGGTGTTTTTTTCTGGCTGTGGTAAAAATTCTTTTACAGTTTCTATTTAGTTCATTGAGGTTAAAGCATGAGTAAAAAAGACAGCAATAACAGTATACAACGTCGCTCAATGGTTAAGGCAATGGGTACTGCAGCACTTGCAGGTATGGCAGTGAGTGCATCAACTGCCAATGCTCAAAATTCAGGAAATAGAGGCTTCATTCCCATGCGTCACACTAATGATGCTTGGCTGGATGATTTGTCCGGTAGCCATCGTGTGTTTATTGATTCATCAACGGCAGCAGGTGGTAGTGATGGTTTAATTTATGCCGGTAATATTTTAAATGCCCATTCGCAGGCTTATGCGGGTAGTGATGCTGACTATGCAATGGTTTTATGCTTTCGACATTTTTCCACGCCTTTTGCTTTTAGTGACGCCGTGTGGGAGAAATATGGTGAAATCTTTCATATCATTATGCAATTTCCAGATCCTGCTACTGGCCAGGCCCCTAAAATTAATTTGATGAATTCTCAAGCTGCCAGACCTGTTCCAGGCGCAACGATTAATGATCTTGTGTCTAGAAATTTGCAATTTGCGGTATGTGAAATGGCAGCACAGTTTTTTTCAGGGCTTATTGCCAACAATATGGGTTTGTCAGCAAATGCTGTGTTTGAAGAGCTTAAAGACAGCGTCATTCCCAATAGCCGTTTTGTTTCTGCTGGAGTTATAGCAACAACACGTGCTCAAGAGTATGGGTATAGTCTTTTATACGCAGGATGAGTACAAACCTAGATTTAGTACTTGAGCCAGATGGCTCAAGTGCTGATAAATTAGTCGAAACATGGCTGGTTTATGCCCACAGTCTTGCTGCACTGGGGACTTTATTTCCTGCCGTAATTTTCGGCTGCTTTAATCCTGTAAAGCGATAACCAGTTCATCCAGTAATTTCGACAAGAGTTGTAGCTTATCTTCTCCGTACTGCTGAGAGATATGTCTATAACGCTCAGCTGATTTAGGGGCAACTTTTGCGTACAGTTTGCGTCCTGTATCGCTCAGAAAAAGCTCTGATCTACGCTGATCGTTGGTAACAGTTTTGCGAATTATCAAGCCGCGTGATTCCAGATTTTTTGAAATACGTGACAAGCTGGGAACCATTAAGAAACAGCGCTCTGCTAGTTCGGACATCTCTAGTCCGTCTTCCTGTTCCAGAAACCTGATGACTCGCCATTGTTGTGGTGAAAGACCATGTTTTTTTAGCGTCGGAATAATTTTTTTCATGACTGCTTCGCGAGCACGAAGCAGAGACATTGGCAACGATTTACCAAATTCTTCTAACTGTAATTCTGTATTTTTTCGAGTTGATTCAGGCTGAAATTGGCTCATCAATGACTCCATTTTTCAGAGTGCCAATACCTTCAACGCTAACTTCGATAATATCACCTGGTACCAGGTATCTTGGTGGATCAAATCTCGCTCCTGCACCATTTGGTGTTCCGGTTGCAATAATGTCACCGGGTTTTAACTGAAAAAACTGAGAGCAGTAACTGATGATATATTTGAAGGGGAACATCATGCTGGCAGTGGTGTCATCCTGACGGACTTCACCATTAACAGTGGTTGTCACCCGCATATTTTCATATTGCTCGTCAGTAAACTCATCAGCACTGACCAGCCAGGGACCCAGAGCACCGGAATGTACAAAATTTTTGCCCTGGGTTACATTAAATTTGGCATGTCTTACCCAATCCCGAAGTGTCCCTTCATTCATTATGGTTAAGCCAGCGATATGTTCGTAAGCATTCTCCTGTTTGATTCGGCGTCCGCCTTTCCCAATGACAATGACGATTTCACCTTCATAATCAAGCTGCTCCGATTCCGGTGGACGCCATAACGGCTCGTCATGGGCAGTTAATGAGTCAGGTGTTCTGATAAATAAACTTGGAAATTTGGGGGCTTCAGAGCCATCCTTATATTCAGCATTACGATTGGCATAGTTGACACCAATACAGATAATTTTTTCCGGGTTTGAAACAGGTTTGAGTATTTTTATATCACTTAGTTTGTAGTCGACTTTTGTTTTTGCTGCAAGATCTCTTGCATCATCAAGGTGGCCTGCCTGAATGATGGAAAGCAGGCTTCCTCCAAGTCGTGCCCCTAAATCAATCACCTCATCATTTATCAGTGCTCCCCAGGAATCTTGATCTTGATGGGTAAAGGATAAGAATCGCATAAGAAAACTCCATGTCAGTTCTGTTCTAGTTTTGTGTTTCTTGCATTCAACTGGCATATAACTTAACATGTTAAGTATTTTAAAACAAGCAGATAAACTAGTAGGGCATGAGTATAAAAATGAGTGAGTTTGAGAAAAATCTGGATCTTGCAAATAAATATTTACAAAAATTCAAAGATCGGCCGCTTGGTCATTTTATTAATGGCAAGATGGAAGCTCCTGCTGGCGCCGAAACCTATGAAAATACTACGCCGGTTGATCAAAGTTCTTTAGGGCAAGTTGTTAGGGGAACAGCGTCTGATATTGATACAGCCTGTCAGGCAGCAGAATCTGCTTTTACTGAATGGAAAGCTGTACCCGGAGCAGAACGTAAAAAATTATTAAACTATTTTGCGGACAAGATAGTAGAGCGTGCTGAAGAAATTGCGCTGGTTGAATCTATGGACTGCGGGCAGGCTATCCGTTTTATGAAACAGGCTGCCGTTCGAGGTGCTGCTAATTTCCGTTTTTTTGCTGACAAGGCTCCTGAATCCCGTAACGGCCTGGCTTTGCATCAGGATGAGCATACAAACTTTACTATCCGTACGCCTATTGGGCCAGTGGGTATTATCACTCCCTGGAATACGCCATTTATGCTGTCAACCTGGAAAATTGCACCGGCGCTGGCAGCAGGCTGTACGGTTGTCCATAAGCCTGCCGAATTAACACCACTAAGCGCCATGTTATTAGCTGAAATTGCAAAAGACGCGGGAATTCCTGACGGCGTTTGGAATACAGTGAACGGATTTGGAGAAGATGCCGGTAAAGCGTTGACAGAACATCCGGCGATTAAAGCAGTAGCTTTGGTGGGTGAAAGTGCTACCGGCAGTCACATCATGCGCCAGGGTGCAGACACCCTAAAGCGCATGCATTTTGAGCTGGGTGGTAAAAACCCGGTTATCGTGTTTGATGATGCTGACTTTGACAGGGCGCTGGATGCAGTTGTCTTTATGATTTACAGCCTTAATGGTCAGCGTTGTACATCTTCCAGTCGTTTGTTGATCCAATCCGGTATTAAAGCCAAATTCATGGCAGCTTTACAGGAACGGGTGGCAAATCTGAGAGTAGGGCACCCACTGGATCCTCAGACTGAAGTAGGTCCATTGGTTCATACCGGACATTTTGAGAAAGTCATGAGTTATATGGATGTCGCGAAAGCAGATGGGGCAGAAATTCTGGTTGGCGGAACCAGACGTGAAGATTTAGGTACAGGTAATTATGTAGCACCCACTTTATTTGCTGAAGCGACTAATCAAATGCGCGTTGCCAGAGAAGAAATTTTCGGACCTGTACTTACCGCGATTGAATTTGAAACCGAAGAGCAGGCATTGGAAATTGCAAATGACAGTGATTATGGATTGACAGCTTATATCTGGACGGAAAATAACGGCAGAGCCATGCGCATGGCACGCAATGTTGAAACTGGCATGCTTTGGGTGAACTCAGAGAATAACCGAAATCTGCCTTCACCTTTTGGCGGAATAAAAATGTCAGGTATTGGCCGGGATGGTGGGGATTACAGTTTTGATTTTTATATGGAAACCAAGAACGTTTGTATTGCACATGGTACTCATCGTGTGCCTGTTCTTGGTCGCTGATTACTTGTTGAGTAGGGAAAATTATGGCGCATTTTGTTCTTGAATATTCTGATAACCTTGCAGAAGACAAGGTATCGATCCAAAGCCTGTTTGAAAGTTTACATCAGGCTGCTCAGGAAACTCGGCTGTTTCCGCTAAAAGGAATTCGCAGCCGGGCTTATTGCTGTGAACAATATCGTATGGCGGATGGTAACCCGCAACATGGTTTCGTACATTTACAGGTATTACTGGGAGCCGGGCGCACGATGGAAGAGAAACAATCTGCGGCAGATTTGTTTTTTGAAGTGTTTACTGCTCACTTCGATAAGCATTATCAATCCAGAGGCATGGCGCTGTCTTTTGAAATGAAAGAGCTCGAACCCGTATTGAAGTTTAATAAGAACAATATTCAGGAATATTTGTAAACAAAGGTAACAAAGATGCTTAATACACAACAAATACAAAAAGCTGCTGATGATCTTTACGAGGCTGAAAAGAACCGGCAGCAGATAGCGCCTCTAACCCTGAGTCACCCTGATATGGATATGGATGATGCCTACGCGGTTCAAACAGCCTGGGTGCAACGCAAGATTCAAAATGGCCGTAAAGTAATTGGTTACAAAATTGGTCTTACTTCACGCGCTATGCAGCGCGCTTTTAATATTGATATTCCAGATTATGGTGTTCT
Organism: Gammaproteobacteria bacterium; assembly: GCA_038148755.1. Classification (GTDB taxonomy): domain Bacteria; phylum Pseudomonadota; class Gammaproteobacteria; order Pseudomonadales; family Pseudohongiellaceae; genus UBA5109. Next base: position 43,576 of record JAYQWA010000005.1, read on the forward strand.
GCTTGATGATATGCTTTTTGAGTCTGGCAGTGACATCAAGGCTGCTGACTTCCTTGACCCACAAATTGAAGTTGAGCTGGCTTTTGTGTTGAAAAAAACACTCAGTGGTGAAAACCTAACTGTTGAAGAGGTGCTGGATGCAACGGACTATGTGATTCCCGCCTTTGAGTTAATCGCAGCCCGAAGTGTCCGGGTAAATCATGAGACTGGATATACCCGTAAAGTTTTTGACACCATCTCTGATAATGCGGCTAATGCCGGCATTATCTGGGGCGGGCGCAAAGTTTCTCCTGATGAAATGGATTTACGCTGGTGTGGTGCCATTGTTGAATTAAATGGTGTTATTGAGCAAACCGGTTTGGCTGCTGCTGTGTTGGGCCATCCGGCCAAAGGTATCTGCTGGATTGCGAAACGCTTCGCGCCCCATGGTATTTCACTGGAGCCCGGCCAGATATTATTATCAGGCTCTTTTGTAGCGCCTATAAAAGTCAAAGCAGGCGACCAGGTCAGTGCAGATTATGGTGACCTGGGGAGAATATCAGTCAATTTTGTATAAAGTTTGTATACTCTGATGAAAAGTTTACGAGTCTAAGAAGACAATTTATGGAAATGCCAACAAATAAATTTAAAGCTGCGCTGCAGGCTGATAAACGCTTGTACGGAATGTTCCTGGGTATACCCAATACCAGCGTTGCCGAACTCTGTGCCGGGGCCGGTTTTGACTGGCTGATTATCGATGGTGAGCATAGTCCTTTTGATCTGCAATCCATCATGGCGCATCTGCAGGCTATAGCGGCTTATCCTGTTTCAGCAATTGTACGTCCGGTGGAAGGACAGACAGCCATTATCAAACAGATGCTTGATCTGGGTGCGCAGTCCCTCCTGATTCCGATGGTGGATACTCCCGAGCAGGCGAAAGAACTGGTCAGGGCCTGCAGGTATCCCCCTGAGGGTATTCGTGGTGTCGGTACAGCCATGTCGAGAGCTGCAAAGTGGAATCGTATTCCTGATTATTTGCATAAAGCTAATGAAGAAGTCTGTCTCATTGTGCAAATAGAAACAGAGTTGGGACTGAAAAATGTCAAAGACATCGCCGCCGTGGATGGTGTCGATGCGGTATTTATCGGTCCGGCTGATTTATCGGCAGCCATTGGCTATGTCGGTCAACAGGATCATCCAAAAGTGGTTGAGACAATTTGTGAGACGATAGGCAGCATCAATGCTGCCGGCAAGGCGGCAGGATTATTGGCTGTCAAAAAAGAATTAATACAAAAATATTCAGATGCTGGTGCTAAGTTTATAGGGGTAGGAGTAGACACCGCCGTATTTTCTAATGCAACCAAACAGCTGGCTGCCAGTTATGTCGAAAATTTGAATGATGAAGAAGTCGCGGGTTATTAATTGCTATTGCTTTTAAGACACATAACTATAAGTTTTACAATCGACTATTACCAAAAATAAATTTACCACTACTTACCTTATAAGAAAGAGAGAGATCCTTTCTTACATGGCAAGCAGTATCATGCAGTAATAAAAAGCTTTATTTCACCTCATCATATGGCAGGCCAACATAGTTTTCTGCGATAACACGTAGTCCAGTTTCTGTTCTGGTGAAGTAGTCCAACTCACTTTTTTGTGCGCCGAGTTCAAAAGTGTTGTCGGACAGTTTATGCATCATGCTGGTCATCCACCATGAAAAATGTCCGGTCTTCCAGATACGTTTCAGGCAGAGATCTGAATATTGTTCGATAGCTTCAGGCTTATTTTCTCTATAAACTTTCAGCATGATGCGATACAGATAATTAACATCGCTGTTGGCCAGGTTCAAACCCTTTGCGCCGGTAGGTGGTACAATATGCGCAGCATCGCCTACGAGAAACAATCTGCCATATTGCATCGGTTCGGTAATAAAACTGCGTAGAGGTGCGATACTTTTTTCAATCGACGGGCCGGTTATTAGATCATCTCTTATACTTTTGGGTAGCCGGCTTCTCAATTCCTCCCAGAACCGATCATCTGACCAGTCTTCAATCTTTTCATCCATAGGGACATCAACATAATAGCGACTGCGTGTTTGTGATCGCATGCTGCATAAGAAGAAACCACGCTCACTGGTGCCATATATGAGCTCATGCGAGATAGGCGGAGTGTCAGATAGCATACCCAGCCAGCCACGGTTATAGAGTTTTTCATGCTCAGTCCTTAGATTCTCCGGAATAGTTTTGCGTGACACGCCGTGGAAGCCATCACAACCAGCAACATAATCACAGTCAATGCGTTCCTGCTTGCCATGTTTTGTTGTAAAGGTGACATAAGGTATGTCCGATTTTGGATCATGAATTTCAACATTTTCAACTTCATAAATGGTGTGAGCATCTGTAGCAGCTCTGGCATCCATCAGATCTTTGGTAATTTCAGTTTGACCATAGACAACAACCTTTTTTCCACCGCTGAATTTTTTTAAATCTACTCGCCTCATGTCGTCATCAATTGCGACAGAAAAGCCGTCATGTAATAGGCCTTCTTTATCCATTCTTTCGGATACCCCGGCTTCTCGCATCATTTCAACAGACCCCTCCTCAAGTAAGCCGGCTCGAATGCGCCCTAATACATATTCAGGTGTAACTCTTTCTATAATAATGTTATCAATACCAGCATTATGTAAGAGCTGACCTAGTAAGAGACCGGAAGGGCCAGCACCAATAATAGCTACTTGTGTTTTCATTTTTTGGTATTCCTTGTTTCTAAAATTTATTTTTAAAAAATTATTAAGATGAAGCTAGTTGCTGCTCCAGATCATGTAAAACTTTATAACAGTTCAGCACCTTGCCTACACTAGCGTTTGGCTCGCGACTTTCTTTGATGGCAGAGAAAAATTCACGATCCTGCAACTCAATACCATTCATCGAAATATCTACCTGAGATACATCTATCGGTTCTTCTTTGCCAGTAAACAAATCATCATAGCGTGCAATATAAGTGCCATTATCGCAGATATAACGGAAGAAAGTCCCCAAGGGGCCATCATTATTGAAAGACAGAGACAGGGTGCAGATTGCACCTGAAGTCGATTTCAATTGGATGGACATATCCATGGCAATGTCTAATTCAGGGTGCATTGGGCCTTGTACTGCATTTGCCTGGATAACTTCTTCGCTAGTTTGGTAACGGAATAAATCAACAGTGTGAGCAGCATGGTGCCATAACAGGTGGTCAGTCCAGGAACGTGGTTCACCCAGCGCATTCATGTTGGTCCGTCTGAAAAAGTAAGTCTGTACATCCATCTGCTGGATTTTGATTTCACCAGCCTGAATTTTATTATGTATCAGCTGGTGAGAAGGGTTGAAACGACGGGTATGTCCAACCATGCAGATCAGTCCGGTTTCCTGTTCTACGCGTTGTACTTCCTGTGCTTCTTCCCAGCTATCTGCCAGCGGAATTTCTACCTGTACATTCACACCAGCCTTCATGCATTGAATAGCCTGTGAAGCGTGCACCTGAGTTGGTGTGCAGAGGATGACGGCATCAAGGTCAGGTAGTTCCAATGCTTCAGCCAGTTCAGTGAAGGCATGCGGGACATTATATTTATCAGCAACAGCCCGCGTTTTTTCAGGCGTGCGACCGATCAGCGCGACTACATTTATACCGTCGATTTTTGCGATACCATCAAGGTGTTTAATACCAAAGGCACCGGGTCCTGCAATTGCAACATTCATTTAATTATCAACTCCTCTTTTAATACTTTTATTAGTTATCTACATTTTCCAGAATCAAATGACCGACCGCTGTATTGGATGCTGGCACATGATAAAAGCGGTGTTTTTGCAGCACTTTATCATTTAAGGCTCCACGCATGATCAGCCACATGACGAGTTCAATGCCTTCTGAGCCGGCTTCACGGACATAATTAATATGTGGGACTTTGGCTAAGGTCTCGGCATCGTCGACAAATTTATCCAGGAAATTATTGTCAAATTCCTGGTTAATCAATCCGGCTCTCGGCCCCTGTAACTGGTGGCTCATGCCGCCAGTTCCCCATATTTGTACATTAAGGTCGTCATCAAAACTCTCAACGGCTTTACGAAGGGATTTGCCCAGGTTGTAACAACGTTGTCCTGAGGGTGGCGGATACAGCACAACATTAACCGCCAGAGGAATAACCTTGCAGGGCCAGGCATCGGTTTTGCCGAACATCAGAGATAAAGGCACGGTCAAGCCATGATCAACATCCATGGTATTGACGATAGTCAGGTCAAAATCATCCTGGATAACGGACTGTACAATATGTGATGCCAATTCAGGATGTCCGATAACATCGGGCACCGGACGTGGGCCCCAGCCTTCATCCGCAGGTTTGTATTTTTCGCCACAGCCCAGAGCAAAAGTAGGAATTAAATCCAGGCTGAAGGCTGAAGCGTGATCGTTATAAACCAGAATAACGACATCCGGTTTTTGTTCGGCAATCCACTCTTTGGAATAGTCATAGCCGGCAAATACCGGTTTCCAGTATTCCTCTCCAGTTTTACCATTATCGAAAGCAGCCCCGATTGCGGGCACATGAGAGGTTGTTACCCCAGCTGTGATTTTAGCCATCAGGATTCTCCTTTATCTTGTTCGTGGGCCTGTTCATTAAGGTAACGGTTGCCTTCAGGAGATCTGCCACCATCCAGCATCATTTGTGCATATTCTTCCTGGGTCATTCCTGTCATGCTGGCAGCAGCCACCTGGAAGCTGAGTCCGTCAGTTGAAAATATTTTTGCCAGAAAATAAACATTGCCACCCAGAGACATCATTTTGTTGTAGTCCCGGTCAAGCACAGCCTGTTTTTGTTCCTCAGTCATGGGCCACTCATCAAGATAGGCACGTTCATCTGCTTTGAAGCGTTCACGGTTTTCAGCTTTCATCAATGAAAGGGCAAACTGATTGATATGAAAACCAATACGCGCCATGTCAGCATCGAAAATCGTTGTGCCTGGAATGTCTGCATAAGGTTTGTCGATTGCCATTGCTATGCCTCTTCGGGTTTATTTAATTTCTTCAGGCCAATACAAACGCATTGGATTATCAATAAGTAGTTTTTGTTGTAATTCATTTGTTAGTGCTATACGGGGGATAACATCAACCAGATGTGCATCATCCGGCATATGGTTTTTCATATTGGGATGAGGCCAGTCAGTTCCCCATAAAACTCTGTCCGGAAATGTTTCAACAATATGTCTGGCGAAAGGAATGACATCACTATAGTGGGGAGGCCCTTCCAAGGATAAACGTTCAGGGCAACTTACCTTGGACCAGAAGTTAGTATGCTCTGCCATCAACTTTACAAATAATCCAAACTCAGGGCCATCAACGTCCTTGCTGACATCCGGTCTGCCCATGTGATCAACCACCACGGTAGTCGGTAAAGCAGTAAAAAAATCATAAAGCTCAGGCAATTCAGCAGCCTCAAAATAAATAACGATATGCCAATCCAAGGCTTTGATTCTTTGTGCTATTTCAGTAAGGCTGTCGAAAGGCAGGGCATCAACCAGGCGTTTGACAAAATTGAATCTGACGCCTCGAACACCGGCTGCATGTAATCGTTCAATTTCTGCGTCACTGATGTCGCGCTTGATGGTGGCAACACCACGGGCTTTTCCTGCGGAATGTTCCAGCGCATCAACCAGTGCTCGATTATCAGCACCATGACAGGTAGCCTGAACGATGACATTGCGGGAAAAACCCAGATGATCGCGAAGTTCCCATAACTTTTCTTTCGGCGCATCGCAGGGAGTGTATTTGCGTTCCGGCGCATAAGGGAAAATATCGCCCGGACCAAACACATGACAATGTGCATCAACAGCGCCGGCCGGCGGAGTAAAAGCTGGTTTACCCGGAGCTGGGTGAAAGGCCAGCCAGTCAGCATCTGGAGTAAATTGAGTCATGTATTGCCTTATCGTGTTTTTAGTTTAAATGCTAGCAAGATGCTTGTTATAAACGCTTTGATCTCAAATAAATATTTTCCACTTATTCCTTACTTGCCACGCTGTTTTAATTGAGTATCGAGGCGGGGATATACCCGTCTCGCATTAGCTTCAAATACTTTGTGGCGATATTCTGTGGAAAGATCGAGAGCTTCGATATAGCGTTTGGTGTCGTCAAAGTAATGGCCGGTTTCAGGGTCAATACCCCGAACTGCCCCAACCATTTCCGAACCGAACAGAATGTTGTCGATATCAATAACCTGGAATAGCAAATCAATTCCGGGCTGGTGGTAAACACAGGTGTCGAAGTAAACATTTTTCATCACGTGATCTCTAAGCGCCGGTTTCTCCAGCATGTCTGCCAGGCCTCTATAACGGCCCCAGTGGTAGGGTACAGCACCACCGCCATGCGGAATGATAAAGCGCAGGTCTGGGAAATCCTTGAACAAATCGCCCTGAATAAACTGCATGAAAGCCGTGGTATCGGCATTGATATAATGTGCTCCAGTGGCATGAAAATTAGGATTACAGGAGCCGGAAACATGGATCATGGCTGGGACATCCAGTTCTAACATCTTTTCGAAAAAGGGGTACCAGCTGGGATCAGTCAAGGGCAGAGAGGTCCACTTACCGCCGGATGGATCAGGGTTAAGATTACAGCCGATAAAACCCAGTTCAGTCACGCAACGTTCAAGTTCAGCAATGGATTGTTCTATAGATACGCCAGGTGATTGTGGCAATTGGCATACGCCGACAAAGTAATCGGGATAGAGATCAACGACACGCTTGATCAGATTATTGCAGGCTTCAGTCCATTGTTGTGAGACAGCATTATCGCCGAGATGGTGTGCCATGGCTGAAGCCCGGGGTGAAAAAATGGTCATATCGGCACCGCGTTCACGTAAGAGCCTGAGTTGATTGCGCTCAATACTTTCCTGTATTTCATCATCACTGATGGCAGGTATTTGCGGTAGGGTTTTACCTGCAGCAAAAGCTTGCAGTTGTGATTCACGGAACTGCTGATGGGCTTCGGGTGCGGTAGTGTAATGTCCGTGGCAATCTATAATCAGGGTCATGGTGTTACTCTCAACTCAGCTCTGAGGATTATCAGAATTATTAATATTTTCCGGGATAAGCACTTCACCGCGCATCAGCAGACGTGCTGTCCTTAACAGGGCGACGCGTTTTATTTCAGGAGACGCATGGTTTTTATCAAGTTCTATTTCAACACTGAAAAAGCCACCTGGATGTTCAACATCGATTAAATGTAATGAATTATCTGCATTGATATTGGCAAGTGCGTAAGCAACAGTGCCAGGGACAATGCAGGCAGTTGCTACGCTCGCTGCACCAAGGACACCAATAGCTTCATGGACACGATGTGGGATAAAGGTTCGGGTGGAAATTGCGCCATTATTTTGCGGTTCGGCTATCAGTGACATTTTGGGAACTGTTTTCTGACTGACATCACCAAGATTCATGGCTTCACCGAGTTGCAGACGAATACTCTCCAGACGTTGTTTCAGCTGCTCATCGTTCTCCAGTTCCTGTGGAGTTTCATACCCCGTTTTGCCCAGATCTCTGGCGCGGATTAATACCACCGGCATGCCATTATCTATACAGGTCACATCTATGCCATCAATCGTATCCAGAGCATTTCCAGTAGGGAGTAACTGACCACAACTTGAGCCGGCAATATCAAGAAACTCAATTGAGACTGGTGCAGCCGTACCGGGGACGCCATCTATTCTGGCATTGCCGGCATATTCAACCTGACCGTCCGGAGTCTGAACCCTGGCAATAGCTATGCCACCAGTATTTACCATATGTATGCGTACATAGGTTTCATTGCCTGTCGGCGTAACCAGTTTTTGTTCAATAGCAAAAGGGCCGACACCGGCAAGCATGTTACCGCAATTCTGGTTGTCGCTAACCAGGGCTTTATCAACGGCAACCTGCAGGAAAAGATAATCGACATCGGCATCAGGATGAGTGGAAGCTTTTACAATGGCTATTTTGCTGGTTAAGGGGTGGGCGCCACCAATACCATCTATCTGTCGTTCATCGGGCGAGCCCATGGCAGCAAGCAGTATGCTGTCGCGCAGCGCCGGTTCAGCAGGTAAGTGTTCAGAAAGAAAGAAAAGGCCTTTGGAAGTACCGCCGCGCATCAGATAGCAGGGAATTGCCGTTTGCATCGTTAGTTGGATTCCCGCCATTTTTCATAATCAATATAAGTCAGGCCCTTTTCGGCAAGGCGCTCGCGCATATTATAGATATCAAGGCCTAGTTCGCCGCTCGCCAGTCGTTCACGCTTGGCTGTTTCGTTAGCTTCACGAGCCTGCGCTTTTTCAAGGGTGGCTTCAGCGTCTTGCTGTGCGACCACCACGACACCATCATCATCTGCAATAATTAAATCACCGGGTTTTACCAGCATGCCGCCGCAAACAATGGGTGTGTTTACATTAGCGATGGTTTCTTTCACTGTCCCCTGAGCAAACACGGTTTTGGACCAAACGGGAAATTGCATTTCAGTTAAGGTGGCAATATCCCGGACACCGGCATCCATGATCAGTCCACGCACACCTTGCGCACGTAATGATTCAGCCAGCAGGTCCCCGAAATAACCGTCAGAGCAGGGGCTGGTGGGACTAACGACAAGAATATCGCCTTCACGACACTGCTCGACGGCGACATGAATCATCCAGTTATCGCCTGGCGCCACTTCACAGGTTACTGCAGTTCCAACTATTTCAGCGGGTCTGTAAATGGGTTTGATGTCTGGAGACATTAAACCCTTGCGGCCTTGCGCTTCATGTACAGTGGCAACACCGAGCCTGGCAAACTGTTCTACAAGTGCGCTATCTACGCGGGGAGGATTGGTAACAACTATCGACATATGAGTAGCTCTTTCAAATATGGTACAAGGCTTATTTGACTGGATTGAATAAGTGTCAAGGCCGTTTGGTTTTATAAAATTTATTGTAATGGTTTAGAAACAAACTTAAGGCTACTTAAGTAGTGGCGATCAATATAGTTGGAGGGGGTAGACAATTCAAATAAAATTTAAGCTCTCTGATATTACTTTTTGATATAGACTATAAAAAGAAAAAAGTAATAGGCAAATCATATGTCGGCAGAATTCTTTAATTTACGGCACTTAAGAGTATTCCTTGAAGTTTTTGAATTAAGAAGTATTAGCAAAGCTTCCGAAAAGGTTTATCTTTCACAGTCAGCCATCACCCAGGCTATAGCTAAACTGGAAGACGAACTTAATACTTCACTGTTCCACAGACAAAGTGAAGGGATGTTTCCAACCGAGTCGGGTTTACTCTTTGCATCCAGGGTCCGTCGGGCCCTGTCTTTGCTTTTGGGGGGCTTACCGGGAGTTTCCAGATTCAGTGATGGCAGAGTGATTAAGCCCTCGCAACTTGTTCAGGTTATCACCAGTACACAACTGAGGAATTTAATTGCCATTAGCCAGGCGCAGAATTTCAGCATTGCGAGTCGTTCATTAAAGGTTTCCCAATCTTCATTGCATCGTGCAGCACGGACTCTGGAAAGTCAGCTGGGTACTGTTTTGTTTGAAAAAACCAGTAATGGCATAACTTCCAGCAAATCAGCGTTGAAATTAGCAAGAGCGGCAAAGTTGGCTTTTAATGAAATCGTTCAGGCAAAAGAGGAAATAAACGCTTTTCATAACCGTGAATTAGGAAAAATCACTGTCGGCAGTATGCCTCTGGCAAGAAGTTCTATTTTGCCGACGACAATTATGGATTTTAATAAGGACTATCCGAATTTTAAAATTAGCGTTGTCGACGGAATTTATGATGACTTGCTCTATCATTTGCGTAACGGTGATATTGATCTATTGATAGGAGCACTGCGTTTTCCTGGCCCAGGCGAAGATATTCAACAGGAAGGGCTGTTTTCTTCTTCTATCGAAATTTTAGCCAGAGCTGATCATCCTTTAGCCACTGCTCACACTGTGTCACTACAAACACTATCAACCTATCCCTGGGTGATTCTCCGGCATGGTACGCCTACTCGAACCTTATTTGATGAGGTATTTAACGCCGATGACCTTGCAATGCCTGAGAGGATTATAGAATCGGGTTCACAAGGGCTTATTCGTTCTCTGTTACTGGGAGGTGACTGGCTGACAATGAGTTCGGAGCATCAATTCCAGTATGAGTTGGAAGCAGGCCATTTAAAGAAAATTAATTTTGAAATAGTGCAAACACCCAGGAAAATCGGCATCACGACAAGAAAAAACTGGAATCCTACTGAAACGCAGCTGGCTTTTCTGGGTTTCTTAAGAAAGAAGGCTAAAGCTTTAAATGGGTCCGACAGGGCAGTGAATGAATTCATTAAAAACTCATAAAAAACCTTAATGCTAACGGTTTACTGCCAAGGTTCAGAATATCTTTCCGGCAGACTTGCCTAGCCAAGATTGAATGAGGTAGGCTCTTGCGTCATTGACTAATATTCATAGGGGTAAGGCATTGGCTAACTATAATAAAAATTCATTTAATCGACGTTCTTTTCTCAGCACCACAGCGCTTGGGACAGCAGGAATTTACCTGGGGGTCCAGGCACCTTTTTCACTGGCACAGGATCTTCGGTTAAGCGATGTAGGTGCAACAGTTTCTACACGCCATGGCCGTGTCAGGGGACTGGTACGTGAAGGTGTGCAGCAGTTCTGGGGAGTGCCCTATGGTGCGCCGACTGATGGCGCTAACCGCTTTATGCCGCCACAGGCGCCAACAGCCTGGTCTGGTATCAGGGATGCCTTTCAGATTGGCAACCGTTGTTATCAGGGCCCAAATGCATTTGAACCGTCACCAGTGGTATTGGCAATGAACCGTTTGGAACAGGAAGGTGAAGATTGTCTGAATCTGAATGTGTTTACACCTGCTGCTGATAATCGATCACGCCCGGTTATGGTTTGGATGCATGGTGGCGGGCATCGTTATGGCTCTGGAAACTACCTGATGTATGACGGCACCTTGCTGGCGAAAAAAGAAGATGTGGTTGTGGTATCGGTGAGTCACCGTCTGAATATTTTTGGTTATATGCATTTGGCTGATATTGGTGGTGACAAGTGGGCGCAGTCGACCAATGTCGGCACACAGGATCTGGTCGCTGCCTTGCAGTGGGTAAAAGACAACATCGAAGAATTCGGTGGCGATCCGGATCGAGTGACTATTTTTGGCCAGTCCGGCGGCGGGGGTAAAACTTCTTCACTCATGGCTGTTCCCAGTGCTGAAGGTCTATTCCACCGGGCAATCGCGCAAAGTGGCTCTACTATCAGGGGTATGTCAGCCGATGATGCGACAGAAGCTGTTAACCGTTATTTAAGTAAATTAGATATAAAAGCGAATCAGCTAGATCGCTTACAGGCATTAACGCCACAGCAGATTCAGGGTGCATTATATGGCGATGACGAATTAAGGGGTTTCCCGATGGGACCTGTCGTGGATGGTAATTTTATTCCACGCCATCCTTGGGACCCTTCCGCTCCCGGGTATTCTGCAGATGTGCCTTTTATGGCTGGTAGTACTGAAACTGAGAATGGTTGGATAGGGCCACCACCTTATGAATTATCAGATGCTGATATGTTGAATCTTTTCAGTACAAGAATCTGTAGCGGTAATGAGCAGCAGGCCAGAGAGCTGATTTCGCTGTATCAAAGCAAATTTCCTAATAGAAGAAACAGAATGCTGTGGCTAACAGCCGAGTCTGATAATACACGACGCTGGAACGCTCAATATCTGAACCGCATGAAATATGAGCAGGGTTCTGCCAACTCCTATCTGTACCTGTTTGACTGGCATTCGCCAGTACATGATAAGCGTATGGGTTCATATCATACTCTGGAGATTCCATTTGTCTTTAACAATGTTGATGTAGCCGCATCCATGACCGGAGCTGACTCTTATCGTTATGAGTTAGCGCACGTGATGAGTGCTGCCTGGGCCGCATTTGCCAGAACAGGTGATCCTAATCACGCTGATATGCCAACCTGGGCACCATTCACGCCGGAGAATTATCCGACCATGATGTTTGGTGATGAAGTCAGGGCGGTTAATGACCCTAACCGGGATCAACGTCTGGCTTTGGCCGCTATTAGAGCCTGAGGGGCGTCTAATAGAGCGGTATAACAAAAAGGTCTGGTAGTAATATCAGGCCGTTTTTGTTACTTAGTTAAAAAATGCCATGAATTTTAATGCGCCGGTTTAACTCCAGGTATAGCTGATCACTAAAAAAGTCCCGAGCAAACAGAAGCCAAAAAAAAGCCGGATTTTAAGTCCGGCTCAAGCATCGCTCTCAGGTTTTAGCGTTTCAAATTCATCAGGCAGATTGTTCCCAGTTAATATTCTCCAGTTCTTGTTGCTGTTCTATTCCAGCCTGTTCTAGCCACCAGTCTAGGTTTGGATTACTTAACAGAGTCTGAATATACCTTCTACTTTGTTGACTCAATTCTGCACCATAAGCATTTAATGCAATTGCCATAGGGGCGATCATGCAATCTGCTATTGAGAATTTTCCAAAGAGATAGTTGCCGCCATCGCCAAAATGGGTTCGGCAACAATAGATGATGGCATCTAAACGTGCGATTTCTTTTTCGATTGCAGGAGAGGGGTTTACTTGAATGCGTAGTTGACAATTCATGGGCCAGTCTTTTTTGAAATGCTGGAAGTCAGCATGGAGTTCATTGGCTATGGACCTGGCTGCTGCTTTCTTTTTCAGATGTTGGGGCCAGGCCTGTCCTTGCAGAAATGCTTCATTGATGTACTCGCATATCGCGAGGGAGTCCCATACTTTAACGTCATCATGAATCAGTACGGGTAACTGTAAACTCGGTGAATACATCGCAATTTTTTCAATAGAATTACTTTGAAAAAGCTGAATGACGGTTTCATCATAAGGGACTTCCAGCTCATTCAGTAATAACCAGACACGCAGAGAACTGGAAGAGTAATTACGGTCACCACTTATTAATCGGGGCTTGTTCATAGTCATCTTCAGTTCTCCAGTGTTTGCTAGACGTTGATTTAATCAGCTTGTTATTCACTTAAGGTGAATAGTTCATTGTTTACAGATCGCAATTCGATATTAACCCGGCGATCGAAAAATAATGTTTCCAGTTTGTCGCTCTGTCCTATGGTTCTGCTTTCACCAAAGGCTCTGGTCTGGATATTTTCTGGTTTTACACCTAAGGCCAGAAGCGCACGTACAACAGCATCAGCCCGTTGTTCAGAAAGTCTTTGATTGGCTGTGCTGTTGCCACGAACATCGGCAAAACCGCTAACCAAAATAAGTGGATTATCGATTGTGTCTGCCACTCTGCTGAGTTCTTCAAGTGCTTCCATGTAGTGCTGTTCAACAACGGCAGAATTAGTCTGAAAGTGTAAGGACAGGGCAGTATCACTACAGCATTCAATACTGTCCTGCATGTCAGAAATTGTGTCGTTAAGACTGACACGTTGTAAGTTGGAGGCTTCAATTTCCTGCAAGGCAAGTTGGTAACGTCTTTCAAGGTCTCTCTGTTCGGCCTGCAGGGCGATCAGTTCCTGCTGACTCTGATCCAGATGGCTGGCTAGCAGTTGTTTTTCGTTTTGTTCGCTGTTAGTGCTGCTTGCAATCAAACCTAGCATGGCTGCGCCAATGGCGCCGGGAGGCCCGGCAATCAGTCCGCCGACAACGGCGCCACCAAGAAAACCGATTGCTTCATTGCGGGTTCCCTGCTGCTCCAGTTCATCCATTTCTGCCGTCGGACTGGCCATTGCCGTGTTAATTGCTGTAAACAACAGCGATGCCAGGATTAAGGGTACTATTACATTTTTATATGAATTCTTATACGCAGTTTTATGGGTCATGGGTTTCTCCTCTCAAGTTTGTGTATGACCTGTTTTTCCTGACTGTGTATTTAAAGGTGAGTCTATTCCTTTTTAAGGGGAGAAAAGGGGCAGTTCACTGATCAAATATGGCAAGATTATGGCAATTAAGTCCTGCTAATCAGGCTTACTGCATTTATTGGAATCTTTCCGGTATAGTTCAGGCAAATCAAATACTTGAGGCGGGGAATTTATGAGCCGGCGAATTGCTATCGTAGAAGATGAATCAGCCTTGCGTGAAAACTATACAGATGTTTTACGCAAGCAGGGTTATGAAGTGTCAGCTTATCCTAATCGCCAAAAAGCCATGGCCGCATTTGAATTGCGTTTACCTGATCTGGCGGTTATAGATATCGGGCTTGAAGATGAAATAGATGGCGGCTTCAAACTGTGTCAGGCTTTACGTTCCATGTCAGAAAGTCTGCCGATTATTTTTTTGACGGCACGTGATAATGATTTTGACACGGTTAGTGGATTGCGCATGGGGGCAGATGATTATCTGAGTAAAGATATCAGTCTGCCGCATTTGAGTGCCCGTATAGCCGCTTTGTTCAGAAGACTTGATGTGCAGGACAAGCCGACTGAACCGGAAAATCTGGTAGAAAGAGGTGAATTGTTAATGGATCTGAGTCGTTTATCGGTAAGCTGGAAAGGGCAGCCCATTACGCTGACAATCACTGAGTTCTGGATGCTGCATGCCATGGTCAAGTTTCCCGGTCATGTGAAAAGTCGTGATGCGCTGATGCAGGAATCAAAAATATTTGTCGATAACAGTACGATCACTTCGCATGTAAAACGTATCCGTAAAAAATTTATCCAGGTAGATCCTGATTTTGATTGTATTGATACAGTTTACGGCATGGGTTATCGCTGGACCTCAGAAGCCCGTGACTAAGGTGCCGTTATTGAGTTAAACCACTAAATGGCAACTTTTACAAAAAATCTATTTGGTATCAGAACAAAACTGGTTTTTGCCGCCAGTTTTTTGTTGGTTATTCCCTGGTTAGGTTATTTATATATTCTTGAGATGGAAGAATATTTGAGTCGTGCGCAGGAGCAGACTGTTTTGGGAACGGCTCGTGCACTGGCAACCGCTTTAAGTGAACGACCCGAACTATTTAATGACAGCAGTTACAGCCGTGCGACTGCCGGTCAGGATTTATACGTTTACCCGGTTTTTTATCCCCTCGCTATAGATGATGGCAATATTCTGGACTGGCGGGATTATCAGCAGTATGAACAGCATTACCAGGAGGGAAGCAGTAGGCCTAATCAGGCAAATGAATTTACAACTTTTCGTAACCCAAGCATGGCGGGAGATCCTTTAAGTTTCCGTTTGATGCTGGGTGAATATAACCGTTCCTTATATGCCTACCTCAGAGTTGTCGATGAAAATGTTGTGCTGCGGGATCGTGACAGTCTGCGTATTGACCGTAGTGATAACTTAAGGTTGGGGCTAGTCAACAGAGAAGGTGTTTTTGAGAATTATGTCATTGCACCCTATGCCGATGAGTTTATCTATCCTTATCGTATAGATGGTGATATCAGTGACATTTCTTCCCTGAATTATGAGCCGAGAATTACCGGGCGCTGGAACCGCACGTCAGAAGGTTATGAAGTTGAATTAAGAATGCCTCTGGATATGCTGGGTGATAAGTTGGCGCTATCGGTTTATGACATAGATGATATTGTGCAGCGTGAACTGGCGGCTGTTGTTTCAACTTCTGCGGTAAACAGTGCTGAAACACTGGGTACCCTGCAACGCCCAACACCCGAAATTGATCGCATAGTTGCGGGCATGGGCTTGAGTGATTCCCGAGTGCAGGTAGTAGACAGAAGTCAGCGTATTTTATTGAGTGAAGGCGACATTCAAAGTGCCAGCGGATTAATGCTGGAAGAACTGAATCAAAATGAAAACGGGCTTTGGTTCGAGCTTAAAAACTCCTTGCTAAGGCCTTTGTATAATCAGGTGCTTACCCAGCCTATCAATAATTTTGTTGATGAACTTTATCAACAGGGCACAGTAGAGGCGGAACATATTATTTCTGCGCTTGCCGGGGTTCCCAATACCAACTTCAGAACACTGGGAAATGGTGAAACCAGAATTCTGGAAGCGGCATTTCCGATTATGGCAAATGGCCAGGTGACAGGCGTTGTCGTGGTAGACCAGAATATGAATGGCATCCGCACCTTCCGTAACCAGGCGCTGGAAACCCTATTCGATACCATGCTGGGCGTTATGCTGCTGGCTATAACCGTCCTGTTTTTATTTGCTTCGGGTTTGTCTAACCGAATTCGCTCTTTGCGCAATCAGGCAGAACAGATTATTGATGATAGCGGACGTATCCATAACACCATCAGTCCGTCGCGCAGTAGTGATGAGATCGGCGATCTGAGTCGTTCCTTTTCTAATATTCTGGACCGGCTGACCCAATATACGCATTACCTTGAAAATATGTCCTCACGACTTTCACATGAACTAAGAACGCCGGTAACTGTAGTGCGTTCTTCACTGGAAAATCTGCGTATGGCCGGAAATGAAAAAGAAGCTGAAACCTATATTCATCGGGCAGAAGAAGGTATCGCCCGCCTCAGTCTGATACTGACGAATATGAGTGAAGCTTCTCGTATGGAGCAGATTCTGAAAAATTCTGATAAAGAAGAAGTTGATTTATCGAAAGTTATCAAAGCCTGCTGCGATAATTACAAACAGATATATCCTCATATTAAATTTAGTTTCGTCATCTCTGAAAAGCCGGTGATGGTGCTAGGCAGTGCTGACTATATTGTGCAGTTGATGGATAAGCTGGTCGCCAATGCGGTTGAGTTTTCTTATGAAGATAAAGCAATACGTATTAAGTGCAGCAGTGAAGATAATGAAGCGGTGATATCAGTAGCGAATTCCGGGCCTTATCTGGCCGAAGAAATGAAAGATAGAATTTTTGATTCAATGGTTTCCGTGCGCCCAGAAAGTAAAAAAAGACAACCGCATTTGGGTATGGGGCTGCATATTGCTCGTATGATCAGTGAATACCATGGTGGCTATATTTATGCCGATAACCTGCTGGAAGAAGAAGGTGTTATCGTGGTACTAAGAATCCCACTCATTCGATGATTCAGAAGTCTTATTGACCTTATCTTTGATCTTTATCATCAATAAATACTCCCACATAGATAAGGTTTGCAGCAGGTTCAGCAGATGCGACTCATGGACGTGATTCATATAATCGAAAAAAACGATTAATAATTAAAAAATAATCAATTATATTAATTTAAAGTCAGTTGTTATAGTCTCCGTGTTGTTGAAATGAGTTGCTCTGAAAACTCGATAAAACTAACTCAATGCATATAGGCGGCATTTATTTAAAGGTGTGCATTAATATCAACCAAGGAGATACTTCATGTTTAAAAGAACGATACCAATAATGACCAGCTTGGCACTGGCGATATCAGGCGTTACAGCAAGTGCTCAGGAATCCATGCCCGACAATGAATATTGGTGGCCTAACCAGTTGAATCTGGAGCCGCTGCGTCAACATTCCCCTGAATCTGATCCCCTGGGCGCTGGCTTTGATTACGCTGAAGCCTTTGCCAGCCTGGATCTGGAAGCCGTCAAGGCAGACCTGGTGGAAGTGATGACCACCTCGCAGGATTGGTGGCCGGCAGACTATGGACACTATGGTCCTTTTTTCATCCGTATGGCGTGGCACAGTGCCGGCACCTATCGTATCAGTGATGGCCGTGGTGGCTCTGATGGCGGCATGCAGCGTTTTGCTCCGCTGAACAGCTGGCCTGATAATGCTAATCTGGACAAGGCCAGAAGATTGCTGTGGCCGGTCAAGCAGAAATACGGTCGCAACATTTCCTGGGCAGACCTGATGATTCTGGCTGGTACTGTAGCAATGGAAGATATGGGGTTTGAAACCTATGGCTTTGCCGGTGGGCGCGTCGACATGTGGGAGCCCGAGATCGTAAACTGGGGGCCTGAAGCTGAATGGCTTGCTTCCAGCCGTATCGGTGATGATGGTCAGCTTAACAGGACTTTTGGAGCCACCCAGATGGGCCTGATTTACGTGAATCCTGAAGGTCCAGGTGGCAATCCGGATCCACTAGCGTCAGCCCAGCGAATTCGCCAGACTTTCGGTAACATGGCGATGACTGATGAGGAAACTCTTGCCCTGATTGCCGGCGGGCACACTTTCGGCAAGGCCCATGGCGCCTATAGACCAAGTGATTGTGTTGGTGTGGAACCTGAAGCGGCTGCAATAGAAGAGCAGGGACTCGGCTGGAACAACAGTTGTGGTACCGGCAACGGTTCCGATACTGTTACCAGCGGATTGGAAGGTGCCTGGACTGTCAGTCCGGCCCAGTGGACCCACAATTATCTGCAAAACCTCTATGCCTGGGATTGGGAACAGACCCGCAGTCCTGCTGGTGCTATCCAGTGGAAGCCGGTTGGTAACAACGGAGCTGGTATGGTGCCTGATGCACATGACCCGAATGTACGCCATGCCCCGATGATGTTTACCACCGACCTTGCCTTGCGTGAAGATCCGGGCTTCCGAGAAATCACCACCCGCTGGTTGAACAATCCTGCTGAATTCGAGGATGCATTCGCGCATGCGTGGTTCAAGCTGACCCATCGTGACCTGGGTCCCAAGTCCAGATATGTTGGCAGCCTGGTACCTGAAGGTGATCTATTGTGGCAGGACCCGATCCCAGCTGTGGATACCCCGGTCATCAACAACCGTGACATCAGCAGGCTGAAGTCTGAAATTCTTGATTCCGGACTGAGTGTGCAGCAACTGGTAAGTACGGCCTGGGCTTCGGCTTCCAGTTTCCGAGGTACGGATTTCCGTGGTGGTGCCAATGGTGCCCGCATCAGACTTGCGCCACAGAAAGACTGGGCAGCCAACAATCCGGCTGAACTGGCCAATGTGCTGTCAGTACTGGAAGGTATCCAGAATGATTTCAATGACAGATCCCGTCGCAAAGTGTCCATGGCCGACCTGATCGTGCTTGGTGGTGCCGCAGCGATTGAAAAAGCGGCTGCTGATGCAGGCTTCGATGTTGAAGTGCCATTTGTACCGGGCCGGGCCGACACAAGCCAGGAACTGACCGATGTGGAATCCTTTGCAGTACTTGAACCCAAGGCTGATGGCTTCCGTAACTATTTCAGTTCGGACAGCATGCTGTCTCCTGCGGTAGCATTGGTTGATAAAGCCGACATGCTCAACCTGACAGTGCCTGAAATGACTGTGCTGGTAGGGGGTATGCGCGCTCTTGATGCCAATGCGGATGGTTCACGCCACGGGGTGTTCACCGAGAATCCCGGCACCCTGAGCAATGACTTCTTCGTGTCCCTGATGGATATGTCCGTCGAGTGGAGCCCGTCTTCCATGGCTGGGATCTATGAAGCGAAAGATCGTGCTACTGGTGAAGTGAAATGGACCGCCACGCCGGTAGACCTGATTTTCGGCTCCAACTCGGAGCTGAGAGTGCTCGCAGAGTACTATGCACAGAATGATGCACGTGAACAGTTCGTGTCTGATTTCGTTGATGCCTGGACTAAAGTGATGACAGCGGATCGTTTTGATCTGGACTAATGCTGGCAGTCACTGAGCAGTTGGTCTTCTGCTCAAAATAAAAACAGCAGTAACAGGCTAAATCTGTTGCTGCTGTTTTTTTATGTGCAGTATTTTTTTTCTGAGATGATTCAATGGGTCATGGAATAAATCACGGCATTGGTTCCCAGACGAAATGCATCTGTTGAAGGAAGCAAAGGCATGGATCCGTTTGAATACCAGTCCCAGAAATTGGCCAGATCGTTGTTATGCCCGGCAAGGATGGCAATCTCACCATGTTGATTGAATAAACCATAATAGGTAATGGCGCCGCCCGGAACATAGTTGGCCATATCCTGGAAGTCATCAATGGGATTCACAATCTGAAATACCGGTTCTTCAATGGATAAGGGTACAAAGCTACTTTCCGGGAAGGCTCGTCTGACCTGGGAGACCATTTGTACCCATTGCCAGGAGCCATCAAAATCATCCATCAACACAAAGCCTCCCCGCAGAATAAACTCACGCAAGTTGATCACTTCCTGTTCGCTCAATTCCATCTCACCGGGTTCCGATACATAGGCAAAAGGGTAGTCAAAAACTTCCGGTTCGCCCAACTCCACAATACGAAATGAGGCTGCTTCAAGATTGATGCGGGTTGTACGTTCCAGGAAATCATTCAGGTGACGATCTGACTGGGGGTAATTATGAGACCACCCCATGTGTCCGATATCGCCATTGGTGCCGAAGTGCCAGCGGGCAGCAATAAATTCTGTTGCTGGCGGTTCAGGTTGATTACTGAAATTTCTGGATCGGAAAATTTGAGTATAGGCAAGAGAAGAGGCGATAATACTGAGGAATATAAATAGCAGTGCTGATGTTCTAATCATGGCTATTTTATGTCTCGATTTTATTCAGCAATACTAAATGCACTATTCCAGCATTAAGCTGTTGTAGGCTGAAGCAATAATACTATCCAACTGATTTTCGTAAGCTGCCCAATTGGAGTATTGCTGAAGTTCGTTAGTTGCCTGAATCTCCTCAAGCGTTTTTCCTTCACTGATCCCGGCAGAAACTACAAAGGCTAAATCTTCCAGCCAACGTCGAAAAGCAATTAAATCCTGTTTAGTCCCTGATGCAAAATGCGAGTTTATAAGAATATTAAAATCCAGTGCTTCAAGACTTCTGATTGACTCTATCCAGGTAGTTAGTGGTCTTTCATCAAATGAAAAATTACAGCATACCCTGTTTATCCAGACATAATCATTTGCCAATAAAACGCCATGATCAGGAAAATAAACATCGATCAAGTCATTGGTATGTCGGTTTTGTGCCCAGAGCAATCCAACTCGCTTGCCACCTAGATTTAGTTCAAGCCTGTCGGAAAAGACAATATCAGGCCGGACAACACCCATGGTTAACTCTGACTGGGTGAGAAAATTGTCGCCATTGCTATCCATTGCATCAAAATTGGCAAGTGTTCCTGTTTGTGCTTCTGTCCTGGATAACAGGCCATCGCCGTCTTCATCTCGAGTATTCCCGGGTGGAGGAGCTTCTGCAATGGAAGCATCCATATTTTCTGGCATGTTTTCATGCCCGATAAAAGTTGCAGTAGAGGCAAAAGCAGAAGCGCCGCGTGTATGATCCCAGTGGTAATGGCTTTCGACCACAAAAACAACTTCCTGCTCAGGAAAGCGGGATACAAGCTGTTCTTGCAACCATTCAGCAGTAGCTGGGTTAGGCGGATCAACAATAAGGATACCCGCCTCGGTAACCAGAAAGACAAAAACTGCAGCAACACCAGGACCTGTATTAACCTGGTACAAGCCGTCACTGAGTTCTGAGATGGTTCTTTGTGGTAAGCCGCCCTGGCCAGGTGGTTGCGCATGAATATGGCAAGTGAACAGCAAAGATAGAAAAAGTGAAACAAAGTGTATGGGTTTAAAAAAAATATTCATGAGACAGTTCGTTATCAGTTTGATTGAAGAACTCTAATGCTGCCTTTTATACAATTATAAATCCATAGTGTTTTACTTAATTAAGCTAGGGGATATATTCAAAAACTTCATCGCCATGTGACAGACTGAGTCTGTTGCCGTCGGTGCTGGACTCGGTACGGCCTATAATCTGGGCGTCAATGTCAAAACCCCTGGCAATATCGATAACTGTCTGCGCCTGTTCCGGCAGGCAATACACTTCCATGCGGTGCCCCATATTAAATACCTTGTACATTTCTTTCCAGGGTGTTTCGGAGGCTGTCTGAATAGCGCTAAACACCGGAGGGGTCGGAAATAAATTATCTTTGATGAAATAAATATTGTTCGAAAATTTCATGCATTTGGTCTGAGCACCACCGGAACAGTGAATCAGACCCTGAATAAGGCCAGGATGCTGGTCGAGGATTTTATAGATGACCGGGGCATATGTGCGTGTCGGGCTCAATATGGCTTCGCCAACGCTGAAGTCTGAATCCGGTAAAGGGTCTTCCAGTCTGTAAGGGCCGCAATAAACCAGTTCGCTGGAAACATTGGCATCGAAGGACTCAGGATATTTTTCAGCATAGTAGTTGCTGAGCATGTCATGCCGGGCACTGGTGAGGCCGTTACTGCCAATACCGCTGTTGGGTTTATCCTCATAAGAGCTTTGTCCGGTTGAGGACAGGCCGACAATTGCCAGGCCGGGCTGTATCAGATCACCCGTAATAATGTCTTTTTTCTTCATGACGGCAACAGCACAGCTGTCAACAACTATGGTGCCGGTCAGATCGCCGACATCAGCGGTTTCGCCACCGCCACTGTATATTTTTACGCCGAATTCACGCAGCTTGCTCAGAAAATTTTCGCTGCCCTGAATAAGCGCGCCAACGACTTCTCCGGGACAGTTCAGCGCATTGCGGTTGACCGTGTTGGAAAGCAGAATGCGGCCGTTAACACCGATACAGAGTAAATCATCCAGATTCATCACAATGGAATCCTGCGAAATACCATGAAAAACCTCAGGTTCGCCAGTTTCTTTATAACTCAGATAGGCGATGATGGATTTGGTGCCACTACCGTCGGCATGAATGACATTGCATTGTTCCGGATTCCCGGTGAGATAATCTTCTGTAATTTTACAGAAGGCATTGGCAAAAAGGCCGTGGTCAAGCTTATCAACAACATGATGCACCTCGGTTTTGTCGGAGGACACTCCTCGTGCCTGGTAGCGACCGATGCTTTCATCAGGGCTGGCTACAATATAGCCGCTGCGATCCATGGCCTGAATCAGGCCTCGAAATTCCAGTTGTCGAAA
The DNA here is from genome assembly GCA_038148755.1 of Gammaproteobacteria bacterium. Classification (GTDB taxonomy): domain Bacteria; phylum Pseudomonadota; class Gammaproteobacteria; order Pseudomonadales; family Pseudohongiellaceae; genus UBA5109. The sequence continues at coordinate 66,292 of JAYQWA010000005.1, forward strand.
TGCTTTAACGACAGTATTTGCCGCCAGACTGTGATCTTCAGCCAGGCTGCGTATACTTGGCAACCTGTCACCAGGCTGGAGCTCCTGCGTGTTAATCTTGAAATGAATCTGGTCAATTATCTGTTGAAAGATTGGTGTGGAGAGGGAATTATCAAGGTCAAGTTGCATAAACAGCCCAAATGGTTGGAAAAAAACAGGATTTATCTGTATCACATAAATGATACAGATACTTTAGGTCTGACTCAATGAAAATAGCGTTGGAATTTAATGACACGTCTGACCCGGAATACATAAGTAGGATTAAAGAGCTGACCGGGCTGCCGGAATTGGGTAGCACAGCAACTGTTAATGATTTTACACACAGTCTGTGTCTAGATGATTCAGGTTTATCTCTCAGGCGCCTGCATCTGACGGCAGGAGAAACTCATCGACAACCAACACGCGTGGATTTTACAGACGCGGCTTTGCATTATCGGCTTGGTAATTCCGGCAAGCAGCAGGGGCTTGCCAAGGCTGTGGGGCTGAATAAGCATAAACCCATGCATGTGCTGGATGCGACAGTCGGTCTGGGTCGTGATGCCTTTATTCTCGCCAGCATGGGTTGCCAACTCACTATGCTGGAGCAATCAACTATTGTTTACAGTCTGCTTGCTGATGGTTTGCTTAGGGCAGAGGCGCTTGGCGATGAAGAGTTACAGAGAATTATTAAAAATATGTCGTTACAGCAGGTCAAGGCGCAAGACTGGTTTACAGAAATCATGCAGAACAAACAACCCAGACCGGATGTTATTTACCTGGACCCGATGTTTCCGCCACGCAGTAAAACGGCCAGCGTAAAAAAAGACATTGGTTTACTGCAGGAAATTCTGGGGTTTGATGAAGATTGCGAAACGCTGGTCGCGCTTGCTAAAAACTGTGCCAGGCACCGTGTTGTTGTTAAGAAGCCTGGCAAGAAGCCGGGTAAGAAAATGGGCGTTGAAAAAAATAAACCCAGCTTTGTTGTACCAGGTAAAACGGCACACTTTGAAGTATTTGTCTGATACTGCTAGAGCAGAATTTCCTGCAGAATTTTTTCGTACATCAAGGCTAACTGGTCGAGGTCTTCTACAGAGACGTGCTCATTTTTTTTATGAATGCTGGCGTTTATTGGCCCAAGCTCAACGACCTGCGCACCTGTTGGCGCGATAAAACGCCCATCGCTGGTGCCGCCGCCGGTGGATAATAGGCAATCTGAGCCGTTGACAGCTTTTATGCTTTTCACAACAGCGTTGGTCAGAATGCCTTCTTCTGTAATAAAAGGATTGCCGGACAGTTGCCATTCAAGTTCATAGTTTTCATAGTAATGATTGAACAGTTTTTCGGTTTGTGCCATCAGTTCTTCCGCCGTGACTTCTGTGGAAAAACGGAAGTTAAAAAGCAAAGACATTTCTGCAGGAATTACATTATTGGTGCCTTGCCCCGCATGAATATTTGAAATCTGAAAACTGGTAGCAGGGAAATAGTCATTACCCTGATCCCATTCAATCTGACTTAATTCGGTTAATGCGGGCAGAAAGACATGCACAGGATTCAATGCCAGGTCAGGATAGGCCACATGGCCTTCTTTACCGATTACTGTCAGTTTGCCGTTTAAAGAGCCACGGCGGCCATTTCTGATGGTGTCTCCGAGGACTTTATTGCTGGATGGTTCGCCTACCACGCAGTATTCAATCTGTTCATTTCTGTCTTGCAGTGTCTCGATAACTTTCACCGTGCCGTTGATGGCTGCACTTTCTTCATCACTGGTAATCAGGAAGGCAATTGAGCCGGGATGCTCCGGATGTTCTGCCAGAAAATTTTCACAGGCAGTAATCATGGCAGCCAGGCTGCCTTTCATATCGGCACTGCCACGTCCATAAAGCAAGCCGTCTTTGATTTCCGGCGTGAAAGGATCGGAATCCCAGTCTGCACTTTTGCCGGCTGGGACGACATCAGTATGCCCGGCAAAACAGAATAAGGGGCTGCTTGATCCACGACGGGCCCATAAATTTTTTACATCAGCAAAAGGCATTGCTTCAATGTGGAAGCCCATTTTTGCAAGGCGCGCAGCTAGAATTTCCTGGCAGCCATGATCGTCCGGACTGATGGAAGGGTGGGAAATTAATTCACTGCATAAATCTATCGTGGATGACATGGCTTTTTAATTGTGTGAGTGCAAATCTGCATTCAATTCGATGCTGCTTCGATTACTCAGGCATTCAACTGCTCCCGAGGTGGAATTTCGGCGGAATAAGAGATGATCTTTACCACTGAGTTCAAGTGCTTTGATTATTTCAACTGGCTTATTTTCTTTATCCAGCACAGTTACTTTGGTACCGGCAGTCACATAAAGCCCGGCTTCTACCGTGCAGTTGTTGCCCAGTGAAATACCGATACCGGCATTGGCACCTATCAGGCAGTTTTCGCCAACACTAATCACTTCTTTGTTGCCGCCGGATAATGTTCCCAGAATGCTGCAGCCACCACCAAGGTCACTGCCTTTACCAACAAAGACACCGGCACTGATTCGGCCTTCAATCATGGCTTCCCCGGCAGTTCCGGCATTAAAATTAACAAAGCCTTCGTGCATGATCGTAGTGCCTTCTCCCAGATAAGCGCCCAACCTGACCCGGGCAGTATCAGCAATACGCACACCGCTAGGGACAACATAGTCAGTCATTTTTGGAAACTTATCGACTGAATTAACAGACAGGTTACGGCCTTGGAGACGAGCCTGCAGTTGCCGTTGAGACAACTCATTAATAGCAATGGCGCCATCGCTGGTCCAAGCTACATTAGGCAGAAGACCAAACATGCCGTCCAGATTCACAGCGTGTGGCTTGACCAGACGGTGGGAAAGCAAATGTAGTTTGAGATAAACCTCAGCCACGGATGCCGGTTTGCCGTCACTTTCCAGTAAGCATAAGACTAGCGCTTTCTTGCTGAGCACCAGTTGGGAAAGCAAGTCGATCATGGGCTGATTCTGGCTTGCACCAAAATTATCCAGCATCTGGTTCACATGGCTGCTGTCCAGTTCAAAAACTTGATTGCCCCCTGCGTAGTCAACTACTGAAAAAATAGCCTGAGTAAGTTCTGAATCGGGGCTAAGCTGGGGGGCAGGGTAGAATACTTCCAGCAGGTTTCCTGCTGAATCTTTACTACCGATACCAAAAGCAAGGCTGTATAAGGTCATTGTCTATCCGCATCCATAAAAAAACTGGCGGCATTATAACAGGCTTTCGTACTCGCTTTGATTAAATCCGAGCATGAGATTTTTACCTGTATCAAGTAGAGGGCGTTTGATCATGGAAGGGTGTTCCTGCATCAACAGGATTGCACTGTCTTTAGTGATATTGGCTTTTGTTTTTTCATCTAGTTTGCGCCAGGTTGTGCCACGACGGTTCAATACATTTTCATAGTCCAGGGAGTCGCACCATTTTGCAAGCAGATCTTTGGTGATACCCCTTTTTTTATAATCATGGAATTCATAGCTGATGTTATTGCTGTCAAGGAAAGTGCGGGCTTTTTTAATAGTGTCACAATTGGGGATGCCGTACATGATCATGATTTTAGAGAGTTCTCAGGCTGCGTTTAAAGTGGCGTCCAGTTTCTGTTTTATCAGATTTTGTAATTCTTCGGATACTTTTTTACTGGTGATAGGCTTATTGTTTTTGTTGGTGATAAAGAAAATATCTTCAACGTTCTCACCAAGCGTTGTAATTTTTGCGTCATGCAGAATGATATTTTTATCAACAAAAATGTCCGCAACTTTTGCCAGCAGGCCGGGTCGGTCGGGACAAAGTACTTCAAGTATGCTGTAAGGAAAATTTTCAGGATTAGTCAGGCTGGTTTCAGTGGCATGGATGAAGTGGCGCAGTTGTCTTGAAGTATGGCGTTTGGCTTTAGCTGGTTTCTCAACCGGCAATGAATAATCTTTAAGTAAGTTGGTTATTTCCGCCATTCTGGGTGAATTCTTTTTAATCAAGGTGCCGTTGGTTTCCAGCACCATGAAGGTAAACAGGGTTTTGTTGGACGCTGTACTGAACAGCCTGGCATTTTGGATATTTAAATTTAATCTATCAAAGGCGTTAGCAATGTTGGCAAATAAAAAATGCGTGTTTCCAGTATAGATAAAAACCTGCGTGGCACCTTCGGACTGATATTCAGTACTATTTTTTATAAGAATCAATGGTTCATCGGAATCCTGATGTTTGGCTATGGCCAGGGTTTGCCAGGCTATATCTTCAGGGCTTTCTCTGAGGAAATAATCTTCACTCGGTTTATCCCATATGGCTAATGCTTGCTTCCTGCTTATATTTTTTTCATCCAGTATTGCCAGTGCCTGATTCTGGTTTTCTTTGATACGTGAGCTTTTGCCAACAATTTTTTCCAGACCAAGACTCAATGCACGCTTGCTTGCTTGATAAAGCTCTCTCAATAAAGAGGCTCGCCAGGAATTCCAGAGTTTGGGGTTGGTGGCATTAATGTCTGTGACTGTTAAGGTATACAAATAATCCAGCCGGGTCTGGTCTCCGACGGCAAGGGCAAAACTTTTCACAACGTCAGGATCCTGTATATCCTGTCGTTGGGCAATACTGGACATAAGCAAATGATTCTTTATCAGCCAACCAACCAGTGCGGTATCCCATTTGCCGAGGTGATGACGCAGACAAAAAGCTTCTGCATCTTTTACGCCGAGCTCGGAATGATCGCCACCGCGTCCTTTGGCAATGTCATGGTACAAGCCGGCAATGTAAAGCAATTCAATTTTAGGCAAGGTTTTTATCACTCTTGCTGCCAGTGGATATTTTTCTTCAGCTTCGGGATGATGCAGGCGACGCATGTTTTCCACTACCTGCAAGGTGTGATCATCGACTGAATAAATATGAAACAGGTCATGCTGCATTTGGCCGATAATATTGCCAAATTCAGGCAGATAAGCGCCGAGGATTCCATAGCGCTTCATTTGTCTGAGGCGTGCAACCATCTTATAGGGTGAACGTAACAATTCCATAAATAAAGTTGTGTTACGAATATCTTTTCTGAAATTGCTATCAATCAGTTGTCTGGAGTTTCTGATCAAACGGATGGTGGAAGCTCTAATGCCTTCTATTTTTTCATCCTGGGCAAACAACACAAAAACCTCTATAAGCGCGAAGGGTGTTTGTTTGAAAATTCTGGAGTGTACGGCTTCAATATAATTATTATGTATCTGAAAGCGAGCGTTTAAAGTCAGGATTTTTGCTTTCTCTTTGGAGCGAATAATTTCTTCATCAAAAAGCTGTAAAAGTACATCATTTAATTCACGCAAAGTCTGTACGTTGCGATAATATTCTTTCATCAACTTTTCTATACCAAGACTGTTTTTGTCATCATTATAAGAAAATATTTCTGCAAGTTGACGCTGATGCTCAAACAACAAGCGATCTTCTTTACGCTGTGACAGCATATGCAGGCCGTAGCGCAGAGACCAGAGAAAATTCCTGCCTTTGATTAAGTCCTGGTACTCATTTTTTTGCAGGAAACCGCGTTCCACAAGTTCCTGAAAATCCGAAGCACCGAAATAGCGTTTTGATATCCAGCCAATGGTTTGTATATCACGCAAACCTCCTGGAGCTACCTTCAGGTTGGGCTCAAGCGCATATTCAATATCGTCATATTTTTGGTGGCGGGAGACCTGCTCATTGCGTTTTGCGGTAAAAAATCTTTTTTCTTCCCAGATTTTTTTCTTGCTGACTTCAAGTATCAGTTTCTTGTGTAATTCAGGGTTGCCATAAACGGTACGAGACTCCATTAATGCGGTCGCAATGGTGATATCGTTGGCAGCCAACTTTTTGTTTTCGGTTATGGTGCGAACACTTTGACCAATTTCCAGATTAATGTCCCAGAGAAAAGTAAGAAAGTTTTCGATATTGGCTTTGTATTTTTTTTGATTGTTTTTGGCCAGCAGTATCTGGATATCGATATCAGAATATGGATGTAATTCACCACGTCCATAGCCGCCAACAGCCAACAGACTGATGTCCTGGTCATCACTCCAGTCATACTGCTGCCATGCGGCAATCAGAATCTGATCAATGAAGTGAGTCAGGTCAGTGATGATGTCTTCAATATTGGCTTTTGCTTTAAAACGGTCGTCAAGTAAGGCTCGGGTTTCCGTAATTGCCTGCCGAAAACAGTTAATTGCTAAATCTGCTGAATTTAAACGCCGCTTAAAGGCTTTAGGGTCGAATATTTTGGAATCTGATTTTGCCATAAGCTCCTAAAAGCTTTCTTCAGTACGTTTGGTCAAGACTTCGCAGCCATCATCAAGTACTGCCAGTGTGTGCTCCCATTGAGCTGAGAGGCGGCGGTCTTTAGTAGTCACGGTCCAGCCATCTTTTTTGGATAGGCGAGTATAGCGTGACCCGGCATTAATCATGGGTTCGATAGTGAAAGTCATGCCTTTTTGCAGTTCCAGCCCGGTATTGGGTTTGCCGTAATGTAAAACCTGCGGTTCTTCATGAAAAATACGTCCAATACCATGCCCGCAATATTCTCTGACTACCGAGTAATGCCTGTTTTCAGCATATTGCTGAATAGCATGGCCAATATCTCCCAAACGCACACCTGGTTTAACCATATCAATTGCAAGATACAGGGCCTCTTGCGTAGTTTTGACCAGGCGCTGGGCATGTGGGGGAACTTCGCCTATTAGAAACATTTTGCTGGTATCGCCATGAAAGCCGTTTTTTATGACAGTAATGTCAATATTGATGATATCGCCGTCTTTCAGCGTTTTACTGTCAGCAGGGATTCCGTGGCAAATGACATGGTTGACTGACGTGCAAATTGATTTTGGAAAACCGTTGTAATTTAAGGGTGCAGGGATAGCATCCTGGACATTAACGATGTAGTCATGACAGATGCGATCAAGCTCACCGGTGCTGACACCGGCATGAACATGAGGTTCTATCATTTCCAGAACTTCAGCAGCCAGGCGGCCTGATTCACGCATCAGAGCGATTTCTTCTGGTGTTTTGATCGTTACAGCCATAAAACTGGTGGAGGAGTGCGCAAAAGAGAGTGATTTTAGTGCATCTCTACCGTTAAAGTATAGGACAGTTAGGGAAGTATTAGCGCTTTAAGTTATTTAAGCTTTATGGTATAAAGCCGCACGTTTCATGGGCTTAAGCTCATAAAACCAGTAAAAAATGTAAGAAAATGAAAAATGCATGAAAGGACAGGCGCTCTAGTCTAACCTTTCAATATTAAAAACTAACGTCACACATATACCGACACATCTTCCCGGGTGCTAAACGGATCAAACCGAATAGTTGGGATCATGGGGTATATGGAGGCTTAACCCAAAGGAAAAATTATGAGTACTGCAAGCATGAAAGAGATGCTGAAGGCTGGTGTGCACTTCGGTCATCAATGTCGTTACTGGAATCCGAAAATGGAACCCTATATTTTCGGAGCCCGCAATAAAATTCATATCATCAATCTTGAACATACGGTTCCTGCCTTTAATGATGCGCTGACACGCATCAAACAAATGGCGGAACGTCGTCAGAAAGTATTATTTGTCGGCACTAAAAGAGCTGCCAGTAAGATTATTAAGGAAGAGGCCAGTCGTGCCGGTATGCCTTATGTCGATCAGCGCTGGCTTGGCGGCATGCTAACGAATTACAAAACTATCCGGGCTTCGGTAAAACGTCTGAAAGATCTGGAAACACAGGCTTCCGATGGCACATTTGATAAATTAACCAAAAAAGAAGCCCTGATGCGCAGAAGGGATCTCGAGAAACTGGACAAAGGTATTGGTGGAATTAAGGACATGGGCGGATTGCCTGATGCCCTGTTTGTTGTTGATGTAGACCATGAGCGTATTGCTGTGACTGAAGCCAACAAAATCGGAATTCCTGTTATTGGAATCGTTGACACCAATAGTGACCCGGATGGTGTAGATATCATCATTCCAGGTAATGATGATGCGATTCGTGCCATACAGCTTTATGTTACTTCTGTTGCAAACGCCTGTATTGAAGGGCGTGGTGACTCAGAAATAGAAGCAGCGGCCAAAAACGAATTCGTAGAAGAAATTGATTCCACTGAAGCCGAAGCTGGGCCAAAAGTTACCGTTAAGGCTAAGGCTAAAGCCAAAACTGCCTTGCCTGCTGAGTCAGCTGAATCTGATACAAGTGCAGATGTAGCTGTACAAGAGGAAGTGGCTGCTGCAGAGACAGAAGCGCAAAGCGCTGATGCACCAGAAGCTGAACCTAAAGCCAAGGCAAAAGCAAAGGCAGCCCCTAAAACCAAAGCCAAGGCTAAAGCAAAAAACAAGGCAAAGGCTGAGCCTAAAGCCAAGGCCAAGGCTAAAGCTGCGCCTAAAGCAAAAGCTAAAGCCAAGGCTAAAGCTGCTCCTAAAGCGAAAGCTGAAGGAAGCGCAGAAGACGACGCTTAAAATTTTTACAGGGCTTAATCCGGACGGATATTACGAGCCTGTTTGATCCAACGCTTAAACTTTTTCCATTCCCTGTAATCTAAGGCAGGACTGGAAAAAGATGAGGCAAAGACACATAAAATGTAGTAGAGGAGCCGAAAAGATGGCCAACATTACAGCAGCATTAGTAAAAGAATTACGTGAAAGAACCAGCCTGGGCATGATGGAGTGTAAAAATGCTTTGGTGGAAGCGGATGGCGATATTGATCAAGCCATTGAGTTATTGAGAAAGGCAAGTGGCATGAAGGCAGCGAAGAAAGCTGGCCGCACTGCTGCTGAAGGTGTGGTTCTGGTAAAAATTGCCAGCGATAACAGTGCCGGCGTTATGGTTGAAGTCAACAGTGAGACTGACTTTGCTGCCAAAGAACAGAACTTCACCAATTTTGCCAAACAGGTATTGGACGCTGTTTTTGAAAGCAAAGAATCTGATGTCAGTAAACTGATGGAAGGTGATCTGGAGGAAGCCAGATTGGGCCTGGTGCAGAAAATTGGTGAGAACATTACCGTAAGACGCGCCGCTGTAATTGCTGAAGAGGGTCTTACTGTCGGCTCTTATGTGCATTCCAATAATAAAATTGCGGTTTTAGTCAGTTTGCGTGGAGGCGATGAGGAATTAGCCAAAGACGTTGCGATGCATGTTGCCGCTGTAAACCCAATGGTTGTGAATGCCGAAGAAGTCCCAGCTGATGTATTAAGTAAAGAGAGTGAAATTTATACAGCGCAGGCGGCAGAAAGTGGTAAACCGGCCGATATCGTGGAGAAAATGGTTAGTGGGCGCTTGAGGAAGTTTATAGAAGAGGTCACGCTAACCGAGCAGGCTTTTGTCAGAGACCCGGATATAAAAGTCGGCAAACTGGTTAAGGATGGCAATGCTGAGATTGTTAGCTTTATCCGTTATGAAGTTGGTGAAGGTATCGAAGTTGCCGTAGTAGATTTTGCTGCTGAAGTTGCCGAGCAATTGAAAGATACAAACAAAGAGTAACTAGTTATATAGCCTATATGAGCACTAAAATTCGTAAATACGACAGAATTTTACTTAAGCTAAGTGGGGAAGCCTTAACTGGCAATGCTGATTTTGGTATTGACCCTAAAGTGCTTGACCGAATGGCTCTTGAAATCGGCCAGTTGGTAGAAATAGGTGTTCAGGTTGGCATGGTTATCGGTGGCGGCAATCTTTTTCGTGGTGCGGCTTTGCATGAAGCAGGTATGGAACGGGTTACCGGTGATCACATGGGTATGCTGGCTACAGTGATGAATGCGCTCGCCATGCGTGATGCTTTGGAACGAGCCAATATTCCCAGTCGTGTAATGTCAGCAATCCCGATGAGTGGCGTGGTGGAGCATTATGATCGTCGTACAGCAATCAGGCATTTGAAAGCTGGAGATGTTGTAATTTTTTCAGCCGGTACAGGCAATCCATTTTTTACGACAGATTCTGCAGCTTGTTTACGCGGTATAGAAATTGATGCCGATCTTGTTCTCAAGGCTACCAAGGTTGATGGTGTGTATTCTGCCGATCCGGTTGTGGATCCTGAAGCAGTCAAATTTGACAGGCTGACTTTTGATGAAATTCTGGATAGAAAATTAGGTGTCATGGATTTAACAGCTATCTGTCTAAGTCGTGATCATAATTTGCCTGTCAGAGTCTTTAATATGAATAAAAAGAAAGCCTTGTTCAGCATTATGGTAGGCGAGGAAGAAGGAACATTGATCGAGTCCGGTTCTTAAGGCTTGGATCAGTAAATATTTTGGCATAGGAGGTTCTGATGATTGATGAAATTTTATTAGACGCAGAAGACAGGATGGAAAAAAGCCTGGCGAGTCTTGATTCTGCCTTCAATAAAATCAGAACAGGCCGTGCACACCCCAGTATTCTTGATAATATTCATGTCGATTACTACGGTGCGGAAACACCGATTCAGCAGGTGGCTAACATTACCGTCGAAGATGCCCGCTCTTTACTGATTACGCCTTGGGAAAAACAGATGTTGGGCCCTATCGAGAAAGCGATTATGAGTTCTGATCTGGGTCTTAATCCATCAAATAACGGGGATGTTATCAGGGTACCAATGCCAGCTCTGACGGAAGAAACCCGTAAGGAATATACCCGGCAAGCTAAAAATGAAGCTGAAAATGCTAGAATTGCTTTAAGAAATATTCGACGTGATGCTAATCAGCATGTGAAAGATTTATTGAAAGAAAAAGAAATCAGTGAAGATGATGAGCGTAAAGCTGAGCAGGATATTCAAAAAATTACTGATAGTTATATCGCCAAGATAGAAGAAAAATATAACGCAAAAGAAGTTGATTTGTTGGCAATCTAAGGTGGCCGCTTAGTGTCAAGGGAAGTATCCGCAGATCAAGAAAAAATACCCCGTCATATTGCGATTATTATGGATGGTAATAATCGCTGGTCTAAACAACATAATAATTCTCAATTGTCCGGTCATCGTACCGGCGCATTGCAAGCTAGAAACATTACCAATTATTGCGTCGATCTTAATATCGAATACCTGACCCTGTTTGTTTTCAGTAGCGAAAACTGGTTACGCCCTAAAAAAGAAGTCAGCAGTTTGATGGCGCTGTTCTTAAGTGTATTGCAACGTCGTGAAATCAATAAATTACATGAAAGAAATGTAAGAATTAAATTTATTGGTGATAGTGAACGTTTTCCTGCAAAGCTTCAAAGTCAGATGCGACTTGCGGAAGAATTAACAAAAAATAATACAGGACTGACCGTTAATGTAGCTGCCAATTATGGTGGACGCTGGGATATTGTGAATGCGACACAAAATATTGCCAGGAAAGTCGAGCAGGGAGAGTTAAAAGCTGATGCAATAAATGAGCATTTGTTTCAATCTTATATTTCAATCGGAGATATTCCTGATCCGGATTTATGCATAAGAACCGGTGGCGAAAAGCGACTATCCAATTTTTTATTATGGCAGTTTACCTATACAGAATTTTATTTCACAGAAACATTCTGGCCGGAATTTTCAGAAAAGGATTTAGATAAGGCGCTTGATTCCTACGCAAAACGGCAGCGGCGCTACGGTATGCTTAGTGAGCAGGTAGAGGCATAAGGGTAAATCATGCTGGCGCAAAGAGTTTTTACCGCGATTGGACTTTTGTCAGCTCTTTTACTTATTGTTTTTTTTACCAACAGTTTATTTTTTTTAGTAGTCCTCAGCTTAGTCACCTTATTGGCGGCATGGGAATGGACAAACCTTTCAGGTATTAACAGTTTACTTGGCCGAAGCCTGTATTGTTTCATGCTTATGCTGTTTTGTAGTCTGAGCTATGTCATGCTGCAGGATTATCTGTCCGTCATTTTGGTCTTGAGTCTGATTTTTTGGATTCTTGCATTAATTTTAATTTGTACCTACCCACGTTTTAACAGTTACTGGAATAATTTATATAGTCTGGGGCTTATGGGTATTCTGGTCTTATTGCCTTGCTGGTTGTTGCTGCTTTATTTACGTCAGCATGATGATTTTATAGTTTATTTTATGGGTTTGATTGTGCTTGTTGCAGCAGCTGATACAGGCGCATTTTTTTCAGGCCGGCGTTTTGGCAGGCACAAGTTGGCCGAACTGGTTAGCCCAAATAAAACCTGGGAGGGTGTAATAGGAGGGATTGTAAGTTGCCTTGTATTACTTGTTATCGTCAAAAGTATTCTGCCAGCAGAAAAAATAAGCTGGGTATTGATCTTGGTTTTACCGCTGCTGGTTTCATTTTTCAGTGTGACTGGGGATTTGTTTGAGAGCATGCTGAAACGTGTACGGGGTCTAAAAGACAGTGGCAATATCTTGCCGGGGCATGGAGGCATTCTGGACCGAATAGATGGTATTGTTTCAACGACACCTGCTTATATTCTTATGCTGTTCTATTTCAATTAGTTTTTTATGGCTTCTAGTTCATCTAAACAAACATTAACCATATTGGGTTCTACAGGATCTATTGGTGTCAATACACTTAGGGTAGTTGCCGCCAATAGGGAGAATTATGAAGTTTTTGCGCTTACTGCAAAATCACAAGTGGATTTGCTGTTTGAGCAATGTATTGAATTTCAGGTGGCATATGCAGTCATGCTGGATAAGGCAGCAGCTCTGCAATTAAAAGACAAGCTTCTTGCAGCAGGTTCCACAACACAAGTGTTAGAAGGGCTGGAAGGGCTTAATTTTGTCGCTGGTCATGAAGAAAATGATTGTGTTATGGCAGCTATTGTTGGAGGTGCCGGTTTATTGCCAACTTTGCAGGCTGCTCAGGCAGGTAAGAAAGTCCTGCTGGCAAATAAAGAAGCACTGGTGATGGCAGGTAAGCTGTTTATGCAATTGGCAAAACAGTCTGGGGCGCCAGTTATACCGATTGATAGTGAGCATAATGCAATTTTTCAATGTCTACCGGTAGACGAGTTCGGCAGGTTTAGCAATCAGAGCCAGGCGGGAGTTGAAAAAATTGTTTTAACGGCTTCAGGTGGCCCTTTTCTGGAAACGGAATCGACTGAACTGGCTCAGGTAACGCCTGAACAGGCATGCAAACATCCAAACTGGGCAATGGGACCGAAAATTTCAGTAGACTCCGCCACGATGTTGAATAAGGCGCTTGAACTTATTGAGGCCAGTTTGTTATTCGACCTGCCTGTCTCGAGTATCGATGTGCTGATACATCCACAGAGTGTTATTCATTCCATGGTGCACTATAAAGACGGTTCTGTCTTAGCGCAGTTAGGCAATCCCGATATGCGAACGCCCATTGCTTATGGTTTGTCCTGGCCAAACAGAATAACAGCAGGTGTTGAAACCTTAAATCTTTGTGATATCGAGCAATTAAGTTTTCAGCATGCTGACGAGGATCGATTTCCATGTTTAAAACTGGGTCGTTTGGCAGCATCAGCTCAGGGTTCAGCACCTATAGTTTTAAATGCGGCTAATGAGGTTGCGGTAGGCGCATTCCTTGACAGAATGATCAGTTTTACCCGAATTCCTGTTATCATAGAAGAATGTCTGAACGCCTTGGAAAACAAGGCAGTGAGCAGTATTGAAGAAATACTTGAAGAAGACAACAAGGCCAGAGCGCTGGCGCAAAGTTTAACTAAAGTTTAATTGATCCTGTAAATTTGAATTGCAGCAGCTAATTAATGGAAATTATACAGACCCTTTCAATTAATATTCTTGCATTACTGGTCACCTTGGGGATTTTGGTGACCATTCATGAGTTCGGCCATTACTGGGTGGCGAGGCGCTGTGGTGTCAAAATAGAATGTTTTTCTATCGGTTTTGGTAAATCACTTTTCAGCTGGTACAGAGGGGATACAGAATATCGAATTGCTGTCTTGCCATTAGGTGGTTATGTAAAAATGTTTGGCGAGCAGGATGTAGATATCTCCGATGCCGAAAAAGCCTGGGCTTTTAACCATAAAACACTGCCACAAAAAACCGCAATTGTCGCTGCAGGTCCATTAGCCAATTTGTTTTTAGCCGTTGTCCTTTACTGGATAATGTTCATGACCGGGGTAAGTGGCGTGGCTCCTGTTATTGGTAATCTTGCACCAGATTCACCTGCCGTCGCAGCTGGCTTACAACGTGAAGATGAAATAGTCAGTGTCGATGGTGAACAAACAAGAACCTGGCAGGAAGTGCGACTCGCCTTGCTTGAAAGGCTGGGAGAAAGTGGCACCCTGCATTTAAGTTTTATCTCACCAGACAGCGATTTGATTAATACTGCTGATATCAGATTAGATCGCTGGCTGATTAATGAGGCCGAACCTGACGTATTAGGTGCCTTGGGCATTACACCATACCGCTTGGATATTCCGGCAGTTATTGGTGAGATTGTTTCAGAGAGCAGGGCAGAACAAGCGGGCTTGCTATCCCAGGATGAAATTTTGAGTGTTGACCAGTTAGAAATCACAGGCTGGCTGCATTGGGTGGATATAGTCAGGGATAACCCTGAACAGGATTTAGTACTTCAGGTACGTCGCCAGCAACAGGTTTTGGATATTACTATCAGGCCTGCCAGTAGTATTGATAATAACGGTAATACCATTGGCTACATTGGTGCTGGCGTTGAAGTTCCAGAGCTTATGCCAACTTTGCCGGAAGAGATGAACAGGGCTGTCAGTTATTCAGCCTTTGCCGCTATTCCCTATGCTTTTGCCGAAACCTGGGATAACGCCTTTTTCATTATTGATTCCATCAAAAAAATGATCGTAGGCCTGATTTCTGTTGAGAATTTGAGCGGGCCTATCACAATTGCACAAATTGCCGGACAGACTGCAACTTTTGGGTTTGAATACTATCTAAGCTTCCTCGCGGTATTAAGCATTAGCTTGGGAATTTTAAATTTATTGCCAGTACCGGTACTGGATGGTGGACATTTATTGTACTACCTGGTTGAAGCAGTAATACGCCGTCCAGTGCCAGAAAAAATTCAGGCTATGGGAATGCAATTAGGAATATTTCTAATTGTGTCTGTTATGTTTATTGCTTTTTATAACGATATAAACAGGTTGCTTTAATAACAGTAGCCCAGATACTAGATTTAATATTATGCTCAGATTTGTAAGACGTCTTTCACTATTTCTATTCCTGGTTATTCCATACTCTCCAGCTGTTTTCGCCCAGAATAGTTTCATTGTTTCTGAGATCTATCTGGAGAATTTACAGCGTGTTTCTTCTACTACGATATTTAGCGTGTTGAATGTCAATATCGGCGATGAAATTACACAAGCTGAGGTAGGCGAAATAATTCGTAACCTGATGGCAACAGGTTCCTTCGATGGTGTTGAGGTGTCGCAAGGACCAAACGATGAACTAATTATCAGTGTCGATGAAAGACCATCAATCAGCAGTATTGAAATTGAAGGCAGTGATGCAATTCCAGAAGAAGTGTTGATGGAGAATATTGCAAGTCTTGGCCTTTCCGTAGGTGAGCTGTTTGATCCTTCAGTGCTTGAAGGTTTGCAGATTGCAATGGAAGGTCAATATGTTGCTCAGGGGCTTTATGGTGCCAGTGTCGAACTTGAAGTCGAAGAGCTGGAAAGGAATCGAGTTGCAGTCCAAATAAATGTGACTGAAGGTGACCCTTCAAAAATTGTCCATATCAATATAGTCGGGAATGAAGCGTTCAGTGATGAGGAATTGCTGGATATCTTTGAATTAAGCGAGACACATTTTACCTCTTTCATTACCGGGGATGATCGTTATTCAAGAGAAGAAATAACCGGAGATCTGGAAAGTTTGCAGTCATTTTATATGGACCAGGGTTATGTGAATTTTGATATTACCTTGCCTGTGGTATCTCTCTCTCCAAATAAGGATGAGATATACATCACGATAAATATTGACGAAGGTGAAATTTATAGAATTAACGATGTTTCTCTGGCGGGAGACCTGGTTGGTTATGAAAATCTTTTAAGTCAGTTGATGTTATTTATTCGACCTGGCCAAGTCTTTTCCCAGGTTTTGGTTACGCAAATAGCTGAGGCCATGACAACAACTTTAAGTAACAGGGGTTATTTTTTTGCTGAGGTGAATGGAGTCCCCATTGTTAACGAAGATGAGGGCACGGTTGATGTCACCTTCTTTGTGATTCCGGGAAATCGAACTTATGTAAACAGAATAAGTTTCAGCGGTAACACCCGTACTGTTGATGAAGTTCTGAGACAAGAAATGCGTCAGATGGAAGGAGCTCCCGCTTCTGCCAATGCCATTGAACAATCCAAAGTGCGATTGGAAAGGCTGGGATATTTTTCATCAGTGGAGTATGAGACAGCAGAAGTTGGTGGTGTAACTGATCAGGTAAATGTGGACTTTATTGTTGAAGAACAGTTGTCTGGTTCCATCAATTTTTCAGTTGGTTATGCGCAGGTGCAAGGTTTGACATTGGCTGCCCAACTACAGGAAACCAATTTTCTCGGTACGGGTAAGCAGGTAGGTGTTGGCGTTAGTACCAATGCCTTCCAGGCCAATTACCAATTTTCATATCTGGATCCGTTTTATACGGTTGATGGTGTCACTAGAGGCTTTGGTTTGTCTTATACCCAGTCGGATTATGCTGAACTGAATTTGGCTGCTTATAGCACAAACCAGATTGCTGCCAATGTAAGCTTTGGTTATCCAATCAACGAAACCCAGTCTTTAAATTTTGCTTTCGGTCTTACCAATACCGAAATTGAAACAGGCTTTGGGCCGGTGCAGGAGATTGCAGGGAGTCCGACACTTGACCCGGCTATTACAAATTATCTTGTTACACCCGCACGTCTGTCTGAATTTACTGCCGATGATGGTACGGTTTATCCCGTTTCTGATGCAGTCGTAGCGCCTCTTTCATCGCTGCCTGCGACAGCATTCAGAGAAATTCAACCTGGCTTTGTTGACCGGGAAGGCAGTAAGTTCACGGATCTGACTTTAACCCTGGACTGGAGAAGGAATAATTTACGTCAAGCGGGGATTTATGCAGTGGGAGGGAATCAGGAAACATTTTCAGTTGAGTTTTCTGTGCCTGGCAGTCAGTTGACCTTTTATAAACTACGTTTATATGGCGAAACCTACCTACCAATGAACAATTTGTTTCCCTTCCTTTCTTCCAGCTGGATTTTTCATTTAGAGGGCACAGCAGGTTATGGTGATGGTTATGGCAGTACAGGGCAATTACCATTTTTCCGAAATTTTTATGCAGGCGGGCAAAATACTGTACGCGGTTTTGAACGTAATACTCTAGGCCCAAGAAGTACCAGTGCACTGGCATATCTGGAGCAGCCAACGGAGTTGCTACGAGACAGCGATGGCAACCTGATTTTGGATTTATTTGGGAATGCGCAATTTAATCGGTTTTCAGAAAGAGCTTACGCGCTTGAGCAGGCACTAGATGCTAATGGCAATCCAGTTTTTGATGCAGCAGGGCAGCCAGTTTTTATTAATGAACTTGATGTTCAAAGTCTGAATTTCTATGTCCGTGAGCAACCCTTCGGCGGTAATATTCAGATGACAGGAACTGCTGAAATTATTTTCCCCTTAGGCCCACTTGAAGCACGTGATACCTTAAGGACGAGTGTGTTCCTGGATGCAGGAAACGTTTTTTCAAGTTACTGTACTGACAGGCAGATTACGCAAAACAATTGTTCTAACTTTGCCTTAGATGAGTTTAGATACTCAGCAGGTATCGCAGTAAGCTGGTTCACAGGTTATCTGGGGCTCATGACCTTAAGCTTTTCTAAACCATTCAATAGCAGTATCATTGATGAACGTGAAGCTTTTCAGTTCAATATCGGGCAGAGTTTCTAGAGTTTTGGGCAAATTTACTTTAGGTGTGATTGGAAATGAAAAAAAATATTAAATTTTTTATTGCAATAGTTGGTATAAGTCTGATTGGTAGTGTATCTGCCCAAGATGACGCTGCCGCCGGGCCCAAAATCGCGATTCTGGATATGGCCGCTGCTTTATATAATTCAGAATTAGCTGCAGCAGTACAACAGCAGTTGAGCATAGAAACTGAGGATGATTCGGTGAGAATCAGGGAGTTGGCTCAGGAAGGCTCTGCTTTGCAGGAACGTCTTTCCGTTGATGCGGAAGTCCTTAGTGATGCTGAACAAAGAGATATCCTAGAAGAGCTAGAAGAAATTGGCGTACAGTACCAGTATCTTGAACAGCGTGTTGAATCAATCGTTCAGCAAAGACGTGAGATTTTTGAACAGACTTATTCTTCGAATCTTATCCAGGCGATCAGTGACGTAGTCGAAGAAGAAGACTACGACATAGTGTTGAGAGCTGAAGTTGCTCTTTTCTTTAAAGGCGCTTTGGATATTACTGCCAGAGTCACAGAAAAGCTGAATGAGCAGCAATAACTCTTCATCAATTATGTAACCAAGCAGTGTGTCTAATTCACCTTCATTTGTTACTTATGATCTAGCCACCCTGGCAACTTTGCTGGATGCGGAGCTTGTAGGTGACCCAGATACAAAAATCCATGCTTTAGCCACTTTAAAATCAGCAGGGGTTGGTGACTTAAGCTTTTATCACAACCCGCGTTATTATTCCGATTTATCTAACACCAAAGCCTCTGCTGTTATTTTATCTAAAAACCAGGCCGTAAATTATTCGGGTAACAAGCTGCTCACAGAGAACCCTTATATTTGTTACGCACGCTCTTCACACCTGTTTAAACCAAAAAATTCTAATAAGAGTTCAATTGCGCATAGTGCAAGCATTGATCCCTCCACTAAGTTAGGCAGTAATGTTGTTATTGGTGAAAATGTTGTTATTGCTGAAAATGTGGATATTGCCAGCAATGTGGTTATTGCACCCAACACGTTTATAGGAACAGGTGTGCAGATAGGCGAAGCAAGTTTTATTGATGCCAATGTCAGCATTGCACATGATGTTGTGATAGGAAAGCGGGCACATATTTATTCTGGTGTTGTTATTGGTAGTGATGGTTTTGGTTTTGCTCAGGAAAATGGCAAGTATCTAAAAATCGCTCAACTTGGTAAGGTAATAATCGGTGATGATGTGGAGGTAGGCGCAAATACTTGTATAGACAGAGGGGCGATTGATGATACTGTCATAGGCAATGGCGTAAAAATAGATAATCAGGTACAGATAGCACACAATGTGGAGATTGGGGACGACACGGTTATTTGTGGCTGTAGTGCAATTGCGGGCAGTGTGAAAATAGGCAGAAATTGCGTGATCGCAGGTGCAGTAGGCATTATCAATCATGTTGAGATTGCTGATGGTGTAACAGTGACAGCAATGACGCTGGTTAACCAGTCAATAAGAGAGCCAGGCAGTTACTCATCAGGCACAGGGCTCTCCAGGACTGCAGAATGGAAGAAGAATATCGTGCGTTTTCGTCAGCTTGATAAACTGATGAAAGGCTTTAAAAAAGATAAATAATACAGCGAATGTCTCGCTTGTTCAGGTGTTTGAAATATGATGCTTATCGAAGATGTTAAAGAATACTTGCCACAGCGTTATCCCTTTTTATTAGTCGACAGAGTGGTGGAACTTGAGCCTAACAAATATATAAAGGCATATAAAAATGTCACTACCAATGAAGAGTTCTTTCTCGGACATTTTCCGCATAAACCTATCATGCCAGGAGTTTTAATAATAGAAGCCATGGCTCAGGCGTCTGGTGTTTTGGGTTTTAAGAGCCAGGAAAAAAAGCCCAGAGATGGCTATCTTTATTATTTTGTTGGCGCCGATAATGTGCGTTTCAAGCGACCAGTAGTGCCTGGAGATCGTCTTGATCTTGAGGCCGAAATCATAACGGTGAAACGCGGTATTTATAAATTCCAGTGTAAAGCCAGCGTTGATGGCCAACTTGCCAGTGAGGCTGTGATACTTTGTGCTGAGCGACAGGAATAATACTGACTGTAAAGAAAAAGTGTAATTATTGTATGAGTGCTACCGACCCTATCATTGATCCAAGTGCTAAAATCGGCAGTAATGTTGAAATTGGCCCTTGGACTATCATTGGTCCCAATGTTGTGATTGGAGAAAATTGCAGAATTGCTTCACACGTTGTCATCAGATCCAACACCACACTAGGTAAAAATAACCAGATTTTTCAATTCTCCACCGTTGGTGAAGATCCTTCAGACCTGAAGTATAAAGGTGAAGCAAGTCTGCTAGAAATTGGCGACGATAATGTCATAAGAGAAGGCGCCAATATCCATCGTGGCACGGAAGTGGGTGGGGGTATTACCCGTATTGGTTCCAATAATTTATTTATGCCTTATACGCATGTGGCGCATGACTGCATTATTGGCAATCACACAATCTTTTCTAATAATGCTGCTGTCAGTGGTCATGTTGAAGTTGGTGACTGGGCAATTCTTGCAGGCTACTCAGGTGTTTATCAATTCTTAAAGGTTGGCGCCCACAGTTTTATCGGTGGACTGACTCACGTCAACATGGATGTGCCAGCTTATGTCATTGTCAATGGCAATCCACCTGCTGCGAGAGGGGTGAATAGCATAGGACTTGAACGCAGGGGATTTAACAAAGATGTTATCAGGGCTATCCGGCAGGCATACAAAATTCTGTATCGTGATGGCAAAACTACTGACCAGGCGCTATCTGAAATTCAGGACATGATCGCCGAGCATCCCGAAATTCAGCTTCTGGTTGATTCTGTTCTTAGCTCTACCAAAGGCATCACTCGATAAAGTATGACATGGCTAAAACGCTACGTATTGGAATATTAGCCGGAGAAAGTTCGGGTGATATTCTCGGCGCAGGGCTTATGCAGGCGCTTAAATCACAGTATCCTGAAATAGCTTTTGAAGGTATTGGTGGCGAGTTAATGACTGCGCAAGGCTTGCAGTCTATGGTTCCGATGGAGCGTTTATCGGTAATGGGACTGATCGAGCCGCTTAAACGATTACCGGAACTATTAAGGATCAGAAAGCAGGTAATCCATTATTTTTTAAAGCAGCAACCGGATGTTTTTATAGGGATAGACTCTCCGGATTTTAATCTCAATATTGAAAAACGACTAAAGCAGGCCGGAATTACAACGGTACATTATGTGAGCCCCTCAGTTTGGGCCTGGCGCAGTAAACGGATACATAAGATTGCGCAGGCAGTCGACCTGATGTTAACGCTGTTTCCTTTTGAAAAACCAGTTTACGAAAAACATAATGTAGCAGTGCATTGTGTTGGGCATCCTTTGGCGGATTTGATCCCACTGGAGGTGGATAAAGTCTCAGCGCGTGAAGCCTTAGGCATTAGTGCTTCTGCTCAGGTATTGGCCTTGTTGCCAGGCAGCCGTGGTGGTGAAGTGGGTAGGCTGGCTCCAGTCTTTCTGGAATGCGCAAGTCTGTGCCTACAACATTGGCCGCAACTGCAGTTTGTTATTCCCTGTGCGAATGTCGCCCGTCGAGAGCAGATTGAAAACTTGGTCAGTGACAGCTTTCAAAACTTGCCGGTCAAACTAATTGATGGACGTTCACGCGAAGTAATGGCAGCGGCAGATGCAATACTCATAGCGTCCGGTACAGCAACATTGGAAGCTTTGTTGTTAAAAAAGCCCATGCTGGTCTGCTACAAAATGTCAGCCTTATCCTATGCGCTTATTTCGAGAATGTTGAAAGTTCCGTATTTTTCTTTGCCGAATTTGTTGGCAGGCAAAAAACTTGTAGAAGAAAGGGTGCAGGGGGAAGTGAATGCTGAAGACTTATTGCAGAGTCTGAAAAGTTTACTGGAAGATGAAAATAAACAAGAACAAGTGAACCTGGAATATCTAAAAATACATCAAAGTTTACGCAAAAATGCTAGTGCCAGTGCTGCTGAAGCAGTACTTAATTTAATCTCAGTGAGGGGGGTAGGCTGAAATTGCTGTTTTGTGAGCAAGATGAATCAGCATTTAAATATATTGCCGGCGTCGATGAAGCTGGTAGAGGGCCTTTGGCAGGGAGTGTCGTTGCCGCAGCAGTCATATTGGACCCAGAGCGAGAAATTACTGGGCTGAATGATTCAAAGAAACTCAGTGAAACTTCCAGAAATAAGCTTAGCAAACAAATAAAGCAGCAAGCGCTGTCTTATGCAATCGCTGAGGCAGACGTTAATGAAATTGACAGTTTAAATATTCTGCAGGCAAGCATGCTGGCCATGCAGCGTGCTGTTGTGGCTTTACAGTTAAAACCGGATTTTATTTATATTGATGGTAATCGTTCACCCGAGTGGGACTACAAATGCAGGGCTGTGATCAAGGGTGATCAGAAAATTCAATCGGTTGCTGCAGCGTCTATATTAGCTAAAGTGTATAGGGATGATTGTTTAAAGGCACTGCACATACAGTTTCCCGATTATGGTTTTGCAAGGCATAAAGGCTATCCGACGGCTGAACACCTGGCAGCCTTGCAGAAATTTGGTCCCAGTCCTGTGCACAGGCGAAGTTATGCCCCAGTCAAAGCAGTTCTTGCTTATAAAGAATGAGTCGCTTTGCCTGTTGCTTTGGTGATAATCCCGTTACACTTAGCCGTCAGACAAGACAGCTGCAGATATGACAGAATCACCTTCATTTATACACCTCAAAGTTCATTCAGAGTATTCATTAATTGACGGTCTGATCAAGGTTCCTGAACTGATCAATAAAACCGTAGAGCTTGCCCAGCCGGCTGTTGCGCTTACCGATTTAGCTAATTTTTATGCCTTGATAAAGTTTTACTCGGGTGCCATCACCAAAGGGCTGAAACCTGTCTGTGGCTGTGACCTCTTGGTGGCCGGGGATCAGGGTGAAAAAAATGCTCATCTACTGACTTTTCTTATAAAAAATAATGAAGGATATCAAAATCTTATAAAGCTAATCTCGAAATCATATCAAGAAGGACAAAAGCGTGGAAAAGTATACACGCAAGCACAATGGATAGAAGAATATAGTGATGGTTTGATTGCGCTTTCGGGTGCTAGAGCCGGTAATATCGGCCAGTCACTGTTGAATGAGGACAGTGATCAGGCAAAAGCCTGCCTGGAATATTGGATGAAAGTGTTCCCGGACAGTTTTTATCTGGAACTACAACGTACTGAACGCCCCCGAGAAGAAGTCTATATACACGGTGCAATTGATCTTGCGGTTGAGTTTGATTGTCCTGTCGTGGCAACCAATGATGTGAGATTTTTGACAGCCGCTGAATTTGAAGCACATGAATCACGGGTTTGTATTAATGACAGGCGTACTCTGGACGATCCACGGCGCCCAAGACTTTATTCAGAGACCCAGTATTTACGCAGTAGTGAAGAAATGCAGCGCTTATTTAGCGATATCCCTGAAGCGCTGCAGAACACTGTTGAAATTGCCAAACGCTGTAATCTTGAATTATCACTGGGTACGCCTTGTCTGCCGGATTATCCTGTTCCCCAGGATTTAAGTGTTGACGATTACCTGCGGCGTTTGAGTGAGGAAGGTTTGAATGAGCGTTTGCTTAATCTGGGTGAAGCGCTGAATGATGAAAAGCGTGCCGTTTACCAGGAGCGTCTTAATTTTGAATTGGACATCATTATTCAGATGGGTTTCCCGGGCTATTTCTTAATTGTCATGGAGTTTATTCAATGGGCTAAGGATAACGGTGTCCCAGTAGGCCCGGGGCGAGGTTCCGGAGCTGGTTCCCTGGTTGCTTACTCACTCAAGATTACTGATCTAGATCCCATTCAATATGATTTGCTATTTGAACGCTTTTTGAATCCTGAACGTATCTCCATGCCTGATTTCGATGTGGATTTCTGTATGGATGGCCGTGACCGGGTTATTGAACATGTCGCAGAACTTTACGGTCGCGATGCCGTGTCTCAGATCATTACTTTCGGCACGATGGCTGCAAAGGGTGTTATCAGGGATGTTGCCAGGGTTCAGGGCAAATCCTATGCACTGGCCGATAAGCTTTCCAAGCTGGTGCCTTTTGAGCTGGGTATGACGCTGGAAAAAGCCATGAATGATGAACCTCAACTGGCGTCATTTGTGGCAAATGACGAAGAAGCCGAAGAGATCATGGAAATGGCTTTTAAGCTGGAAGGCGTTGTGCGCAACGTTGGTAAACATGCAGGAGGGGTCGTCATAGCGCCAGGCAAGTTGACAGACTTTACGCCGCTTTATTGTGATGAGGCCGGCTCCAATCTTGTCACTCAGTATGATATGACTGATGTGGAAAAAGCCGGGCTGGTAAAATTTGATTTTCTCGGTCTGCGTACACTGACCATTATCAATGGGGCAGTCAGCATGATAAATGCTGAACGGGTAGCCTCTGGGCAACAGGATAAAACAAAACCATTGGATATCAGTGAGATACCATTGGATGATCCTGCTGTTTACCAATTGTTGATCAGTGGAGAAACCACAGCAATATTCCAGCTGGAATCAAAGGGCATGAAGGAGCTGATCAAGCGACTTAAACCCAATACCTTTGAAGATATTGTTGCGTTGGTGGCTTTATATCGGCCGGGCCCTTTAGGTTCCGGCATGGTCGACGACTTTATCAACAGGAAACATGGTGCTGAAGTTGCCTATCCCCATCCCTTGCTTGAACCTGTATTGAAAAATACCTATGGCGTTATTTTGTATCAGGAGCAAGTGATGCAAATTGCCCAGGTTCTGGCTGACTATAGCCTGGGCGGTGCTGATATGTTGCGCCGTGCGATGGGTAAGAAAAAACCTGAGGAGATGCAAAAACAGAGCGAAATATTCTTGCAAGGGGCAGCCAAGAATAATATTGATTCTAAACAGGCAGAATCCATTTTTGATCTGATGGAAAAATTTGCCGGCTATGGTTTCAACAAATCGCATTCAGCAGCTTACGCACTGGTTTCCTATCAGACTGCCTGGTTAAAGCGGCATTATCCTGCACATTTTATGGCATCAGTGCTTTCAGCAGATATGCAGAATACAGACAAGATTGTCGTGCTGGCGGATGAATGTCGCCATATGCAACTTAAGCTCAATGCTCCTGATGTGAATATCGGCCGTTATGGTTTTACCGTAGATTACAATGATGAGGGTGAGCCTTATGTTATCTACGGTCTTGGTGCTATCAAAGGGCTGGGTGAAGGTCCTATTGAAAATATCATCAGCACACGTGAAGCCAGCGGTCCATTTAGAAATCTTTTTGATTTTTGTAAACGGGTTGATTTGACGGTCATTAATAAACGCTCTCTGGAGGCATTAATTCGATCCGGCGCTTTTGATTCAATCAGCAAAGGAGTCGATAGAGGCATTTTACTGGCGAGCATGGGTGAGGCAATTAAAACGGCAGCGCAGGCAGCACGTATTCAGGAAAGCGGCGTTGATGACCTGTTTGGTGAATTGGTGCCGACTGAAGCAAGCACAGAAGATGTGTATGAAAATTATCGGCATATCCGCCCCTGGAGTGAACAGAGACGCCTGCAGGAAGAAAAAGAAAGTCTTGGTCTGTACTTGTCAGGGCACCCCATAGAAGAATATTTGCCGGAGATTGCCAGGATTACGAAAAACCGTATTGCTAATCTGCGTCCGAATAATTCAGCGCAAACGCTTATTGGTCTGGTGCATGATATGCGTGTAATAAAAAGTAAGCGTGGCGATAACATTGCAATTCTAACGCTGGATGATCAAAGTGGCCGTATCGAAGTTTCCTTGTATGGTGAAGTTTATGAATCAGTAAGAGAATCTTTGAGCAAAGATGAAATCATTTTTGTCGAGGGTGTGGTGAGTCAGAATGAATATGCCGGTGATGGTAGTTTGCAGATAAGAGCAAAAACTATCATGAGTTTTCAGGCCGCCAGAGAAGCCTGCCTTCGACATATCACCCTTAATTTGCAGCAGGAAACACTCTGTGCTGAAGCCTTGGAGGAACTGGAACATATTCTTGAAGATTATGTGTATTCTGCTTCCCAACAGGCCGTGCCGGAGAACAGCAAAGCATGTGACGTGGTTGTTAACTATGCAAGAGAGGGTGTGCAGGGTAAAATTGCTTTTGGCAAATCCTGGCGCGTCAAGCCTGATGATGAATTGCTCTATCGTTTAAAGGAACATTACGGTGAGCAAGGTGTTAGCCTTGGTTATTAAACATTTACAATAGCAAAAGTAGTAACTTATGAATCCTGATTATCTAGATTTTGAACAGCCGATTGCTGATCTTGAAGTGAAAATTAATGAGCTTCGTCTGGTTGGTGCTGATAACAAATTGAATATCACGGAAGAGATTGAAAAGTTACAGGAAAAAAGTCACAAACTTACCACTAAAATATTCTCTTCCCTCACACCCTGGCAAATTTCCATGCTGGCCAGGCATCCGTTGCGACCACAGACAGAAGATTACATTAGATATATGTGCACGGAGTTTGAGGAGCTGCATGGTGATCGCTTGTTTGCAGATGACAAATCTATCCTGGGAGGCGTGGCCTATCTGGATGATATTCCTGTCATGATAATCGGGCATCAGAAGGGACGCAGTACAGAAGAAAAAGTGCGGCGTAACTTTGGTATGCCAAAACCTGAGGGTTATCGTAAAGCACGTCGGCTTATGTTGCTGGCGGAGCGCTACAAAATGCCTGTGCTAACCTTTATTGATACCCTTGGAGCTTATCCTGGAGTGGATTCTGAAGCGCGTGGCATCAATGAGGCGATTGCTGAAAACATGGCGCTTATGTCGCGACTGAAAACCCCAATTATTGCCACGGTTACCGGTGAGGGTAATTCAGGAGGGGCTATTGCCATCGGCGTTTGTGATTATTTGAATATGCTTGAATATTCAACCTACTATGTTATTTCTCCGGAAGGTTGTGCCACGATACTTTGGAAATCCTCGGATTATAAAGCTGAAGCTGCTGAAGCAATGGGGGTGACTTCAAGCCGTCTGGAAGAGCTGGGCATAGTCGATAGAACCATCGAGGAACCACTGGGTGGCGCACATCGAGACATGCAATTGACAGCCAGCCGCTTGAAAGATGTTTTGCTTGAACAGATCAGGCAATTGCGCGATATGGATAGTGATTCACTTCTGGAAAGGCGTTATAAGCGATTGATGAGGCATGGCGCGTCTAGCTGAGCAGAATCTTCTGCGGCAGTTATCTGACTTATCTGCAACAACAAAGGGCTTATTCTGGGTGGCATATAGTGGCGGCCTGGATTCCCAGGTTTTACTCAGTCTGGCTCTAAAATCTGTCCCACTTAAGCGACTCCGCGCAATACATATCAATCATGGGCTCAGTCCACAAGCTGATAGCTGGCAGGAACATTGCCGGCAATATTGTGAGCAGCACAAAATTGTTTTTGAATGCAGAAAAGTTGAAATAAATAATCAGAGCAGCAATCTTGAATTGCAGGCACGACAGGCACGATATGCCGTGTTTGAAGCACTTCTGCAAGAGGGTGACTATATCCTGATGGCGCATCATCAGGATGATCAATTGGAAACGGTCCTGTATCGCCTGTTGCGCGGCAGTGGCCCCAGGGGTCTGTCAGGAATCCCGGGTGAACGCAAGCTGGGGACTGCCACATTACTGCGCCCCTTACTTAAATCTAGTAAAGAGGATTTAAGGGATTATGCTGAAAATGCCGGACTGAACTGGGTTGAAGACAGCAGTAATAGTAATACAGGTTTCGACAGAAACTTTCTGCGCCAGGAAATTGTTCCCCTTCTAAAAGAACGCTGGCCTCAGGCAGCTGCTAGCATACAGCGAAGCGCTGACTTGAGTCGTGAGTCAGAACTGCTTTTAAAGCAGCTGGCTAGAGTCGATGCTGGAGATTGCTTTGAGGAAATCAGGTCATTTTTACCTTTGAAATTAATGCAGGGGAAGGATCCTGTCAGGCAACGAAATTTATTACGCTATTGGTTTCAATTACTTGCAGACTCATTTGCTGTTCCTATGCCTGGCTATGAAGAATTGCGACGTATTGTCGAAGAAGTTATTCCTGCTGCTGAAGATGCACAACCGCTGGTTTGCTGGCAGCATGCAGGCACCGTTGTGCAATTACGGCGCTTTGCCGACAAGTTATATGTATTGAAAGATTTTCCTGAGGTAATCAACCGATCCGTGCTTACTATCAAGCCGGATGTAGACCTTGAGCTTGGTTCAAATCTCGGCCTGATTAAACTTGAGACTACTGCAAGCGGCGGCGTCTCTTTTCAGGAAGGCGATCAGCTGGAAATCCACTTTGACTGTACTCAAGCAGAAGCAAAACCAGTGGGTAGAAAGACACGGGCCTTAAAGAAACTCTATCAGGATTATGCTGTCCCTCCCTGGTTACGAGACCGGCTACCATTGCTTTTTATCAATGGGAAACTGGCAGCAGTAGCTGACTTGTTTGTTTGTCATGAAATGGCTGCAGAAGTGGGAGAAAAACAGCTACAAATTAACTGGCAAAGAACAGATATTCATTGTGGTTATTAGGGTGTTCTGGTAACCTGTAGTTCCATCTGAGTTGCATCAAGATGGGCTGTAAATGACGCGATATATTTTTATTACCGGTGGCGTAGTTTCTTCACTTGGTAAAGGCATAACCTCCGCATCATTGGCGGCAATCCTCGAAGCTCGTGGTCTTAAAGTGACCATGCTCAAGCTAGATCCCTATATCAATGTAGACCCAGGCACCATGAGCCCGTTCCAGCATGGTGAAGTTTTTGTGACCGAAGACGGTGCGGAAACTGATCTTGATCTGGGACATTATGAGCGTTTCATTCGCACGACCATGAGTCAGGCAAATAATTTCACTGCGGGTCGCGTTTACGAAGATGTCATTAAAAAGGAGCGCCGCGGTGATTATCTGGGTGCAACTATTCAGGTTATTCCACACATCACCGATGAGATAAAGCGCCGAATAGAAGAAGGCGCTGGCGATGCTGATATCGCCCTGGTAGAAATTGGTGGTACTGTCGGGGATATTGAGTCTCAACCTTTTCTTGAAGCCATTCGCCAGATGAAGGTAGAACTGGGTTCCTCACGGGCATTGTTTCTGCATTTAACCCTGGTTCCCTATATTCAGACTGCCGGCGAGACCAAGACCAAACCAACCCAGCATTCAGTGCGTGATTTACGCTCAATTGGTATTCAGCCGGATGTGCTGGTTTGTCGGTCCGAGCATGAAATTCCCGAGTCGGCACTTAAAAAAATTGCCTTGTTTACCAATGTTGAATCACGAGCGGTCGTTTCCTTAAGAGATGCCGCCACTATCTACTCGGCGCCTTTGTTGCTGCATGCGACCGGGCTTGATGAGTTTGTTGTTGAACGTTTTAATCTTGAATGCCCACCTGCTGATTTGTCAGAGTGGCAGGAAGTGGTCAAGCTGGTCGAATCAACAAAGAAAGAAGTGGTCATTGCCATGGTTGGCAAATACATGGATCTGCTTGATGCTTATAAATCATTAATTGAAGCAATAAAGCATGCAGGGATTCATACTTCAACAGAAATCAAGACCCGTTATATTGATGCTGAGACGATTGAAAAAGAAGGCACCGTTGTTCTTGATAGTGTAGACGCGATCGTTGTGCCGGGCGGTTTTGGAGAGCGTGGTATTGAAGGCATGATAAAGACTGTTCAGTATGCGCGGGAAAATAAAATCCCTTATCTGGGGATATGCCTGGGTTTGCATATTGCAGTGATTGAATTTGCCAGGAATGTGCTGGGCTTAAAGGATGCTCACAGTACAGAATTTAATAAAGATTGTGCTGATCCGGTGATAGGTTTGATTACAGAATGGACAACGTCTACGGGCGATACTGAAATCCGGGATGAGAATTCAGATTTGGGTGGCACCATGCGTCTGGGAGGACAGGAGTGTCGTTTACAGGAAGGCTCTTTAGCCAGATCCTGTTATCAACAGGATGTCATTATAGAAAGACATCGCCATCGTTATGAAGTCAATAATAATTATGTAGAAGCGCTTGACGCCAAAGGGCTGAAAGTTTCCGGTAAATCGATGGACAATAATTTAATGGAAATTATGGAACTGCCAGAGCACCCCTGGTTCCTGGGATGCCAGTTTCATCCGGAATTTACTTCATCACCCAGAGATGGTCATCCGCTCTTTACGGGGTTTATCAAGGCAGCTGTAGAAAAAAGCAAACAAACATAGTTTTACTGTTTAAACGGTATAGACCATATGCAAAAAGCACTACAGTTAGGCGAAATTACGATTTCCAATGATGCACCAATGGTTCTGGTTGGTGGTTTAAATGTGCTGGAATCCGAGGCTTTGGCGCTGGAAACAGCTGCAGCTTTTTCTGAAGTTTGTAAGTCGCTGAATATTCCTTACATTTTCAAGGCTTCTTTTGATAAGGCTAACCGGTCCTCAAAAGATTCTTATCGTGGCCCGGGGCTTGATGCGGGCTTGAAGATGCTCGCTGCGGTCAAAGAGCAATATAAGGTTCCACTATTAACTGATGTGCATGAACCTGAGCAGGCAGCACCCGTTGCAGAAGTTGTTGATATTATCCAGTTGCCGGCCTTTTTATCGCGCCAGACTGACCTGGTTGTGGCGATGGCGAAGACCCGGGCTTATATCAATATTAAAAAAGCACAGTTTCTGGCGCCCGCGGAAATGCAGCATATTATCAACAAGTTTCTGGAGGCCGGAAATGAAAAGCTGATGCTGTGTGAGAGAGGCAGCAGTTTTGGCTATAACAATCTGGTGGTTGATATGCTGGGATTTCCCATTTTAAAAAGCTTTTCCTATCCGGTCTTATTTGATGTGACGCATGCGCTGCAAATGCCAGGAGCCCGCACAGACAGTGCTGATGGTCGCCGCAAAGATGTGACTGCGCTGGCCAAATCAGGGATTGCGCAAGGTATTGCAGGTTTGTTTCTGGAAGCGCATCCAAATCCGGATAAAGCACTATGTGATGGGCCGTGCGCATTGCCGCTTGATAAGTTAGAAGCATTTTTACAACAAATAAAAGCACTCGATGAATTAATTAAATCTCAAGAGCCGATTGATACCGCCTAAATTAATACGGCATAAATAAATAACTTTCAGTACATTGAATTACACATAAAAGGGGAAGAGTAAGCTAGTGACAATCATTAAAGACATTAAAGCCAGAGAAGTTCTGGATTCACGTGGTAATCCCACAGTACAGGCTGATGTGATTCTGGAGTCCGGCCATACAGGTACTGCCTGTGCACCATCGGGAGCATCTACAGGTTCCAGGGAAGCACTTGAACTGCGAGATAAAGACCCAGCCCGTTATGGGGGTAAAGGCGTATTAAAAGCGGTTAAAGCCGTGAATGAAGATATTAAAAATCTTCTACTGGGTAGTGATATACTGGCACAGAACACGCTTGACCAGGCCATGATTGATCTGGACGGGACTGAGAACAAAGCCAAACTGGGTGCCAATGCCATTCTGGCTGTTTCACTGGCAGCAGCCAGAGCCGCAGCATCGGCAAAACAGCAGAGCTTATATGCTCATATCGCTGAACTGGATGGTGGAAATGCAGCGTTTACCATGCCGGTACCCATGATGAACATCATCAATGGCGGAGAACATGCCGACAACAATGTCGATATTCAGGAATTTATGATTCAGCCGGTTGGCGCGCCGACTTTTTCTGAAGCCTTGCGTTACGGTGCTGAAGTATTTCATGCCTTACGTTCCGTATTAAGTGCACAGGGCTTGAATACAGCTGTTGGCGATGAAGGTGGCTTTGCGCCCAATTTGCCCTCTAATGCCGCAGCGCTGGAAGCCATTTTGACAGCCATTGAAAAAGCGGGTTTTAAAGCAGGCAAAGAAATTTGTCTGGCTTTGGATTGCGCGGCATCTGAATTTTACAGGAATGGTCAATACGAGTTGAAAGGTGAAGGTAAGTCATACAGCAGTGAAGCCTTTGTTGACTATCTTGCTGAGCTTTGCCAGCAGTATCCAATTCTTTCAATTGAAGATGGCCTGGATGAAAGTGACTGGGATGGCTGGCGCATTTTAACCAGTAAGCTGGGTGAAAAAATTCAGCTGGTGGGAGATGACCTTTTCGTTACCAATACCAGAATTCTTGAACAGGGCATCGAGACCAATGTGGCCAATTCGATTCTGATCAAGTTTAACCAGATTGGCACCTTGTCGGAGACGCTGGCAGCCATCAACATGGCAAAGCAGGCTGGTTATACCGCAGTTATTTCGCATCGCTCAGGCGAAACGGAAGATACGACAATTGCGGATCTGGCAGTAGCCACTTCGGCGGGTCAAATTAAAACCGGTTCACTATGCCGATCCGACAGGGTGGCAAAATATAATCGTTTATTAGTGATTGAAGACGAACTTGCTGGGGCAGCCAGTTATCGGGGCATTAAGGAGTTTGCAAAGGCCTGATGAGAGCTGGTGACAGCTGTAACAAGTAAGGGGACAGCTTGAAAATATTGATAGCTGTATTAATAGTAATTTTTATTGCTCTGCAATACCGTCTGTGGATAGGAGCAGGCAGTTTTGCTGATATTGCCCGCCTGGAGCAACAGGTAAGCGTGCAGGAAACCGAAAATGCGGAGCTTGAAGAACGCAATACCATTCTGGTCAATGAAGTAGAAGAATTGCAGACCGGCATGGATGCCATTGAAGAGCATGCACGTAATGAATTGGGTCTGATAGAAGAAGACGAGACATTCTTTATGATTATTGAACAAGAACAACCGGTTGAAAGAACAACAGCAGAAAGAACAGCAGAAAGCGCGGCGGGAAGCTCAAGTGCTGACTAGTCTTAACAGGCAGTGCAATTCCGTTAAATCTTAAAAATACATGCAGAGAATAAATTGCCAGATTCCTCAATCCAATCAAGTCAACAGAAGCACAGATACTGGGCGCTCATACCGGCAGCGGGAATTGGCACGCGTATGGCAGCGGCCATACCAAAGCAATATATCAAATTGCACGGCAAGGAAGTGCTTGCCTGGACTCTTGAAGTTCTGACCAGCCTGGACTTTCTGGAAAAAATTGTCCTGGTACTGCATCCGGACGATAACTATTTTTCTGAAAAGATGTCAGCTGATTTTCCCGATGTATTGCAAGTGGAAGGTGGCGAAGAACGGCAGCATTCTGTCAGCAATGGCTTGAATTTTCTGAAAACTCTGGCCTCTGATGATGATTGGATTCTGGTGCATGATGCTGCAAGACCCTGTGTGAAAGCAGAAGATATTCATAAGCTTATTAATGAACTGGAGGATAATCCGGTAGGAGGCATACTGGCATCCAGAGTAAGAGATACCTTAAAACAGGCTGATAACTCACTTAGGGTAAAATCTACCTTGGATAGAAATGACTACTGGCTGGCAGCTACACCGCAACTGTTCCGTTTTAAATTATTACTGGATGCCTTAAACAGCGTAAAAGCGTCCAACCAGATTGCTACCGATGAGGCGGCAGCTATTGAAGCATTGGGGTTGCCGGTTAAGTTGGTTGAAGGTCACAGGGATAATATAAAAATAACGTCTTCGGAAGATTTGGCTTTAGCTGAATTTTTATTGGAACAAGCAGGTAAAGTTGATGCTTAGAATTGGCAGTGGATTTGATGTGCACCGTTTTTCTTCTGAGTCTCAGGAAGCTGTCAATATTAGTCTGGCCGGAGTAGAAATACCGCATACGCACAAACTTGTAGCGCATTCAGATGGTGATGTTTTAAGTCACGCTTTGTGTGATGCTTTGCTGGGTGCTTTGGCTCTGGGAGATATAGGGCAGCACTTCCCCGATACTGATCCGATGTATAAAGATGTCAGCAGTTTATTGTTATTACAGCACTGTTATGAGCTTTTAAAGCAGCAAAACTGGCACCTGCTTAATGCTGATATCACTGTTATCGCTGAAAAACCAAAGTTGGCACCTTATCAGCAGTCTATGCGACAGTCCCTGGCGGATACCTTGCAGTTGCCATTGGATAAATTCAGTATCAAAGCAACAACCAGTGAAGGTCTTGGATTTACAGGTCGTGGAGAAGGGATTGCTGTGCAGGCCGTTGTATTGATAGAGCAGAACAACTAAAAGCATATGCAGGCGCTAGCTTATGCTTATTCCGAACCGACATTAACTGCCAGCTATAAAGTGCATAATGCAGATTTTCAGGTCAGGGAAGTATTAAATTTTGACCCTGACGGGGAAGGTGAGCATCTTTTTTTATTGGTAGAAAAAGATGGTCTTACAACGCAGAACGTACAAAAGCGTCTTATGCAATATTTTAGATTGCCAGGCAGGGATGTTTCTTTTTCCGGTATGAAAGATAAGCAGGCGATTACTCAGCAATGGTTTAGTGTGAAGCTGGGGAATAAAGAAGCGGGTGATGTATGGCAATTAAATTCTGAGCACATTCAGATAAAACATATACAAAGAAATAAACGAAAATTACAGCGTGGCAGTCATGGCAGTAATCAGTTTTTTATACGTCTGCGTAATTTAAGTGACAGCGCCGAGAGCCTGATTCAACGCTTGCAGAAAGTAAGTTTGGAAGGGGTGCCTAATTACTTTGGGGAACAACGCTTTGGGGCTAATGGCGATAATGTTGATAAAGCCTTGCAGCTTTTTTCTGGAAAACTGAAAGTTAAAGACCGTTATCAACGCAATATTTATCTTTCTGCAGCACGGGCTTATTTGTTTAACAAGGTTTTGTCTCAAAGAGTTGAAGACAAAACATGGAATAGCTATATAGCTGGTGATCTTATGTGTCTAGCTGGTAGCTCGGCAAGTTTTAAACCGGCAGCTTGGGACCAGATTTTAAACGATAGGCTTGCCAAAAAAGATATTCATCCCAGTGGTCCATTGTGGGGGGGAGGAGAATTACTATCCGAGGGTTTATGTGCTTTGCTGGAAAAGGAAGTGCTATCCAGTGAACATGAAATGAGACAGGGTCTGGAAGATGCTGGATTAAAACAGGCCAGAAGAGCCTTGCGCAGTATGCCGGAAAATCTTAGCTACAAAATAGAAGACGAAAATACAGTTGTGCTGGAGTTCAGTCTGGCTAAAGGCGCTTATGCAACTTCTTTTTTGCGTGAGCTGGTCAAGCTAAGGCCATCGGAATTTAGCTAAAAGGTATGAGAGACTTATATGAATAGCAGTATCAGGCAAGAAGGCATTGGCATGACTTCGCTTCGTACCAGGGAGCGTCTGGTGCAACGCCTCATAGAACAGGGTATTCAGCAGGTAGCTGTACTCGAAGCCATACGAACAACACCTCGTCACCTTTTTATAGAAGAAGCCCTTGCTCACCGGGCCTATGAAGATGTCTCACTGCCGATAGGTTTTGATCAAACGATTTCGCAACCTTATATTGTCGCGAGAATGACTGAGATCGTTATCAGCGCCTTGGCTAAAAATAATAAAGAAGATAGGACAAGTGTGCTTGAGCTCGGCACTGGTTGCGGTTACCAGACAACCATCCTGGCGCAACTGGTCAAGCGAGTGTACAGCATTGAACGCATCAGTCCTCTGCTGCAAAAAACCAAAGAGCGGCTTGCCCAGCTTGGCATTAATAATATTCAGTTAAAATGTGCGGATGGACGTCATGGCTGGCCGCAACACGCGCCTTTCGATGCCATTATTACGACGGCGGCCGCGACCGAAATTCCAAAAGCTTTAATTGAACAGGTGGCGGAAGAAGGCGTGATTGTTATTCCTGTCGGGGATGCACGAAAGCAGGAATTGCAGGTGTGCAGAAAGACTAAGGGCAAAGTAGAAGTGGAGAGCGTTGAGCCTGTGATATTTGTTCCCTTGCTGGAAGGGGTGAAGCGTTAAGTGACGACAGATAATAAGTTTTTTAATAAAAAGCGGTTATTGCTGTATTTGAAAGGCATGGCGATGGGAGCTGCAGATACCGTTCCCGGGGTGTCCGGAGGCACAATTGCTTTCATTACTAATATTTATGAAGAACTTATATTCTCCATCCAGGCATGCAATGTAAATGCATTGAAGATTCTTTATGCAAATGGACCTAAAGCGGGATGGCAAGCAATCAACGGTAATTTTTTACTGACCCTTTTTGCAGGGATCATTAGCAGCGCTATATTATTTGCTAATTTTGTCAGTTATTTGCTGGATAATTATGAAGCCCATGTCATGTCATTTTTTATTGGGTTGATTCTGGCCTCCAGTTTATACATTAAAAAGCAGATTACGCATTGGAATTTCCAAAGGACTTTAGTTTTTTTCGCCGGAATATTACTGGCGGTGCTTTTGAACTTTATTCCCCAGAATGAAACTCAGGTAAATTTATTGTTTATTTTTTTTAGTGGCGCAATTGCTATTTGCGCCATGATTTTACCTGGCATTTCAGGTGCATTTATTTTGTTGTTGTTAGGTGCATATGAACATGTTTTGAATGCTGTCAGGAATATTGACCTGCTTATCCTGCTACCTTTTATAGCCGGCTGTGTAATTGGGTTGATTGGCTTCTCCAAATTACTGGCTTATTTATTAAAGCACTGGCGAGACCAGACACTTATTTTTCTATTAGGTGTGCTAATTGGATCACTCTACTCCATGTGGCCGGAGGAACTGAATACTGACAGTTTTTCATTCTCATTTTTTATTGTATTTATCCTGCTTGTTTTGCTTGGATTTTTGTTGGTATATTTTCTCGAAAAGCAAGCACAGCCGATTGAATAGCGGTTTTGATAGACTCGTTTTAGTTTTGATGGGTGATTTATATTCGTGATGAAATATTCGGCAAGCTTAAAAATCATTTTGATAGCACTTTTTACAGCAGTGCTGGCAGCTTGTTCAAGCGGGAGTTATCGTGCGCCTGTTGTTGAACTTAACGAAGAGGATATTGCTTCACAACGTACAACGGTGATTTTGGGGAATGGACCCATTCACCGGGTAAATGAAGGTGAAAGCCTCTACGCAATTGCCTGGATGTATGATCTCGATTATCAGGCGCTGGCTTTGGCCAACAATATCCGGGAACCCTATACTATTTTCCCAGGACAGGAATTGAGCCTCGATCTTAAAAATATGCCAGCTATCAGTTCTGCCACAAATACACGTCAAACCCAGACACAAACCATAAGTAGAAATGCGACAGGAAATGCCCAGACTCGACCAGTAGAAACAAACAGCAGCCTGTTACGCTGGGTCTGGCCGGCTCAAGGCAATATAGTTGGCACATTTTCAAGTAATAATAATGAAAATAAAGGCATCGATATCGCAGGTAACAGTGGTGACCCAGTGTTGGCGGCAGAGTCCGGTGAAGTGGTTTATGCGGGGAGTGGTCTTTTGCGTTATGGCGAGCTGGTTATCATCAAGCATAATGACCAGTTTTTAAGTGCTTATGCGCATAACAGTTCAATTAATGTTAATGAGGGAGACAGGGTCAGCAGAGGTCAGCAGATAGCCAATTTAGGCTCCACAGGTATAGACAGAAACATGCTCCATTTCGAAATAAGGTTGGCAGGCAGCCCCGTTGATCCGCAAGCTTATTTGCCGCCACGTTAGGTTTTAATAAAATTATTCCAAATCAAACAAAAAAATTAGCGACGGATTGAAATCGTACTATACTAAAGTGTGCTAGTACGAGGCATGCTTGAAGGGTGAAAGTGTAGGCTCTTGAGCAGATTGGGATTGGTGAATTGGAAAAGGAGTCTAGGAATAGACAAAATAGAAGACACTCCGTCACTCTCTTTAAAAAATAAAAAAAGCCTGCAAAAGACTTATCTGCTTCAGAAAGTCAGCTCTTTAAAACAGCCCTCAAGAAAGTCAAAAGCAGCTAGTAAATCAAAAGCAAATCAATTCGTGGGTAAGTCCAGTAAAGCATCTGGTTACAGTGAAAAACAGAGTCATGCTGAGCTGGATCCAACCACTATATACTTTAATGAGATAGGGCAGACGCCCTTGTTGTCGGCTAATGAGGAGATAAGGCTGGCGAGAGAAATTGTAAAGGGGAATGATAATTCAAGAAAGCAGATGATTGAGTCCAATTTGCGTTTAGTAGTCACGCTCGCTAAATGCTCATTGAACAGGGGGTTGCCGCTTTTGGATCTGATTGAAGAAGGTAACCTGGGCCTGATGCGCGCGGTCGAAAAATTTGACCCTGAACTGGGCTCTCGCTTTTCAACCTATGCCACCTGGTGGATTAAGCAGAGCATTGATCGGGCCATTATGAATAATGGGAAGACTATCCGGATGCCAATCCATGTGATCAAGGAGATGAATAGCTGCGCTCGAGCCATGCGTCAGCTTGCTGAAGAACTGGGCAGAAGCCCAAGTGATGATGAACTGGCAGATCGCATGCAATTACCAGTTAAACAGGTAGTTAAATTAAGAAGAAGAGAAATAGAGGTTTGTTCAGCAGATGTCCCTTTGGCTAACGATACTGACACCAGTTTACTGGATGTTTTTCCGGATGATGCGAATGCAAGCCCTGAAAAAATACTGAAAAAGGAAGATTTACGCAAAAGACTGGAGAAATGGATTGAACGACTTCCTGCCAGAGAAGCAGAAATAGTGGCTCGCCGCTTTGGTCTCTATGGCTATGAATCCAGTACTTTGGATCAAGTGGGTGAAGAAGTTGGCCTGACCCGGGAGAGGGTCAGGCAAATTCAAATTGAAGCCTTATCGCGTTTGCGCGGTTATCTGGAACAAGAAGGTTTAAGTATTGACTACTTACTGGGCGATAAATAAGGATAAATGACAGTTACTGAATGCTAATTGAAAGTCAGCTGAATTATCGCTCCAGATACTGTTTCTTGTCCGACTTATCGGCCCATTCTTCCGCATCCGGTAAAGCATCTTTCATTTCAGTAATATTTGGCCATTGTTCGCTGAGTTCAGCATTAATTTCCAAAAAATCGGCCTGATCTTCGGGTAATTCGTCTTCAGCATAAATGGCATCGACAGGGCACTCAGGTTCGCACAGGGCGCAGTCGATACATTCGTCGGGATTGATGACCAACATGTTAGGCCCTTCATAGAAACAATCTACGGGGCATACTTCTACACAATCAGTATGTTTACAACGGATACAATTTTCACCAACAACAAAGGTCATCTTGAGTCTCCTTAATACCTTTCAAGCCGCGTATTTTAGCAAGAATTAGCTATCCCGCACTAGTTTATTAAGCTGATAGATAAAGTCCTGCGCCTGTTTTGGGGTCATCTCGTCAGGATCAATTTCCAGAAGCTTATCAATGGCAGGATGTGGCGCTGTCTTGGGAAACAGGTCGGGCTGGGTAGAGGATGAAGCCGTATTTTTAAATTCATCATTCTCCAGCTGTTTTAATTTCGATTTGGCTTGTTGGACGACTGTCCCGGGGATACCAGCCAGTTGGGCAACCTGCAGGCCATAACTTTGATTGGCTGGTCCATCTTCAACGCTATGCAAGAAAACGATACCGTTATCATGTTCAGTAGCATTTAAATGTACATTTCTGATGGCAGGGAACTGATCGGCCAAAGCTGTTAATTCAAAATAATGGGTCGCGAATAAGGTTAAGGCTTTTATTTTTGTGACGATATTGACAGCGCAGGCCCAGGCCAGCGATAAACCATCAAAGGTGCTGGTGCCGCGTCCTATTTCATCCATCAAGACCAGGCTTGATGCTGTTGCATTATTCAGAATGTTTGCCGTTTCCGTCATTTCCACCATGAAGGTTGAACGCCCGCCCGCGAGGTCATCAGAAGAACCGATACGGGTAAAAATACGATCAACAGGACCAATGATGGCATGCTCAGCCGGCACAAAACATCCGGTATAGGCGAGTAAAACGATGATGGCAGTCTGACGCATATAAGTTGATTTACCGCCCATATTAGGGCCTGTGATGATCAACATTTTAGTGTCCGGGCTTAGTGTTAGGTCATTGGCAACAAAAGCTTCATCCATGACCTGTTCGACAACAGGGTGCCGACCTTGCTTGATATGAATACCTGCTTCGGCACTCAATACAGGGCAGTTTAAGTTCAGGCTTTGCGCGCGTTCAGCAAAATTGGTCAATACGTCCAGTTCAGCCAGGCAGTAGGCATTTTCCTGCAGGGCTTTAAGCTGGAGAGCCAGTTTATCCAGTAATTCTTCGTATAATTGTTTCTCTCTTGCCAGCGATTTACTTTTAGCACTGAGTACCTTGTCTTCGAACTCCTTTAGTTGTGGCGTAATAAAGCGCTCGGCATTTTTCAGGGTCTGGCGCCGTATATACTCAGCCGGTGCCTGTTCAGATTGTAAGCGGCTGATTTCAATGTAGTAGCCGTGCACACGGTTGTAGCCCACTTTGAGCGTACTGATACCCGTGCGGGATTTTTCCTCCTGTTCGAGTTTTGTCAGGAAGTCACCTGCTGTGCTGCTCAGGTTTCTTAATTCATCCAGTTCACTGTCGTAACCGGGGGCAATAACGCCACCTTCGCGGATGACTACTGGTGGATTTTCTTCAATGGCCGACTCCAGCTCTTTAAGTAATTCCGGTTGCTCACTAATACCGTGAGACAGGGTCTGCAGCTGAGGTGAATCAATGCTTTTTAAAATAGCCTGTAACTCAGGAAGCAGGGTAAAGGCTTCACGCATTTTGACCAGGTCACGGGGGCGGGCAGAGCGTAATCC
Organism: Gammaproteobacteria bacterium; assembly: GCA_038148755.1. GTDB lineage: Bacteria > Pseudomonadota > Gammaproteobacteria > Pseudomonadales > Pseudohongiellaceae > UBA5109. The sequence continues at coordinate 106,768 of JAYQWA010000005.1, forward strand.
AATTCGGGCGACAATACGTTCCAGATCGCCCACCTGCGCCAGTAACGCTTGAATACTTTCGTAATGATAGTTATTGATCAGACTGCTGATGGCTTGCTGACGTAACTGCAATTGCTGGATGTCACGAATAGGGCGGTGCAGCCAGCGCTTGAGCAGGCGTGACCCCATACTGGTAGAACAGTGATCCAATACAGCACTCAGCGTATTTTCCTTGCCGCCATTGAGATTACTGTCAATTTCCAAATTGCGGCGGCTGATACTGTCCAGAATGAGACTGTCGTTATTTTGTTCTACCCGCAGACCCTGGCAATGCGGTAGCTCGGAAAACTGCGTTTCTTTGGCATAGTGCAACAGGCAACCTGCTGCTGACAAGGCGCTCGTTAAACCCTGACAACCAAAGCCGTTGAGAGTATCTGTTTGAAACTGTTGTTTGAGTGAGCGTATGGCGCTGTCCAGATCAAAATCCCAGTCAGGTCGCTTACGTATACCGGTTCTGGTAGCAATAGTCTGGATCCAATGACTGCTTTCGCTGATTAATAACTCTGCCGGGTTGATGCGTTCCAGCTCGTTTATCAAAGTGTTTTCATCTTCAGCCTCTAGTATTGAAAAGTGACCAGCACTTAAATCCAGCGAAGCCAGACCATATTTATTGCCATCAAAATAAAGCGCCGAGAGCAGTCTATCCTGAGTCTCCTTAAGTAGCGCTTCATCACTCAAGGTGCCGGGCGTGATCAGTTTGACGACTTTACGTTCAACAGGGCCTTTGCTGGTTGCCGGATCGCCGATCTGTTCGCAAATGGCGACGGAAACACCGTGCTCGACCAGCTTTGCCAGATAACGGTCTGCAGCGTGATAGGGGACACCACACATGGGGATAGGATTGCCACCGGATTTGCCACGTGCTGTTAAAGTTATATCAAGCAGTTTTGCTGCTTTTTCAGCGTCACTGTAGAACAGTTCATAGAAATCACCCATGCGGTAGAACAGCAATTCATCCTGATGCTCGGCCTTTACTTTCAGGTATTGCTGCATCATGGGAGTGTGTGCTGAAGCTGGGTTATTCAAGGTGGCCTGCTGAGTTTTATAAAGCTGAAAAGTCAAAAAACGAGGCGATAGATTCTACGTGATTCATTCTGATCATACAAAAAATCTCTTTTGAATAAGGACAGTTTATCTGCTTTAATTATTGCCAGTTTACCGCGTAAATCTTTTTTATATTTCAGTCGAAATAAAGCTACAAATTTTACCGGATAGACCCTAGTTTAATTATAGAAATTTCATATAAATCAATATCTAACGCAGGTAAATCAATGGCAGAGCAGGATAACAACAGAGAAAAAGCGCTTAGTGCGGCCTTAGCACAAATAGAAAAGCAGTTCGGCAAAGGTTCGATGATGCGCATGGGTGATTCAGAGCGTGTAGCCATTCCTGCCATATCAACCGGCTCTTTAGGTCTGGATGTAGCACTGGGAATCGGTGGACTACCCAAAGGGCGTGTCGTTGAAATTTATGGACCTGAATCCTCCGGTAAAACAACGCTGACTTTACAGGTTATTGCCGAGGCGCAAAAGGCAGGGGGTACCTGTGCATTTATAGATGCGGAACATGCGCTGGATCCTATCTATGCAGGCAATCTCGGTGTCAATGTTGATGATTTATTGGTGAGCCAGCCGGATACCGGTGAACAGGCACTGGAAATCTGCGATATGATAGTGCGTTCCGGAGCCGTTGATGTTGTGGTGGTGGATTCTGTTGCCGCTCTAACGCCTCGCGCTGAGATCGAAGGCGATATGGGTGACAGTCATATGGGCTTGCAGGCCCGTCTGATGTCACAAGCATTGCGTAAAATGACGGGAAACATTAAGAACTCAAATACCCTGGTGATTTTTATTAACCAGATTCGTATGAAGATCGGGGTTATGTTTGGCTCACCTGAAACGACTACTGGAGGTAATGCGCTTAAATTTTATTCGTCTGTACGCTTGGATATCCGCCGAATCGGCGCAATCAAGGAAGGCGAAGAAGTCGTTGGTAATGAAACCCGTGTCAAGGTGGTAAAAAATAAAGTGGCGCCGCCATTCAAACAGGTTGAATTCCAGATTTATTATGGCGAAGGGATTTCCCGTCTGGGTGAGATTATTGATATGGGCGTTAAGCATGATTTGGTGGAAAAATCCGGAGCCTGGTATGCCTACAAGGGTGAAAAGATCGGTCAGGGGAAAAAGAATGCCATCCAGTATCTAGAAGAAAATCCTGAAGTGGCTCAGGAAATTGAAACGACGCTCAGAGAGCTATTGCTTGCCAAGCCAGGCAAACCAAAAGATTCACCAGCGCAGGTTGACGAAGAACCAGACGAGGTTGCTGTCGCTGGAGAATAGGCTCGCAATTTGTGAGTATGGATACCTCAGAAAAACCTGAATTTGCTATTTGCCGTGCCGCAATGGATTTGCTGGCGCGGCGGGAACATTCCTTCAAAGAATTAGTCCAAAAGTTATCTGCCAGATTCCAAGAGGAAGATATTTTTCCTGCACTGGAAAAACTCAGGGATGAAAACCTGCAATCAGATCAGCGTTATCTGGATGCCTATGTACGTTTTCGACGAAATAAAGGCTTCGGGCCTTTAAAGATAGAGTCAGAGCTCTATGGTAAAGGCTTGGATTCTGGCGAAGTCAGGGAATGTCTTTATAGTGAAGAAAATGACTGGGAGGGGCTATGCCGTCAGGCTTTAGAAAAACGCTTTCCAGTGATAAATACCAGTAATGTTAAAGAAAGAGCAAAGTGTGAGCGCTTTTTGGTGCAGAGGGGTTTTTCCCATGAGCACATCAAAACCGCAATAAATTTGGCTTAGATTAAAAGTAGTTTAGAGCAGATCAAATGGCATCCAGTTGGTATTTAATCCACAGTAAACCCCGAGAAGAATACAGAGCACTTGAGCATCTGGAAAATCAGGGCTTTGAAGTCTTTTTACCACGGTTGCAATCTTGTAAGTTACGTAAAGGTAAACAGGCCAAGGTAGTAGAGCCGCTTTTTACCAGGTATTTTTTTATCTGCCTGGATAAAGTATCAAGCCAATGGCACAAGATAAGTTCTACGCGAGGCGTTGGGGGTTTGGTGCGTTTTTCA
>JAYQWA010000006.1:0-81796 GCA_038148755.1 Gammaproteobacteria bacterium
ATATTAACCTGGTCAAATAATGAAATCAGTCAGCAGGAACAGTTTCTAATTTCCTGCTGGCAACAGGTACTAGAAGACCTGAAAAAATTAGCCTTCTTACATAAAAAGCTTACATTCACTGAGGCATATAATTTATTAAAGCAGCTGCTACGTGATTTCAGTTACAGCGAAAACAGACAGGAGGCTCCTGTCCGGCTGCTTACCCCTAATGATGCCAGAGGTTTACATTTTACTCACACCTGGTTCATGGGTTTATCTGATTTGCAATGGCCTGCTTTCCAGTATCCCAACCCCTTCATCCCTGTATCACTACAAAAGACAGCTCAGCTTCCTGAAAGCTCAGCAGAGTTGTCATATGAAAATGCTAAAAAATTATTATTGGAAACACAGGCAAATACCAGTGAGCAATTGGTATTTAGCTATCCCAAAACAAATGTTGACGGTGAACTTTTACCCAGTCCCTTGATAGATTTTATAGACGATGCAGCAGTTTTTAGTGATAACCCGAATATGGGAAGCTCACTGCACTTGCATTCCTCAAGCCTGGAAATGTACTTTGCAGCTTCACAAACTGTAAGTACAGAATACCTGGAAGAAACTGCCTATCTGCCCCTAACAGATAGTAAAAATTTAAAGGGTGGTAGTAGCTTGATTGCCAATCAGGCTGAATGCCCTTTCCGTGCCTTTGCCATCCATAGACTGCATGCAGAAGAACTCAAGGAGTTTGTTTACGGCATCCCTGCTACGGATATAGGTAGTGCAATACACCTGATTCTGGAGAAGCTCTGGGAAAACTTAAAAAATCAAAAATCTATCAGCAACTTAGATGAAGACGAATTGCAGCAAATAATTTCAACAGCCTGCATGACTGGAATTGAATATTTAAGAAAAGCCCACGGCCATATTTTCCAACCTGCTTTTGCCGAATTGGAAAAACAGCGTTTGATCACACTTAGCCGGAAGTGGCTTGAGCAGGAAAAATTACGCTCTGCCTTTGAAGTCACACAGAGAGAGTTTAGTACCCAATGGCAATATGCTGACTTGACTCTCGATTTAAAAATTGACCGGATTGATAAAATAGACAACGGTTTTGCACTTATCGATTACAAAAGCGGTTCCAGAATACCCAGAATTACAGCTGATAACCGCCCATCTGATCCGCAATTACTGCTATATTCTGCAGCCCTCGATCAACACAAGCTGTTTAATCCTGTTAATGCCCTGCTTTATGCCCAGGTTAACATCAGTAGTCTGTCTTATCAGGGTATCAGTCTGGATAATAAAACTTCTCCTGCTACCGGCTTAACTGAACTCAGGCAATTCAAGGAATTTTCCAGTTGGGAAGAATTAAAGCAGAGCTGGAACCAAGCCTTAAATAACCTTGCCCAGGAATTTCTTGACGGATTTATTGCAATCAGTCCCAAAGCAGCTAGTAGCTGCCAGTATTGCCATCTTAAGGCGCTTTGCCGTATCCAGGAAAAAAACCTGAGAGATGAAGGTGTTTACCATGACTGAACCTGTAATCACAGACTCAGCCGAACGCGAACAGGCTCTGGATATTGGCAGGTCTTTTTGTGTACAGGCCCCTGCTGGTTCAGGAAAAACCGAACTGCTGATACAGCGTTATTTAAAATTACTTATTCACTGTGAAAAACCGGAAGACATCCTGGCTTTCACTTTTACCCGTAAAGCAGCTTTTGAGATGCGCCAGCGCTTATTAGCCAGCCTGCGCCAGCAAGATTCGGAAAGTCTGACAGAATTAAGCAAACAGCTTGTTGAGCAGGTTCTGCAAAAGAATCAACAGCAACAGTGGCATTTACTGGAAAATCCACAACGTCTGCAAATCAAAACCATAGATGCCTTTAACGCCTCAGTTTGTGCGCAACTACCCATTATGAGCGGACTGGGTGGCCAGGCAGATATCATCGAAGATTTGGAAGCGATCTGTCAGGAAGTCATCGAGACAACACTGGTAAAACTTAATGATGAAAGTGAACTCAGTGACTATATCGCTGTATTCCTTTCTCAGCTGGATAACAATCTTGGCCGCGCCAAAAAACTACTTGTCTCTCTGTTATTGAAGCGTGACCAGTGGCTTAATCATATTTTGCATATTAAGCATCAAAATTTGCGCCAAGAGCTTACCCAGAATCTGCAAAGTGTTATTACGGAAACACTGGCAAAGGCCAACAATATTTTACAGCCTTTTTCCTCTGACATTCTAAGCTTAAGCACATTCGCCGCAGAACAACTGACCAAACAGGAGGATAATAGTTTAAACGCACTTAGTAATAAAAAACTCCCCGGCCTTGAAATAAGTAATGTTGAAACCTGGAAGGCACTTGCTGGATTTTTTCTCAAGCAGGATGGGGAATTTCGCAAAAGCGTCAATAGTAAAAACGGCTTCCCCAAACCAGCTGATGGAAAGAATGCAGAAGAAAAAGCTCTCTTTAAAAACAAAAAAGAAGACTTCTATTCCTTAATTCACAGGTTGCAACAGAAACCTGAATGCCTGGGTGCTTTGCAGGATTTACAAGGGCTGCCTTCATCAGATTACAGACAGAAGGAATGGGAATTTCTAGAGGCTCTGACCCGGGTACTGCTGGATATCGTTGCTGAATTAAATCTTATGCTCAATCAGAGCAATCAGGCAGACTATATACATGTCAGTGCCTGTGCGTTACAGGCCTTGTCGTATGAAGACAGCCTCAGCGATCTTGCTCTGCGACTGGATTATAGAATCAAACATATCCTGGTTGATGAATTTCAGGATACCTCACATTTACAAATTGAATTATTAAACCGCTTAACTGCCGGCTGGCAAAAAGGTGATGGCCGCACTCTCTTCATTGTCGGTGATGGTATGCAGTCTTGCTATAGTTTTCGTAATGCAGATGTCGGCCTCTTTCTGAAAGCCCGTGATGAGGGCATAGGCACTGTAAAACTGCATAGCCTGCAATTGAAAATGAACTTCAGAAGCAATGCGGCTATTGTAGGCTGGACAAATCAGGTTTTCAGAGAAGCTTTCCCTCAACAGGACAATATTGTTCATGGAGCTGTTGCCTACAGCCCCTGCAAAGCTATTAAACCTGAACAAGCACCAGGTGTCAGTACAACACTTTTGTTGGAAACAGCTGATCAAAAAACCGATTTAGAACTGATACGAAAACAGGAAGCCCATTTGCTGCTCAGGCAGCTCAAAAAAATATTACAAATTCCTGATGTTTCAATCGCCATCCTGGTAAAAAACCGTAGCCATATTAGAGATATTATTCCTTTATTGCGTCAGGCCGGAATTTCATGGAATGCATCTGACATTGACCCCCTAAGCTCCTTCCCTGTCATTAATGACTTACTAAGTCTATTGAAAGCGCTCTCCAACCTGGCTGACACAACAGCTTTGCTGGCATTACTGCGAACACCTTTTATAGGCCTCACTTTAGCCGACATTCATCACTTGGCCTTACATGCACAAAAACATGAAATCACACTCTGGCAAAGTCTTAATGATTTTCAACAGCAAGATGCTTTAACTGCAGACGCTCAACTACGGCTGCAACGTGTTATGCCAGTTCTCTCTGAAGCTCATATGGACAGACAAAATCGTCCGTCTCGTGAATGGCTTGAGCAAAGCTGGTTAAAACTGGGGGGGGCGGCCTGCTTACAGAGTGAGCATGAACTACACTATATTGAGCGCTTTTTTCTATTACTGGAAGCTGAAACATTTAAAGCACCGATCAAAAATATGCATGCTTTTGAACGTAAGTGTGATACCACTTACTTAAGCTCCAATCATGATATCAAGACCTCTTTGCATATCATGACCATCCATAAAGCCAAAGGACTGGAATTTGATTATGTTTTTGTACCGGGACTGGATAGGGAACCCCGTAGAAATGACAAAGAACTTTTTCTTTGGCAGGAGCACACCAGTGAAAGTTCTGACAGCAAATTATTGATAGCCCCTTTAAATGCAGAAGGTGAAAAAGATAATCCCACTTATCTTTATCTGAAAAATCAATCAAACATTCGCAGAAAACTTGAAAATACCCGCTTGTTTTATATAGCGGTTACACGCGCTAAACAACAGGCCTTTTTATTCGGGAAAATAAAAAGTCATGCAACAGGCGGTTACCAACCCCCGGCAGAAAGTTCTTTACTTGCCGCAATCTGGCCTGTTCTCGATAGCAATGAATTTCTTTTCAGTACTGTTGATATAGAGCAAAACGCAAATACGGTAAGTGAAAGCAAGGCCGACAGTATAAATATCCGGCGCCTGAGCTCCGACTGGGCGCCTGCAACTGAATTATACTTGCCGACTATTATCTATCCATCCCGAGCCTCAGATACGCAACACCAGCATCTTATTGAAAGAAAAATCGGCGATATCATTCATGAATTCCTACGACTGAAAGTTGAGAGAGCAATAGATATTCTTGAACCAGACTTCCAGTTAAAACATGAAAATTATTGGCGCGCTTTACTAAAACCAGTCTGCCCTGATACTGCTGACATCGAACATGCAATTAATCGCATCAAACAGAATCTGACGACCTGCTTGCAACATGATAAGGCCAATTGGCTATTCGACCATTCACATCAAGACAGCGCCTGTGAAATGGCTGTTAGCGACTACCGTCAACGCTGGCGTAAAGAGCATATAATAGACCGCACTTTCATTGCTGATGGAATACGCTGGATAATTGATTATAAATCGACTGCCCTGGTGGAAAACCAGCAGCAGGCAGAGTTTTTAAAAATCCAGGAAGAGCATTACCGCCCACAGCTTAAGCGTTACGCAGAGCTTTTTGAAGTCATGGACGATCTTCCTGTCAAGACTGTACTTTTCTTCACTTCACTTCCTTATTGGCATGAAATCAGTCTGTAAAGTCTTTATAATGCGCGCCTCACTTTAGGTGGACATCATGAAGAATACGATTACAGAAAATATTAACATTGCAGCTTTTGAAAAACTTATCTCTCCTGAAGAGATAAAAGAACGCTTGCCATTACAAGAAGACACACTGCAAAAAGTTCGTCATAGCCGACAGGTTATTCGGGACATACTAGATCGTAAAGATCATCGCCTTATTCTGGTTGTTGGGCCCTGCTCAATTCATGATGTTGATGCGGCACTTGATTATGCAGAAAGGTTAAAAAGGCTTTCAGAAGAAGTTAATGACACCCTGGTATTGGTCATGCGTGTTTATTTTGAAAAACCACGCACAACAACAGGCTGGAAAGGTCTAATCAATGACCCTGATTTAAATGACAGTTTCAAAATTGAAGATGGTTTGCATAAAGCCCGGCGACTTTTATTAAAACTCAGCGCTATGGGCTTACCAACTTCCACTGAAGCACTGGATCCCATTTCACCACAATACTTACACGATATTATCTCTTGGTCAGCGATTGGGGCCCGCACAACGGAATCCCAGACTCACCGTGAAATGTCGAGCGGTTTAAGTTCGCCCGTTGGCTTTAAAAACGGCACGGATGGTGGTCTGCAAGTTGCCATTAATGCACTTCAAACGGTATCCAAGCCACACAGATTTCTTGGGGTTGATCCTGAAGGCAAGGTTTCTATCGTCCATACTGCGGGCAATCCTTATGCTCATATCGTACTAAGAGGCGGCAATAACATCCGAAATTATGATTCTGTTAGTGTCAGTCAGTGTGAACAGGCCTGCAACGCTGCCGGCGTAAAAAGCAACATTATGATTGACTGTAGCCATGCAAATTCTAATAAGGACCCAAGCCTGCAGCCTATTGTGCTTGAAGATGTCTGCAAACAGATTATAGATGGCAATCAGTCTATTATCGGTCTCATGATGGAGAGCAATATTAAATTTGGGCGACAGGATATTCCTGGTGACCTGAATCAACTGCAGTATGGAGTTTCAGTCACTGATGCCTGTATAGATTGGGAAACAACCGAAGCCTGTATTCGGGAAGCACGTAACAAACTGAAAGACATATTACCTAAGCGCTAGCGCTTTTATCGGAAATTTTGTCAGTAAATTTTTCGAAATCCGGCAGGCCATCCAAGGTTGTCGTCGGAAAAGCAATATCAGCATCATGCTCATGAATGATATCTATAATTTTCAGCAAAATATCCTGTTTGACTTCATGGTAATGTACCCAGTCAGTCGTTTTGGTAAAGGTATAAATAAAGAAATCGAGGGAAGATGCCCCCATCGAATTGAAATTAACAATCAAGGTATTATCACTGTCGATTTCAGCTTGATTCTTTAACATATCTTTGACGGCTACAATAATTTCTCCCACTTTGGCGGCATCGCTATATCGCAACCCAATCGTTTCATAGATCCGACGATTCAACATGCGGGACGGATTTTCTACAGATATTTTTGTAAAAATTGAATTTGGAATATATAAGGGACGCTTGTCAAAAGTCCGAATAATGGTAACGCGCCAACCAATATCCTCAACGGTTCCTTCTATCTCACGATCAGGAGAACGTATCCAGTCCCCTACTTTGAATGGTTTGTCCAGATGAATAATCAGACCGCCAAAAAAATTTGCTAATAAATCCTGTGCGGCAAATCCTATAGCGATACCTCCTACACCACCAAAAGCTACAACGCCAGTCACACTGATACCAAGCGTTTGTAAAACAACGATACTACCTGTTACCAATACCGAGACACGCAATAAACGACCGACAACACGAACCGTTATTTCATCAGAATCTATTTCAGATTTTTTAGCCTTTTTAAGAAAATTTTCTTCAACATTTTTAATCAGCTGAATTAAAAACATCATCAGCAAAAGAATAATTGCAATCTGTTGTACTAGCCCTGAGTATTCAAACAGCTCATTAGCTGCAACAGTCTGTACTATTTCGGCAACAACACTTAATCCGATGACCCAAACAAAGAGCGCCAAAGGCTTGCGTGCAGCCAAAATTAAAGCGTCATCCCAGGGATTCTCTGTTTGTAATGATTTTTTTTGGGCTTTTTTTAATAAAAGCCTTACCAGAAAGTTCACACAGACCGTCAGAAAGACAATAAAAAACACCTGGGCAATCCAGGTGTTTTCTCCAAAATTCAACCAGGATAATAATTCTTGCATCTCAGATCTGCCTATGAAGATTCTTCAAGCTCAGCATCACTGACCCAGCGTCCTTTAAGATAAAAAGCCTTCCACTTGGTGGGTTTCCCGTCTTTTTCACTCAGGACATACTGCTCCTTGGTTTTTCGACTAAAACGTACAATAGCCTTATTCCCTTGAGGATCAGTAACAGGCGCTTTTAGAAGATAAGCGTATTTGGGATCGATCTGATCCTTAAATGGCAACAATTCTTCAACCAAAGGCGCCCTGGTCTCCCTGTTTTTAGGAAATTTACTGGCGGCAAGAAAGATACCTGCTGCGCCATCACGCAAGACATAGTAGTCATCTACATTCTGACAGTGCAGCTCTGGCATATGCACTGGATCCATTTTAGGGGGAGCCGGCTCACCATTGCGCAACAGTTTTCGGGTGTTTTTACATTCAGGATTGGTACAACCAAAATATTTACCGAAACGACCATTCTTTAATTGCATTTCAGCAGAGCATTTATCGCATTCCAGCACAGGTCCATCATAACCTTTCAGTTTGAATTTCCCATTTTCCACTTCATAACCAGGACACTCAGGATTATTCCCGCATACATGTAATTTTCGCTGTTCATCTATCAAATAAGAGTCCATGGCAGTATCACAGATCTTGCATCGATGCTTGCTTATCAACAAACGTGATTCCGCCTCATCATCAGCATCAACACTGATCGCCTCATCACCTGGTATCAGGTTTATCGTGGATTTACAGCGCTCTTTAGGTGGCAGGTTGTAGCCTGAACAACCCAGGAATACACCGGTACTCGCCGTACGAATCTGCATGTGTCTACCACATTCAGGGCATGGAATATCCGTGTCAGTTGGCTTATTGGGCCGCATGCCATTTTCTTCAGATTTTGCCTGTGCCAGTTGATTGGTAAAGCTGGCATAAAAGTCATTTAAAATTGCCAACCAGTCTTTCTTCCCATTAGCGACATCATCCAGTTGCGCTTCCATTTGCGCGGTAAAGCCATAATCCAGTAAATCAGTAAAATTTTCCTGCAAACGCTCGGTGACAATATCGCCCATTTTCTGTGCATAAAATCGCCGGTTTTCCAGCGCGACATAACCTCTGTCCTGTATGGTTGAAATAATGGAAGCATAGGTGGACGGTCTGCCAATGCCGCGTTTTTCCAGTTCTTTCACCAGACTGGCTTCCGTATAACGCGGCGCTGGTTTTGTGAAATGCTGTTTTGGGTGTAATTCAACAAGCGTCAATACATCACCCACTTTAATATCCGGCAGCTCGACGTCCCCTTCCTTGGTTGATGCAGGAAAGACCCGGGTGTAACCGTCAAATTCCATAATCCGGCCTTTAATACGCAGTTCATAATCACCAGCAGAAAGTAGAATCGTACTGCTTTTATAGCGGGCCGGGGTCATCTGACAGGCTACAAACTGCTGCCAGATAAGGTTGTATAAACGTTGTGCGTCACGATCCAGAGATGAAAGTATAGAAGAGTTTTCAGTCACAGTAACGGACGAAGGTCTGATTGCCTCATGCGCTTCCTGTGCTCCCTCCCGGCTGCTATAGGAAATTGCTTTTTCAGGCAGGTATTTATCGCCGAAGTTATCCTGAATAAAGTCACGACACATGTTTATGGCATCTGTGCTCAGATGTGTGGAATCGGTACGCATATAGGTAATGTGTCCCGCTTCATACAGTCGTTGCGCCATAGTCATGGTTTTCTTGACGCTAAAGCCCAGACGAGTCGATGCCGCCTGTTGCAGTGTGGAGGTAATAAAAGGAGCCTTTGGCTTAGAAGATGTCGGTTTATCTTCGCGTTGACTGACGCTATAAGTCTCATTGCTGAGCTGGTCAACGGCTTTTTGACTTTCTGCCTCACTGACGGGTTTAAATTCTTTACCCTGGAACTTCACTACCTGAAAACTCAGGTTTTCCTGGTTTTGCTCAGTAGCTATCTTTGACTGACCATTACCCTGGACTAGATCAGCAAACAATTCCCAGTATTCTTCCGGAATAAAAGCCCTGATCTCTTTTTCACGTTCTACAATCAGACGCAAAGCAACAGACTGGACTCTTCCTGCGGATAAGCCTCGTGCTACTTTTTCCCAAAGTAAAGGCGAAACCATGAATCCCACAACACGATCTAGAAAACGTCGTGCCTGTTGCGCCTCGACATGTTTCATATCTAGCTCACCAGGCTCAGCGAAAGCCTCTTCTATCGCCTTTTTGGTGATTTCATTGAAAACCACCCGCTGATAACGCTCAGGATCACCACCAATGGCTTCCTGTAAATGCCAGGCAATGGCTTCTCCTTCCCTATCCAAATCCGTCGCCAGATAAATTTTATCGGCCTGCTTGGCTAATTTTTTTAATTCACGAACTACTGCTTCCTTGCCCGGTAATATTTGATAATTAGCCTGCCAGTTTTTCTCCGGATTAATTCCCATTCGGGCAATCAGTTGTTCTTTGGCCTTACGTGCTTTATGTATCACTTTTTGTTCAGGGCTTAGCTTACGGGTTTCAGCCGCTGCTTTGGCACGGGCTTTCGGATCTGATGATGCTGATGAGCCACTGGTCGGTAAATCACGGATATGACCGACACTGGACTTAACGATAAAGTCCTTGCCCAGATACTTATTGATGGTTTTTGCTTTTGCCGGAGACTCGACAATGACCAGAGATTTTTCCATTAATTTTTCGCTTTACTGCCTGCTTACATTAATACCAGTAACTTAAGGGGCGACATAAATAAAGGTTATAGTGCGACCCTGTCAAGCTTTTGTTTACATTAAAAAATACTTAAACACCAAAATAAGTCTTATAACTTGCTAAAATAAATGACTATTTTAGAGGTGGAATTATTTTCCTGCCGACAGCAGCATCGGTAGAAGCCATTTGATGCGAGATTCAAGTGGCAAGGCAAGCCTGTTTAAAGTGGCACTTCCATGGTCCAGCCGTTATTATCCTCACGCTCACCGCTTTGCAACTGACGAAGCAAATCGTAAAGTTTCTGCATAACCGGCCCGACTGCTTCTCCGTTTCCATAAAAATTATGCCATTGCTCATCCAGCCAAATTTTGCCTACCGGAGACAGTACAGCTGCAGTACCACAGGCAGCAACTTCTTCAAAACTGTCTATCTCAGCACGCAAATCTATTGGCCTGGCTTCTGTTTGCATACCAAGGTCACGTTCTGCGATTTCCATAATAGAGCGGCGGGTTATACTCGGCAAAATGGCATCTGACTTTGGCGTAATCAATTTATTTCCGGCCTGGGAAATGATTATGTTGGCTGAACCGGCCTCTTCCAGATAGCGGTGCTCGGCAGCATCCAGATACAGTGCCTCATTAGCTCCCAGCTCTTTGGCTTTACGGGTTGCATACAAGCCTCCCGGATAATTGGCGCCGGCTTTAATATCGCCAGTACCATGTGGTGCAGCCCGGTCAAAATCAGAAACCGCCAATGAAATGAGAGCAAGCCCACCACTTTTATAATAAGGACCAACCGGTGTAACCATGACTCTGAATTCGTAGCATGATGCCGGTTTCAGACCCATATTCTCGCCAATGCCGATAAGCAAAGGACGCACATAAAGGGAAGCACCACTGCCATAGGGTGGAACCCAGGACTGATTTGCCCTGACTGCCTCCATGACTCCACGCAAAAACAACTCGTGGGGAACCTGTGGCATGGATAAACGCTCAGCCGTTATCTGCATACGTTGTGCATTTAATTCAGGTCTGAACAATAAAATCCGACCATCTTTTGCTGTTTGCGCTTTTAAACCTTCAAAACATTGTTGCGCATAATGCAGGGCTGTGGCGCCCTCATGAATCTGAATAAATTCAGAGCTGACAAGCTCACCTTCGGACCATTGACCATTTTCATAAATTGCAGAAAAACGATAATCTGTCTTGGTATATTCAAAACCAAGATTTTTCCAGTCGAGATTCTGCTTGGTTGAAGCTAGCACTGTCTTAACCCTATTTAATTCGAAAAAAAGACGCATTATAGCGACATGACTTATGATTCACACAAATTTTTTTATTAAGCCCCCTTCCATATTTTATTTTTGTGATACTCAGATAAGTTTTTATCTGGCATTCGGAGGCTGCTGACCATAGTATTGCTCTTTTTTTTTAAATGCCTGACTGCTAGGACATGACACAAGCCTTACAACAAGAGAAAGCCACATTGATTGATATTGGCGCCAACCTCAGTCATGAGAGTTTTCGTGATGATTTTGATCAGGTGATAGAGCGTGCCAAAACAGCAGGAATAGAAAAACTCATACTCACCGGCACCGATACAAGCAGCAATCAAAGGGCTATCGAATTGTGCCAGCTCTACCCGGACTACCTCTTCAGTACAGTTGGTCTGCATCCCCATGAAGCTGATAATTATACAAATGAGCTCCTGGCAGATTTACGAGAACAAGCCATGCATGACTGTGTAAAATCTTTAGGCGAAACGGGCCTCGACTTTAATCGTAACTACTCCAGTCCGAAACATCAGGAACATGCCTTTACCGAACAGCTAGGCCTGGCTGCTGAGCTAAACATGCCCGTTTTTTTACACCAGAGAGATGCACATGAGCGTTTTTTACCCATCCTCAAAGATTACCGGGAGCATTTATCCAAAGTCGTTGTGCATTGTTTTACCGGGAATAAAGCTGAACTTTTTGATTACCTCGATATGGATTTATACATTGGTATCACCGGCTGGATTTGTGATGAACGTCGTGGTTATTCGTTACACCCGCTGTTAAAAGAAATACCTGCCAATCGTCTTATGCTGGAAACCGACGCCCCTTATCTCATGCCGCGCAATATAGAGCCTAAACCCACTACCCGACGAAATGAACCGGCAAATTTGCCCTTTGTGCTCGCCATGGTGTCCAAATGCCTCGAAAAAAAACCGGAAACTGTTGCAAAGCAGACATCCAGCAACGCCAGGGATTTTTTTGCTCTATGAACTTTGCTATATTTCCCGGGCTATGAAAAAAAGACGTTTTCTACAAGCTCTTTTTACTGGCGGTGCCGTTTCACTGGTGTCGACCCGTTCTCTGCAATCAAGACTTAGTGAACACAGGGTATTGGTCACTCAGGATCCAAACTCTACGATTGTACCCGTCGTTGAGCCCACGCCTGTTGAAAGCCCTTCCGGTCTGATAATTGACCAAAGTCCGCCAGAACCAGCAGCCATTATTCTCGAAGAAACCGTACTTGAAGAAGGCTTTAAGCATACTGAAAGAGATGTCGACCTGAATGATCTGGAAGACAAAGAAATTGATGAGTATCTGGCTAAAATTCGAAATTTTGATGCCAATTTTAATAATGACATTTATTTGCTTGCAGCCAAACGAGAGCTGCTAAGCAGAACCATCAACCGTCTTGAACGGGTTCAAGACTATGTCGGTCACGGCAATTTCAATTTGATCGGCTTTGATGAAATGCTTTTCTTTGCTCGTAATTATGAATCCATCGGAGCTTTTGAAAAATCCGAGTTGGATTTTCTGGAAGAAATATTTTTTGCTGATGCCAATCAATATGGCTTTTTCGGTGAGAAAGTTACCCCTTAACTGACAACCCGTATTCCAATTCCTGATGTCGTCAAAATTCACGGCAGCGGACATTATCTTTTAAGAGGATCTTCCTACAACCTGTATCAGCAAATTAAACGCGATGTTGGTCAGCAACTATTAATAACTTCAGGAATACGCAATGTTGTTAAGCAAATGCATCTGTTCCTGGCTAAAACACTGCAGTCTGATCTTAACCTGTCAAAAGCTTCCCGGTCACTGGCGCCTCCGGGACATTCCTTTCACTGTATCGGC
The DNA here is from genome assembly GCA_038148755.1 of Gammaproteobacteria bacterium. Classification (GTDB taxonomy): domain Bacteria; phylum Pseudomonadota; class Gammaproteobacteria; order Pseudomonadales; family Pseudohongiellaceae; genus UBA5109. Next base: position 12,926 of record JAYQWA010000006.1, read on the forward strand.
GACTTTGATGTCGGGAAAATTGGTTTGGGAGAACTTAATTTCACAGAAGATTTTTCCCATACCGAAGAATTCCGACGCATGGTTAATCTAGGTTATATAGATATCCGTTATACCGACACCAATCTCTATGGCGTCAGATATGAGCCCTGGCATATAAAAATTGCTTAAGTTTTTTGTACCTCAAGAAATTTGCTTAGCTCTGCCATCGTAAAGGGCCAGGCTAACTCTCTTTCACTATCTTCAAATTTAAGCACAGGAATACGTACACCATATTCCTTCAGTAAATTTTCAGACTCAGTTATTTCAACCATGAACAGCGCCAAATCTGCTACATCTTGCTGATTAATCATGGCAGCTGCTTCATCACATAAATGGCAACCCAGTGTTGTATATAAATTTAATCTGCGCATTAATCTGCAACACTTGCGTCTATGGCTTCAGTAATTAATTCAGGGCCGCGATAAATAAAACCTGTATAAAGCTGAAGCAGATTGGCACCGGCTTTATATTTCCTTTCAGCACTTGCGTAATCATGAATACCACCCACACCAATGATTGGAATAACGCCTCGTAGCTGGTGTTTCAGATTTCTAACGGTATCGACGGAAATGTTTTCCATAGGCGAACCGCTCAGGCCCCCAGTTTCATCAGAAAACACTGATTCTTCAACACCATTTCTAGAGACGGTCGTATTGGTCGCTATCACCCCGTCCATTTTGTAATACAGTAGCGCCTGTGCAATATCCTCACATTCATTGACGCTAATATCCGGTGCAATTTTTAACAATAGCGGCACATACTTGTCATGCTTATCAGACAACATTTTTTGTTCAGCTTTCAAAACACTTAACAGGCTATTAAGACCTTCTCCAAATTGTAAGGCACGCAAACCGGGGGTATTGGGTGAAGAAAGGTTAATGACTATGTAATCTGCAAAGGGATAAAGCTCCCGCAAACAAAACAGATAATCTTCATGCGCCTGTTCTAAAGGCGTTGAATAATTTTTTCCGATATTAACACCCACAATTCCTTTGAAACGCCTGCGTTTAAGACGCTCGACCATATGTGCCACACCTTTATTATTAAAGCCCATCCGGTTTATCAAAGCCCCTTGCTTGTTTAACCGAAATAACCGGGGCTTCGGATTGCCCGGCTGGGCTCTGGGGGTCACAGTGCCTACCTCAATAAAGCCAAAACCCAAGGAGCCTAAAGCATCGATATAGTCCCCGTTCTTATCCAGGCCAGCAGCAAGCCCTACCGGGTTGCTGAATTGCAAGCCGAAAGCTTCAACAGTCTTGTTTTTGCCACGGGAAGCAAGCAAAGATACCAGACCTAAAAGATAAATCAGTTTTAGGCCTTTAAGGCCAAGGTTATGGGAAAACTCTGCCGGAAAAAGAAAAAGAAGCCGACGGATCAGTGTGTACAAAATAGCCCTACTCCATATTTAATCCATAATATAGTGCTTGAATTAGAAACTCACAAGCGTGAATTGCAAGTCTAAAATAGTCGATTAATCTCTATGATATCAGGCCTTTTAAGGCTGTTTAGGGTATCATGTGCGACTTTATTTAAAGCATAACAATAACATTAGAACATCAACCCGCAGTAAGAGATCAAATTATGCCTCAGAAAGAAATGATTGGAGCTTTGAAAAACTGGCTCTCTCAGCAAATTATTGGTCAGGAGAAACTACTGGACCGATTGTTAATCGCACTCCTCGCAGACGGACATCTTTTAGTTGAAGGTGCACCAGGTCTGGCTAAAACCAAAGCTATAAAAAACCTTTCTGAGGCCATAGAAGGCGATTTCCATCGTATACAGTTTACTCCGGATCTTCTACCCAGTGATATCACCGGAACTGAAATCTTCCGTCCTGAGGATGGCAGCTTTACTTTTCAGCAAGGACCTATTTTTCATAATCTGGTGCTGGCCGATGAGATAAACCGTGCGCCAGCCAAAGTCCAGTCTGCCCTGTTGGAGGCTATGGCTGAGCATCAGGTTAGTGTCGGCCGAGAAACCTTTCACCTGCCGGATCTCTTTTTAGTCATGGCGACCCAGAACCCGATTGAGCAGGAAGGAACCTATCCTTTACCAGAAGCTCAGCTTGACCGTTTTTTAATGCATGTTACTGTTGACTACCCGGATACTGAATCTGAACGCAAAATTCTGCATCTGGTTAGAAATGAAGCCATGCACCAGAACCCGACTCCACCTGTAGTCGTCTCTCAGAAAGATTTATTTGCAGCCAGGCAGGATGTGCTTGGCTTGCATATGGCTGAAGCCGTCGAAGAATATATTCTGCAGTTGGTCATGGCTACGCGTAATCCTGCCCCCTATAGTGAAGAGCTGGCAAAATGGATTGACTACGGTGCCAGTCCTCGTGGCACCATTTCTCTGGATATCTGTTCGAGGGCCCATGCATGGCTAAAAGGCAAAGATTTTGTAAGCCCCGAAGATGTCCATGAAATTTTCCATGATGTCTTACGCCATCGTGTCCTTATCAGTTTTGAAGCAGAGGCTGCCGGTATAGATGCAAACCGGGTTTTGGATGAAGTACTCACACTGGTACCTTCAGCTTAAAACCTAATTTCATATGTCACGCAAACGCGAATTAAATATTCAACAAGAGCAGTTCCGTTGCCGCGGCGCTATGTTGAGTCTGCAGCAATTACTTGATCAGCGTCATATCGCCAAGGCACTGGAACTTTATCTGCAATCCCGCTCCCGGCTGGGAATGTCTGGTTCTCATATCTCCAAATCAAAAGGCCGAGGCGTTGATTTTGAAGAGCACCGGGCTTATCAGGCTGGCGATGACATACGAAGTATCGACTGGCGTGTCACTGCTCGAACTGGCAGACCTTTTACCAAAATTTTCCGTGAAGAGCGGGAAAGACCCGTTATTATCGGCGTTGACCAAAGTCATCATATGTTCTTCGGCAGCCAGGTCAGCTTTAAATCAGTTGTTGCTGCTGAAGTTGCAGCAATTCTATGCTGGTTGACCGTTGATAACGGTGACAGGGTTGGTGGCGTTGTTTTTTCTGATACTAATAGTGAAATGGTAAAACCAAGGCGCGGTAAACGTTCTGCCTTGCGCTTTCTCAGCCTGCTGGCCGACTACAATCAAAATCTGCTTGGTCAGCATAAGCCTTTAGCAAAAACAGGAAAATCAAACCTGCGTGAAGCGTTGGAACATATTTATCGTATTACCCGGCCAGGCTCAACGATATATCTGATAAGTGATTTCGCTGACATGGACAAAGTATCTCTGCAATATATGCAGCAGCTCTCTTTGCATAACAATCTCACCTGTATATTTATTTACGATATTCTGGAGACTCAATTACCTCAACCCGGTGTATACAATATTACCAATGGCAACGAAATGGAGACTATTGATACTTACGCTGCAGCTGTCCGAGAAAACTACCACCAGGCATTTGAGGATAAATTACAAAGTCTGCATGCTGAACTGAACTTAATAAAAGTACCTTTGATAAGCTTAAGAACCGACCAGATTGTTCTGGAGCAATTGGAAACATGGAATCAGAAGGCCCTTTAAGCCAATTGGCGGATATTCATCTGCCCGATCCGGTTAGCATCTGGCCGCTTGCTCCCGGCTGGTGGTTCGTTATTATCCTGATTCTGGCAGGACTATGCTGGCTGGCTTTCCAGGCTTTACAGAAATTCATCTTGAATCAGCGTCTGCAAAGCGCGCAGCGTGAGCTTGAAAAAGCGATTCAAGCCTACCGTGAAACGGTCAGCAAAAAAGACAGCGATGAAAATAAGGCAGGACTGGATTATCTTTATGCGGTAAATGCCGTACTTAACAGGGTCGCCTTATATACCGACCCTAAACGTTCGCGTGAAATCGCCAAACTTACCGGAAAAGCATGGCTTGATTATCTTGATCAATCCTTTGGTGGAACTGAATTCAAGGAAAGCGCTGGAAAGGTTCTCGCGGAAGGACAGTATCGGCCAGTTTTCATTGGTGAAATTGAAGCTCTTTATACTCTGGCACAAAACTGGATCAGTGCCTGTTACAAGAAAAAAAATAAGAGCAAAGCAAATGAACACAAAAATATCAGGGTGGTGGCATGATTGAATTCGTCTGGCCCTGGGTTTTCATTTTGATACCGCTGCCCTATTTCATTAATCGCCTTATGCCACGGGCTGAAATTATTGAAGCTCCCCTTTTCGTGCCTTTTTTCACCTCACTGAAAACCGTCGTAAGTTCCAGCCCCAGGCTGGGCAGTCGCAGTTTGCTACTCTCTTTTCTGGCCTTGTTGTGCTGGCTGTTACTGGTCATCGCAGCCAGTCGTCCACAATGGGTAGGAGAACCTGTTCAGCTTCCCACAACCGGACGAGACCTGATGTTATCCGTTGACATATCAGGCAGTATGGAGGCTCAGGATATCCAGTTGCAGGGGCGTAATGCGACCCGTCTGGAGGTGGTCAAGTCTGTCGTTGGAGATTTTGTAGAAAGACGTACCGGAGACAGGCTGGGATTAATTTTATTTGCAGCCAGAGCTTATACCCAGGCGCCTCTTACTTTTGACCGTGAAACCGTTGGCATACTGCTCGATGAAGCTCAAATCGGTATTATTGAAGAAAATGCGACTGCCATAGGTGATGCGATAGGACTTGGCGTTCGTCACTTGCGCGAGCGACCGGAAGCCAGTCGTATACTGATCCTGCTGACTGACGGGGTAAACAATGCCGGCCAGGTTTCGCCATTGCAGGCAGGAGAACTGGCTGCACGTGAAGGGATTCGGATTTACACGATTGGTATTGGTGCAGAAAGTGCCGCGCGTTCCTCCATTTTCAGCTCAAGAGCTGTCAATCCCTCTGCCGACCTTGATGAAGACACCCTAACTGAAATTGCTGAAAACACCGGCGGTCAGTATTTCAGAGCGCGTAACATAGAAGAACTGGAGCAAATTTATGCCATTCTGGATGAACTTGAACCGGTAGAGCAGGAAGATGAAACTTTCCGCCCTACTATTGCTCTATTCTACTGGCCTCTGGCTGCCTGTTTGCTATTAAGCTTTCTTATTGCATTAAGCCGCTTACCGGCCTTAAACCCCTGGAAAAAAGCTTCTCCAGCCCCAATATCTATGACAGAAAGTAAAACCTAGATGAACGTTATGCCAACATTTATCGAAAATTTTCATTTTCTGCGCCCACTGTTTCTGTTCGGGCTGATCCCTGCTGTTCTGCTGGTTGCTACATTAGGTTTTCTGCATAGCCGTAATTCCAGCTGGTATAAAGCCATTGATGCCTCTTTATTGCCTTTTTTGCTGGAACAAAATACCCGTTCCAGGCAATACCTGCCCTTGTACGGCCTGTTAAGCATCTGGGTACTCTCGATCATTGCCCTGGCTGGGCCTGTCTGGCAGCAGATACCTTCTCCTGTCCAGGAACGCGAAGATGCCATGGTTATTGTTCAGGATCTGTCTCTGTCCATGTATGCCACTGATTTAAACCCCAGTCGTCTGGTTCGTGCCCAGAGAAAACTTATTGATATTCTGAACAGCCGTAAAACTGAAGGACAGACGGCATTAGTTGTTTATGCCGGCAGTGCGCATACTGTCACCCCCCTTACCGACGATATCGCCACCATCAGCAATATGGTTTCTGCCCTGGACCCCAACATCATGCCCCTACTGGGTAGTAAGCCGGAAGAAGGTATCCGCCTTGCTATTGAGTTATTGGACAATGCCCAGCTGACTGAAGCAAAAATTCTATTGATTACTGATGGCATCAATAATGCTGATATAGATGCTATCAGTGACCAGCTAAACAACACACTGCATAGTTTGTCGATCCTAGGTGTTGGTACTGACGAAGGGGCACCTATCCCGACCAATGACGGCTTCTTGAGAGATCAAAATAATGCCATTGTCATCCCTACACTAAACAGCAGTCTGCTGCAGGAGCTGGCTGATAGCGTTAATGGACGTTATGCAAATGTTGTCTTGTCCGATAATGATATTGATTTCCTGCTTGAACAAACCCTACTGGATGAAACCCGAAACTTAAGAGATGTCGAGCAGGAGTTCGATACCTGGGCGGAAGCCGGTCCCTGGTTATTACTGCTGGTATTACCACTGGCCGCTTTTGCCTTCCGTCGAGGCTGGCTCCTTAGTATCTGCCTGTTATTTCTAATCAATCCACAACAACAGGCCCAGGCCCTAAGCTGGCAGGATCTGTGGGCAAACAAGAATCAGCAAGGCAGCCAGGCTTTTACGACAGAACAGTTCGACAGTGCATCCGAGTTATTTGAAGATGGGAACTGGCGTGCTGCCTCCTATTATCGTAATGGCAATTACCAGGCCGCCCTGAACGAACTAAATGCCCAGCAAGGTATCAATGCGGAATATAACAAAGGCAATACCTTGGCCCGTCTGGAACGCTATCAGGAAGCTATTGATGCTTACGATGCAGTTCTGGCAGAACAGCCAGATCATGCTGATGCCTTATTCAATAAAGCCATAGTGCAAAACCTGTTAGAAGAACAGCAAAATATGCAAAATGAAGACGAACAGGAAGACGATCAGAGCCAGGAACAGGAGCAAAGTGAATCTGAACAGAGTCAATCAGAACAACAACAAAACCAGGAACAGGCCCAGCAAAGTGAACAGGACCAGGAAAACTCAGAGCAATCATCTGAGGAGCAGCAGGAATCCGAAGTGACGGATTCCGATGCCGGTCAGGAAGAGCAAAATGAGGAAGAAGAGCAAAGCCCTGATCCTGAAACCGCTCAAACTCAGGAATCAGCTGAAGAAGAACAGGCCATGCAACAATGGCTGGGGCGTATCGAAGACGATCCCGGCGAATTACTCAGAAATAAGTTTCGTTATCAGACTCAACAATTGCTCTATGAGCAGTTGCAGAATTCTGGCATTCCAGCGACAGAGGCACCCAGTCAGATATGGTAAAACGTTCTATTATTCTTTTATTCTTCCTGCTCCCTTTACAGGCTTTCACCCAGGGGGATCTGTTAAGTGCCTACGTCGATCGCACGGAGGTATCCATTAATGATGTTTTTACACTGACTCTCAGAGTAAATGCTGAATTAGCTGATACCAACCCGAATATAGACAGCCTGCAACAAGACTTTGAAATCATTGGCAGTAGTCAAAGAAACAGTTTCACCTTTATCAATGGTGTTTCTGAACAGTGGTCAGAATATCGCATTTCATTGCGTGCCCGTTCTACTGGCACACTGACAATACCCGCTTTCCGTATAGGCAATGAGGTCACTATGCCTATTAATATCACTGTAGCTGATGCTATTCAGAACCCTGTCAATACTGACGACTTTTTTCTTACTTCGACTGTCAGTAAAGAAAATGTCTATGTACAAGAACAGTTACTTTATACCGTTAAAATTTACTTCTCTGTGCCCTTTGACCAAGGCGCCCAGCTGGGTGCACCCGAAGCAGAAAACGCGGTTATACAGCAACTAGGCAACGATATAAGCTCACAAGAAGTGCTAGATGGATTGCGTTATAACGTGATTGAAAGACGTTTTGTCCTGTTTCCGCAAAGTAGTGGCACCCTGGAAATTTCCCCGATTACTTTCAATGCAACTGTTGGCCGGCGCCGTTCTGGTAGTATTTTTTCAGGTCAGATGACGGGTGGGCGAACCATCAATCTGAGTAGCGAGTCACATACTATCAATGTGCAGGCTAAACCGGACTCTTATCCGGCAGGTGCAACCTGGTTACCTTCGACTAACCTGTTACTGGAAGAAAACTGGAGCGACAGTTTACAAGGGCTGGAAACCGGTGAAGCGATCACCCGCAATCTCAGAATTCGTGCAGATGGTTTAAGCAGCTCCCTCTTACCTGATATTCCTTACGCAGAAACTGATACGCTTAAATTTTACCCTGACCAGCCTAGCCGTGAAGACTTGGCTAGCCCCACTGGAGTCACCGGAATACGTTCACAAGGGACTGCCATCGTCGCCTCAGAAGGTGGAGATTTCACATTACCTGCGATAGAAATACCCTGGTGGAATACAGAGACTGACACCCTGGAATATGCCCGCTTGCCCGAACATACCTTAAGTGTACTGCCCGGCTTAACATCGATAACAGAACAACCACTTCCCTTTATGCCCGAGCAATCTGGCAGAGGCGAGCAGACTGAAGACTCCCTGATAGCAGTAGAAAGGCAAATCATCGGAGCCTCTTATTACTGGATACTGGCCACAACTTTATTCGCACTAGCCTGGGTTTACAGCACAGTTATGTGGTATCGCAGCAAGCTGACACTTAAGCAGTTTGCTACAGGAATGTTAAGTTCGACAAGTTCTGAAGCAGCGCAGAATGCCCGCGGGAGAACTAACGGAACACAAACCCTTCAAGAAACCAATGTAGATACAGCCTATCGAGAGTTTCAACAAGCCTGTAAAAATTCCGACCTGTCTGCCATCAGGCTAAGCTTGTTAAGCTGGGTACGTTTACATTTTTCCAATGAAGCCATCACTACCCTGGAAAAACTCAAAGAATATGACCTGGAACCTCAGCTGCAAACGACATTGGATGAATTGGAATATGCTCTTTACAGCCCAAATGCAAACAACAAGAATTTCCAAACTGACGTATTAACGCAGGAAATCAGAAAATTATATAAACAGGGTTACAGGCCCAAAAACAAAACGGCAGAGCATCATACTCTGCCGCCTCTTTATAAGAATTGATCACCCATCTAGGCGATCAATCCCAATACACTTAAGCTGATTTCAGAAAACCTTTTTTAGGCTGCTCATTAATTGCAATACGCCTTGGTTTCATGGTTTCGGGAATTTCCCTTACCAGTTCGATATGTAACAAGCCATTGTTCATCGTTGCTGAAACAACCTGCACATGGTCTTCCAGCCTGAACTGTCGTTTGAAATCGCGTTCAGCAATACCCTGGTGCAAATAATTACGTTCTACATCACTGTTTTTTTTGCTCGCTGCGATAGACAGCACATTATCTTCAACCTCAACATTGATCTCATCTTCTTCGAAACCTGCAACTGCCATACTGATACGGTATTTATCTGTTTCAAGAAGCTCGATATTGTAAGGGGGATAACTGGATTGGGAGCGTTCCGCAGCAGTGACATTATCCAGCAGGTTAGCAAGATGGTCGAAGCCGATAGTTGAACGATACAAAGGAGAAAAATCAAAAGTTGTCATAGTTATATCCTCGTTAAGCGATAATAAAGTCAGCCTGCTTTTATGTCTGTTCTTAAGAACCAGACTATGCAGACATGAAGCTCATTGAGCCTTCACAGTCATATAACTATGGTTGATTTTTCTATTTTCAAGTGTTTCATCTATTCCCAGATACTCAAATCGGGGGACTTGTTTACCATCAAGTTCAATTGCTTCCATAAACATAGAAAGTGGTCTTATCCAATACCCTCCATCACCATAGAGCGGCACATATAAAACCATCAGTTCTTCTGTTTCTGAATGTCTGGCAAAACCCACAACACTATAATTCTGCCCTTTATAGTGACGATAAAGCCCCAATGGTATTCTTTCTGTCATTTTTCACCTTAGTTCTGCATGCTTCAATACATTAGCATATGAAACTGCCTGATTTTATTTCTAAATTCTTTTACTTCATCAGGATTCACGGAAGGATCGGGAGTCTTGTAAACCAGATCAATATACTTGTCAGTTATTTCACCCATCTGTTTAGCCCGGCCGGCTTAATACTGCTAAGCCGGGAAAAATAAGCCAGAGGAGTTTCCCCTTTAAGCTAATCGAATCTGTTTCTCCTTGCCGTAAACTACCTTACTGATTTCATTTACAGCATCTTCAATTTTATTTAGCATAACTACAAATTATTTCAATTCTAGACAATGAATCTGGCTGCTAAGCAGATTGTTTACTCATCATTATGCAGGCCTACAATCTCTTCTTCCTTGCTATTTGACTGATAGAGTTTTCTTTCCCGGGCTTTAGTATTTTTAGCGCGGTCATTGCGCATACTCTCCAGTTCTTCCAGGTATTCTTTAGAAACATCATTGGTAACGTATTTACCATTAAACACAGAACACTCAAAATCCATTGGCAAGATACTGCCCTCTGCACAAGAAGCAATCAGGTCATCTAGATCCTGAAATATCAGCCAGTCCGCACCAATTAGCTTTTGTATTTCTTCAACAGTTTTATTATGCGCTATTAATTCACTGACCGCTGGCATATCTATACCATAAACATTCGGATAACGTACAGGAGGGGCAGCAGAACAGAAATAAACTTTTTTGGCGCCTGCTTCACGCGCCATTTCAATAATCTGACTACAAGTTGTACCCCTTACGATAGAGTCATCTACCAACAAAACGTTTTTGTCCTGAAACTCCAATGGTGTCGCATTCAATTTTTGTTTCACTGACTTTTTTCGCTGACTTTGTCCCGGCATGATAAAGGTACGACCAATATATCGATTTTTTACAAAGCCTTCTCGATATTTCACACCTAATACATTGGCCAATTCTACGGCGGAAGTCCGGCTGGTATCGGGAATAGGAATGACAACATCAATATCATGATCCGGTCGCTCCCGGATGATTTTTTCTGCCAGTTTCTCTCCCATACGTAAACGGGATTTATAAACTGAAATACCATCCATTAAAGAATCCGGACGTGCAAAATAGACGTACTCAAAAACACAAGGCTGGAGACTAACATCATCTGCACATATTTTTGTTTCAAGTTTGCCTGTGTTATCAATATAGACAGCTTCACCAGGAGCAACATCTCTTATTAATTTGAAGCCTTGGGAATCAAGTGCCACACTTTCGGAGGCGATCATATATTCAACGCCTTTACGCGTGCGTTTCTCGCCAAAAACCAGCGGTCTGATCCCATGTTTATCCCTGAACCCCACTATGCCGTAACCAACCAGCATGGCAATCGCAGCATAAGCGCCTCGGCAACGCTTATGTACTCCGCGAACGGCAGTGAATACATCTTCAGCTGTTGGTTTGATTTTGTTAAGTTGCTGCAACTCATGAGCGAATATATTAAGCAGCACTTCAGAATCGGAGTCTGTATTCAAATGCCTTAGATCATCCCTGAAAATATCATCACTCAGTTCTTTGGCATTGGTTAAATTTCCGTTATGGGCGAGACTGATTCCATAGGGAGAGTTTACATACAAGGGCTGTGCTTGGGCAGGACCAGAACTGCCAGCTGTTGGATAGCGAACATGCCCTATCCCCATATTTCCGTTTAAATTCTTCATATGGCTGGTGCGGAAAACATCACGAACCAGGCCATTATCTTTGCGTAAGTTTAATTTTCCACATTCACTGGTCACGATCCCGGCAGCATCCTGCCCACGGTGCTGCAGTACTGTCAAGCTGTCATACAAAGTCAAATTAACATTTGATTTACCAACGATGCCGACTAAACCACACATGCCGTACCCCTATTAATAAACATAACAATAAATCCTGCTCGTTCTGTTAGCAGAAAATTAATACCCATCAAAGTATCTCCCCCACGCCAGCCTCTGCTGCTACATCAATTATGTTCGACTCAGTCGTCGGTGGTATTGCTAACTCGTAGTTCGCCAAAATTGCCACATGCTCCAATATAACCATCATATAAGGAACAATGACTGAATCCTGATGCCAGGTACGGCTAAACTCAAATGGCGTTGTTAAAAATAAAACCAATAATACGATGATCAGACCACGCAATATACCAAACAATGAACCCAGTGCTCTATCGACGCCTCTTAAACCAATTGCCGTACTTAGCTTAGACATAAAATTACCCAGCAAGGTGCCAGCAAACATGACCAAAACAAATAAAATGGTTGAAGCCAGAACTCTACGCACCGTAGCATTATCAAGCATATTGACCATCAAATCTGCCAGAGGGGCACTGAAAAAACCAGCAACGAAAACTGCTGCCACCCATGCAGCTAAAGAAAAAGCTTCTTTTACCAGACCACGCCAAAGTCCAAGTAACATGGAAATAACTATGACAATAAGAATACTGATATCAGCGACTGTCACAGCTTTCCCTTACACTTTCCCCATTTTCTAATTTTCTCCGATTGAGAAGTCCACAATCAGCGCATCAACATTAAAGTTGGCTGAAAGCTCTGTTCTCAAGTTTTCCGCATCAGAGATTGTCAGCACAGGGCCTACCAACACGGCAGTAAGCATGCCTTGAGAAGTAGATACGGAATCTGTATATGCCCTGTAACCCTGACTTAATAGCTCCGCAACCAGCGTCTCAGCATTAGCACTCTCGCCAAAGAGTCCCAGACGAATACTCCAGGCCTGGGGCAGGCCTTCAGCATCCAGCGCCGGTAATTCCTCAGCCTGCTCATTAGCCTGAACGGCATCAGTATTGTTGACTGCGACTGCATCGACAACTTCCACCGAGTCTTCAGTTTCAACCAGAATTTCGCTGGTATCGCTGAGCACAATAGGTCTCTGTGGTTCAACCTCCAAGGGCTCAGGAAAGGCAGGAGCGGCAGGAATAACAATATTCATCTCCGGCGGAGAGACCCCTTCTCCGTCCAGTAGAATAGGAAGGAATATTATTGCGAGGCAACCAAGCACTATAGCCCCTACCAGTCTTTGTTTCATTGCTTGGTTCAAATCAACTCCAAAACATCTGCTACAGTATAGAACGACCCGGTAACCAGTAACACATCGTCAGACTGCATGTTTTTTTCAGCCTCATGAAACGCTTCTTGCACAGAATCAAACTTGGATACTTTATTCCGTGCTGAAATTTGCAACTCATTATATAACATATTTGCCTTGGAACCTCTGCTGTTTTCAAGACTGGCAAGATACCAGGAGCCAGCTATTTCCTGCAACGCAGCCAGGGTTTTTTTGCTGTCTTTATCAGACAGCATAGCAAGTAATATATGTATATTTCTGCCAGGAAAATAATGCCGCATGTTTTCACACAAATAAGCGGCGGCGTGAGGGTTATGTGCAACATCAAGCACCAGCGAATAAGCCCTTTGCACTATTTGCAAACGCCCTCTCAAAACAGCCTGTTTAAAAGCCTGCTCCAACAAAGCTTCTGTGGGCTCAAGATTCAAAAGTAAAAGAGCCTGCAGCGACATTGCAGCGTTTGCAGGATAACAACTCAGTAAAGAAGGCCATGACAGCTTTATTTGGTAGGAGCATTGCTCTTTTCTATTATTTAGCCCCTGCCAGTACCAATGACCATCTGTGATATGAGCATTAAAATCTTTACCACTTTGATAAAGTGTTGTCTCTTTATGATTTATCTGCGCCTCAAGTGATTTTGGCAAATTCTTTTCACCGAAAATTACAGGGCGTCCCTGTCTGAGAATCCCAGCTTTTTCATAGGCAATTTTTTCGCGGGTATCCCCCAGCCACTGAGTATGATCCAGTGCAATATTAGTAATAACTGCTAAATCAGCATCCACAATATTTACTGCATCCAGGCGACCACCCAAGCCAACTTCCAGAACCAGATAATCCACCTTACTTTCGGCAAAAATCAGCAGCGCTGCCAGTGTCCCAAATTCAAAATAAGTCAGGCTGACTGATTTGCGTGCCTGTTCAATGCGTGCAAATGCCCGGCAGAGGGTCAGGTCTTCAACTTGACTACCATTGATAGTGACTCTTTCGTTATATTTCAGAATATGCGGTGAAGAATAGAGGCCGACTGATTTCCCTGCAGCTAACAATAGATTTGCCAAAAAACAGGAAGTTGTGCCTTTACCATTGGTTCCGCCGATGCTGATAACGGTTTTTGAGCTGAAATCCAACTCCAACTCTGCTGCTACCTGGCTCACCCTGCCGAGGCCAAGTTCAATTTCTGTCGGATGCAGAGTTTCAAGATATGAGAGCCAGGCAGATAAATTCATTGTCTGCCGCTCATTTAAAGAAATTGTGGTTAGACCTTGTTACTTTACGCACTAGTCTTCGCCGATATCACTGCCTACTAGTAATTGTGCATGAATTTTGCGATCAGGGAACTTAATTTATCCCGCATATCCTTACGATGAACAATCATATCAATGGCGCCATGCTCCAGCAGAAATTCCGAACGTTGAAAGCCCTCAGGCAAATTTTCACGAACGGTCTGCCTGATGACATCCTGACCGGCAAAACCGATAAGCGCATTCGGTTCAGCTACATTTATATCACCTAATATCGCCAGGCTGGCTGAGACCCCACCATAAACCGGATCCACTAAAACTGAAATATATAGCAGACCTCGCTGCTTCATTCTCTCCAAAGCTGCTGATGTTTTTGGCATCTGCATCAAAGAAACCAGGGCTTCCTGCATACGGGCACCACCACTGGTCGCAAAACAAACCAATGGCAGATTTTCTTCCAGACATTTGTTAACAGCCAGGACAAACTTCTCGCCGACGACTGAGCCCATTGACCCCCCGATAAAACCGAATTCAAAAGCAGTCACCACAACGGGGTGACCTTTCACTTTGCCCTGCATAACAACCAGAGCATCCTTCTCACCGGTTGCTTTAGTGGCTGCGGCCAGTCGGTCTTTATATTTCTTCAGGTCCTTGAATTTAAGAATGTCACTAGGTGTAATCTCTTCACCGAGTTCAATCCTAGCCTCAGGATCCAGAAAAATGTCGATACGCCGACGAGCTGATATCCTCAGGTGATGATCACACTTGGGACAAATATCATTATTTTCTTCCAAATTGGAACTGTAAAGAACGGCATCACAACGTGGGCATTTTTTCCACAATCCCTCGGGGATGTTCCGGTTTTTTACTTCTGTATCCGTTTTTATTTTTGAAGGCAGGATTTTATTAATCCAACTCATACTTATACCCTTATAAAACTAACTGGGATTCAATGCTCTACTCATATCTGCCATCAAAGCGATATGTTCAGACAGCTCTTCATGGCTATAGTCACGCCCATCCTCTAATTCTGCTATAAGGTTAACCAAAGCGCTACCTACCACGATGGCATCTGCTATTTCGCCTAGTTTTGCAGCGATGTCAGTATCTTTAATCCCAAAACCGATACCTACGGGCAGTCCACAATAGGATTTAAGGCGTTCAACATTAGTACGCACTGAATCAATATCCAGGTGTGAAGCTCCCGTCACACCTTTCAGCGATACGTAATAGACATAGCCTGAACTCAGCTTACAAATTTGTCTGGCTCTTTCTTCATTAGTTGTTGGGGCAACCAGAAAAATACAATCCATCTTGGAAGCATGAATAATCTTTAATAAGTCATGGGCTTCTTCCGGGGGCATATCTACCACCAGAACTCCGTCAACCCCTGCCAGCTCTGCTTTTTCAACAAACGCCTGATAACCCATGCTTTCTATGGGGTTCAAATATCCCATTAATACTATTGGCGTGTCCTGATTTTCCTGTCTGAAACGTTCTATCAAAGCCAGAACATCTTTTAAGCGAGTGTGCTTTGCCAGTGACCTTTCTACAGCTCGTTGTATCACCGGTCCATCTGATGAGGGGTCAGTGAACGGAAAGCCTAACTCTATAATATCTGCACCGGCTTCGACCAAAGCATGCATAAGCTTCAAACTGATTTCCAGATTCGGGTCGCCTGCCGTGAGATATGGAATAAAAGCCTTCTTGCTCTGACTCTTGAGGTGTTTGAAACAATTTTCTATTCTGCTCATGTTATAGGTAAACCTTAACCGTAATCACACTTCTAGTCCGTCGATTTGAGCGACAGTATTCATATCTTTATCACCTCTACCGGACAGGTTAATGACCATTAAATGATTTTCTGGTAAATCCGGTGCAACTTTAATGGCATAGGCAATAGCATGACTTGATTCCAGTGCCGGAATAATACCTTCTTGGCGAGTCAGAAAACGAAAAGCCTGTAAGGCCTCGTCATCGGTTACTGCTGTATATTCTGCGCGTTTAATATCCTTTAACCAGGCGTGTTCAGGCCCAACACCGGGATAATCAAGCCCGGCAGAAACTGAATGCGTTTCAAGTATCTGGCCATCTTCATCATTCATCAGATAAGTCCGATTACCGTGCAATATCCCTGGTGCGCCCGTATTGAGTGGTGCTGCATGCTTTCCCGTACTCAAACCCAAGCCGCCGGCCTCAACTCCAATCATTTTTACAGTTTCATCTTTTAGAAAGGGATGAAACAGACCGATTGCATTTGAACCACCTCCAACACAGGCAACCAGTGAATCAGGCAGGCGTCCACACTGCTCCAGTGACTGCTGCCTTGTTTCCTTTCCGATAACGCTCTGAAAATCTCTGACCAACATTGGATAAGGATGTGGTCCGGCAACAGTCCCGATAATGTAGTAGGTGGTATCTACATTGGTTGCCCAATCACGCAAGGCCTCATTCAACGCATCCTTAAGTGTTTTTGAGCCGGAATTCACTTCAACGACAGTCGCTCCCAACAATTTCATACGATAAACATTCGCAGCCTGACGTTTGGTGTCTTCCGAGCCCATAAATACGTGACATTCAAGTCCCAGACGTGCAGCCACAGTCGCAGTCGCTACCCCGTGTTGACCGGCGCCGGTTTCAGCAATAATCCTGGTTTTACCCATGGCTTTTGCCAGCAAAGCCTGTCCTATTGTATTGTTAACCTTATGCGCACCCGTATGGACAAGATCCTCACGTTTTAAATAGATCTGAGCGCCACCCAGTGCTTTGGTCATACCTTTGGCATGATAAAGCGGTGAAGGTCTGCCCACATAATGAGCCAGATCGGTGTGAAATTCCTCCCAGAATTTCTCATCCTGCTTCAGCTTCGCATACATACTGCTCAGCTCTTCAAGGGCTGGCATTAAAGTCTCTCCGACAAAAACCCCCCCATAAATACCAAAGTGGCCATGCTCATCCGGGCCATTATAGAGTTGTTCATTTCTTAGTTCAGACACACTCACCTCGATTCACTTCATTAACAAAATTTTGAATTTTCTCAGCAGATTTAGTGCCGGGACTATCCTCAACCCCCGAACTCACATCAACGGCATAAGGTTTGATTAAATGTACAGCCGAGTGAACATTATCGACATTCAGACCGCCAGCCAGAATAAGCGCGGGATTATCCTCGGACAAAGTCTCCAGCAAAGTCCAATCAAAACTTTCTCCTGTTCCTCCCGCGATACCCGGATGCCAAGCATCCAGCAAAACAGCAGCAGCACTTTTATATTGACTGATGATGCCGGGCAAATCCGTTTCGGGCCGAACCCGTATTGCCTTGATGTATGGTTTAGCAAAGCTTGTACAGTAAGACTCTTCCTCATCACCGTGAAACTGCAGATAATCCAGAGAAACTGCTTCGACAATTTTCTCAACCTCTGCAACACTCGCATCAACAAAAAGTCCGACTTTACTGATAAAAGCAGGCAAACAAGTCACTATTTCCTTTGCCTGTTGTGCTGAGACGTATCTGGGGCTGGCTTTAAAAAAAACCAGACCAAGCGCATCCACCCCGCAATTAGCAGCAACAAGTGCATCTTCAGTTCGTGTGATGCCACAAATTTTAATTCGAGTTCTAGATTTATTCACTTATTATGTTACTGGGTGATGCTTGAAACAAGCCCGTATTTTAGCAAATTTTATCGCTAAGAGCTTTTAAAAAATGACAACACCCAGGGCGCTTTTGGTAATTCATACTTATCAGGATATTCAACTTCTACCAAATAGAGTCCTTCCGGAGGAGCCGTTATTCCAGCCTGCCGACGATCTTTTTCATTAAGCACAGACTCTATCCACTTAGGCTCACGCAATTCTTGACCTACTTCCAATAAAGCCCCAACTATATTTCGAACCATATGTAATAAAAAAGCATTAGCTTTAATATCAATCAACACAAAATCCCCAAGCCGACTGACTTTAAGGTGGCTGACATTCCGCATAGGGCTATTGGATTGACAGCCTGCTCCCCTGAAACTGCTAAAATCCCTTTCTCCCAGAAGATATTGTGCGCCTTCATGCATTAATTTCTCATTCAGCTCAAAGAAATGAGTCTTAACTTGGCCTTGTAGTAAAGCTGTAGGAACCTTGTTGTTATAAATCAGATAACAATAACGTCTGCTTAAGGCAGAAAATCTAGCATGAAAACTCTCATCAACCATTTTTGCCCAGCGCACCACAACAGTATCAGGTAATATGGCATTAGCCCCTCTTACCCAGGCTTTCAGCGGCCTTTCGCTGTGAGTATCAAAATGAACGATTTGTGCGCTGGCATGCACACCTTTATCTGTACGCCCGGCACAATGAATTTTAACGGGGTGATCAGCTATTTTTGCAATAACCGCTTCCAGGACTTCCTGAACGGTAGAAACTGATGCTGATCTTTGGGCCTGCCAGCCATTAAAACCAGTACCCTGATACTCAATACAAAGTGCTAGTCGGATGGAGGGTGAAGTCCCGGTCTCAGGGCTTATGAATCACCCCATTCTGAAAGTAAGCTTTTCGCTTCTGCGACCTGAGCATCATTTCCTTCGGCAATAACTTCATTGAGTATTTCTTTGGCCCCTGCCAGATCATCCATTGCCTGAAAAGCCACGGCCAGATCGAGTTTGGTTGAGACTTCATCCTGATCTGTAATAATTTCCAGTTCTTCTTCATCACTTTCATCAAAGGCGATTGCATCATCCAATCCCAGATTACCCAGGGAGGAAGATCCAGTTTTCTCGGGATTTTCCTCAGCGCTGTCCTCATCTTCATTCTCGTCTTCGTCGAGAAATTCTATTTCATTAAAGGCATCACTATCGTCGTCATCCAAATCCAGAACAATTTCATCTTCATCCTCTTCAGAGTCGATATCAACATCCCCCAGAAAATCTTCCAAATCCTCATCTGCAATATCCTCTTCACTGACTACTGCTTCACATTCATCAGCGGTTACTTCATCTTCGCTTTCATCATCATCCCCAGAAAATTCCGAGTCATCATCCAGACTTTCATCGAAATAATCTTCCTCATCATCTTCTATATCAGCTGCCGCAAAATCCTCCAACTCACTTAGTTCGACACTGCCAGCCAACCCTTCTTCATTTTCTTCTTCCTCGGCCAGAATAGTATCGAAACCATCTTCCAAGATAGCTTTACGATTACGGGCAATCAGAAAACCAACGACAAGGGCTAATAGGACCACCAAGGCTGAGACCACGCCTAAGGTGCTGCTGATCAGATTAGTGATTTGACTAATTAAGCCCGTAGATGGAGGAGGAGAACTTGGCGCAGGCATTGGAGGCTCAGTGACAACTTCTGGCTCTGGAGTAGCAGGGCCTGTATCTGCTACCACAGCCAAGACTTCAGAATCAGCTGTTTCAGCCTGATTTGCCATTTCCGCCTCTAATTCGGCCATCCGCTGACCTTCTATGGCAATAATGTTTTCTAGAATAGCTATTTCTTCTTCAAGGTCATTGAGACGGCTACGTAATTCTTCATTTTCTAACAGGGCCCGATCTAAATTTTCTTCACTAAGCGCAAGCTCATTTTCCAGATTTGCTATGGTTGCATTCAAATCTGCAATTTCAGCACTTTGGGTGTCATCATCAACAGAATTAACGATACTTAATTCATCACGGGCGTTGTGGGCGCTGCCTTGGCTGTTGTTGACAGCTAAAGGTTGCGCATTATTATAAAATTGCTGATTTTGGACTGCTACCTGAGTAATGGCCTCTTCCTGGCTAATAGCATTAATTTCTTCCCGACTTGGTATCCGTAAAACCCGACCAGCCCTGATACCATTTATATTATTATCGATGAAAGCATCACTATTGGTATTGGCTCTCTGTATAGCAAGCATCATCTGTTGTGCAGATACATCGTTACCTGGCCGGGTTGCCAGCGCAATATTCCATAAGGAATCACCTGTTTGAATGACTACGGTTTCAGTTTCTGGCTCAGTATCCATACCACGGGCTGGAGACATTTCATCCAGTGGGGCCTCTGCCACCTGCGGCTGAGTCGGCTCAGGCTGAGACCTTCTAGCTGGTGGTACAGGCTCAGCTGGCGGTATTGGAGTAGTACGCGCAGGTGTAGGGGCCGGCGCAGGTGTTGGATTCGCACTAAAAGTCGGCAAATCCAGCAAAACTGTGTATTCCCTTATTACCCGCCCAGAAGGCCAGCGTACATTCAATACAAAATTCAGATAAGGCTCGACAATAGCATCAGCACTGGAAATCCTGACAAGACCTTCCGAACTCGACAATACCTGAACATCAAACTCTAATTCATTAAGGAGTGGTAATGGCTCAACATCGAAGCGATCAAAATCAGCCTCAGAGCCTAAAGCCACAAGAATCTGTGACTCATCCAGCCCATCTAGCTCCAATAACTGAATATTAGCAACTAAGGGCTCATTCAAAGCGGATTCCAGCCGGATATCGCCTATAGTAAAAGCCAGAGAAGAATCTGAAAATGATCCAGCAAGAAAGCAGGTAAAAATACCCAGAATTTTCTTGCAATTATTCAGCTTATTTACCAGCATCATGCCTTCCTTACTGGAAGTGAGAGATTTTTTTAATCGAGCCGGAAGTATTCATTATAAGTGGTTTTTTATCAACTCTTCTGCTATCTGAATTGAGTTTAAAGCAGCACCTTTTCGTAAATTATCTGACACAATCCACAAATTTAAGCCATTTGGGTGAGAAATATCTTTACGCACACGCCCAACCCAAACCTCATCATGGTCTGTGCCTTCTCCAATTGCCGTCGGATAGCCGCCATCTTCACGCTTATCCAGCACCTTCACACCTGAGGCTTTCCTTAATAAAGCATGGGCATCCTCTACCGAAATAGGTATGCCAGTCTCAATATGAACCGCCTCTGAATGCGAATAGAACACCGGCACACGGACACAGGTGGGATTCACCGTGATGTCATTGTCTCCAAAGATTTTTTTGGTTTCCCAAACCATTTTCATTTCCTCTTTGGTATAGCCGTTATCCATAAAGACATCAATTTGCGGCAACACGTTAAAGGCTATCTGTTTGGGGTACACTTCAATTTCAGCTTTCAAACCGTTCAGCAGTTTTGCTGTCTGCCCCGCCAACTCATCAATTGCCTCTTTACCAGTGCCTGAAACCGATTGGTAGGTCGCCACATTGATGCGTTTTATGCCTACTGCATCATAGATAGGCTTCAATGCAACGAGCATTTGTATGGTCGAACAGTTGGGGTTGGCAATTATATTCTGGTTTTTGTAGTCAGCTATGGTTTCAGGGTTAACTTCCGGCACGACCAGAGGGATATCCTCCTCGTAACGGAAGTGTGACGTGTTATCAATGACAATACAGCCTGCTGCCGCTGCAATCGGCGCATACTTTGCAGAGACAGAGCCACCGGCAGAAAACAGCCCGATTTGCACCTTTGAAAAGTCAAAATCAGCAATATTTTCAACAGTATACTGCTTTTTATTAAAGCTCATTGTCTCACCAGCACTACGCTCACTGGCCAGCAAATACAAATTGTTCACAGGGAACTTACGCTGCTCAAGAATACGCAGCATAACGCCTCCGACAGCGCCAGTTGCACCAACAATAGCTACATCATATTTTTCACTCATTTACTCTATTTCTCTCCAATTCAACGAAAAAAGCCGGAAACAGGTTCCGGCAAAATCAATTAACCTATTGTTTCTTATAGGAAAAGCCAGGGTGACTTGCTTTTCCACTGTGTTTCAAATGCCTTGATATCATCAGCATGCTGCAGGGTCAGGCTGATGTCATCCAGACCATTGAGCAATACGTTCTTGCGAGCCTCTTCTATTTTAAAATGAATGCTTGAACCATCCGCCAGAATAATTTGCTGCTCCGGCAGATTAACTTCCAGTTCAAAGCCTTCCTGAGCAGCGACAGCTTTAAATAAATAGTCTACTATTTCTTCTTTTAAAACAATAGGTAATATCCCATTCTTAAAGCAATTATTGAAGAAAATATCGGCAAAACTGGGTGCGATAATACAACGGATTCCGTAATCATCAAGTGCCCATGGCGCATGCTCTCTGCTGGAACCACAGCCAAAATTTTCACGCGCCAGTAAAATTTTGCCTCCTTGATAACGCGGCTGGTTCAAAACAAAATCAGGATTTAGGGGGCGATTGTCACAGGGCTGATCTGGCAGGCCTTTATCAAGATAACGCGCCTCATCAAACAAGTTTTTACCGAAACCAGTCCGTTTAATAGATTTCAGAAACTGCTTGGGAATTATGTAGTCTGTATCCACATTAGCTCTATCCAGTGGAATCACTATACCTTGTTCTTTAATAAACTTTTTCATGCTTCTATGATGTCCTTGGTTTTAGCTTTAGAAGGTCTCAATCAATGTAATTCCAGGCTTCGTACATCAATAAAATGCCCTGTTACAGCTGCTGCTGCAGCCATTGCCGGGCTCACCAGATGAGTCCGACCACCAAAGCCCTGACGTCCTTCAAAATTACGGTTGGATGTTGAAGCACAATGCTCCCCTTCACCCAATTGATCAGCATTCATTGCCAGACACATGGAGCAGCCCGGTTCACGCCATTGCAGGCCTGCTTCTATAAATATTTTGTCCAGACCCTCTTTCTCAGCCTGCGCTTTGACCAGCCCGGAACCCGGAACAACCAGTGCTTCCTTGATATTTTCAGCCAGCTTGCGTCCTTTAACAACAGCAGCAGCAGCTCTCAAGTCTTCAATGCGGGAATTGGTGCAGGAACCAATAAAAACTCGATCAAGTTTAATATCTCGAATCGGCATATTGGCTTCAAGCCCCATGTATTTAAGAGCCTGCTCATAGTTACCGCGTTTAGCTTCACTCTTCACCTGACTTGGATCCGGTATTGATGCACTTACTGCAACAACCATTTCAGGTGAAGTTCCCCAACTTACCTGGGGCTCAATTTCTGCAGCCTCCAGCTCGACCACCTTGTCGAATACCGCATCCTCATCGCTACGCAATTCCAGCCAGGCAGCTTCTGCGCTGTTCCAAAGCTCACCTGTCGGTGAAAATGGGCGACCTTTCACATAATTAATTGTTTTTTCATCAACAGCAATAAGGCCTGCCCTGGCCCCAGCCTCAATTGCCATGTTACAGACTGTCATACGACCTTCCACAGAGAGCGCTTTAACGGCGTCACCACCAAATTCGATGGTATACCCTGTACCACCAGCTGTGCCGATTTTTCCTATAATAGCCAGGACCATATCCTTAGCGGTCACACCAACACCCAACTCACCATTGACTTTGATCAGCATGTTTTTGGCTTTTTTCTGCTGCAAACATTGCGTTGCCAGCACATGCTCCACTTCGGAAGTACCTATGCCATGAGCCAGAGAACCTAAAGCGCCATGTGTTGAAGTATGGGAATCACCACAAACAATGGTCATTCCAGGCTGAGTACGCCCCTGTTCAGGCCCAATAACATGGACGATGCCATGACGCGGATCATCAATAGTAAATTCATTAATAGCAAATTCACTGCAGTTAGCATCAAGAGACTTAACCTGAATTCTGGAAACCGGATCAACAATGCCTTCTACTCCCTGCGCCCTTTCTGTCAGGGTTGTGGGCACATTATGATCAGGTGTCGCCATGTTGGCATCTGCCCGCCAGGGTCGGCGCTGCGCCAGACGTAAACCTTCAAAGGCCTGAGGAGAGGTCACTTCGTGAATATATTGCAAATCAATATAGATTAGTGAAGTGCCATCATCGAGGTCTTTTACCAGATGGTTTTCCCATATTTTGTCGTAGAGAGTCTTACCAGCCATATGTCGCTCTTTTTAGGTTCAATTAATATCAAACAGAAGATGGCAAGACTGGCGTCTTGCAATCCACATCCAAATTCTGTGCCCGATGACGTAATAAGTGATCTATCAGCGTTATAGCCATCATCGCTTCTGCTATGGGGGTTGCACGGATTCCTACACAAGGATCATGCCTGCCGGTGGTCACAACTTCTGTCGCTTTACCATCCACATCAATGGTTTCCCCCGCAATCCGCAGGCTTGAAGTAGGCTTTAGCGCTATATTCACTACGATATCCTGCCCCGTGGAAATTCCTCCCACAATGCCACCGGCATTATTAGTAACAAAACCTTCAGGATGCATCAAATCACGGTGTTCCGTGCCTTTTTGCTCTACCGAAGCAAATCCAGATCCTATTTCAACGCCTTTGACAGCATTGATGCTCATGAGACTATGTGCCAGTTCAGCATCCAGACGGTCAAATACAGGCTCTCCAAGCCCCACCGGCACAGAACTGGCAACTACAGTAATTTTAGCGCCAATAGAGTTACCTTCCTTGGATAATTTCCTCATATATTCTTCCATTTCAGAGACCTTGCTGGCATCGGGGCAGAAAAAGGGATTATTTCTTACCTCGTCCCAATCAAGCTGTTCTGCCTTGATAGGCCCCAGCTGTGACAGATAGCCGCGAACTAATACGCCATGCTTCTCTATCAGATACTTTTTGGCAATAGCGCCCGCAGCAACACGCATAGCTGTTTCACGCGCCGACGAACGCCCTCCCCCTCGATAATCACGTATGCCGTATTTTTGAGCATAGGTGTAATCTGCATGTGCCGGCCGAAAAACATTTTTAATATTGCTGTAATCCTTACTTTTTTGATCAGTGTTTTCGATCAGCATGCCAATAGGCGCACCTGTCGTCCTGCCTTCAAACACACCTGAAAGAATTTTCACCTGATCAGCCTCTTTGCGCTGCGTTGTAAATCGGGAGGTTCCAGGTTTACGACGATTCAGATCTTCCTGTATATAAGCCTCATCTATTTCAAGTCCCGGCGGGCAACCATCAACAATACAGCCAAGCGCAGGCCCGTGGCTTTCGCCAAAGCTTGTTACGGAAAAAAGTTTGCCTATGGTATTACCGGACATGCTTTACATTCTCGATAAAGGTCATCAGAAGCTTAAATAAAGGCGCAAGATTATAGTCGAAAAGCCCCCGAAAGTCTCTTAAAAGCTGCGATTCTAAGCAACAGGCTGTAACTTCAGAAACTGTATTTCTGTAACTGTTTCTTAGTCAAAGCGCATAAGCCCTCACCGCCCTGTTCGAAATCCAGCCAGAGAAATGGGGCATCAGGATATAAATCGACAAGAGTTTGCCAGCTATTGCCCACCTCAAGAATCAGTAGCCCCTGAGCATTCAGATAGTTTGCTGCCGTCTGCAAAATTTTTATGGGAATATCCAGGCCATTTCTTTCAGATAACAGTGCCATAGCAGGCTCCTGCTTATATTCAGCGGGCAGGTCTTGATATTCCTGCAACCCCACGTAGGGAGGATTACTCAGAATCAGATCATACGGGCCCTGCAGTTTACTGAAAAGATCAGACTGTTTCGCTTCACAACGACGGCCTAAACCATGTTTGGCAATATTAATTGCAGCAACCTCAAGTGCATCTGCAGACAAATCACTCAGTTCTACTTTTGCATCAGGGAATGTTAAAGCCGCTGCCAAACCGATACATCCACTACCACAACACAGATCAAGTATACTCTCAGGCTCCTCCTCAAGTAGTGGCTCAAGGCGATTCTGGATTAATTCTCCAAAAGGTGACCGTGGCACAATGACCCTTTCATCCACATAAAAAGGTAAGGTGGCAAACCAGGCTTCATTCAACAGATAAGCAACCGGCTTCCTTTCCTGAATGCGCCTTTCTAGAAGCTGCTGAAATTCCATTAATATGCTTTCTTCAATTAACATATCCTCTGATATTGTTTGTACGCCTGAGTTCCTTAACAAACTTTCCAGCAACCAACAGATTTCGTCCCAGGCATTATCGGTACCATGACCAAAATATAATTCTTTCTTCTCAAGCTCTTTGCTTGCCAAAGTAATAATCTGTTTTAATGTTTTTTTCGTATTAAACAGCACGTGAAACTTTACCTTATATACGCATTCGAGTAGGGTGCGCAGTTTACTGAGAAACCATCCTAAAACCCATGAAAAAAGAACATAAAGAACTGGAAAATGCTTACCGGGAAATCATTGAAACCCTTGGTGAGGACTTAAACCGACCCGGGCTGAAAGACACACCTGGACGTGCTGCAAAGGCAATGAAATTTCTAACCAAGGGTTATGATCAGGACATTGACAAAATCATCAACGACGCCCTTTTTCCAACAAGCTCTAATGAAATGGTTATTGTCAAAAATATAGAGCTTTACTCTCTTTGCGAACACCATCTGTTACCATTTATCGGCAAATGTCACGTTGCCTATCTGCCCAATGGCAAGGTTATAGGCCTTTCCAAGGTGGCACGCATCGTTGATGTCTTTGCCAGACGTTTGCAGATTCAGGAGCATTTGACCCAGCAAATAGCAGAAACAATCCAGGATAAAACAGGCGCTTTAGGCGTTGGTGTAATTATTGAGTCTCAGCATATGTGCATGATGATGCGTGGCGTGGAAAAACAGAATTCAGTGATGACCACTTCCTGCATGCTAGGCGCTCTCAGAGATAAACAAAGTACACGTACAGAATTTCTTTCTCT
The DNA here is from genome assembly GCA_038148755.1 of Gammaproteobacteria bacterium. Classification (GTDB taxonomy): domain Bacteria; phylum Pseudomonadota; class Gammaproteobacteria; order Pseudomonadales; family Pseudohongiellaceae; genus UBA5109. Next base: position 39,389 of record JAYQWA010000006.1, read on the forward strand.
GATCAATTAGTGCTTCTTAATATATGTTCGGCATGATAGATAAAACTTCTACACCCAAATCACGCCCAAAGTGATCAAATGAAAGGCCGCATAGTTCACCAGCAGCCAGTATCTTTTTTGAATAATTAATCTCACCGCTGGTTAGCAAGGTATGGAGCACTGACAGCAAGGGATTATGCCCTATTAACAGTATGTTTTGCCGGGTAAATGTTTCAAGGAAGTTAAGTACATTATGGGCTGTACTTTCAGGCCTCAAGACATCCTCACTTTCCAAAGCGCATTTCAAATCAGCTTCTGCCAGAAATAATTCTGCCGTTTGTTGAGCGCGCTTTAAAGGATTGACAAGACAACGGTCGACTCTATGATTACTCGCGGCATAATGCTCAGCAACAAAGCCTATGTCTTCAATGCCTTTTGCAGTCAGGCAACGTAAAGCATCTTTGCTCACTTCTGCAGTTGAATTTTGTTCGGCCTGACCATGCCGTAGAAGATAAATAATCATTCCTGACACTGCGAATGTCTATCTGTATGAATGTGAAAGCACCGGAAATGCTGATCCGGTTTTAATCTGTCTTTTTAGACTGCTCATCTTCATCATCAGTGTCTTCGGCCTTCTCTGTGAAACTGATATCCGCAAAAATGTCATCTTCAGCATCAGAAACACTTTGCTGTACAGTCACTTCCTCAGCATTTTCAGGTTCAGCTGACTTTTCTTCTGCTGACTGAGAAGTATTTGCTGTTGCCTCACCTTTTTGCCCAAAAAAGGCATCAAAATCTATAGGTTTTTCATCACTTAAATATAAGACATACTGGAGCACCTTTAACAAAAAGTTTCCCAAGCCTTCACTAAAAGTAAGCAGAGCATTATTATTTTCAGCAGTCACTACCCGATGCAACGACTGCAGAATAATTACGACTAGCAGCAAAACTGCAATGAAGCGCCACAACAAGCCAAAAACTATAATGTACAACAGAACAAAAGCCAGCCTGATCCACTGCTCCAAAAAATTCTTCTTTATTTGTTCGCCTTGTTCGTTCATATCAAACTCCCGGTTATTTGACGGTAGCAAAACAAGCTTAACCACATAGACATTTTCTAGTGATCCAGCTGTTTAGCCGAACCAGCCTCAAACTCTACATCCAAACCGCGTTCCTCTAACAGCAGCGAGCTTATTATATGTTCTATATCCTGATTGTTATAGATAATTTCATAAAGACCCTGTGCTAAGGGCATCTCAATACCCAGGCTCTTGGCTTTTCCTATAACCTGTTTCAGAGTATTAACGCCCTCTGCCACTTGACCAAGCTCAGCCAGAATTTCATCTACACTTTTGCCTTCACCCAAGGCTTTCCCCACTCTGAAATTTCTGCTGAGCGGCGTTGAACAGGTTACAATCAAATCGCCTACCCCTGACAGACCCAGGAAAGTCATTGGATCAGCCCCTAAAGCCAAGCCAAAGCGGGCCATCTCTGTCAGGCTGCGGGTTACCAGCATTGAGTTGGTGTTGTGCCCCATGCCTCTGGCTTCAGCCATGCCGGCTAAAATGGCATAGATATTTTTCAGAGAACCACCTAATTCGACGCCAAACATATCGTCATTGGCATAAACGCGGAAGGTCAAGGATCTCAGTGTTTTTTGAACAGCTTTTCTCACATCAGCATCCTTGCTGGCTACAACTGCCCCTGTGGGGGTTGAGTTGGCAATTTCTTTTGCCAGGTTAGGACCACTGACTACAGCGACTTTAGCCGTCGGAACTTCTTCCTTCAGAATCTGGCTCATCAATTTAAAGGTCTCTGCTTCAATCCCTTTGGTCAGACTGATCAGGATAACGCCTTTTTTTACAAAGGGGCGTATCTGCCTGACAACTTCCCTGAAACCTGAACTGGGCACCGCCACAAACACCATATCGGCTTCAGCCACCGCCTGTTCCAGGTTTTGGGTCGCCGTTATTTTGTCATGTAGTGTAAAACCAGGAAGATAGGCCGGATTTTCACGATCCCGGTTTAGTGTTTCTGCCTGATCCGCATCACGCATCCAGAGAAAGGTATTGTGTCCATTTTGAGCAATGATATTGGCAATGACGGTACCAAAACTGCCTCCTCCTAAAACTGCGACGTTCTTGGCTTTCATAACTCCTCAAAACAGCTCTGTAATGATATCTGTAAGCAATGCTTACTTTGGGGCGGAAGATAACAGCTATACCCTTACAAAACCAGCATGGCTTAATTGCGGCCCTATGCGTCATGCTATAGAATCGCAGGCCCGCCAAAGGTCGAACTAAGCAGGTGTTATATGCCGGTAGAAATATGGTCAACAATCAAGGCTGAAATAAGTGAACAAATCATGCATGAACCTGTACTTGCAAGCTTCTTAAGCAAGCGTGTACATCAGCATGACAATCTGGAATCAGCTATCAGTGACCTGCTGGCCAGCAAACTTGCTTCGGATGATGTCCCTGTCAGTACCTTGAGGCAGCTGTTCCTGGAAGCATTTTCAGCTGATGACAACTTAATTCAGGCAGTTTTAAATGACCTCATTGCAACCAAGCAGCGTGACCCGGCCGTCAGAGCTCATGCTGATATCATGCTATATTTCAAAGGCTTCCAGGCAATGCAAGCTTACAGGGTAGCAAATTGGCTATGGCGTCAGGGGCGTGAAAATCTGGCTCTTTACTTACAAAGCCTAATTTCCGAAGTCTTTGCTGTGGATATCCATCCCGCCGCTAAAATTGGTTCCGGCATCATGATTGATCACGCGACAGGCATCGTTATTGGTGAAACCTGCGTCCTTGAAGACAATATCTCAATCATGCAGGGAGTAACACTGGGCGGAACCGGCAATGAGAGTGGCGACAGGCATCCTAAAATTAAATCAGGTGTGCTGATTGGTTCAAGCGCACAAATTTTAGGTAACGTGTCCATCGGCGAAGGAGCAAAAGTTGGTGCAGGCAGTGTTGTCCTGGATGACGTCGCTCCTCATACTACTGTAGCAGGCATCCCTGCTGTAATGGTTGGCAAACCCAGAGCGGATCAACCTGCCCTGGACATGAATCATGACTTGAACAGTCCCAGTTGATTAGCGGCTCTTCACTTCTCTTTAACTTAATGTAATTTATAATAATATAAATATATCTTATTGTTTTATATTAAAATAATAAAATATATTTATCCTGGGTTTGCGCTTAGCCAACAGTTTTTATCGTGTAAACAATATGAATGTCATTACTTCAGATTGACTTTTCAAGCACCCTATGTGAATTTTCTCCTGCCACAATAAAAATCAAAAATTCTCAGGAGATTTTAATGAAATTCAAACTTTTAATAGTCGGCTTGCTGACAGTAAGCGCTTTACCTGCTATCGCTCAACCACCAGAAGATACCAGCCTAAGCTTTTTCATCACCAGTGTTGGTTCCGGTGATGGCGCAAACCTGGGCGGCTTGGCAGGTGCCGATGCACACTGCGCATCTCTTGCAGCAGCTGTAGGCGCTTCGGGTAAAACCTGGCGTGCCTACTTAAGCACAACCGGATCTAATGGTGTTGATGCCAGAGACCGAATTGGTGAAGGTCCCTGGTATAACGCAGAGGGTCAACTGGTAGCTCGCAGCCTGGCCGATCTTCACTACAGTAATGTCAATTTCACCAAACAAACTGCCTTAAATGAAAAAGGTGAAGTCGTTAATGGTCGTGGCGACCAGCCCAATCAACATGACATCCTTACAGGCTCTAACCCAGATGGGACTGCCTCTGAAATGACTTGTAATAATTGGACTAGTAGTGCCGAAGACGGCAGCGCCATGGTCGGTCACTTTGATCGTACCGGTGGTGGTGTTATTCCTGAATCATGGAATGCTGCACACCCCTCTCGTGGCTGCAGCCAGGACAACCTGATTGCTACCGGGGGCAATGGCTATTTCTTCTGCTTTGCCCAGTAGAAGTTATTTAGCGATTAAACAATGAAGTAATAAGAATTAAAAAAGCGTCTGTCTGCAAAGAGAGACGCTTTTTTATATTTTATATGAGTTCCAAACGCTTGCTGCAAACTCAGGCGAGTGTATAACCTGATTTACTCAAAGGCAGAGTTTTAATCCTTTCTCCATTTGCGGCAAAAATTGCATTCGTCACGGCAGGCATTAATGGGGGTAATGCTGGTTCACCCAAGCCCGTAGGGTCATACTCACTCTGAATAAAATGTGCTTCTATGTTCAAAGGGGCAGTTCGCATTCTGACGATGTTGTATTGATGAAAATTTTCTTGCTGGATTTCTCCATTGCGCATGGTTATTTCCAGATCCATTATGGAACTCAAAGCATCGGTTGCCGCACCTTCTATCTGTTTAAGTGCTCCACTCATATTAATGACGGGGCCGATATCAATCGCAGCTGTAACCTTGTGAATACTAATCTTCTTATCATCATCAATACTCAATTCAACAACTTCGGCCACATGTCCAGCATGACTGAAATGAAAGGCAAAGCCCATGCCGTGGCCTGCTGGTAAAGATTTCCCCCAGCCGCTTTTTTCTGCCGCAAGCTTGATGACATCAACTGCACGTCCAGTATTTAATGAATTAATATTGCCCGGTTCAAACCACTGTGGGGCGCCCATCATTTCAATTAAAAACTCCACATAGTCTCTGTTTGCTGTATGTGCCATTTCCGCAAGAAAACTTTGCACCGCCCAGCCTGTTGCATTTGAACCAGGAGCACGCCATGAGCCAGTTGGCGTATTCGTATCTATCAAAGATACGGCAGATCTGAAATTATCAATACTGAGAGCTGGAAATTCATCATCTGCCAATCTGGTTCCCGCCGTTGCGCGACCTCTGACTGCAGGACCAATCAGGTGAGTTTGCATGGCGACAGGCCTGCCTTCACGACTGACAGCGCCTTTAAAAGCATACACACCACCTGGACGGTACTGATCATGTATCATGTCATCTTCACGTGTCCAAAGTAATTTAACGGGCACATCAAAACGCTTAGCAATTGCTGTCACTTCACAGGAATAATCCTGTAATCGTCTGCGTCCAAATGAGCCTCCCATACGCATCTGATGCAAGGTTATCTTTTGTTGGGGAATATCGAATACATTTTCAACAGAATTTAGCGTGATGCCTGGTTGTCTGGTTGGCGCCCAGATATCCAGGCTGTTATCTTCTCTATGATAGTGCGCAGTGCAATTCATGGGCTCCATGCATGCATGCGCTAAATAAGGGAAACGATAGTTACTCTCAATGACTGTGGTATTGCTGTCCTGATATTGCCTTTCTACATCACCGGAAGCTGTTATTTCCAGCTCAGCGGGCCAGGGTGCAGCAGCAATTTCCAGCGCTCGGGAATAAATTTCTTCATTATCATCTACAGAAGCAGCAGAAGTATCCCACTCTACTTCCAAAGCCTGTTTAGCCTGAAAAGCCTGCCAGGTTGAACGTGCAACGATAGCAACACCATCCAATAATTCACCAACATTATCGTTTCCTTCAACAAGGAACGCATCCACGATACCTGGCAAGGATTTTATTTGGTCCAGATTTGCACTGACCACCCTGCCATAAGTAGCCGGGCACTTCTCATAGACGGCATAGAGCATATCAGGTAATTGAATATCGGAGCCGTATAATCCACCACCACCTGTAATAATCGTGTGGTTATCAACATCAGGCACACGCGTTCCTATTATTTTGTAATCGCTGCGTGCTTTAAATACCAGTGAATTAATATCAGGTATTGGTTCGCGGGCAGCCGCAAGTGCTAATTGAGAAAAAGGCAAACGCTGGCCTGTCTCACGGTTAATCACTTCACTGTTTTCTGTATAGAGCAGGCCGGGATTTACTGACATCTGTTTTGCTGCCGCAGAAATAAACATCACTCGGGCGGCAGCTCCGGCACGTCTCATAGGATTCCATTCACGCGGGGTCGAAGTCGAACCTCCAGCCCTTTGTGCACCATAACGCGCCTCATTCATTGGCGCCCTGACCACTGTCACATCATTCCAGTCTGCCCCCAATTCCTCAGCAATAATCATCGGCAGCGACGTTTTAATCCCCTGTCCCTTTTCTGGCGTGTGCGCATAAAGACGAATGGAGCCATTCGTATTGACTTCAACAAAAGCATTCAATTCAAGGTGATCTGAATCTGCAGTCTCGGCAGCCTGAGCTTTATTTGACGGGATAAAAGAAGCCAGAGAAAACCCAACCCCAGTCGCACCAGAGGCCTGTAAAAATCCGCGCCGACTTATCCCCTGGGATAAAATTTCTTGAGCATTCAAGCCTGCTTCACCTTCATTAACCAATAACGAGTCTTTGCTAAAAATTGTTTTCATAAGACTTTCTCTTAGACTAATTTTCACGTTACTTTAACCAATTCGATACTGATTGGTAAGTAAAAAATCAACATTTCGGGCCAATTTTACATAATTTACATGAAAGCTGCTCACTTACTGACCCGCTACTAGCTTTCGTGTAAAATCCGCCCTCTCTTTTAGCTGGACTAACAAATTTTCATGAACCTGAAACAAATTCTTGATCAACAGATTTCGTCGGCACTTTCAGACATATCAGGTAAATCGGACTGCCAGGCGCTGGTTAATTATTCCAAATCTGCGCAATTTGGCGATTATCAGGCCAATGGTGTTATGGCACTCGCCAAACAATTAAAACAAAACCCCAGAGAACTCGCTGAACAAGTAACAAGCAAACTGAAATTAAATAAATTTGCAGACAAAGTAGAAATTGCCGGGCCAGGTTTTATTAATATCTTTATCAGTAATGAATTTTTAAGCCAGCAACTAAATTTATTGAATAAAAACAGGCTCGTTGACAAAAGTCTAAAACCCCAGACAGTCATTATTGATTACTCGTCTCCTAACCTGGCTAAAGAAATGCATGTCGGCCATTTGCGTGGCACGATTATCGGTGATGCTATTGCCCGAACTTTTGAATGGATGGGGCATAAATTAGTCAGGCAGAACCATTTTGGTGATTGGGGTACTCAGTTCGGCATGTTAATAACTTTCATGCTGGAGCAGGATGGAGCTACTACTGAGCTCAGCAATCTGGAAAGCTTTTATCGATCGGCTAAACAACGATTCGACGAAGATTCTGACTTTGCAGACAGGGCCCGTGAAAATGTAGTGAAACTTCAATCCGGTGATGAACAGTGCCTGCAACTGTGGCAGTCATTTATTGAAGTTTCAGTAAAGCATTGCCAGGAACTTTATCAAAAACTCAACATCACCCTCACTGAAAAAGATGTAGTCCCTGAAAGTTTCTATAATGATAAATTGCCTCAAATTATTGAAACTCTTGATGCTAAAGGCTTACTCACACAATCAGACAGGGCACATTGCGTCTTTCTTGAAGAATTCAAAAACAAGGAAGGCGAACCCCTCCCCGTCATAGTGCAGAAATCTGATGGTGGTTATTTATACGCAACCACTGACCTGGCTGGTATTGAATACCGTTGCCATACACTACATGCAGACAGAATTCTCTATGTGGTTGATGCCCGTCAGGGACTGCACTTTCAGCAGGTTTTTGCTGTAGCCAAGCTGGCAGGGCTGGCCGGAAGCAGCTGCTCTCTTGAGCATTTAAGCTATGGCACCATGATGGGAAAAGATGGCAAGCCCTTCAAAACCAGAAGTGGTGACACCATCAAACTCATTGATCTGATTGATGAAGGTATTGAACGTGCTTATAAACTTGTAGAACAGAAAAATCCTGAATTAAACGAAGAGGAAAAACTGCAAATTGCAGAAATTGTCGGCATTTCGGCAATAAAATACGCCGACTTGGCCAAAAACCGTAATAGTGACTACATCTTTGACTGGGACAGTATGTTGTCATTTGAAGGCAATACAGCGCCTTATATGCTTTATGCCTATGCCCGTATACACAGCATTTTTCGGCGCGCAGAGCTTGATATTGAAGCAGATTACAAGATTATTGTCAGCAGTCCTGAAGAAAAAGCACTGGCCTTAAAACTGCTTCAGTTCACTGAGGTCGTGGAGCTTTTGCTTGAAGAGTGCCTGCCAAACCAACTTTGTCTTTATCTTTATGAGCTTGCTGGAAATTTTATGAGCTTTTATGAGGCTTGCCCTGTCTTGAAATCGACAGATGAGACCAAACAATCGCGCCTTGGCCTGTGCCAACTTACTGCACTGACCTTACAGCAGGGCTTATCCCTACTTGGGATAGAAACACTCGATAAAATGTAGCCTTAATTTATCTCAACGACAGGATTTTTACACTATTAGCTGGCCCTTCTTGTTGCTATAATCGCGAGCCTTGAAAATAGAGCTCAGCTATCTCAAAACTCGTTATTAACTTCCAGAAAATCAAGGAACAGCATGTCTGACAAAGCGACTATCATTTATACTCAAACTGACGAAGCGCCAGCATTGGCAACCTATTCATTTTTACCCATCGTTAACGCTTTTTCTAAAGCCGCTGGTATTGCAATAGAGACTCGAGATATCTCTTTGGCAGGCCGAGTACTTGCAGGATTCCCTGAATATTGCTCAGATGATCAAAAACAATCTGATGACCTCGCTGAATTAGGCGAACTTGCAAAAACACCAGACGCAAACATCATCAAACTACCGAATATCAGCGCTTCCATGCCTCAATTAGTAGCATGTATTAAAGAACTGCAGGCTAAAGGTTACACCTTGCCTGACTACCCTGAAAATCCGGGAAATGACGAAGAATCCGAAATAAAAGCACGCTACGACAAAGTAAAAGGTAGCGCAGTAAACCCTGTATTGCGTGAAGGTAATTCGGACCGCAGAGCTCCAGGCGCTGTTAAGGAATACGCCCGCAATAACCCGCATTCGATGGGAGAATGGAGCAAGGATTCAAAAACACATGTTGCCAGCATGGAAAGCCATGACTTCTTTGGCAGTGAACTGTCAGTAACTCTGGATCAGGATGACAGCTACATTATTGAGTTTGAAAACAGTAATGGCGATCGAAGCATTCTTAAAAAATCTGCGCCTTTACTGGCCGGCGAGGTTATTGATGCCAGCGTCCTCAGTTGTAAAGCACTAAGAAATTTCTTAGAAGCAGAAATGCAGGATGCAAAAGAGAGTGGTGTGCTTTTTTCCGTCCATTTAAAAGCAACCATGATGAAGGTGTCTGACCCTATATTATTTGGTCATGTCGTCTCTGTTTACTTTAAAGACTTGTTTGAAAAACATGCAGACACATTTGCGAACCTGGGTGTTAACCCGAATAACGGATTTGGCAGTCTGCTGCAGCAAATACAGGAACTTCCTGAGAACCTGAGAAGTGAAATTGAGGCTGACATCCAGGCCTGTTATGAGAAACGTCCGTCGCTCGCCATGGTTGATTCCGACAAAGGCATTACTAATCTACATGTGCCCAGTGATGTCATTATTGATGCTTCAATGCCTGCTGCCATAAGGGCCGGCGGTAAAATGTGGAATGCGGAAGGTCACCCTCAGGACATGAAAGCAGTTATTCCTGACCGTTCATATGCCGGCGTCTATCAGGAAACCATCACATTTTGTAAAGAAAACGGTGCACTTGATCCCAGGACAATGGGGACTGTCCCGAATGTTGGATTGATGGCACAAAAAGCTGAGGAATATGGCTCTCATGACAAGACTTTTGAAATTAAAGAAGCTGGCACTGTTCGCGTTCTCAATAAAAATGGTGAAGCATTGCTAGAGCACAAGGTTGAATCAGGTGATATCTGGCGTATGTGTCAGGCTAAGGATGCTCCAATTCAGGACTGGGTAAAACTTGCTGTGAATCGAGCCAGAGCCAGTTCCACCCCAGCCATCTTCTGGCTAGATTCAGATCGGGCACACGACAATCAGTTAATCCAAAAGGTAAATACATATTTAGCACAACTTGACACAGACGGCCTGGATATTCGCATAATGTCACCGGTCGAAGCTGCTCGCTTTTCACTGGAAAGAATGAAACGAGGAGAAGATACAATTTCTGTTACTGGTAACGTGCTAAGGGATTACCTAACCGACCTCTTCCCTATCCTGGAATTAGGAACCAGCGCGAAAATGTTATCAATAGTTCCACTTATGAATGGCGGCGGCTTGTTTGAAACAGGAGCTGGTGGTTCGGCACCGAAGCATGTGCAGCAATTAGTTAAAGAAAATCATTTGCGTTGGGACTCCTTAGGAGAGTTTTTAGCTTTAGCTGCTTCTTATGAACATTTAAGTCAGGCAAAAGACAATAGCGCTGCACAGATTCTTGCTAATACGCTGGACAAGGCAACCGGAAAACTACTGATGGAAAATAAATCGCCTTCCCGTAAAGTCGGTGAACTGGATAATCGTGGCAGTCATTTTTATTTAGCCTTGTACTGGGCCGAGGAACTCGCCAACCAAAGTGAAGATAGCAAGCTAAAAGAGATGTTTTCAGTTTTGGCTTCTGCACTGGCGGAAAATGAAGGAACTATAATCAGTGAGCTAAATAGTGTTCAAGGCTCTGAGGTCAACTTGGGTGGCTACTACAAACTTGACGACACCTTGTGCGCCCAGGCCATGCGCCCGAGCGCTACATTGAATGCCTTGATTGACCAGTTCTAATATACTACTGACTTAAATCCAGCAGCAGTTTGTTCAAACGGCGAATGAAGGTTCCCGGGTCATCCAATTGCCCGCCTTCTGCCAGGTTTGCCTGATCGAACAAAACTGCTGCTAATTCATCAAAGCGGTCTTCGTCACTTTCCTCATCCAGTCTTTTAACGAGTGGATGCTCAAGGTTCAATTCAAAAATAGGCTTGGAATCAGGAACAGCCTGGCCTGCCGCTTCCAGGATTTTGCGCATCTGTAAATTCATATCAAATTCACCGACAGCCATACAGGCAGGTGAATCTGTTAAGCGATTAGTCGTACGCACTTCAGAGACTTTTTCGCCGAGAGATTTTGTAACACGCTCCAGCAAAGGTTTGGCTTCTTCGTCAGCCTTCTCCTGTTGTTTTTTATCTTCTTCACTGTCCAGTTCACCTAAATCCAGCTTGCCCTTAGTGATGTCCTGGAATTGTTTGCCATCATATTCCATCAGGTGATTCATTAACCACTCATCAACACGGTCTGACAACAACAGCACTTCCAAACCTTTTTTCCTAAATACTTCAAGATGCGGACTGTTCTTTGCCGTATTGTGAGTCTCACTTGTTATGTAGTAAATCTTCTTCTGATTTTCCTGCATACGAGAGACATAGTCAGACAGTGATTGATCCTGTTTTGCATCACCTGTATGTGTTGTTGCAAACAATAATAAATCAGCAATTTTCTCACGATTGTTTGGATCTTCCGCTGGCCCTTCTTTGAGCACTTGCCCGAACTCCTGCCAGAAAGTTTGGTATTTCTCTGCATCTTTCTTTTTAATTTTAGCCAACATATCAAGCACACGTTTTGTAAGCGCACTCTTCATCGAATCAACTGTAGGATCTTTTTGCAATATCTCTCTGGAAACATTCAGTGAAATATCATTTGAATCAATGACACCTTTTATAAAACGCAGGTACAAAGGCAAGAACTGCTCAGCTTCGTCCATAATAAAGACACGCTGCACATAAAGTTTTAATCCTCTCGCGGAATCCCGATTCCAGAGATCAAAGGGCGCTTTTGCCGGCAGGTACAATAAAGAAGTATATTCAAGTTTGCCCTCTACTTTATTGTGACTCCACTCCAGCGGATCAGAAAAGTCATGACTGACATGTTTATAGAACTCTTTATACTCATCGTCACTTAATTCTGTTCTAGTACGAGTCCATAGCGCTTTGGCTGAATTAACAACTTCAAATTCTTTTTCTTTCTTTTTTTTACCGTCTTCACCGAAGTCTTCTTTAAGCATTTTCACCGGCAAAGAAATATGATCTGCGTATTTCTTTACGATACTTCTCAGACGGAAAGGCTCTGCAAATTCTTTTTCCTGTTTTTTTAGATGCAGAATTATTGTCGTTCCTCTTTCCTTTTTATCTGTATCTTCAATACTGAATTCTGCTTCCCCGTGTGATTCCCAATGCACACCCTGTGCAGCAGGTTCGCCAGCTTTTCGGGTAAATACTTCAACTTTATCTGCAACTATAAAAGCGGAATAAAATCCAACCCCAAACTGACCTATCAATTGCGAATCTTTTTTCTCATCACCAGTTAAACTTTCTAGAAATTGCGCTGTGCCAGATTTTGCTATAGTTCCCAGATTTTCGATAACTTCTGCTCTGTTCATACCGATACCATTATCTTTAATCGTAATGGCTTTAAGCTTACTGTCGCACTCAACTACAATATTCAGATCTGAATCACCCTCATAGAGAGAATCATCTTTCAGCGCCACAAACCTGAGCTTATCAGCAGCATCCGACGCATTTGAAATTAACTCACGCAAAAAGATTTCCTTATTACTGTATAAGGAGTGAATCATAAGATGTAGCAGCTGTTTAGCTTCAGTTTGAAACCCTAGCGTCTCTTTTTGGGCAGCAGTCATTATTTAGTCATCTCCTATTAAGTTTACTTGCAACTGGTTTATTCAATAGTGGCCTTTAATGAGGGCAAAATTTGAATTTTCAAGAGCAAAAAAAAACGCATCTAAAGATGCGTTTTTTTTAATTCAAAGTGTAGGTCTTAACGAAAAAAGCCTTGGTATAATTCTCGTTGCCTTTGCTTGGTTTCATACAATGTTTTTTCATTATTCAGGTATTGCACCCAGGTTGCAGCAGCTTCTTCACTGCGCTCATCCCTACCTGCTATCTGTGCAGCCTCAATACCCTCATCATGACGATTTAATTCAAGCAGCGCTCTTGCCTGTCTCAAATAAGCCTGATCAGGTCTATCAAGGTCGCCTTTTGCAAAAGCATTACCCAAGGCATCTACAGCATCTTCAAAACGGTTTAAATTAATATAGATAGAAGAAAGGCGGGAATACATTTCACCATCAGATGATAACTCTGCTGCTCTGGTATAAGGATCAATAGCCATTTCATCTTCCCTGGCTAGCTGATAGCTTTGCGCTAAGCGAGCCCAATTATCTTCATCATCACTTTCCAGGAGTCCTTCTTCCAAACCCTGCTCAAATATCTTTGCTGCTCCCCAATAGAATTCACTATTAAATAACTGCCCGGATAAATTAATAATTTGGCCTTCACTATCAACAAAACCAAAAGTGTTCATGGCATAGATAAACTGGGCTTGTTCTTCAAAACGCTCCAGTGCACCCAATACATTAACCATGAATTCCCAATCATCTGGCTCATTAAACAATACAATCATTTCCCTAGTCAGTTGCAATGCACTATCTAAATCTTCCAACAAGGTGTTCAAAGAACGTGCAAGATCATAGGTGCCTTTCTCAACTTCTTCGCCTTGAGCACGTTGCTGGTCCATATATTCAAGAATATAGTCCAGAGAGTTGGCAAAATCTTCCAGAGAGTAATAAGCAAAAGAAATTCTCTGGTAAGCCGCAATATCAATCTCAAAAGCCATACCAAGATACTCTAGATAGGACTCAATAGAACCTGTGTAATCTTCAACGGCGAACTTTAATTGTCCCATGAGGAACAACGTTGATTCACGATTTTCTGGCGTTAATGCATCTTCATCCATCGCCAGAATACGCTCCTGATAAACAATGGCTTCTTCATAATTTTCTTCAAGAGCCGCAAAATTCGCGTAAAATTGCCACAGCCTCAACTCTTCAGCATCATTTAAACGGCCGTTCTCATACATATCACGCAATTCCTGCAAAACTGCATCAGCGCCAGCTGTATCACCTTCATCTCTGAGTTCCATGATTTCTTCGAGACGCTGGTAAACAGGACGGGAGAGAGTCTGTGCTGAACGGGCTGCAGGTGGTGCTCTTCTGCCATCATCTTCTTCCTGGGCAACGCTTACTGCAGAAAAACTAAGGCACAAGGGAAACAACACTAGTAAAGCACCTGTTTTTACAAGTCTTTTGAAGCGCAAAATATAAAATCTGGAATTACCTAATATCATGATACAAACCTTATTCATCCACGTTATATCTAAATAAGTATTGAACTCCTTCAACAGGTACAGGAACCCCATCTTCAACACGCGGGTTATATTTAAATCTTGTAACTGCACGAACAGACGCGTTATCAAATATATCAGGCGGATCAGCATCAACAACGACAGGATTTATCACCGTGCCTGTCTCTGTCACTGTAAACATAACCAGACACCAGCCTTCAATTCCTCTGGATAAAGCTCTGTTAGGATACTGAGGTGGCACGGTAACAATAGGCAACATCTCAGAGTCATTGATACCGACAACTGCAGTAGCATCAATACCGCCTACATCCACATTAACACGAGCGACATTAATAGCATCTCCAGCACTCATATCCATTGTATCGACTTCCATATCAGGTAAGTCAGGCACTTCCTCAGGAACATCTGGCTCTTCAGGTTTTGGCTCAACACGAGTCACTTCAATTTCAATTTCAGGAATCGAAATGTCGGCAATTCGTATTGAAGTACGCTCCTCAACGACACCCCCACCTGTTGAGATAAGCGCCTGCATCAGGTAGAACAACGAAAAAGTAATCGCTGCACCGAATAAGACTGCTACAAGGCCATTAACTGTTCTAATCATGTTTATTCCTCCGCAGCTATCTGAACGCTGACGACCCCTGCCTCGCGGGCCGCACTCATTATTGTAATGACATGCTCGTTAGTCGCCGCCTGGTCTGCCTGGATAATAACAGGTGCATTAGGCGCATCTGACAAGCGTTGCTCTAGACGAAAACGCATATTTCTAGGCTCAATGATATCACCATCCATAAAAATCTCGCCAGCAGGCGAAATCGCTACAAGAATAGGATCAAGATTAGTGAATTCGGCCATAGAAGCCTGGGGCTTAAGAACGTCATAACCTGCTTCTTTGACGAAAACAGCTGTTACAATAAAAAATATAAGCAGGATAAACACCACATCCAGCATAGGAGTGAGATCAATTTCACCTGCTTGACCTTCTTCTTTATCTTTAGCTAAACTTCTCATATTATTTTTTCTTTATTTTCAGTTAGTTATACAGGTTAGTTAAAGTATAATTTAATTATGCGTGTTGCACTGTTAAGTGATCCTCAAGGAGTTCTATCTCCCTATTGGATTTATGCTTAATCCAGTTACTGGCAAAAATCCCTGACAGGGCACCAACCATTCCCGCCATAGTAGGAATCGTTGCTTTTGCTACACCGCCAGACATCTGTTTTGCGTCACCGCCACCAGTCACAGCCATCACATAAAATACTTCAATCATGCCTGTTACTGTACCTAATAAACCAAGTAAAGGGCAAACGACAACCAATGCTTCAATCATAGGTATTGGTGATTTTAAATCCAGAGATACACGTGAAATCAGCTGCTGTCGTACAGCATGAGCATGCCAGGATTTTTTATCTGAGCGCTTTTCCCACTCAGACAATGCAGCAGCTGTATTCCTTTTGTGCACGCTGTTAAGAAACCAAAGTCTCTCAAACAGCATGCTCCATTTCACAAATAACAGCAAAGCTATCAACCAGAGTACCGGTCCACCTCTATCCATAAAGTCAGAGATGGACTCAAGTGCAGTCTGAAAAAAGTCAAACATAATAAGCTATCCTCTTTAAAAGTGTAACTTAAGCGTTTGAGCCGCTACTTTCAGCTTTTCTAGCAATAATACCCGTCGCCTGCTCTTCCATAATATGAAGAATACGGTCGCTGCGACTCTTAATTAAAGTATGTATAAGCACCGTAGGTATGGCAACTGAAATACCTAGTACAGTAGTTACCAGAGCGCCAGAAATACCACCCGCCATAATCTGCGGATCACCTGTACCAAACAGAGTAATCTGCTGGAACACTTCAATCATACCGGTAACCGTACCCAACAATCCCATCAAAGGAGCAACGGTGGAAATAATTTTCACTAAAGTCAGGAATCTTTCCAGAGCCGGAGTTTCTTGAAGAATAGCTTCTCCCAATTTCAGTTCCAGAGTCTCAATATCCATGGTTTTGTCATTCTCATAAACCATCAACACACGACCCAGAGGGTTGCTCTTATTGGGTTTAGCTGTATTTTTCAGCTGAGAATTAACTTTTGCACCAACGATAGTAAGGTAGATCATTTTGTAAATGGCAAAAAGCATTGCGATAACACCAACCACAATAATGATCGATCCGATCGTACCACCCTGTTCACCATAACGGGTTTGAAAATCAGGACTGCTGATTAATGCAGCAAGATAAGAACCACCAGTAGGACCTGTTGGGTCAATACCCACTCTGGTAAAGCCAGAAGTAGAATTCTGGAGTTCTAATGAAGCATTTTGATAAAGGCTTGGATTAAAGGTTCCGCCAGAAGGCTGTGCGGGCAAAACACTCAATCGACCCGTTGAGGAATCATATTCGAGATATTCTCCATCTGAAACAATGTTATAGGAACCAACCCTGACGACTTCACGATTACTTTGACTACCATCCGCACCAGCAACCAACGCATCAAACTTCACAATTCGACCAGACTCAGTCATTTCCTGCTGTAAGAAGAACCAAAGACGCTCTAGCTCTTCAATGCTGGGAAGCTGAGAGTCACTTGCCATAATACCAGCAAGTTCTGTCAGAAATTCTTCACGACCAGTAAACTGAGCACTGATGAGAGACTGCTCAAAATTACTACGAGTATCACCAACTACACCTGCAATTGTTCCAAACAACTCTTCTAAATCCCCAATACGCTCTTGTAATGTCTCATTACGCTGGGCTTTGATGATTTCATTTTCATCATAAGTAGCTTCAAGTTGCGCACTTATTGCTTCTTCTTCTTCGCGTGCCGCAACAACATCATTTAGCATTTGCTGACGCTGATTAACGTTGCTCTCAAATCGAGCTATACGGTCACGCTGCTCCTGAGTTTCAGTTAAGCTGGCGTTTTCAACTAATTGCAATAATTCATCAAGGCTTCTTGGATCAGATTCCTGAGCTACAGACTGAAACGAGGTCAAGCAAATAGCCGCCGAAGCCAATGTTAAACCAAATGTTTTTATTAATTTCATGTTCTTACTCCGGTGCTGCGATCGGTAAATCTAATAATTGGGTTGTTTCTAAATCTTGGGCCATACGAATACCTAAGGCTATAGGACGTCTATACTCATCATCCAGAGCTACCCACTGATTAGTGCTTTTATCCCAGACTCCGGTGGAACTTTGATCACTTGTCTGATATAGCAAGGCAACACGACCAACTTTAAGTATATCTACATCACGCTCTACTCCACCTATTTCGAGCGTATCAGTGTAGTGATCCACGCTTCGGCCATAAGCGCTCTCAATTTGATAGGCCTGCAATACCAAGCGGAATTTCTCCGCTACATTTACACTGGAGTCATCAAAAGTATTTCGTATTGTATTCAGACGTGCCTGTCTTTCCTCAATCTGGAAAGGAATATCCAACGCAACAAATTGCTCCAGAGCCACCATCATTCTTTCCATTAAAGGCGCAATCTGGCGCTGTAGTTCTGCTGCCTGAGCAATCGACTCATCATACTCGGCAATCGTTCTTTCCTGCTGGGCAATTGTTCGTCGCATACCAGCATTATAAATTTCCAGACCATCTACGAGTTTTGCCTGCTCTCTGAACTCAAATGTCAATTCTGAAGCTTCATCAGACAATTGGTTGATCTGAACCTGCATTTCCGCACCCATTGCAAAAATTTCTGCGGACTGAGCAGAAATTTCATCCAGAATACTGGTGTCTATCACGGTATCTTGTGCCGAAAGTGGCCCAATATTAAGAAGTACTGGAGCTACCAGTAATGAAGCATACATTTGCTTCTTAAAACGTTGGTATTTCATGAGTCATCCCATTTATTTATAAATATAAGAAACTTTTTTTTACCCTGAATGGCGATAAGATTATTTTAAATACTTATTTCATGCCGCCATTAAAATCTATTTAAATTGTTTTTGCACCTCTGCTTTAGCATAGCAGAGGTGCGGAGCATAACAAATAGTGATGGCATATTGAAACAATAAATAGCTAAAAATTGACAGTTTATTGAGATATTTTAAGCCTGCTTTACCAAGCAGCTGCTGCCCTAAGACCATCACCTATTTCCGCCAGACTTCTAACGGTTGTCACGCCAGCATCATTCAAGGCTGCAAATTTTTCATCCGCAGTCCCCTTGCCCCCAGAAATAATTGCACCAGCATGCCCCATACGCTTGCCTGGAGGAGCCGTAACGCCAGCTATATAAGAGACAACTGGCTTACTTACATGCTCTTTAATAAAGGCAGATGCTTCTTCTTCAGCAGTACCTCCAATCTCACCAATCATCACTATCGCTTCAGTTTGGTCGTCTTTTTCAAGCAAACTCAAAATATCAATAAAACTTGAGCCGGGTATTGGGTCTCCACCAATGCCAACACAGGTCGACTGTCCAAAGCCGGCATCTGTAGTTTGCTTAACAGCTTCATAAGTCAATGTCCCTGACCTTGATACAATGCCTACTTTCCCAGGCAAATGTATATGGCCGGGCATGATGCCAATCTTGGATTCTCCAGGCGTTATAATGCCTGGACAGTTAGGACCAATTAAACGAACCTGCTCACGATCACAGGCTACTTTTACGTCAAGCATATCCAGAGTTGGAATACCCTCAGTAATACAAACTATTAGCTTAATCCCGGCAGACACAGCTTCCAGAATAGAGTCTTTGCAAAAAGGCGCTGGTACATAAATGACAGATGCTTCCGCACCAGTCTCTGCAACTGCATCCGAAACTGTATTAAATACCGGCAGCCCCAGATGGATTTGACCACCTTTGCCTGGAGTAACACCGCCAACCATTCGTGTGCCATACTCAATTGCCTGCTCTGAATGATAGGTTCCCTGTGAGCCTGTGAAGCCCTGACAAATAACTTTAGTCTCTTTATTTAACAAAATGCTCATTACTTGCCCTCCGCTGCTTTGACTACCTGCTCAGCAGCATCAGTAAGGCTCGTCGCAGCAATAATATTCAAGCCACTTTCTGCCAGCACTTTTGTTCCAAGCTCTGCATTATTACCTTCTAACCTGACCACCACTGGTACTTTTACCCCAACTTCTTCAACCGCACCAATAACGCCTTCTGCAATCAAGTCACAGCGTACTATCCCGCCAAATATGTTAACCAGAACGGCTTTGACATTGTCATCGGACAATATGATTTTGAATGCTTCTGACACTCTTTCCTTGGTGGCTCCACCACCTACATCAAGAAAATTTGCTGGCTGCCCACCGTGGAGCTTGACGATATCCATGGTGCCCATAGCTAAACCAGCACCATTCACCATACAGCCTATATTGCCTTCCAGGGCAACATAATTCAGCTCCCAAACTGCAGCCTGTGCTTCTCTCTCATCTTCCTGTGAAGGATCATGCATTTCTTTGATTTTTGGCTGCCTGTATAAAGCATTACCATCAATATTTAATTTCGCATCCAGACAATGCAGATTACCTTCTTTAGTAATGACTAATGGGTTAATTTCCAATAGAGCCAGATCACAGTCTTCAAAAATTTTCGCCAACCCAAGAAATATTTTCGTGAATTGCTTAACTTGGTCTGCATTCAGGCCCAGTTTAAAGGCCAGTTCCCTAGCTTGATAAGGCTGGGCGCCGACCAAAGGATCAATCGTAGCTTTTAAAATAAGTTCAGGTGTTTCCTCGGCAACTTTTTCTATCTCGACCCCACCTTCAGTAGAAGCCATAAACACAATACGTCTGGATGAACGGTCCACAACAGCACCCAGATAAAGCTCCTGATCAATATCCGTACAGGCCTCAACTAAAATTTTACTAACGGGTTGTCCATTTTTATCGGTTTGATAAGTAACCAGATTTTTGCCTAACCATTTCTCGGCGAAGGCTTTTATTTCCTCTTTGCTGGAAACCAGTTTTACGCCACCAGCTTTACCCCTTCCTCCTGCATGGACCTGAGCTTTTACCACCCACTCATTGCCACCTATTTTATCCGCAGCCGCAGCAGCTTCCGCAGGGGTTTCGCAGGCAAAGCCTACAGATACAGGCAAACCATATTCGGCAAAAAGCTGTTTTGCCTGATACTCATGTAAATTCATTTAAAAAATATCCTCATTGAGTTGAACAGAGCAGACGCAAACAAAAGATATTTGTTTGCCTGAGTTAGGCAGCCGCTCTTGCTATTTTCTCCTACTTACCTATCTTTTTAGTTAACTTTTTACTTAACTTTTTGCGTTTTATTTTCTTTTGCGGTTCGGCATATGAATCGCGTGCCCATTAACCGCCAACGCTGCTTCATGCACTGCTTCACTTAATGCCGGATGCGAGAATACTGTCATACCAATATCTTCTGCACTGGTACTGAATTCCATGGCAACGGTAACCAACTGCACCAGATCTGCTGCTGAGGGACCAATAATATGACAACCCAGAACCCGATCCGTTTTAGCATCTGCCAACATCTTCACCATACCATCAGAGTCGTTGGCGGCTACCGCGCGGCCAACTGCAAGAAAGGGAAAAGTTCCTACTTTATAATCAGTACCTTCGGCTTTTAACTGCTCTTCCGTTTTCCCTACGGAAGCAATTTCAGGGTGGGTATATATAACTGAAGGTATCAGATCATAATTCATTGCGGCTTTCTGACCAGCAATAACTTCAGCCACCATGACCCCTTCTTCAGATCCTTTATGCGCCAGCATAGGCCCACGCACCACATCACCAACCGCATAGACACCTTCTATGTTTGTCGCACAAGAGTCATTGACCTTTATAAAACCGCGCTCATCTTTTTCAATACCACAATCATCAGACAGCAAACCTTCGGTATAAGGCTTCCTTCCCACGCAAACAATTAGCTTGTCAAAGGTGATTTCCTGCTCCCCGTCTTTATCCGTATATTGCACTGTGACCGTCGGTGATTTGCCTTTTTTGACTTGACTACCTGTCACCTTGGCACCTAGTCTGATATCAAGCCCCTGTTTAGTGAGAATTTTCTGCCCTTCTTTGGCGATCTGCTGATCAACCATCGGTAAGAATTTTTCCGTAGCTTCCAGAACCACTACTTCGGAACCAAGCCTCGACCATACCGAACCTAACTCAAGACCGATAACCCCTGCTCCAATCACGCCAAGACGTTTGGGTACACTCTGAAATTCCAGTGCCCCAGTGGAGTCAACGATAATGCCGTCTTGCAAAGGTGTTGGAGGTATTTCAATAGGTACAGAACCGGCCGCAATAATCACATGCGTCGCAGACAAAGTCTGAGTCTTGCCATCATGTGATGTCACTTCCACTTTCTTATCTTTCAGTAACTTTCCTGTGCCGGAAATAGGCGTCACTTTATTGGCTTGGAATAAACCACCAATCCCGCCAGCCATCTGTTTTACAACTTTTTCCTTGCGTTGAATCATCGCTGGCACATCAATTTTTATTGCACCTGTGCCAATACCATGTGATTCAAAGTCATGTTTCGCTTCAAGATATTTATGTGAGGAATCCAGCAAGGCTTTGGAAGGGATACATCCAACATTAAGACAAGTGCCACCAAAAACCGGCTTGTTATCTTTATCCAGCCATTTTTCGATACAGGCGGTATTAAAACCTAACTGAGCTGCACGGATAGCTGCAACATACCCCGCTGGACCTGCTCCTATTACAATTACGTCATAATCTGCTGACATCAGTTTTCCTATTTTTTTAATTAGACTTCAAGAAGAATTCTGGCTGGATCTTCTAGCAATTCTTTTATTGTAACCAAAAATTGCACAGCTTCTTTCCCATCAATCATCCGATGATCATAGGACAAGGCTAAATACATCATTGGCAGTATTTTAACTTCGCCATCGACGGCCATCGGACGTTCCTGAATTTTGTGCATGCCTAGAATAGCTGTTTGTGGCGGATTTAATATAGGCGTTGACAACAGGGAACCAAATATCCCGCCATTAGAAATAGTAAAAGTACCACCAGTCATCTCTTCTATAGATAATTTGCCATCTCGAGCTTTAAGACCATAGTCCCTGATATTTTTTTCTATTGCGGCAAGACTCATTGCATCTGCATCTCTAAGGACAGGAACAACAAGCCCCCGTGGTGAAGAGACAGCGACACCGATATCCTGGTAGCCGTGATAAATAATATCGCTACCATCAATCGACGCATTCACTGCGGGAAATTGCTTTAGCGCCTCTATGCTCGCCCGCACAAAAAAGGACATGAAGCCTAACCGGACGCCATCATGTTTCTTCTCAAACATGTCTTTATATTTATTACGAAGCTCCATGACCGGCTGCATGTTGACTTCATTAAAAGTTGTCAGCATGGCAGTTGTATTCGTTGCTTCCAGTAAACGTTCAGCTACTTTAGCTCGTAACCGGGTCATTGGTACACGTTCTTCTGCTCTGGGGCCATTTGCTATTGGTGACGCTACTGGCTCCACTGAAGCATCAGAGCTTGCCGCTGGCACTTCATTTCCTTTTACAGAGGCACCTTCCAAATGTTTCAAGACATCTTCTTTGGTAATACGTCCATCTTTACCAGTACTAGCAATATCATTTGGACTCAGAGAATGCTCCTCTACCAGTTTTTTTGCTGCCGGACTCATCAGCACTTCGACATTACTGTTATCTTCTACCACTTGAGATACAGCAGGTTCCGATTTTGCTTCAGGTGCAGCACTGGCTGTTGCTCCAGCTTCGAACAGAGCCAGTAATTCGTTACTGACTATGGTGTCACCTTCAGCTTTATTAATGCTTTGCAAGACTCCATTGTCCGGTGCAACAACTTCCAGCAAAACTTTATCCGTTTCAATATCAACCAGAAGCTCATCACGAGCAACAGCTTCACCTTCCTTTTTATACCAGGTTGCAATGGTGCCGTCGGGCACAGATTCTGGAAGTGTTGGAGCTTTAATTTCAATAGCCATGATTTTTCCTTTTTACACTTAAAGGCTGAATTGATTAATCAGTCGTCTTTACTGAGACCCAGAGCATCGAGCACCAATTTTTCTTGCTGCGCAACATGCAAGGCTGTATAGCCGGCGGCTGGTGAAGCAGATAGATCCCTGCCCGCATAAGTCAATACCAACTCCGGATTAAGTCTCCTTAATACATTTTTCATGTGATGCTGACTCGGGTACCAGGCACCCATGTTTTGAGGTTCTTCCTGACACCAGATCGCTTCTTTTAAGTTTTCATAGGGTGTCAGCATTTTATGCAGGGTGTCTTCCGGAAAAGGATACAACTGTTCCAAACGCAGAATAGCCACATGCTCAAGCCCTTCTTCCCGACGTTTGGCACGTAATTCATAATAAACCTTGCCGCTACACATAATCGCCCGCGTGACTTTTTTTGGATCAATATCATCAGTTTCTCGCAACACTCTGTGAAAGCGACCATTTGCCAAATCCTCATAACTGGAAATGGCTTCTTTATGCCTTAACAGGCTTTTTGGGGTCATTACCACCAAGGGCTTTCTCAGGGGGCGCATCATTTGTCTGCGTAACATGTGAAAAATCTGCGCCGGGTTTGTTGGAACACAAACCTGAATATTGCCTTCTGCACAAAGCTGCAAAAATCTTTCCAGACGCGCAGAAGAGTGCTCAGGTCCCTGTCCTTCGTAACCATGAGGCAAAAACATAGTAAGGCCACATAACCTTTCCCATTTTATTTCACCGCTACTTACGAACTGATCAATAACCACCTGGGCACCATTAGCGAAATCACCAAATTGTGCTTCCCAAATGACCAAAGCATCAGGGCGCGTAGTGGCATAACCATATTCAAAAGCAAGCACCGCTTCTTCAGACAGTAATGAATCATAAATGACGAATTTGCGTTGAGATTCCGAGATGAAACTTAGAGGCACATAAGGTTCGCCGGTCACTTGATCATATAAAACCGCATGTCGATGAGAAAAGGTGCCACGTCCCACATCCTGGCCAGTAAGACGAACTTTATAGTTATTATCTACCAAGCTGGCATAGGCAAGAAGTTCTGCTCCGCCCCAGTCAAAAGGCTGCTCCCCATTTGCCATGGCAGCTCTCGATTCCAGTACTTTTGCTACCTGCCTGTTGACCTTAAATCCTTCAGGAATCTCTACTAATTTATGAGCAAGCTCTTTCAGCTTATCTAAATTAATGGTCGTATCACATTTCATGTCTGTGTCATGACCAAGATACGGACGCCAATCAACAAAAAGCGCTGTATTAGGAGCATGTACTAGACTTTTAACGACATGCGTTCCTTCATCTAAAGCTTTACGATAACTAGTATTCATTTCGTCAGCTTCTGCTTGAGAAATCAAACCTTCAGCAATTAGTTTTTTTGCATAAAGTGTACGAGTCGTTGGCTGTTTTTTAATAACGTCATACATAAGTGGCTGGGTTGCAGAAGGCTCATCTGTTTCATTGTGCCCACGACGCCTGTAACAAATTAAATCAACGACCACGTCTTTTCTGAATTTGTTTCGGAAATCCAACGCGAGCTGAGTTACAAATAACACAGCTTCAGGATCATCGCCATTCACATGGAAAATAGGCGCCTGCACCATTTTAGCCACATCGGTACAGTATTCTGTTGAGCGAGCATCATCCTGCCGACTGGTCGTAAAGCCAACCTGATTATTAATGATAATGTGCACCGTGCCGCCTGTCCCATACCCTCTGGTTTGAGACATCTGCAAGGTTTCCATGACAACGCCTTGACCAGCAAAAGCAGCATCACCGTGAATACACAAAGGCAGAACAGTTTCACCAATAGGATCTTTACGGCGATCCTGACGTGCTCTTACCGACCCAGTGATCACAGGAGAGCCAATTTCAAGATGCGAGGGATTAAAACCCATGCTGCAATGCACTTCGCCACCAGGCGTCATGACATTGGAAGAAAAACCCTGATGGTATTTCACATCACCGGAACCACTATAAATAGCTTTTCCTTCAAATTCATTGAACAGGTCTGAAGGGTTCTTACCTAAAGTATTTACCAGTACATTCAGACGTCCACGGTGCGCCATGCTTATTACAATTTCTTTTGCACCATGTTCACCAGCGCGCTGAATAATGTCATCGACAGCATGAATAAGACTCTCACCGCCCTCCAGTCCAAAACGTTTCGTTCCTGGATATTTTGAATCTAAATGTTTCTCAAGACCTTCAGCGGCACTTAAGCGCTCCAGAATGTGCAACCTTGTTTCATCAGGAAAGCCAAAATTTCCTGAATTACTTTCAATACGGCGTTGAATCCATTGCTTCTGTTCTAAATCCACAATACCCATAAACTCATAACCAATGGAATTACAGTAAATACTTTCCAGCACTGCAATAATATCGGCAAGTTTGGCTTCACTTTGAGGCACAAATAAAGGTTGCGTTTTAAAAGTGGTATTCAGGTCTGTCGCAGATAAATGATGAAAATCCAGTTTCAAATCCGGTACTTCTTCCCGATGCATAATCCCTAAAGGATCGAGTTTGGCCTGTTGATGCCCTCTTACCCTGTAAGAGCTGATGAGCTGAACGACATTAACCTGTTTAGCTTCATGTATTACCGAAACCTGTTGATGATCGGCCGCGACTGGCATGGCAATCGATGCAATACCACGTCGAGGCAGGCCTTCAAACTGTTTTTCAATAGCTGAAAGCGAAACTTCCACCTGAGCATGATCTTTGCCATTAACATAGGGAAGATCGTTGAAATATTTTTGCCATTGCTCAGAAACAGAAGCCGGATCCGCCAGGTAGGCTTCATAAAGCTCTTCAATATATTCCAGGTTAGCGCCAGAGATATGACTGGAAGCAAGCATCAGCTCACGAAAATTTTCAGTATTGGACATAGCCTTTCCTTCAACTCTTCCCTTTAGCTCAAGTGGCGCGTTCCATCAACATGGACCGGATATGACCAATTGCACGAGTAGGATTTAAGCCTTTTGGACAAACTGCAACACAGTTCATGATTCCTCGACACCTGAAGACACTAAAAGGGTCTTCCAAATCTGACAGTCTTTCATCGGTATGAGTATCCCGGCTATCTGCCAGAAAACGATAGGCTTGCAGCAAGCCTGCCGGACCTACAAATTTATCCGGATTCCACCAGAAAGAAGGACAGTTTGTTGAACAGCAGGCGCAAAGAATACACTCATATAAGCCATCGAGTTTCGCTCTATCTTCCGGTGATTGCAGACGTTCAACAGCCGGTGGTGGTTCATCATTTTGCAGATAGGGTTTAATTTTTTCATACTGCTTGTAAAAAGCGCTCATATCAACAACCAGATCGCGAATGACTGGCAAACCAGGCAATGGACGCAAAACCAGCTTATTGTTTTTGATAACAGTAGATACTGGCGTAATACAGGCCAAACCATTTTTACCATTCATATTGATGCCATCTGAACCACAAACACCCTCACGGCAGGATCGACGATATGCGACGCTGGCATCCTGATTTTTAACCAGATGCAGAACATCCAGCACCATCAGATCTTTACCATCAGGCAGCTCAATCTCCACATCCTGCATATAGGGCTTTAAATCTGTTTCCGGGTTATAACGATAAACACTGACTTGCACGATATGTCACCTATCTTTTTGTAGTAAGAATCTTATCAATAAGTCCGAACTTTAGGTTCAAAAGTCGGCACAGTAACAGGAGTGAAATTTACTCCACGTTTTGAAAGCACCTTGCTGTCTGGCATATAAAGAGAATGACAAAGCCAGTTTTTATCATCACGCTCTGTAAAATCTTCACGCGCATGCGCACCCCGGCTCTCTTCCCTTCTTTCTGCGGATATAGCTGTTGCTTCCGCTACTTCAAATAAATTTCCAAGCTCTAGGGCTTCAATACGGGCGGTATTAAAAGCCTGACTCTTGTCTTCCAGATGCAGATTAGCAATTCGTTCACGCAAGGCAGACAGTTTTTCTATCCCTTCACGCATAAAGTCACCACGCCTGAAAACACCAAAATGATTTTGCATAATGCCCTGTAATTCTTTGCGTAATTCAGGCACTTTTTCACCAGAAGAGCTTTCATTCAAACGATTTAAACGCTGTAAACTCTGTTCAATATCTGTTTCCGAGGCATCACGCATTTCAACGCCCTGGCTCAACATTTTTTCAATGTGAATACCCGCAGCACGGCCAAAGACAACAAGATCCAATAAAGAGTTTCCACCCAGGCGGTTAGCGCCATGGACAGATACACAGGCTGCTTCGCCCACGGCAAACAAGCCTTCAATAATTTTGTCGTTACCCTGTGCATCCTGGGTCAATGCCTGGCCATGCACATTGGTTGGAATGCCGCCCATCATGTAATGGCAGGTTGGTATGACAGGAATCGGTTCTTTTACCGGATCTACATGAGCAAAGGTACGAGATAATTCGAGAATGCCTGGCAACTTGGCGTTCAGGGTTTTCTCACCTAAATGATCCAGTTTTAATAAAACATGATCTGCTTCAGGACCAACACCGCGACCTTCCAATATCTCTAGCACCATGGAACGAGCAACCACATCACGCCCAGCCAGATCTTTGGCATTAGGTGCATAGCGCTCCATAAAGCGTTCACCATCTTTATTAATCAGATAACCACCTTCACCACGGCACCCCTCTGTAACAAGCGTACCAGCGCCATGTATCCCGGTTGGGTGGAATTGCCACATCTCAATATCTTGCACCGGAAATCCTGCCCGCAAAGCCATACCAACACCATCACCTGTATTTATAAGGGCATTGGTAGTTGATGCATAAATACGACCCGCTCCGCCGGTAGCAAAAACAGTCGCCTTGGATTTAATGTATACAATCTCGCCGGTCTCAATGCAGATTGCGCTGACGCCCACGACAACTCCGTCCTGATTTTTAACAATATCAGTAGCGAACCACTCATTAAAAAATGCGGTATTATTTTTCAAATTATTTTGATAAAGAGTATGCAGTAGAGCATGGCCAGTCCTGTCAGCAGCAGCACAGGTTCTGGCAGCCTGACCACCCTTGCCATAATCTTTTGACTGACCTCCAAATGGACGCTGATAGATACGGCCATTGTCATTTCTCGAGAATGGCAAGCCCATGTGCTCGAGTTCAAAAACAGCTTGCGGCCCTTCGCTACACATATACTCAATGGCATCCTGATCACCGATATAATCAGAGCCTTTAACTGTATCGTACATATGCCAGCGCCAATCATCATTGGGATCTTCACTGGCAATCGCACAGGTAATACCCCCCTGGGCAGACACGGTATGCGAACGGGTTGGAAAAACTTTTGAAATAACAGCAGTGTTATAACCGGATTGCGCCAGCTGCAGAGCTGCACGCATACCAGATCCGCCACCACCAACAATTACTGCATCAAATGAAAGTGTTCTGATTTTAGACACGGTTTAAATACTCCATAAAATCTGTACGCCCCAGACAACGTAAACTAACAGGACGACCAGGCACAGCAATTCAAAGACAAAACGCACTTTATTGGCACTGGCGCCCAACATTTTTGAAGTCAGGTAATCAGTCGCAATAGTCCACATACCAATCCAGGCATGGGCACAAAGTGACAAGAGCGCAATCAAGGTGAAAATCCGAACCGGATTGCTGGCAAACAGAGCCCGCCATTCCTGATATTGCATATCCGGTCTTGTAATAAAGATGAAGGCAAGAAATAAAATATAGAGCAGTAAGATAACCGCTGAGACTCTCTGTACTACCCAATCATATAAACCGCTTCGGCCAAAGCTTGTGACATTAGTTACCATATCCAGACTCCTAAAGCGATAATGAGAACAAGGCTCACTACAATTGTAATTTTGGCGCCTACGGGTGCCGCTTCCTTAGTTTCTCCCAGGCCAAAGTCCATAAGCAAATGCTTGATACCAGCAACCATGTGATAGGCCAAAGCAGATAGGATGCCCCAGAGTATCAGCTTGAAAATAAAGCCGTTGGCTACTTCTTTTAACTGGTTGAAACCGCTCTCGCTGCCAAGTGACATATCAAATATCCAAAGCAGTAGAGCAATACCGACAAAAACGATAACGCCTGATATACGATGAGTGATGGAAGTATAGGCTGCCAAAGGCAGGCTGATGGTGGATATATCTAGATTTACTGGTCGCTTATCTTTCACTAGTCAACAACCTCTGCAGTGATAAAATTTAAATAACTATCAGATTTAAGCATTTGATAGTCTTTTATTATCATAACCCTAGGGTTAATAAAACGAGTGCATATTAGACTCTTCAGCCCCTTTAATCAACAGGCTTATGAAGCTTTTTTATTTATTTAAATTGACTAAAATTTGAGGAAGATCAGATAAAAATTTACATATAATGGCAATGTTAATTTGACAAAATAATTATCAGAAGATAGTGTGGATCCTCCGTAGTGGTGGCCTCTATAAAGAACACCTTTCAAACATGAAATTCTCTTAACAGGAGTCCTTATGGCTGAGAAAAAAGCTCAGTTGTCAGTTGATGGCATTAGCGAAACACTTGAATTACCCGTTTATGAGGGCACAACCGGTGCAGACGTAATTGATGTAAGCAGTCTTGCAGGAAAAGGTATATTCACTTTTGATCCGGGTTTTATGTCTACCGCTTCGTGCGAATCGAAAATCACCTATATTGATGGTGATAAGGGTGTACTACTTTACCGCGGTTACCCTATTGAACAGCTTGCTGAAAAATCTGATTTCCTAGAATGCTGCTACCTCCTTCTAAACGGCGAACTGCCTGACCCGCAACAAAAAGAACAATTTACTAACGCAATCAAATATCACACGATGGTGCATGAACAGATGCACAGCTTCTTTAACGGTTTCCCCCGCCATGCCCATCCTATGGCCATCATGGTTGGTGTAGTTGGTGCACTTTCCGCCTTCTATCACGACAACCTGCAAATCAGCAATGAAGAACACCGAATGGATGCTGCCATGCGGGTTATTGCTAAGATGCCAACGCTTGCTGCCATGTGCTACAAATATTCTGTCGGTCAGCCTTTTGTTTACCCTGACAACAGCCTGAGCTTTTCAGAAAACTTTCTTCACATGATGTTCAGCACGCCTTGTGAAGATACAGAAGTCAGCCCGGTTCTCGCTGATGCCATGGACAAAATATTCCTGCTGCACGCTGACCACGAGCAAAATGCCTCGACCTCAACGGTAAGGCTAGCCGGCTCAACAGGTGCAAATCCTTATGCCTGTATTTCATCGGGTATTACTGCACTTTGGGGGCCTGCGCATGGTGGCGCTAACGAAGCAGTATTAAAAATGCTTAATGAAATCGGCGATGATTCCCAGATTGATAAATTTATTGCACGCGCTAAAGACAAAGATGACCCTTTTCGCTTGATGGGCTTCGGTCACCGGGTCTATAAAAACTTTGATCCACGTGCCAAAGTACTTCGCGAAGCCTGTCAGAATGTTCTGGCAGAGCTTGGCATGGAAGATGATCCTTTACTGAAAATTGCCATGAAGCTGGAAAAAATTGCATTAGAAGATGAATACTTTGTAGAAAGAAATTTATATCCAAATGTGGATTTCTATTCCGGCATCATTTTAAAAGCCATCGGTATTCCTGTTGGGCTCTTTACGGTGATTTTTGCTACAGGCAGAACACCGGGATGGGTTGCCCACTGGCATGAAATGATCAGTAACCCATTCAAAATTGGTCGACCTCGCCAGTTATATACAGGCAAGACCGCCAGAGACTATCCAAGCAAATAATTAATACTTCCGCTAAATACAGAATCCCTGGTCAACAGTAATTTTGACTAGGGATTTTTATTTAGTGCATCTAAAAAAGTTTTTATGGTAGTTTCTTGAATTGCGCCATAAAGCTTCGATCAATTCTGTCTTTCCAGTGCCACACCCATTTACCGGAAAAAGCTGGAAAAGGATAACGCATACCCACCGCTCTGTGTTCACCCAGGGCAAGCAGACTCATAAAATGACGCTGTGGCTTATACCTCAACAAGTTTTTTCCCAATACGCGCCTTTTCAGATTTTCATATAAATACGACCCCTGCCTGACCGCATAAACACCTGCCTTGGGTCGCGGGTTCATATCCATATGCGCAATATCTCCTGCAGCAAAGACATCAGGATCATCTATTAACTGCAAATAATCATTAATCCGGACAAAGCCGTCTTCGTTGCAGTTAAGCCCACTATCTGCAAGCCACTTTGCTGCACTTGCCTGCGTGCACCAAAACAAAAGATCGAAGCTTTCTTTGTCATGACCTGCGCTATGTAAAATATTTTTCTCAACTTTTGTCACCGGAAAAGACGGGTAACATTCAATATTAAACTGTTTGAAGGCATGCGTGACTTTCTCTATCACTGCATCAGAATATTCCGGTAGCAGGTTGTCATTTCTATAAAGTAATTTATATCTGTTTTTTCCTGCCAAGGTCGTATTCGTTTCCAAAAAGTGAGCTATTGCCAGTATGATTTCAACCGCTCCTGCACCTCCTCCCACCACGGCAATTTCCTGCGCTTGCTCCTCTTCTTGCATTAAAGAACTTTTCTGCTGCCAATACTGATAAAACTCGGCAATAGGTTTAACTGGCACAGCAAATTCTTCAACTCCAGGTGTGGAGTGATCAGGTGTTGAACCAATATCAATTGAAAGCAGATCATATGGAAGCTCGCTGCCTACAGCCAGGCTGACGGACTTTAAACCCTGATTGATAGCCTTTACTTCATCCTGAATAAAATGAACACCCGCCCACTGGCAGAGTAGTCTTAAATCAATATAGATATCGTCAGGCTGATAATGCCCGGCTACCAGGCCTGGCAACATGCCGGAATAGGGTGTTTTTACTTGCGGTGAAATCAGTTTTACCCGCACACCGGACAAAGGCTTCATCCCCCATTTTTTTATCAATAGGACATGAGCATGGCCGCCACCAATCAGGACAATCTCTTTCAGGTCTAATGTTTTACTCACAAACCACCCTGTAGCGGCACTTGAAATAAGGCTGAATTTTAAAAGATACCAGTATCTTCTGCGCCTTGCATAAAAAGAAAAGGCCAGTATTACATCGAATAACACTGGCCTTTGCAGACTAAGTATAAAACCAATAAGACTTATCGGTTAATACTTGAATATGGCGTCCCCTAGGGGGTTCGAACCCCTGTTGCCGGGATGAAAACCCGGTGTCCTAGGCCTCTAGACGAAGGGGACATAGGTATTTGCAATCAGAAATTGTATTGTAGTGGTGGAGCCAAGGAGGATCGAACTCCTGACCTCAACGCTGCCAGCGTTGCGCTCTCCCAGCTGAGCTATGGCCCCGCTTTTTACCCTACAAACATTACAGCTGTTGCGAGTATTTGCCGACCAAAATCAGCAAAGACGCGCATTCTAGACAGCACCCTGCACCCTGTCAAGAAGTAAAGGAAATATTAAGATGCAGCATCATTTTTAAACAAAGAAAGATATTCTTTCTCTAAATTTTTTATTTGTTTCTTGGATACACCGCCCAATGTTTCAATAGCATGCCTTAATCTTGCTCGCACTATATCCAGCCCTAAAATAGCCATGGCATCTATCACAGAAGTTGATACCGGGGTACCGGTAATGGCGATAAAAACCGGAAATAAAAAATCACGAATTTTAAAGTTCATATTTTCTGCAAGCTGCATACAAACTTTTTCAATACGATCACGATGCCAGGCATCCAGTTCTTCAATACGCCAGGCAAGAAACTGTAAAATCTTTTTAGAATCATCCAAAACTAATTGTTTATGTGTGAAATCCTGCTCGCTAATTTCAGGCAAACCTGAAAAGAAAAAAGCTGCCAGAGGCGCAATATCGGTAAAACGCTCTACCCTCTGTTTAATTAGCGGCACGATGGCTCGTAATGCCTCCGGATGAAAAGCCCATTGTGAAAAACGCTGCATAAACTCATCATCAGATAACACCTCTCGCAAATATCGACCGTTCAGCCAGTTCAGTTTCTCTGCATCGAATACCGGCCCACCAAGAGAAACACGATCAATATCAAAATGCTCAATCATTTCCCGCAGTGAAAACATTTCCCGTTCATCCGGCATTGACCACCCCATCATACCCAGATAGTTACAAAGGGCCTCTGGCAAATATCCCATTCGCTGATAATAACCAATACTGGTTGGATTTTTACGTTTGCTCAATTTGCTTTTGTCCGCATTACGCAACAAAGGCATATGGCAAAGTTGCGGCGCTTCCCAACCAAAATATTGATACAACAATAAATGCTTCGGGGCAGAATTAATCCATTCTTCACCACGAATAACGTGGGTAATCTGCATTAAATGATCATCGACAACATTGGCCAGGTGATACGTCGGCAAGCCATCCGATTTCATTAGCACCTGCATATCAATTTGCTGCCAATCAATCTCAACGTCATCTCGCAACATATCTTTAACAACACAGCACCCTGTTTCAGGCACTTTCATCCGAATGACATGAGGAAGGTTTTTCGATAAAAGTTCAGCTTTTTCAGCCTCACTAAGCTGCAGACAATGACCGTCATAACCCAAGGTTTTTTTATCAGCCATCTGCTGAGCTCGAAGCGCGGTTAATCTTTCTACACTACAAAAACAATGGAACGCATGCCCATCATTTAAAAGTTGTTCAACATGTTTTTTATAGATATCAGAACGTTCACTTTGTCGATAAGGCCCAAATGCCCCACCTTTATCAGGGCCTTCATCCCAGTCTAGCCCCAACCAACTTAGCGCGGACAAAATATCATCTTCAGATTTTTGGGTGCTGCGCAACTGATCAGTATCTTCTATGCGCAATATGAACTTGCCACCATGTTGGCGGGCGTAGCAAAGATTAAAAAGTGCTATATAAGCAGTTCCGACATGGGGGTCACCTGTCGGCGAAGGTGCAATTCTGGTTCTGACTTCGGTCATTTATTTCCTGCTCAATTTTTTAGGAGGCAAGCTGAAACTCAGGCATTATACTTGATACTTATTGATGACGCTTAATGCTTTGTTCTCTGCTTCGAATAGCTGCGGGTTCACAAATTCATTCTGAAAAAGCGAATTCATGCAGTTTATTTCCACTCAATCGATAGACCGTCCATTCATTCTGGGGCTTGGCACCTAGAGACTGGTAGAATTCAATTGCCGGAGTATTCCAGTCAAGTACAGCCCACTCAAAGCGTCCGCAGTTTTCTTTTACAGCCAAGCTGGCAAGCTGTTGTAGTAGTGCCCTACCGATGCCATGTCTTCGATATTTCGGCGTTACATAAATATCTTCAAGATAAATTCCATTTTTACCAAGCCAAGTGGAATAGTTGTAAAAATAAACGGCATAAGCAACCACCTCTTTATCATCCGTTTCTGCGATTAATGCTGCAGCTTTGCAGTTTTTACCAAAGAGTGTTTCCCTGATTTCATCAGCACTGGTTTGCACCTCATGTTCCGCTTTCTCATAAATCGCCAACTCCTTTATTAAGGCTAGAATTATGTCGGCATCCTTGCTTTCGGCTTTACGAATTTTCATAATCTTAATATCCCAGCACTATCTATTATCATCACAACAATAAATTCCATATATTACTTTAAAAATACAACTTAAAGGATTGTTATAATTATATTTTAATACTAGACTTCTATGTATGTCTTAGCAGTTTTCTCTAAGGTATTGGAATTAATATTTTTGGCTTCCATTGTCATGACTATATGACGAGGCCTAATTTCAAGCAACTAAATAGAATTGTATTGAAAATATATATGATATTTATTGTATATACTTTAGTTTGCTATTTTTTTATAGTTTGAACTTGTAAAAAAACAAGTAGAGGTTTCACATGACACACAAAAGTTGGGAAACAAAGCTAATAACCAAGGCAATAAACAAAACTTTTTGTTATAAGGCGAAGCATCCTGCCAGACGAAAAAGATTGATCATTTCCAGCTCAGCCTCTCATGCAGAGCAACAACCTCCCCCACGATAATCAGGGTTGGTGCCTGAACATTATTTGCATCGATAATTTCCGGTAAAGTCTGCAAGTTTCCGACATAGACTTTTTGCTGGGGAGTGGTTCCCTGTTGTATCAAGGCAGCAGGCGTTGTGTCCGTTCTGCCATGCTTGATTAGTTGCTCACAGATAAAGGGTAAGCCAATCAAGCCCATATAAATAACAACGGTCTGATCAGGCTGGACTAGATTTTGCCAATTCAAATCACATCGATTGTCTTTCATATGCCCTGTTACAAAAATAACTGACTGCGCATAGTCACGATGTGTCAATGGAATGCCTGCATAACTTGAACAGCCTGCTGCAGCTGTAATACCAGGGACAACCTGAAATGGAATTTTCTTTACAGCTAACTGTTCAATTTCTTCACCGCCCCGGCCAAAAATAAAAGGATCGCCGCCTTTTAAGCGCAGCACACGTTTTCCAGATTGCGCTAATGAAACCAGCAGTGAGCTGATTTCACTTTGCGGCATTGTATGCCTGTCTCTTTGCTTACCTACATGAATCTTATCGGCATCCTGCCTTGTCATATTCAATATTTCCTGTGTAACCAGGCGATCATAAAGCACAACATCTGCCTGTTGCATAAGCCTGAGCGCTCTAAAGGTTAGTAAATCAGGATCTCC
Organism: Gammaproteobacteria bacterium; assembly: GCA_038148755.1. Taxonomy (GTDB): domain Bacteria; phylum Pseudomonadota; class Gammaproteobacteria; order Pseudomonadales; family Pseudohongiellaceae; genus UBA5109. Next base: position 74,988 of record JAYQWA010000006.1, read on the forward strand.
AGGACCGGCTCCTACCAGATAGACCTCGCCTTGTGATAATTCCTCGGTATTAATAGTATTCAGCATGTCTTCGACAAGAGATTCCGCTTGTTCGGCTTTTCCGGCAAGTAAAAGTTCTGCCACCGGACCATTAATCACATTTTCCCAGAAGCGCATTCTTGCAGATAAAGAATTAATTCTCGACTTCACCTTACTTCTAAAACTTCCGAGAAAGGCAGTTAATTCTCCATAAGCAGAAGGAATAAAAGTCTCAAGACGAGAACGCAGCAGCCTGGCAAGCACCGGTGATTTACCACCACTTGAAACAGCTACCACTAAAGGTGAACGATCAATAATTGAAGGAAAAATAAAAGAGCACAACTCGGGCTGATCAACTACATTAACAGGAATGTTTGCCTGATCGGCATCCTGTGCAATTTGGCTATTTAATTTCAGATCGTCTGTCGCTGCAATAACCAAGGCAACTTTATCAAGATCAGTATGTTGATAAGTTCGCACAAATACTTCATGATCTGTATTTTTTAAAATATCTGCCAACTCGGCGCAAATATCATCAGCTACAACCCTCAGCTTTGCGCCGGCACGCAATACTAATTTTGCTTTACGTAAAGCTACCTGTCCTCCACCGACTAACAAAACCCGGCGATTGTCCGCCTTAAAAAAAAGAGGCAAATAGTCCATTAGTTATTAAGAATTGATTCAGCCTGCCCCATAAAAGGTCGCAGTACATCCGGTACTGTCACACTGCCATCGGAATTTTGATAATTTTCAAGTACTGCCAGCAAAGTTCTTCCGACAGCCAAGCCAGAACCATTTATGGTGTGCACTAATTCCGGTTTTCCGCTTTCAGCATTACGCCAACGAGTCTGCATTCTACGTGCCTGAAAATCACCATAATTACTGCAGGATGAAATTTCGCGATAAGCGTTTTGGCCCGGCAACCAGACTTCAATGTCATAAGTCAGTTTGGCGCCAAAACCGGTATCTCCGGCACAAAGTACAACGGTTCGATAAGGCAGATTTAATAACTGTAATACTTTTTCGGCATGGGCAGTTAATTCTTCATGCGCGCGCTCGGAATCATCAGCCTTCACTATTTGCACCAGCTCAACCTTTTCAAACTGATGCTGCCTGATCATGCCACGCGTATCCTTACCATAGCTTCCAGCTTCACTGCGAAAACAGGGCGTATGGCAAACATATTTCAACGGCAAATCAGACTCGTTAATAATTTCATCACGCGTAATATTGGTAACCGGAACTTCAGCAGTTGGAATCAGATAATATTCTTGCTCACCTTCCAGCTTAAACAGGTCCTCTTCAAACTTTGGTAACTGCCCGGTACCAAACAGCGTATCTTTATTAACCATATACGGCACATAAACTTCTGTATAAGCATGTTGTTCAGAATGCAGATTCAGCATGAACTGTATTAATGCCCTATGCAGACGCGCGATCTCCCCGCGCATCAGGACAAAACGTGACCCGGTTATTTTTACTGCCCGTGAAAAATCCAGACCTCCTGACTGCTCACCTAAATCCAGATGATCTTTAATTTCAAAATCATATTGCCCGGGCTCTCCCCAGCATCTGACTTCAACATTGGCTGTTTCATCCTTGCCGGGAGGAACTTTGTCATCCAACAGATTTGGCATCGCGTGGAGAATAGTATCGAAGGCATCCTGAACTTCATTGAGCGCCTGTTTTTTTTCTTCCAGCTGATTTTTAAATGACTCCACTTCCTTTAATAAAGGCTCAATATCTTCGCCAGCAGCTTTGGCCTTACCAATATTCTTGGAGCGGATATTGCGTTCATTCTGTAGTTGTTCAGTCTCTATCTGCAGCGCTTTGCGCTGCTCTTCCAATACTTTAATTCTCTCCACATCCAACACAAAACCGCGCTGGCTTAATTTTCCAGCAACAATCTCAGGTTCACTACGTACTAGCTTTGGATCCAGCATTAATCTCTCTCTATTATCGTTTTATCTTTCTTAACTCTTTATCAAACCAGCAATCTTGTTACTGATATCCCTAACCAGGCCGCCAACAAACAAACTATGACACTACTCAATATATAAACGAGTGCCAGTGATATCTGCCCCTGCTCTAGCAGACCCAAAGCATCCAGCGAGAATGTTGAAAAAGTCGTGAACGCACCGAGAAAACCCACGGTGATCACATTACGCCATTCCAGTCCGATCAGGTTACGCTCCACCAATAACACAAATGCAATACCGATCAGCAATGATCCAATGACATTAACCAGCAGGGTAATATAGGGGAATGCGTTTTCTGCCAACTTTATCCAGGCATTATACATCCAGTAACGGGCAAGTGCGCCTAGCGCTCCACCCAAAGCAACAGCCAGATAAGCCATACTTTTACCTCTTCAACACCTATTTAATTCGACTTAACTTAGCAAAGCAAAAACAAACAGGCCTGTCTTACAACGCTTTCTCCAGTGGCTTTATTTATATCTGAGAAATTCACTGTCTTTATCAAGTTTACGTAAATAAGCCATCTTCTCTTTTATTTTTACTTCCAGTCCTCTTTCCACAGGAAAATAAAATCGTTTATCTTTCAGTGCTTCAGGGAAATAGTTCTCCCCTGCAATGTAGGCTTCTGGCTCGTCATGAGCATAGCGGTAATCAGCCCCATAATCCATGTCCTTCATTAACTGTGTTGGGGCGTTACGGATATGTAACGGAACCTCATGACTCCCCTCTTCCTGAGCTGTGGCTATCGCTGCCTTAAAAGCTTTATAGCTGGCATTACTTTTTGCTGCACAGGCCATATAAATAACCGCCTGTGCCAGAGCCAATTCCCCTTCAGGACTACCGAGTCTTTCCTGCACATCCCATGCCCCAAGTGCAATATCCAGGGCTCTGGGATCAGCATTGCCAATATCTTCGCTGGCCATTCTGACAACACGACGGGCAATATATATAGGATCACAGCCACCATCCAGCATCCGGCACAACCAGTATAGTGCCGCATCTGGAGAAGAACCCCTTACGGCTTTATGTAAAGCGGATATCTGCTCATAAAAAACATCGCCGCCTTTATCAAAACGCCGGGTATCCCCCTGGATAATCTGACTCAATTTATCATCGCTGATACAGGAATTATTTTCTGCATTTGCGAGCTCGCTAGCTAATTCCAGCAAATTCAGCAAGCGTCGGGCATCACCATCAGCGGACTGCACCAAGGCATTTTGTTGTGAATCTGTCAGATCAAGTGTCTGTTCGCCCAGGCCTCGCTCATTATCCTGCAGGGCCTGCTGCAGAATACCCAACAGAGCCTGCTGACTGAGACTTTTCAGCACATAAACTCTGGCTCGGGACAACAAGGCATTATTCAATTCAAATGAAGGATTCTCTGTCGTTGCTCCGATGAAGATAAACGTTCCATCCTCAATATAGGGCAGGAAAGCATCCTGTTGAGATTTATTAAAACGGTGTACCTCATCGACAAATAGTATGCATTTTTTACCCTGCTGATCGCGCACCAGTTGTGCCTGCTCTATAGCCGCCCGTATATCCTTAACGCCACTTAGAACTGCGGATAAGGCCTGAAAATGTGATTCAGTTTTACTGGCCAGCAAACGAGCCAGCGTAGTTTTTCCTGTTCCCGGAGGCCCCCACAGAATCATTGAATGCGCCTGGCCGCTTTGTAATGCCTCATACAGCGGTTTACCTGGGCTCAGAATATGCTCCTGCCCAATAAACTCATCAAGCTTCAGCGGTCGCAGTCTTGCAGCCAGTGGTTGATAAGGTTGTTCGGTACTAAACAGGGATCCGGTCACAGACTTGCCTCTACTGTGATACTGATTTTCTGCTGTCTATGATCTCAACATCCTGGGGAATAGCAAAGTCGAATACAGTCGGATCGATATCTGCATTATTCGTGATATTGCTAAAAGAAAAGCTGGTTAACTGACCTACACTGGTTTCAAACTGCATCTGTAAAAGGTCCTGACCGGCAAAGGTCATGCTGAAGCGTTCATATGAGCTTGAACTGGCGAGTGGCAGCAGCACATATTGCCTGACTTCTTCATCAACATAACCCAGTGATACTTCGTAGGCATCCGCTATCGCCTGTAAATCATCGTTTAATAACAGAATCGGATTATTCTCAACATCTTCGGGGAAATCCTGAATACTGACTTGCTCCAAATCTGGCTCATAATACCAAAGTGATTCTCCGTCACTGATCATCAACTCCTCATAAGGCTCAATCACCTGCCAGTTAAGTTTGTCAGGCTTTTGCATGATAAGCCTGGCTTGCAGGGCCTGAATCTCCCTGCCATCCTGGGAAAGAATTAATTGCTCAACATCTGCCTGAATAGAGCTGGTTCCAGCCAGATTTGATCCCAGCTCCTGCAAAGGGCTTGGTTCTGCACTTTCCTGCGCCAATGACACTGTACTGTGGTAGGAAAATACGTAAATAACAGCGACTCTTAAAATATATTTTACTTTAATATATTTCCATATCCTATTGAAATTTAACATTATATTAATCTTTTGGCGGTGGTGGTGCTAACACTTCGCGACTGCCATTACTGTTCATTTCAGTCACGACACCGGCCATCTCCATGGTTTCAATCATGCGGGCAGCGCGGTTATAGCCTATGCGCAATTTTCGCTGTACTGCGGAAATTGATGCTTTGCGCGATTCTGTCACAAAGCGCACAGCTTCATCATATAAGGCATCACTTTCTTCATCACCCTCACCATCACCCATTGCACTCAAACCAGGGATATCCGACGATGATTCAGCCGTAATACTCTCGATATAGTGCGGCTCTCCTCGGCTCTTCCAGTCTGCAACCACTCTGTGTACTTCATCATCATCAACAAAAGCGCCATGCACACGCTGTGCAACACCACCACCAGGAGGCAAGAACAACATATCACCATGGCCGAGTAGTTGTTCAGCACCACCTTCACCAAGAATAGTCCGTGAATCAACCTTGGATTGCACCATGAAAGAGAGCCTGGTCGGAATATTGGCCTTAATCAGCCCCGTCAAGACATCAACCGAAGGTCGCTGGGTAGCCAGAATCAAATGGATGCCTGCTGCCCTGGCCTTTTGTGCTATGCGGGCAATTAATTCTTCTACTTTCTTGCCGACAACCATCATCATGTCAGCCAATTCATCCACAATAACAACAATTACCGGCAATTCTTCCAGGTTTTCAGGGCTTTGATCTTCTTCAGCCAACAAAGGATCAGGTTTCCATAAAGGATCACTGATTGACTCACCCGCTTTAGCTGCGTCACTGACCTTTTTATTAAATCCTGCCAGATTCCTTACCCCGAGTGCAGACATAAGCCTGTAGCGCCTTTCCATTTCCGCGACACACCAACGCAGACCATTTGCCGCATCTTTCATATCGGTAATCACCGGGGTCAACAAATGCGGAATGCCGTCATAAACTGAAAGCTCAAGCATTTTGGGGTCAATCATGATCAGGCGAACATCCTTTGGACTGGATTTAAATAAAATACTCAGAATCATGGCATTGATACCAACTGACTTACCAGATCCAGTCGTTCCAGCAACCAGCAAGTGTGGCATCTTAGCCAGATCAACTACCACAGGATTACCACCAATATCATGCCCTAAAGCCACACTGATCGGCGATTTGGCATTATCAAATTCGGTGGACGCCAGCACCTGGCTTAACTGAATCAGCTCTTTTCTTTCATTGGGTATTTCTATGCCAATAACTGTTTTACCCGGAATAACTTCAACGATACGTACGCTGCTTACTGCCAAGGAACGGGCCAGATCCTTCACCAGATTTGATATGCGACTGACTTTAACACCCGCTGCCGGCTGCACCTCAAAACGTGTAATCACCGGTCCGGGATTAATGGCCTCAACCGTAATATCAATGCCGAAATCCTTGAGCTTTATCTCCAGCAACTTTGACATGGCTTCCAGCGCTTCAGCTGAATAACCGGCACTTAAGTTTTCCACCCATTCATCCAGTAGTGATATAGGGGGCAGTTCACCTACCTCAACCGCACTAAAAAGCTTGCCCTGTTTTTCTTTCTGCACGCGTTTACTGGGTTCCGGTGCTTTTTTCTTCACCGGCGCTATTTTGATTGGTTTGCGACTTTTTTCTTTTTCCTGGAAAGTATCCAGAGCCTGTTTTCGCCGGTTTATAATAGTTTGGGTCTGCTGCTTTTCTTTGCGTTCTTCGCGCCATTTCTGCAACATTGAACTGCCCTGCTGCCATACCTGCAAACAGAGTTTACCCGTCATATCAACAACACTGATCCAGGACAGACCGGTAGCCAAAGTGATTCCAACAAAGAGAAAGGTCAATGAAAGTAATGTAGAACCGATCAGATCTAATACCGGTAAGGTCACACCTGTTAGTGCACTGCCCAGTATACCGCCGGCAGATTCTGGCAGGTCCGCCAGAAAATGCATATTGGCAAGCGTGGTTGCGCCAATCAACGTCAATAAAAATCCAGCACTGCGCAAAGCAAACATTGACCAGGAAAAGTCATCGGTGTGTTTACGTTCTCGAAACAGGATAAAAGCCCTGTAAGCCAGCATGACAGGAATTAAATATGACAAATAGCCAAACAAATTGAGCAGAACGTCTGCAACCCAGGCGCCGCTGGCACCAACGTCATTGGCAATATTATTGGGGTCACCGGTACGCGACCAGCCCGGATCATCCGGAGAATAAGAAAAAAGTGCCAGAAACAGATAAATAGCCAAAGCCAGTAAGATCAGCAATAGACCCTCTTTCAGCAGCATGCTCTGCACACTCCTGTCGGCATGATTAG